>SFDZ01000038.1 GCA_004557405.1 Bacteroidales bacterium
TTAACGCAGAATTTGGGTGCAAACGCAATTCTTACAGCGGATATCACCGTGAACACAGGCGTTTTGAATGCAGACGGCACCCTTGCAAGCAACACAAGCAGCTTCAAAGTCTGGACGCCTATTAAGGGAAATGATTATCCCAATTATTACGCAGGCACCTTTGACGGACAAAACCATACGGTAAGCGGCTTGTATTTCGATGATTCAAGCGTAATGCGCATAGGCTTATTCGGACATTTAGGCTCAAGCGGTAAGGTTTACAATGTGGGCGTTGTTGATTCCTATTTCTGCGGCTATAAACTTGTCGGCGGCGTATGCGGCGCAAAATACGGTGCAGTAGAAAACTGTTACAGCGCAAGCACGGTCAGCGGTACTGAGTGTATCGGCGGCGTGTGCGGAAACAATTACAGCGGTATTTTGCTTAACTGTTATAATACAGGCGCAGTCATCGGTACGGGATGGTATATCGGCGGCGTGTGCGGAATTGTGAATAACGGCAAAATAGAGAGTTGTTACAGCACCGGTACAGTCAGCGGTTCTTCCGAGCCTTCTGTCGGCGGCGTGTGCGGTTACAGCTTGTGTGAAATAATTAACTGTTACTTCGACAGCAGCAAATGCGATAAAAACGCTGTGGGCAGAAATAAAGGCACAGTAGAAAAAACCGAGGGCAAAACCACAACCCAATTTGCAAGCGGCGAGGTCTGCTATCTGCTGAACGACAGTGTGTCTGACGGCACACAAAAATGGTATCAGACCATCGGTGAAGACAGCATACCCACCCTGAATAACACCCGCGGCGCCGTGTATTATGCCACCCTGCTCTGCGGAGGTGAAAAGAATGTGGGCAACACGTATGCCAATACCCAAGAGGTGAGCATCGAGCACGACTATAACGAAAACGGCTTCTGCACGGTGTGCGGCGCCTATCAGCCTGCGACACTGACAACCGACAAGTATGACATCAATGGCGACAACACAAAAGACGAAGTTTACGAAATCGGCAATGCAGGTCAGCTTTATTGGTTTGCCGCCCTCGTCAACGGTACGCTGATCGACGGCACAGCGCAAAACCTTTCCGCAAATGCAGTTCTTGTAAACGATATCACCGTAAATACAGGCGTTTTGAAAGCGGACGGCACCCTTGCAAGCGACACAAGCGGTTTCAAAGCCTGGACGCCTATTGTCGGGAATTCTTATCCAAATAATTATGCAGGCACCGTTGACGGACAAAACCATACGGTAAGCGGCTTGTATTTCAATGATTCAAGCGCAAATAAAATAGGCTTATTCGGGCATTTAGGCTCAAGCGGTAAGATTTCCAATGTTGGCGTTGTTGATTCTTATTTCTGCGGTAATCAATTTGTTGGCGGCGTATGCGGCGCAAAATACGGCGCAATGGAAAACTGTTATAGCGCAAGCACGGTCAGCGGTACGGAAAGTGTCGGCGGCGTGTGCGGAAACAATTTCAACGGTAAATTGCTTAACTGTTATAATACAGGCGTAGTCATCGGTACGGGATGGTATATCGGCGGCGTGTGCGGAATTGTGAATAACGGTGGTACAATTCAGAATTGTTACAGCACCGGTACAGTCGGCGGTTCTTCATCTTCTTCTGTTGTCGGCGGCGTGTGTGGGATGAATAACCGTAGTGGCACAATCTCCAACTGCTACTTCGACAGCGAAAAATGCGACAAAGATGCTATTGGAACAAATAATGGCACCGTCACCAATGTCGAGGGCAAGACCACAGAGCAGTTCAAAAGCGGTGAGGTGTGCTATCTGCTGAACGGCAGTGTGTCTGACGGCTCACAAAAATGGTATCAGACCATCGGCACAGACGGCGCTCCCGTCCTTGATAACACCCGCGGCACGGTGTATTATGCTACCCTGCTCTGCGGAGGAGAAAAGAATGTGGGCAACACGTATGCCAATACCCAAGAGGTGAGCATCGAGCACGACTATAACGAAAACGGCTTCTGCACAAAGTGCGGCGCTTATCAGCCTGCAACAGATAGTGATAGTGACGGTGTTTACGAAATCGGCAATGCAGGACAGCTTTTCTGGTTTGCGGCGCTTGTAAACGGCGACAACACACATGCCGATTTTGATGCACAAAATACGAGCGCTTCGGCTGTGCTCACAAACGACATCGACCTTGAAAACCGCGAATGGAAACCGATTACGGCGTTTGCCGGTTCCTTCGACGGTCAGGGCCATACTGTTTCAAATTTCAAAATAACTTCCACGACCAATAACTCCGGCTTTTTCGGTTCTGCGAACGGTACGATTATGAACTTTACGCTGAAAGGCGAGATTACGCTTTCTGCTGACGGCGCAGAGATTGGCTCAATTGTCGGCAATACCGATGGTGCTACCATCAGAAATGTTGCTTCCTATGTCAACATTTCCAATACAGCAGTAGCGTTAAAGCATGTCGGCGGCGTTGTAGGCTCTATCCAAACCACAGAGACAGTTGTTGATCAATGCGTTTATTACGGAAATATGAATATTCAGAATTCTCACGACTGTATCGGCGGTGTGGTCGGATACACATCCGACGGCGGAAGAATCAGCAACTGCGCAAACCTCGGTACCGTGACCGCAACGAAAGACGGTGCTTATGTCGGCGGTGTTCTCGGATATGTAAACAACACAAAAGCCATGGTTAAGAATTGCTATAATTACGGCAGTGTAAGCAACGGCAGTACTTCAACCTATTGCGGAGCAGTTATCGGTTGGGTAAGGAGTCACACCGCCGGAAATCTGGCTGATAACTACTATCTTGATGCTTCCTGCAGCCTTGGATTCGGCAGCGCAAGTAATTCCGGAGCAACAGCAACGGCAAAAACCGCAGAGCAGTTTGCAAGCGGTGAGGTGTGCTATCTGCTGAACGGCAACACGTCCGACGGTGCATGGGGACAGACCATCGGCACAGACCCTTATCCCGTTCTTGGCGGCGATAAGGTTTACTATGGCTATGCAGACTGCGACGAGAACAAGGACCAAACTTACTCCAACACAGAACTTGCCGATACAAGACCTGATCACAACTATTCAAACGGCTTCTGCACAAAGTGCGGCGCCTATCAGCCTGCAACACTGACAACCGACAAGTATGACATAGACGGTGTCGAGGGCTTTGACGAAGTTTACGAAATCGGCAATGCAGGACAGCTTTACTGGTTTGCCGCCCTTGTAAATGGTACTGACGGTTTAACGCAGAATTTGGGTGCAAACGCAGTTCTCACAGCGGATATTACCGTAAACACAGGCGTTCTGAATGCAGACGGCACCCTTGCAAGCGATGTAAGCGGTTTCACAGAATGGACGCCTATTGTGGGAAATGCTTATCCCGATTATTACGCAGGCACCTTTAACGGACAAAACCATACAGTAAGCGGATTGTATTTCGATAATTCAAGCGTAATGCGCATAGGCTTATTCGGACATTTAGGCTCAAGCGGTAAGATTTCCAATGTGGGTGTTGTTGATTCCTATTTCAAAGGCAAAGATTATGTCGGCGGCGTATGCGGCGCAAAATACGGTGCAGTAGAAAACTGTTACAGCGCAAGCACGGTCAGCGGTACGGATTGTGTCGGCGGCGTGTGCGGAAACAATTACGACGGTATTTTGCTTAACTGTTATAATACGGGCGCAGTCATCGGTACGGGATATTATATCGGCGGCGTGTGCGGAATTCTGAATAGCGGCAAAATAGAGAATTGTTACAGCACCGGTACAGTCAGCGGTACGGACGCTGTCGGCGGCGTGTGCGGTTATAACGGTTATAGTACAATCTCAAATTGTTATTTCGACAGCAGCAAATGCGATAAAAACGCTGTGGGCTTAAATAATAACGGCACAGTAGAAAAAACCGAGGGCAAAACCACGACCCAATTTGCAAGCGGCGAGGTGGCATATCTGCTCCAAAGTGGTCAGACAGCTGACGAAAACGGAGTAACTCCGGAAGTATGGGGACAGACCATCGGCACAGAGGATTATCCT
>SFDZ01000023.1 GCA_004557405.1 Bacteroidales bacterium
TGTGAGAGTAGGTAGCCGCCGTTTTTCGAAAGCCTTCACGATTTCTTTTTCGTGAAGGCTTTCTTGCTGTACACCAACCTGAAGAAAAAATAGGTCGGGATAATTTGTGGTTGTCATAAAAAATGTGTAACTTGCAACGCTAATAAAAAACGTAAAATATTTGAGAATTATGACTATACAAGAGTATATCAGTGCGCATCGTGAGCGTTTTATGGCGGAGTGGGCGAGTTTGTTGCGTATTCCGAGTGTGAGTTGTCAGGAGGAACATAAGGCCGATATGTTGCGCTGCGCCGAACGTTGGCGCGAATTGCTGATAGAGGCAGGAGCACAGCATGCCGAAATTATGCCGTCAGAAGGTAATCCGTTTGTGTATGCAGAGTACACACCGGCGCAGCCGAAACAGACAGTTTTGGTGTATGCACACTATGATGTGATGCCGGCCGAACCACTTGAGCAATGGCACAGCAATCCGTGGGAACCGGAAATTCGTGAAGAGCAGGGTGCGTTACGGTTGTTTGCTCGTGGCGCCGATGATGACAAGGGACAAGCAATGATTCAGGTTAAGGCTTTCGAATTTTTGGTGAAAAATGCTTTGTTGGAATCTCAAGTGAAGTTTTTATTCGAAGGCGAGGAGGAGATTGGTAGTCCATCGTTGGAACGTTTTATTCGCGAGCATCGGGATTTGTTGCGATGTGATGTGATTTTGGTGTCGGATACATCGATGATAGGCAAGAATACACCGTCGATTACGACAGGTTTGCGTGGGTTGGCTTATTGGCAGGTGGAAGTTACCGGGCCGAATCGCGATTTGCATTCCGGGCATTTTGGCGGAGCGGTGAAAAATCCCATCAATGCGTTGTGTGAAATGCTCAGTCGTGTAGTAGATGCGCACGGACGCATTGTCGTTCCTCATTTTTACGACCATGTGTTGCCCATTCCGGATGCCGAACGGGCGATGATGGCGCAGATACCTTTTGATGAGGCGACGTATAGGCAGGCCATAGATGTTGATGCTGTGTTTGGTGAAGAGGGTTTCTCGACGCTTGAGCGTAATTCGTGCCGGCCGTCGTTTGATATTTGTGGTATTTGGGGCGGCTATCAAGGCGAGGGCAGTAAAACAGTGATTCCGAGCAAAGCGTTTGCAAAAATATCATGTCGTTTGGTGGCTAATCAGAATCACGAAGAGATTTCGAATAATATGGCGGAATATTTGCAATCGATTGCTCCTCAGGGAGTTAGAGTGAATGTAACGCCAATGCACGGGGGACAGGGTTATGTGTGTCCGATTGATATTCCGGCTTACAAAGCAGCCGAGAAAGGATTCGAAACGGCGTTTGGCAAGCGTCCGTTGGCGGCGCGTCGTGGTGGCTCCATTCCCATTATTTCGACGTTCGAACAGGTGTTGGGCGTGAAAACTATTCTAATGGGATTCGGCCTGGAACAGAATGCAATTCATTCGCCCAACGAATCGATGGATCTTGATGTTTGGGAGAAAGGCATTGTGGCCGTTGCTACTTTTTATCAAAATTTGTAAGGTGTGAATAGTTTGTAATGCGATGATTATTAATTGAATAAGTGTTTTTAATAAAAATATCGAAAAGCAAAAAGGCTGCTTTCAACAAGAAGCAGCCTTTTTTGTTGTTGATGTTTTCCGGAACTTTACTTTATCGTTTCGAGCGCATAGGTAAGGCGGCGCAGCACCTCGTCTTTGCCGAGAATTTGTGTGATGGCAAACATTTGCGGGCCGCGCATTTCGCCGACAAGTGTCAAGCGGAATGGGTTCATCACGTTGCCAAGGCCGTACCCTTTGGCTTCGCACCACGCTTTGACGGTGGCTTCGGTTTGTTCGGCGTTGTCGAATGTGTCGAGCGTTTGCAGAAATGTCAGCAGGTCGGTCAGTAGCGCGGGTGTTTCGGGTTTCCAGCGTTTTTGCACATCTTTTTCGTTAAATTCTTTGGGCGCAACGAAGAAGAAACGGCACAAATCCCACAAGTCGTTGGTGAATGTGGCGCGCTCTTTCATGGCAGCGACAGCGGCTTCGGCTTTGGGAGCGTCGGGCTCGAGACCGAGTTCGCGCAGTTTGGCAAGAATCACTTGCGCCAATTCGCTGTTCGATTTCTTTTGCAGATAAAGGTGATTGAAGTGTTTGCCTTTTTCGTAGTCGAATTTAGCGCCACTTTTGCTGCATTTTTTGAGGTCGAAAAGGTGTATCAGTTCGTCCATCGACATAATTTCTTGGTCGTTGCCGGGATTCCAACCGAGCAGTGCCAAGAAGTTGATGACGGCTTCGGGCAAGTAGCCGCTCTCGCGATAGCCTGACGACACTTCGCCCGTTTTCGGGTCGTGCCATTCGAGCGGGAATACGGGGAAACCGAGTCGGTCGCCGTCGCGTTTGCTCAGTTTTCCGTTGCCATCGGGTTTCAAAAGTAGCGATAGGTGCGCAAATTGCGGCATGGTCGATTCCCAACCGAAAGCGCGATAGAGCAGCACATGCAGCGGTGCCGACGGCAGCCACTCTTCGCCACGAATGACGTGCGATACCTCCATCAGGTGGTCGTCCACGATGTTGGCAAGGTGGTAGGTAGGCAGATTGTCGGCCGATTTGTAGAGCACTTTGTCGTCGAGAATGGACGAGTTGATATGCACTTCGCCACGAATCAGGTCGTTGACTACCACATCTTCGCCCGGCTCAATTTTGAAACGTACCACATATTGTTCGCCGTTGGCAATGCGGCGTTCTACCTCTTCGTTGCTCAGCGTCAGCGAGTTGGTCATTTGCAAACGTGTCGAAGCATCGTATTGAAAATTAGCCACTTCCTTGCGTTTAGCCTCCAACTGTTCGGGTGTATCGAATGCGATGTATGCTTTGTCGGCATCGAGCAGTTGTTGCACATATTTCTTGTAGATGTCCTTGCGCTCGCTTTGGCGGTACGGGCCGTAATTGCCGCCGAAGGAAACACCCTCGTCGAATTTGATGCCGAGCCATGTCAGCGCCTCGATGATATATTCTTCGGCACCGGGCACAAAGCGTTGGCTGTCAGTATCTTCGATGCGGAAAATCAATTCGCCGCCATGTTGTTTGGCGAACAAATAATTGTAGAGGCAGGTGCGAACCCCGCCGATATGCAGCGCACCCGTAGGCGACGGTGCAAAACGAACACGAACTTTATTCATAATAGTGTATAGTGTTTAATGCAAAGTGCAAAACAGTTGCACCATGCGGGTTTAGTTAGATACTTAATAGAATAAATTGTTCAACAAATTTGTTACTATCGACACGATGATGCTGAACAACAACGCCCACCAAAAGCCGTTCACCTGAAAGCCGTTGAGCAGTTTGCCTGCCAGCAGAATGATGACGGCATCGATGACGAGCAGAAACAACCCTAACGTAATCACAGTTACAGGAATAGTCAGCAGCGTCAGCAAGGGCTTTACCAGCACGTTCAGCAAGGCGATGACAAACGCCACACCGATAGCCGTCCAATAACTTTTTACACTTATGCCCGGCAACAGCCAAGCCGTCAGATATACAGCCAGAGCCGAAATTAACAAATTGATTATAAATGACATAACATTTTATATCTTAATATTGCGAAACCGATTTCAACTCTCCATTGACGAATTCAAAACGAAATTCGGTGGTGTAAAAATCATCACTATCCTTAAAAACCCGTTTCTCATATTCCCACGTTTCGTGAAAGTCGTCTCCATAAGTACGAATGCTTGTTTTATGCGGGCGTCCCATCAGCATTTTGACCGAATCTTTCGGCATATAGGTGTGCAGTTTCACAATGCCTTTTCGGGTCGAGAGTTCGAACCATTGAATATTGCGTCGTGGTTTTTGATCTATATGACTCTCCTCGGACACTTCATCGTTGATTTTTTGAAAGATACTTTGTACGGCTTTGAGCCCGGATTTCATTACTTCATTTGTCAGTTCAATCACGTTGGTATCTTGCGCTTCCACTGCGGATAATTGTTCGTCTGCCGTTTCGTCGGTTGGTGGGGTTGCGCACGAAGTGCTCACTACACAAATGAGAGCGAGCAGACAAATGGTTGAGAATTTTAGAAGGATGTTCATAAGATTTAGTTTTTATTCCTTTACGTCCACTTTCAGCCCCAATTCGTCGAGTTGCGATTGGTCGATGAAGCCCGGTGCATCGAGCATAACGTCGCGTCCCGAGTTGTTTTTCGGGAAGGCAATGCAGTCGCGAATGCTGTCCAGGCCGGCAAAGAGCGACACAAAACGGTCGAGGCCGTACGCCAAACCGCCGTGAGGTGGCGCACCGAATTTGAAGGCATTCATCAAGAAACCGAATTTGGCTTGCGCTTGTTCGGGCGTGAAACCGAGTATCTCGAACACTTTTTCCTGCAACTTGGCATCGTGGATACGGATGCTGCCGCCGCCCACTTCCACGCCGTTGATGACCATGTCGTAGGCGTTGGCACGCACGGCAGCAGGGTCGGTGTCGAGCAGCGGAATGTCTTCGGGTTTGGGTGCTGTAAACGGATGATGCATGGCCATCAGGCGTTGTTCTTCGTCGCTCCATTCGTACATCGGGAAATCGACCACCCACAAACAACTGAATTTATTTTTGTCGCGTAATCCCAACTGCGAACCCATTTCGAGACGCAATTCGCAGAGTTGTTTGCGGGTTTTCAGGGCATCGGCACCGCTGAGAATCAATATCAAATCGCCGGCTTCGGCCTGCATGGCTGTTTTCAGTTGTTGCAGCACATCTTGCGTGTAGAATTTATCGACACTCGATTTCACGTTGCCGTCGGCTTCTACGCGGGCGTACACCATTCCTTTGGCACCGATTTGTGGTCGTTTTACAAATTCGGTCAGTGCGTCGAGTTGCTTGCGGGTGTACGATGCGGCACCTTTGGCACAAATGCCGCCGATGTAGGCCGCCTCGTCGAACACACTGAAGCCGTGCCCTTTCAGCACGTCCATCAGTTCCACAAAACGCATGTCGAAACGTGTGTCGGGTTTATCGCTGCCGTAGAATTTCATGGCGTCGTGCCACGTCATGCGCGGCAGTTTGGGCAGGTCGATGCCTTTTATGGCCTTGAACAAATGGCGGCTCATGCCTTCGAACATATTCAAAATGTCTTCTTGTTCGACGAACGACATTTCGCAGTCTATTTGCGTAAATTCGGGCTGACGGTCGGCACGCAAATCTTCGTCGCGGAAACATTTCACAATCTGGAAATAGCGGTCGAATCCGCTGACCATCAACAGTTGTTTCAGTGTTTGCGGACTTTGCGGCAGAGCGTAGAATTGCCCTTGATTCATACGGCTCGGCACCACAAAATCGCGCGCGCCTTCGGGCGTGGAGTTGACCAATACGGGCGTTTCCACCTCCAAAAATCCCTGTTCGTCGAGATAGCGGCGCACCTCGAAAGCCATTTTGTGGCGCAATTCGAGATTTTTGCGCACGCACGCACGCCGCAAGTCGAGGTAACGATATTTCATGCGCAGGTCGTCGCCGCCGTCGGTCTCGTCTTCGATGGTGAAAGGCGGCGTGGCAGCCTCGTTCAGCACGTTCAGTTCGGAAACGATGATTTCGATATCGCCCGTGGGCATATTGGCATTTTTGCTGTAGCGTTCGGCCACTGCACCGGTTATTTGAATAACGTATTCGCGCCCGAGGTGATTTGCTTTTTCACACAATTCGGCATTAACCTCTTGATTAAAAGCAAGTTGCGTAATCCCGTAACGGTCGCGCAAGTCGATAAAAGTCATTCCGCCCATTTTGCGGATGCGTTGCACCCAGCCGGCAAGGGTTACCGTTTGTCCGATGTTGGCGGCACGAAGTTCGCCGCAAGTTGTTGTTCTGTACATAGCGATATGTTTTTGTTTTGATATTTTTTTGTAAATAAGTGTCTGAAAATCAGATTGCTAAAAAGCAGACATACTAACCGACAAATTTACAATTTTTTTTTCGTTTGTGCCGTATTTTTTAGCATATTTTTTCTGCTTTTGGTCAATTGACTATTTTTTTGTACTTTTGTGCCGCATTTCGATTTGGATTTTGGCACGGATTTTAGCAATAGATTTTGGCGAAAAACGCACCGGCATTGCGGTGTCGGATGTGTTGCAGTTGATAGCGAACGGCTTGACAACGGTCGATACATCGCAACTCGAGACGTTTCTGGCTGACTATGTTGCGCGCGAGCCGGTGGAATGTTTCGTGGTAGGTCTGCCCAAAACGTTGCGTGGCGAACCGGCGGCCATCACGGCGAAACTGTTGACCTTTGTCGAAAAAATGCGTCGGCGTTTCCCACACATTCCGGTTGAATTGGTGGACGAACGGTTTACATCGAAAATGGCGTTTCAGGCCATGATTGATGGCGGCCTGAAGAAAAAAGCACGCCAAAACAAAGCTATGATAGACCAAGTGAGTGCAACTATTATGCTCGAGGAGTATCTCGAGCGTCGGCGACAATAGTCGGCTGAATAATTAAATTACAACTATTTATGAACCGTTTGCTTTCGATGATATTTGTGGGCGTTTTTGCGGCTTTCACCGTTATGTCGGTGGCGCAAGACGCACCACGCAAGGTGTTTCGGGGTTATTCCGGCGGCATGATGTTGCATGCCGGTTATCTGTTTGGCGGCAATGCGGATGCACCTTGCAAACCGCAGGGCGCCACTTATGGCATTGGCGGCGCGTTGCGGGTCAACTTGCTTGAACATCTGCGCATTGGTGGCGAAGGTTATGTATCGACCATGCCGTCGTCGTTTACCGACTGCCACGATGTGTTGCGCAAAGGTAGTTATGTGCGCAACGGTTGGGGAGGTTTTTTGGCCGATGCATATTGGCGTTTCGACAAAGCGTGGCCTTACGTTGGTGCTACCATTGGCGGCGGCGCGGTACGCAGTTTGTTCTTGCTCGATGGCCATCAGGACGATTGGCAGCCGGAGACATCGGCCGTGCTCAACAAACAGAGTTATTTTTGCGTGGCGCCATTTGTCGGATGCGACTATCTGCTGACGCCGCGCGTCCACCTGACGTTTAAGTTGGATTGGGTGATAGCCGTCCACGGCAACCATTTGGTGGCACCGACAGGTCCTCGATTTTATTTCGGATTTTTATTTTGCCATTGACGGGGCTCGTAAAAGTCCGCGTGGCGATGTGTTTCGGCGACTTCTTTTGGAGTTGTCTGGCACTTTTTTTGGGAATTGCAGGCGGATGTTATTGTCCTATAGAGCAACAATGACGCATGAACAAAATAGAAAAACCGATGTAATGTGAAAATCGGTGTATATAATTATGGTGTTTTGCTTTGTTGTATTTTATGAATGAAGTTGGTTTTTCGTTTCGGATAACTTTTTGTGTATTCTGAAAAATTATATGTCTGAAAATGAATAAGATACGATTTTTTGTGGAAAACTTTTTGAAAAATTTCTGTATTAGTGTTGCGTATTTTGGAAAATCGTTGTAATATTGCAACTGCATTTTGTGTGCGACAAATGCCCGAAAAATCGCGAATATAGTATCAAAAAACATAGAAAAATTTTCTTTATCGTGAAAAAACAAATTTATTCAGAAGAAGAAGCCAAGTTGGCCTCGACCGAATATTTCGGCGGCGATCAGTTGGCAGCGCAAGTGTGGGTCAACAAGTATGCGCTGAAAGATTCGGAACAGCATCTTTTCGAACGTACGCCCGACGATATGCATCATCGGTTGGCGGACGAGATTGCCCGCATCGAGCAAAAATACCCGAACCCGATGTCGAGCGACGAAATTTTCGAGTTGTTGCGCAACTTTAAGTACATTGTGCCGGCCGGCAGCCCGATGACGGGCATCGGCAACAACTATCAAGTTTCCTCGCTGTCCAACTGCTTTGTCATCGGCATCGATGGCAACGCCGACTCGTATGGTGGCATCATCAAACTCGACGAGGAGCAGGTGCAACTGATGAAACGCCGTGGCGGCGTAGGGCACGACTTGTCGCAAATCCGCCCCGAAGGATCGCCGGTGAAAAACTCGGCATTGACCTCGACCGGCATCGTACCATTCATGGAGCGCTACTCCAACTCGACGCGCGAAGTGGCACAAGGCGGTCGGCGTGGCGCGTTGATGTTGTCGGTGTCGATAAAACATCCGGATTCCGAAAAATTTATCGATGCCAAATTGGAACAAGGCAAAATTACCGGCGCAAACATCTCGGTGAAAGTTGACGATGAGTTTATGAGCGCCGCCGAAAGTGGCACCATGTATCGTCAGCAATATCCTATCGATTCGCCAAACCCGACACATGTAAAGGATATCAATGCAGCAGATTTGTGGAAAAAAATCATTCACAATGCGTGGAAATCGGCCGAACCGGGTGTGCTGTTTTGGGATACTATTCTGCGCGAATCGGTGCCCGATTGCTATGCCGATTTGGGCTATCGCACCGTTTCGACTAACCCGTGCGGCGAAATTCCGCTCTGTCCTTACGACAGTTGCCGTTTGCTGGCTATCAATCTGTATTCGTATGTAAATGAACCGTTTACGAAAAATGCAAATTTCGATTTCGACCTCTTCCGTGTGCATGTGCGCAAGGCGCAACGCATCATGGATGATATTATCGACCTCGAAATGGAGAAGATACAAGGCATTTTGCAAAAAATAGAATCGGACCCCGAAGGTGCCGATATTAAACGTACCGAATTGGAATTGTGGCAGAAAATCAGCGAAAAAACATCGCAAGGTCGCCGCACCGGCGTCGGCATCACGGCCGAAGGCGACATGCTGGCCGCACTCGGCTTGCGCTACGGCACCGAAGAGGCTACGGCTTTCTCCGAAGAGGTGCATAAAAATGTGGCCGTCGAAGCCTATCGCTCGTCGGTAGTTATGGCCAAGGAGCGCGGTGCATTCAAAGTGTACGACGCCAAACGTGAAGAGAACAATCCGTTCATCAAACGCTTGCGTGCCGTCGCTCCCGACATGTACGACGAAATGGTAAAATACGGCCGTCGCAACATCGCTTGTTTGACCATCGCCCCGACGGGAACAACCAGCATCATGACACAAACTACCTCGGGCATCGAACCGGTGTTCATGCCTGTGTACAAACGTCGCCGCAAGGTCAACCCGAACGATTTAGGTGTGCGTGTCGATTTTGTCAACGAAGATGGCGACTCGTTCGAAGAGTACACCGTGTTCCATCATCACTTCAAAACATGGATGGAGGTGAACGGCTACGATACCAAACGCGAATATACGCAGGACGAAATAGATGCCTTGGTGGCACAGTCGCCCTACTACAAAGCCACTGCCAACGATGTCGATTGGCTGATGAAGGTCAAAATGCAGGGACGTATCCAAAAATGGGTCGATCACTCCATTTCGGTTACCATCAATTTGCCGGCCGATGTGTCCGAAGACCTTGTGAGCCAACTCTATATGGAGGCTTGGAAATCGGGATGCAAAGGCGTAACGGTGTACCGCGAAGGGTCGCGCGCCGGCGTATTGCTCAACGTAACGAAAAAAGAGAAAAAAGAGGACGAACCCAACAAACACTGCGTGTGCTACTCCGACGAACATTTGGTGCGCCCGAAAGAGTTGAATTGCGACGTGGTGCGTTTCCAAAACAAAAAAGAGAAGTGGATTGCGTTTGTCGGACTCAAAAATGGTCGCCCATACGAAATATTTACCGGCTTGGCCGACGACGACGAAGGCTTGTTCCTGCCCAAAACGGTTACGCAAGGCAAAATCATCAAAGTGGTGGACGACGACGGACACAAACACTACGATTTTCAATTTACCAATTCGCGTGGCTACAAAACGACCATCGAAGGTCTGTCGCACAAGTTCGACAAAGAGTATTGGAACTATGCCAAACTGATTTCCGGCGTGTTGCGTTATGGCATGCCTATCGGACAGGTTATCAAACTTGTGTCGGGCTTGCAACTCGATAGCGAATCGATAAACACGTGGAAAGCCGGCGTGGAGCGCGCCCTGAAAAAGTATATGACCGACACTGATGTCAAAGAGATGGAGTGCCCCGAATGCCACCAACACTCGATTGTGGTGAAAGAGGGTTGCTTCGTTTGCTCGAACTGCGGTTATAGTAAATGCGGAGGTTAATACATGAAAAAGGTTGCCGCCTCGGCAACTGAATAGCGTTCGGGTGGCACATTGTGGCTGCCCGAATTTGCTTACTACCATCGGTGATGTATAAATTTTTATCACAAAATGTTGGTCGATTGAATAAAATTGTTTACATTTGCAATGCTTTAACCAAATATGTATTGATTATGAACAAACGTTTATTTCTATTTGCTGTTGCGGCGGTTTTTGCCAGCGTTGTTTATGCACAACAACCCTATAAACATGGTGTCGGCGGCGTTGTCGGTACGCTCGAGGGATTTTCGTATAAAACGTTTTTTACGGAAAACGTAGCGTTGCAAGCCGATTTGGGCTTTACTTTTGGCAATATTATTTACGATTCCTATGGCGACCACATGGCTGTGTGGACATTCGAGTTGAACCCGAATGCCATGTACGAAGGCTCCATTACCGGTTGGAATTGGGGCAGCCTTTGGTGGTTTGCCGGCGGCGGCGCAAGCCTTGGTTTGGCACGTCCGGTGTGGACTATCTTCGACAGAGTGAACTACGGACCATTGCCGTCGAGTGCCACATTGGGTAAATTTGGTTTGAATGCCATTGGCGGTGTGGAACTTACTTGGGACGACATCCCGCTGACCGTGCAAGTCGATTTCCGACCGGGCTACGGCTTGCTGTTCCGGCGCAGTGGCGATGGCCATGCTTCTTATTTCGATTGGGGATTGACTGCCAGCGTGCGTTATACCTTTTGACTGCACGGCGCGCTTGTAAAACAAAATCCGATCGTTTCCGGTCGGATTTTATTTTGTTCTATTGTTCGCGAGATTTCACCACCGTGATATGATAGCATTTGTTTTTCTTCTCGTTGACGATGAGCAGACGACATTCGCTGCGTAACTCGCGCAATGTTTCGGTCAGCAGTTGTTCCAATTGTGGCTCGTCGTGGTTGAAATAGAAACGCCTGTATTTGCTGTACGAGATGTCGAACGTTGTGCCGTAGTAATGTGCCGATTCGTTGTGGGTGGCCTGCCGATTGGTGGCGCGCAACTGTTTTTGCGTCTCTTCGGTGCGCAAGAGCGACGACACTACAAATTTGTATTTTGGCAAATTGTGTTCGCGCAGTTTGGCGTGAAAACGCATTCCGATCTCCTGTAGCAGAGTAGCGGCTTCGGGGGTGAGGTAGGGGTGCGAATGTGTGAGGCGTGGTATATGGTAATATTTACTGTTCGATATTTTGACCAATTTGCCGTCTTTTTGCAGGGAATCAATGGTGTTGAACAGTTCCTCGTCGGTCTTTATGGGTTTCTTCAAACCATTTTTGCGAGCGTGTTCCAGATGCGCTGCATTAAAGTCCTTGAATGTCTGTTTCGACGAGATGGGGGCTGTGGCATTCCGACAAAAATCGCAAGTAGTGGTTACTTCGGCGATGGCGTTTTTGGAAAAATAGGCATCGATTTCGATGGCTGCAATAATGAGGGCGGTGATGGCTGCACCCATAAGCAGGTAGGGTAGTATCGGCGCATCTTTGGTTTTTTTTGTCGATTTCGATTTGCGCTTTTTTGTCGATTTTTTTGTTTGCGGCATGGCTGATTGACGAAAACTGAATGGCCGCAGTGTGTCGTATGTTTTTATACACTGCGGCCATTTTTTTTTATCGGTTTACAAGAAAATTAATTGTACAATGATGTAGATGGGCAGCAGAACGACGAGCGAAAATTTCAGCACGTATCCGAAAAAACTCGGCATTTTGATGCCGCTCTCTTCGGCGATGGCTTTCACCATAAAGTTGGGACCGTTGCCGATGTAGGTCATTGCGCCAAACATCACAGCGCCGAGCGATATGGCTTTGAGCAGAATTTCGGGAATGCCGGCTACGATTGGGCAGGCAAATGCTGTCATTTGTTCGGCTGTGAGACCGGTCGCCACGCTGTGGAACGCCACGGCCGTGGGCGTGTTGTCGAGGAACGACGAGAGCATGCCTGTGGAGTAGTAGAATTGCCACGGAGTGTTCAGTCCCAATTCGGATGCGTGCGCTTTTAGGTAGGCAAGTGCCGGTGTCATGGTAGTGAATATGCCCAAAAACAGCACGGCCACTTCGATAATGGGCGCCCACGTGAATTTGTTCTGCGTGTAACGCACCTCTTTTTTGGTGGTGTAAAGCGATAGGCCTGTCAATGACAATAGCACGATTTCGCGTAGGAATTTCAACCACAGGGGAGCGTTTTCTTCGCCCATTTGTGGTATGGTACCCTCGTTGATGAATGCCACGGACAAGATGACACCTATCAGATAAACGAAATTGATGGATCCGGTCAGGCGCAGTTTTTCATATTCCAAAGAGTCGTTGGCAAGGTTTGTCCAATCTTCTTTGGCGTAATAGTAGCGATCGACGAAATAGTATATTATCAGCAAAAGTGCGCCGGTAAATGCCCATTCTGGCAGCATGCTCAAGAACCAAGTGAATGGTGCTCCGCGCAAAAATAACATAAACAACGGGGGGTCGCCGAGCGGAGTCAGCAATCCGCCGCAGTTGGCTACCAACGCAATGAAAAACAGAATGGTGTGTACCGTGTGTTTGCGTTGTTGGTTGGTGGTGATGACGGGACGGATGAGCAACATGGCGGCGCCGGTAGTTCCCATCAGCGAGGCCAATATGTAGCCGATACCGAGAAATAGTGTGTTAACCCAAGGTTTGGCTTTGATGTCGCCGCTTAAATGGATACCGCCGGTGATGACGAACAACGCCAACAGCAGCACAATGAACGGCACATAATCGAACAGCACTTGGTGCTCCAAGTCGTGCACCATGCCGCCCATAATCAGGCAGACAGCAGTAGGAACGCCCAAAAACAGCGATACAATGAGTTTGTTGATGTTTGATTCCCACCACTTCTCGGCCACCAAAGGCCCGATGGCAATCATCAGCAACATAATGCCGAATGGTATCATCGACCATGCGGAATGAACAAATGTTTCCATAGTAATAGTGTGTGATATTTAGGTTTGAAAATTTGATGCACAAAGGTAGTACATTTTTGTCAAACGGACAAATATCGGCACGAAAAAAAGACGATTTTTTTTCGTGAAACACATTGTGGCGTACAGCGTGCGTGGGTGTTGTGCCGCTGTTTGTGTGTGCGAAGGTTACCGCGTCGCGTCGCTCAATTCAGTATCGATTGCAGCAGTGTGCCGTCTGCCAAAATTTCGGCATGGTAGGCCGCCGCAAATGCCAAAATGGTGTGCAGTGTCTGCGGGCGTGGCTGTAAGTTTTTTTGTGTGCTGATGTGCGATTTTGAAGGAGTAATTTCTTTAATCATAGGCGTTATTTTGAGTGTTTGTATTCATATAACGTCGTTACTTGTGTTTTATTGCGTGTGTTTTGTATTTTGCGCAAAAAATTAGAGAACTTACGTTTGTAAGTTCTCTTTTCATTTCTGTGGGCGCTGAGGGATTCGAACCCCCGACCCTCTGCTTGTAAGGCAGATGCTCTGAACCAGCTGAGCTAAGCGCCCAATTCGTTCCCGAATTGCGATGCAAAGGTACTGCCTTTTTTTGTACTGACCAAATTTTTTTGCTACTTTTTTTGATAAAAATCGCAATCGGTTGGTTTTCAGTCCCATTCGAGTATCACTTTGCCACACAACCCGCTCTCCATGACGTCAAAACCTTGCTGAAAATCGTCAATTTTGAAGCGATGTGTGATGACGGGCGTCAAATCGAGACCGGAAAGCAGCATTTGTCGCATTTTGTACCACGTTTCCCACATTTGTCGGCCGTAGATGCCTTTGATGGTTAGGGCGTTGAAAATGATTTCGCTCCATTCGACCGTAGTCGATGGTGGCAGAATGCCGAGTTGTGCAATGTTGGAGCCTTTGTACATCGAATCGATCATTTCGCGGAAGGCGGCCGGCGAGCCCGACATTTCGAGCCCGACGTCGAAACCTTTGATGCCCAACTGCTGCATAGCCCATTTGACGGACTGCCCTTTGCCCGGATTGACGCACAATGTGGCGCCCATGCGGCGGGCAATGTCGAGCCGATAGTCGCTCAGGTCGGTTACGACAACATGGCGTGCGCCGGCAAACCGGCAAATGCCGGTGGCCATGGTGCCTATGAGTCCGGCACCGGTTATCAAGACGTCTTCGCCCAAAATGGGGAATGCCAAAGCGGTGTGTGTGGCGTTGCCGAATGGATCCATGATGGCGGCGATGTCGTCGGAAATGCTGTCGCTGAGTTTGACGACGTTGCTTTCGGGAATGCTCAAGTATTCGGCAAAAGCGCCGTTGCGCGTAACGCCTACGCTGACGGAGTTTTCGCAAACGTGCAGTTTGCCGCGGCGGCAGTTGCGGCAGTGTCCGCAGGCGATGTGCCCTTCGCCGGTAACGCGGTCGCCGATGGCTACGTTGCGTACGCCGGCGCCAACGGCCACTACGGTGCCCACATATTCGTGTCCGATGACTAAAGGTGTCGGGGTGTTTTTCTGCGAAAATTCGTCCCATTTATAGATGTGTAGGTCGGTGCCGCAGATGGCTGTCTTGCGAATTTTGATGAGTACGTCGTTGACGCCGATTTCGGGCGTGGGGACGTCGTCCATCCAAATGCCGCGTTCGGGATATTTTTTGACAAGCGCTTTCATGGTGGTGGTTTGTTGTGTGTTTCGGATGGCAAATTTAGAGATTTATTTTGAAAAATCCAATCGCAACATTATTTTTTTTCGAAAAAATAGTGCTGTGTGGAGTTTTTTTTTGTAATTTAGCACTTCGAAAAAAAATAGTGAGTGTTATGATACCTTTTTTGCGTCAGATAGCGGAGCGTTATTATGCGGAATATGGTAGCCGTATGGAGTCGGTGGCGTTTGTTTTTCCCAATCGTCGTGCCGGCGTGTTTTTTCGGCAGGCGTTGTCGTCGGTGGCGTCGCAGCCGATGTTTGCTCCTGACATATTGGCGATTAACGATTTGTTTTTGCGCGAATCGTCGTTGTTGCAAGCCGACAAAGTAACGTTGTTGTTTAGTTTGTACCAAACGTATTGCGATGTGGTCGAAGCGCCTGAATCGTTCGATCGGTTCTGTTTTTTGGGCGAGATGCTTTTGGCCGATTTCAACGACATCGACAAATATATGGCCGATGCGCGCCAAGTGTTTCAGAATATTGGTGACCTCAAAGATATTGAACGCGACCTGAGTTGGCTGAACGACGAACAAAAAGCGATTGTTCGTCAGTTTTGGGGCGTGTTGTTGGACAATCGGGCGGAGAAAAAGGCGTTCGAGCAGCAATTTTCGGATATTTGGAGCAATTTATTTGCTATTTATACGCAGTTTAAGGCTGATTTGCGCCAACGCGGCATCGGCTACGATGGTATGATTTTTCGTGATGTGGCCGAAAAAGCGGATGATTTGCATTTGGACTACGCGCGTGTGGTGTTTGTGGGATTCAATGCACTGACCAAGACTGAAGCGGCATTGTTCGAGAAATGCCGGAAACAGGGCATCGGCGACTATTATTTTGACTATCAGTCGCCCGAAATAACGCAGTTTGCCAACGTGGCGGGGCGGTTTATCGAGGACAACAAGTCGTTCAAGTCGTTGTACGAACTCGATGCGCCGCAGAAACCCGTCGAACGCCAAATTGAACTGATAGCCACGCCGTCCGACATCGGGCAGACAAAACAGGTGTGTCGCATATTGAATGACTTGCAGCGCGAAAATCCCGAAAATACCAATTTGCGCACGGTGGTTGTGTTGCCAAACGAACGCTTGTTGGTGCCCACGTTGTATGCCATTCCCGAGACGGTAGCGACGGTAAATGTTACGATGGGTTATCCGCTGTCGTTGACGCCGATAGCCACCCTGATGGAGCAACTGATTACCTTGCAGATTAACCAACGCAAGCATGCCGACGAGTTACATTTTTACTACAAGCATGTGTTGGCCATACTGAATCATCCGTATGTGTGCCGCAAAAAGCCGGATGTAGTGCGCCGTTTGGTGGCGCGTATCACCGCCGAAAATCTGTTTTTGGTGCCGCCGACCTTGTTCGACCAAGCCGGCGAATTGTTGCAACTGCTGTTTCGTCCTGTAACCGATACTGCCGGGTTTTTGGCCTATTTTGCAGACGTAGTCGATGCATTGTCGCAACAGACCGAAACCCTCGACCGCGAGTTTTGCGACGGCTATAGGGCGGCAGTCAACTGCATCAAATCGAATATAGAGCAGTTCCGGCACGACATTTCGCTGCCGACTTTGTTTCGCCTGCTGCAGCAACTTGTGGCCGGTTTGACGGTCGCTTTTCGGGGCGAACCAGTCGAGGGCTTGCAAGTGATGGGGACGCTCGAAACGCGTGCGTTGGATTTCGAGAATGTCATCATCACATCGTTCAACGAGGATATATTCCCGCGCCAGAATCGCACGCCATCAATTATTCCCTACAATTTGCGGCGTGCCTTTGGGTTGCCTACTTACGAATATCACGATGCCATATTTGCCTACAACTTCTACCGATTGATTTATCGGGCGCGTCGCGTGTATTTGATTTACGATTCGCGCACCGATGGGCAACATGGCGAGGTGAGTCGGTATGCGGCGCAGTTGGAATACCTGCTGCAGGTGCCGTTGACCAAAAAAACGGTTGGCTACACCATCGAATATCCTATTAAAAAACAACGTGAAGTGCCAAAAACCGGCGACGTGCTCACGCGTTTGCAGGCGTATTGTACACCGGCATCGGGCAAGGCCATTTCGGCCAGCGATGTCAACGCCTATCTCGAATGTCCGATGCGTTTCTATTATTCAAAAGTGGAAGCGTTGGCCGAACCGGACGAAGTATCGGAAACGATAGAGGCAAATACGTTCGGATCCATCTATCACAAAGTGATGGAATTGCTCTATCAACCTTATGCCGGAAAAGCGGTTACGCGCGAAATGCTGAAAGGTATTTTGGATGATAAATATCTGATTGATAATTGTTTGAGCAAGGCTTTCGCCGAAATTTTTTACAAAAAAAAGCAACCTATGCCGTTGTTTGGACAAAATTTGTTGGTGGCACATGTCATCGAAACTTATGTGCGACAGACTTTGCAGTTCGACCACGATGTGCGTGCGCCTTTTGTTTATCATTGTTCCGAGCAGCACATCAACACAACGTGGCGATTAACCAACGGCAGTGAGGTTAATCTGAAAGGTGTCATCGATCGTGTGGACGAAAAAGATGGCGTGCTGCACATTGCCGATTACAAAACGGGGAGTTTTGTCTCCAATTTTGAGGATGTGCAGCAATTGTTCGATACCACCGCAAAGGAGCGCCCCAAGGCAATTTTGCAACTGTTTTTCTATGTGTTGCTTTATGGCCTCGACACCAACAAACAGCACATCAAACCGCTGCTGTATGCCTTGCGATCGTCGTTTCGGAGTGTTGCCATATTCTGCCAAGACAACGAAGTGCAAGATGCTGCGGACTATTTCGACGACTTTTGCGCCGCGTTGGATGCGTGCCTGACCGAACTCTTTGACGAAACGGTGCCTTTCCGCCCGACGGATCAGACAAAACGGTGCAGTTATTGCACGTTCAAACAAATTTGTAATCGTAGTTGATTTTCAAAAAATAAATAGTAATTTTGCACCTCGAATATTAAATGTTTTTTATCGTATGAATATTGTAGATCGTTTTCTGAAATATGTGGCATTCGAAACCACATCCGACGAAAATACCGGCACCACGCCGAGTACGCCCGGACAAATGGTGTTTGCCCGCTATTTGGTCGATGAACTGAAAAATATCGGTTTGACCGACGCCGCCGTTGACGATAATGGCTATGTGTTTGCCACGCTTGAAGCCAATACCGACCAACCGAAACCCACCATCGGGTTCATAGCGCATGTGGATACATCGCCCGACATGAGCGGCAAAGCAGTGAATCCGCGCATAGTCGAGCACTACGACGGTGGCGACATTGTGTTGAATGCTGCCGACGAGTGTGTGTTGTCGCCGCGTCAGTTCCCCGAACTTGTGCAGTACAAAGGGCAAAACCTGATAGTAACCGACGGACGTACGTTGCTCGGAGCCGACGACAAGGCCGGCATCGCCGAGATAATGAATGCGGTGGAATATCTGGTGCAACACCCCGAAGTGAAACACGGCAGAGTGCGTGTGGCGTTTACGCCCGACGAAGAAATCGGGCAAGGACCGCACCACTTCGATGTGGCCAAGTTTGGTGCCGATTGGGCATACACGATGGATGGTGGCGAAATAGGCGAGTTGGAATACGAAAACTTCAATGCGGCTGCGGCCAAAGTCATCATTCGCGGCTGCAACGTACATCCGGGCTATGCCAAAAACAAAATGCTGAACTCGATGCGTGTGGCGCAACAATTTGTGGCAATGCTGCCGCCCACCGAAACACCCGAACACACCGAAGGCTACGAAGGTTTCTACCACTTGGTGGGCATGAACGGAACAGTGGAGCAGAGCACACTCACCTACATCATCCGCGACCACAATCGTGAACGTTTCGAACAGCGAAAAGCCGAAATGAACCATCTGGCACAACAACTCGATGCCGAATATGGCGCCGGCACCGTAACCGTCGAATTGCGCGACCAATATTACAACATGCGCGAAAAAATCGAACCGGTGATGCATGTGGTCGAATTGGCTTGCAAAGCCATGGAACAGGCCGGCGTGAAACCAAAAATTACGCCCATTCGCGGTGGCACCGATGGCGCACAACTATCGTTTATGGGCTTGCCTTGTCCGAATATTTTTGCCGGCGGACACAACTTCCACGGACGTTATGAATTTGTACCGATTCAATCGATGCAAAAAGCCACAGAAGTCATTTTGAACATTATTACCATGTGTTGATGGTCGTTGCAGTGAAACGATTGAAAATATTCTTCTTGGCACTTGTGTCGATGTGGGCGTCGGTGGCTGTGGCGCAAACAGCCCGACCGCGTTTGGTGGTAACCATCGCCATCGATGGTTTGCACCCCGACCATCTGGCCGCATTGACCAATCGATTTGACAAAGGTGGTTTTCGCAAATTGACCGAAGGCGTGGCGTTGCCTGCTACGCAATGTCGCTATGTCAGCGGTGGGGCAGCAACCGACTTCGCCTCGCTGATGACGGGCACTTGGCCGTACTATCACGGCATCATCGGCGAACAACGTTACGATTTTGTGGAAGACAATCTGGTGCCAATCGTGTACGACGGGCGCTATCACGGCATCAACAGCGCGCAAAATGTGTCGCCCAAACAGTTGGCGGCCGGCACTTTGGCCGATGCCGTAAAACTCAATCAGCCCAAAGCAAAGGTGTATGCCGTCGCACTCAATGCAGCCAATGCCGTGGTGTTTGGCGGACATACAGCCAATGCCGCTGTTTGGCTCGACGACGAGACCGGGCGTTTGGCTACAACCGACTTCTACGAACATGGTTTGCCGCCATGGGCCGACAAAGTAAACCAAAGTGCAACGATTGACAACTACTTGCGTTACGAGTGGCGACCATTGTACGAATTGGGCACCTACCAATATCCGGCGGCAGCCGACAACGAAACGGCATTCACGCAACCCGACGAACGACAACCGCTGACCGAACAAATCTATCGGTTCAAGCATTCGCCTTTTGTCAACACGTTGATGAAAGATTTAGCCATTCGTGCCATGCGCGACGAAAAAATGGGCGTCGATGCATTCACCGATTTTCTGATGGTCGAATTTACCGTAAAATTGCCTCGCGAACAAGGTAATGCGCTGCTCTCGGCCGAAAAAGAGGATATTTATCTGCGGCTCGACAAAGATTTGCGCCTGTTGCTCGATGCCATCGACCTCAGTGTCGGGCTCGACAATACCCTGATTGTGGTGGCCGGCACTGCCGACGAATCCTATTCGTTGCGACATTTGGCGCGCAACGGCATGACCACCGGCGAGTTCAATGCCAAACGCTCCATGGCCTTGCTGAACGCTTATCTCATGGCCATCTATGGCCAGGGACGTTATGTGAGCGGTTATTGCGCACGCCATATCTATCTGAACAAGTCGCTCATCGAAAAACAGCACATCGACCGTAACGAATTGGAGCGTCATGTGGCGCAGTTTATGACGGAATTTCAAGGTGTACACAATGCTTACACATCGCAGGAGATAAAGATGGCGTCGGGTATTGGCACCGACGAATTGTCGCGCATACGCAATAGCGCGTTCAAAGCAACCTGCGGCGATGTGGTGTTTACGTTGCTTCCCGGTTGGGTCGAAGTGAACGACCGCAACGAAGTCGTCGGATTGCCGAATGTGCGCCATGCCAATGTGGCGGTCTATTTGTCGGGCGGTGGCGTGCCGCGACGCACCTTGCCTGCCGCCGACATTACCGATATTGCACCCACCATTTGCAACCTATTGCAGATACCGTGGCCTAATGCCGCCGTAGGCCGTGTGCTGTCGTGGTAAAAAATAGGCTGCATTTTTTACTTCTTATACTACACCGACAAACCGGCTGCGCGGAATAGCAAATTGATAACAAACTTCACCTCGATGAAAGCATCATCCCAGCGTGGGTTCGTCGATGGTTGGAGTAAACGCCTTGTTCGTTTTCTCTGCTGTTGGTATGCGTTTGGATTAGGGGATTATTGTAGTGGATTGGATGATGGTTTTCTGTTGGTTGTCCTTGCAACCACCCATATACTCACCTCGTAGAGGCAATAGAGCGGCACGGTAACCAACAGCAACGTGAAGATATCCGCCGTGGGTGTTATGACCGCCGCCAAGATACACAACACCACAAACGCATGTTTGCGGTACTGCGTCATCATCGGCTTATCCACTATCCCCAATTTCGCTAAGAAATATGCCACTATCGGTATCTCAAACAATATCCCCATTAGTAGCGACAGCACCAACAGCGTGGAAATATACGACCGAAGCGCAATCTGATTAATCACCGCTTCCTGCACTTGGTAAGTGCTCAAGAAGCGAAAGGCGAACGGAAAAATCACAAAGTAATTCAGTAAAACGCCCAATGCGAACAGCAATACTCCAAAGAAAATCAGCAGTATAGAATAACGCTTCTCTTGCCGGTAGAGTGCCGGCGCTACAAACCCATATAACTGAATCAGCATATACGGAAATGCCACGATACAGCCCATGATCATCGCTACTTGGAGATGCACCATAAATTGCGATGCCAACTCCGTGTTTATAAACTGCGCTTGGAAATCTCCCGGACAGAGCGATGGCCAACCTATTCGTTCTGCTATTTGGCACAACCTACTATAGAGTACAAAGTCCGATTCCGATGGAGCAAACAGCACGGCAAATAGTGTGTCTTTGAAACAGAATGCGCCTATTGTACATACTGCCCACACCGCCAAGCAACGGAAAACCACCTTTCGGAACACTTCCACATGCTCCCAAAAGGTCATTTGTTCCTCAGACTTGCTCTCCATGGTGTTCTTCTGTAGGCTGTGAAGATGGTTCTTTCTCTGGTTTCTTTACCTCTTCTTCCATCTCGTTCATACCTTGTTTGAACGACTTTACTCCCTTGCCCAAACCATGCATCAGTTCAGGAATTTTCTTGCCGCCGAATAGCAGCAATACTATCAGCACAATAAATATTATCTCAGGTGCTCCAATCATAAGTAACATATTATCAGTAGTTTATGGTTAATAAATAATGTAAATAATAACCAAGTCCCCATATAATAACAAGGCATCCGGCTACGATTATAGCTGCACATGCTCCTACTTTATTTATTTTGCCGCCTTGTCGCCAGAGCCAAATAGATAGCCATAAACTACTGATAATATGTTACTTATGATT
>SFDZ01000024.1 GCA_004557405.1 Bacteroidales bacterium
GACCAAGTAGAACTCGGCACTATCGAAGTACGCGATGGTCGCGTCTATTGCGCAAGCGACTTCCGTATCTACGACACGCTCGGCCGCGACGTAACACGCTTGAACGGCCATTTGAATGGTGTTTACGTAGTAAA
Organism: Bacteroidales bacterium; assembly: GCA_004557405.1. Lineage (GTDB taxonomy): Bacteria > Bacteroidota > Bacteroidia > Bacteroidales > Paludibacteraceae > W0P28-013. The sequence continues at coordinate 135 of SFDZ01000024.1, forward strand.
AGTGGGCGACAAAGCCGCAAAAATTGTTGTGCGATAACAAGTCGCTCATTTACCCATAAAACGATGGGCTGCAATCTTATTTGGTTGTAGCCCATTTTTTTTGTGTGTTTATTTGTGTTTATGGCCTAAAATAAATTTTCGTTGACAACCTGTTGACAATAAAAAAAGCGAAACAATTGAAAATCAATCGTTTCGCTTGCTCACTTGTTGCCTTAGTAGGACTCGAACCCACACAGACAGAACCAGAATCTGTAGTGCTACCATTACACCATAAGGCAATTGCATTTTCGCTGCAAAGGTACAACTTTTTTTGTATCAAACCAAATATTTCGACTATTTTTTTGATCACCATTCAACTATAGGTGCAAAATGAGTGGCAAAATCAGCAAAAAACTTGTGCAACAATTTGTTTGGTATTGCGTTTTTTTGTACTTTTGCACACATCAAAATCTTAAAATTATGAAATACACACTTCTGTTGGTGGCTACCTTTGCGGTGTTGACGGGCTGCCGGCGTGCCAATCCCGAAATCGTGTCGGCCGAATTGGTGCCGATAAACGCCGGCGATGTGGTTGCCGATTCGGCAATGCAGCAGTTGATAGCACCTTACAAAACGGCGCAGGCCGTAGAGATGAATGTCGTCGTCGGCGAATCCGACCAACTGATGCGCGCCGAGTTGCCCGAGGGGCTGCTCAATGCGTTTGTGTCCGATGCTATGTTGGCGTTTGGCAATGCGCTCAAACCTACCGACATGGCCATTACTAATTTTGGCGGGTTGCGCAACGACTTGCCGCAAGGTGCCGTCACGGTGGGACATGTGCTGCAGATCATGCCGTTCGACAATGCGTTGGTGTTTGTCGAACTGAAAGGAGCCGATGTGCGCCGCTTGGCCGATGCCGTTGCTGCCAAAGGTGGCGAGGTCGAAACCGGCATGGCACTGACCATTCGTAACGGAAAAGCCGAAAATGTACTTGTTGGCGGACAACCCATCGACGATGAGCGCATCTACCGCATTATCACAACCGATTATTTGTCGTATGGTAACGACCATCTCGAACCGTTGGCCGACCACATACACATCGAAGTGATTGGAACTATGCTGCGCGATGCGCTGATAAATCACATTCGCCGCGAAACCGAAGCGGGACACATCATTCATACAAACCTCAAACATCAGATCTATGTCGAAAAATAAGTTTTTACCGATATTGGCCTTGTGCATGGCCTTGTGCTTTACCGCTTGCGACCACCGGCCGCGGCAACTTGTAGTGTTGTGCAGCAACGACACTCACAGTCAAGTAGAACCTTGTGCCGACGGCATGGGCGGTTACGCCGCACGCAAACACTTTATCGACAGTGTGCGACACACCTGCGGCAATGTGTTGTTGCTCGATGCTGGCGACATTTTTCAGGGTACACCCTATTTTAATATGTTCGATGGACGGCTCGAAATCGAAGCGTACAACCTGATGGGCTACGAAGCCGTTACGTTTGGCAACCACGAGTTCGACAAAGGTATCGACACGTTGGCGGCACGGGTGCGTCAAGCGCAATTTCCCTATATCTGTTGCAACTACGATGTGTCGGGGACGGCGCTCGATGGACTCACCAAACCGTATGTCGTTTTCGACAAACAGGGATTGCGCGTGGGCGTACTTGGCTTGGGCGTCGATCCGCACGGGCTGATTTTGGCCGACAATTTCGGTGGCATACGCTATTCCGACCCTATCGAGGCAGCCAATAAATATGCAGCCGTGTTGCGCCACGACGAAAAGTGCGATTTTGTCATCGCTTTGTCGCATTTGGGCTTTGCTGTTGCAGGGAGCGTTTCCGATTCGTTGGTGGCGGTCAACAGTACCGACATCGATTTGATTGTCGGCGGCCACACGCATGGGGTGCGTGGCGTATTTGCCATTCCGAACCGCGATGGACGTACAATCACCGTGATGCAAACCGGCAAGTCGGGCAAGGAGATGGATCAAGTCGTTGTGGCGTACTGATTCGTCGGAATTTGCCTCTGTTGTTCATTGGTGTTGCCCCGTGATAGCCTTGCCGACAATCGTGTCGGTAGGTTTATGCGTGGTCAAGCAGTGCTTGTACCACTTGTGGCACACCGATGGTAGCCGGCTGTTGTATGTGCGTGAATGGATTGATGATGTTGCGTGTGTCGGGTTGTCCGGGATCGACAAGGTAAATGGGCGTTTCGGTCGGTGCGTATGCAGCGAGCATGGCTGCCGGATAGACGGCCAACGAAGTGCCTACGATGATGAGTATGTCGGCTTGGCGCACTTGCTCGATAGCCGGTTCGAGCATCGGCACATTTTCGCCAAAAAATACGATAAACGGTCGTAGTAGCGAGCCATCGGGGTGGCGTGCGTCGAGCGTTTGCTGCCAACCATCGAGTGGTACTGTGGCTGTTTCGTTGTTGCTGCTGCGTAGTTTGGTCAACTCGCCATGCAGATGAATGATATGGCTGCTGCCGGCACGTTCGTGAAGGTTGTCCACGTTTTGTGTAACGATACAGACATCAAATTTTTGTTCGAGCCGTTTCAGCGCATGGTGTGCGGCGTTTGGTTGTGCAGCCAATGCGGCTTTCCGACGTTGGTTGTAGAAGTCGATGACCAACGGTCGGTTGCGTACGAGTGCTTCGGGTGTGCACACCTCTTCGATGCGGTAGTTTTCCCATAGTCCGTCGCTGTCGCGAAAAGTGCTCAAGCCGCTTTCGGCCGATATGCCGGCGCCGGTGAGTACCACTATTTTTGGTTTCATATTTTTGGGCATTTTTTTAATGTTCGTCGGTTGTTTCGATTTTTGTCAGCGTGTCGAATATGCGCCATGCGTCGCCGGCTGTTTCGACGGGCATAAATGTGGCAAATCGCTTGCCATCGCGTTCGCCTAAACGGCTGTTGTGCGGCCGGCTGCAGATGTAGGTGATGAGTTGTCGGAACGTGTCGGATTGGTAGTATGGCGATTTTTCGTTGCCGACAAGGTAGCATGTCATTCGTCCGTTTTTGAGCACCAATTTTTCGATACCGATTTTCATGGCCGTCCAACGTATGCGCAGTAGCAGCATCAGGTCTTTGGCCGGTTGTGGCACAGGTCCGAAGCGGTCGATAAGTCGGCTTTCGAAAGCGCACAAGGCCTCGTCGCCGGTCAGATTGTCGAGTTCGCGGTAGAGTGTCATGCGTTCCGACACATTGGCGATGTAGTCGGCGGGGAAGTGTGCGTCGAGGTCGCTTTCGATTTGGCATTCGCCGACAAAGTTTTGTGCTCTGGCGGTGTTGTCGTTCAGCAGTTCGGGGAACTCTTCGTCGCGCAGTTCCATCATGGCTTCGTTCAGAATTTTTTGATAGGTTTCGTAGCCGAGGTCGGCAATGAATCCGCTTTGTTCGGCGCCGAGCATGTTGCCTGCTCCGCGGATGTCCAAATCCTGCATGGCGATGTTGAATCCGCTGCCGAGTTCGGCAAAAGTTTCGATGGCTTGCAGTCGTCGCCGCGCATCGTCGGTTATTTCGGCCAATGGTGGCGCTATCAGGTAGCAATAGGCTTTGCGGTTGCTGCGTCCCACACGTCCGCGTAGTTGATGTAAGTCGCTCAGGCCGAACATGTTGGCTTTGTTGACGATGATGGTGTTTACGTTCGGCATGTCGATGCCCGATTCGACGACGGTGGTAGCCAGTAGCACGTCGTAGTCGTAGTTGATGAAATCGACAATGGTGTTTTCCAATTCGTCGGGTGCCATTTGTCCGTGTGCCACCGCAACACGTACGTCGGGTACGAGTTTTCGTAGTTTGTCGGCCAGCAGGTAGATGTTTTGTATGCGGTTGTTGATGAAAAAGACCTGTCCGTTGCGGTCTATTTCGCGCACAATGGCTTCGCGTATGATGTCGTCGTCCCATTCGATGACTTCGGTGAGAATGGGATAACGGTTGGGCGGCGGTGTGTTGATGACGGAGAGGTCGCGTGCGCCCATGAGCGAAAATTGCAGTGTGCGCGGAATGGGTGTGGCTGTCAGTGTGAGTGTGTCAACGTTCACTTTCAGTTGTTTGAGTTTTTCTTTGGTGCCGACGCCAAATTTCTGCTCCTCGTCGATGATGAGTAATCCTAAGTCCTTGAATTTAACCTCTTTGCCGACTATTTTGTGCGTTCCGACCAAGATGTCGATGTCGCCGTTTGCCAATTTTTGCAGAATTTCTTTGACCTGTTTTGTCGATTTTGCCCGACTCAGATAGTCGATGGTACACGGGAAGTTGCGCAATCGCTCGCTGAATGTTTTGTAGTGCTGCAATGCCAATACGGTGGTAGGAACCAACACGGCCACTTGTTTGCCGTCGGTTACGGCTTTGAACGCGGCACGAATGGCCACTTCGGTCTTTCCGAACCCGACATCGCCGCACACAAGTCTGTCCATCGGGCGTGCCGACTCCATGTCGTGTTTGATGTCGTTGGTGGCTTTCAGTTGGTCGGGCGTGTCTTCGTAGCGGAACGACGCCTCCAACTCTTGTTGCAGATAACTGTCGGGCGAGTAGGCAAAACCTTGTTGCGCCATGCGTTGCGAGTAGAGTTTGATAAGGTCGCGCGCAATGTCTTTGACTTTGCTTTTGGTGCGTTCTTTCAGCCGTTCCCAAGCGCCGGTGCCCAATTTGTTGATGCGTGGCTCTTCGCCCTCTTTGCTTTTGTACTTCGAAATGCGATGCAGTGCGTGTATGCTGACAAAAATGACATCGTTATCCTTGAAAATCAGTTTGATAACTTCCTGCGGTCGACCGTTGATAGTGGTGGTTTGCAGGCCGCCGAAACGCCCGATGCCGTGGTCGATGTGCACCACATAGTCGCCCACTTTGAATTGGTTGAGTTCTTTCAGTGTCATGGCCACTTTGCCCGAACGTGCCACATCGCTGCGTAGCGTGAATTTGTGAAAACGGTCGAAAATTTGGTGGTCGGTCAGGCAGCACAGACGCATGTCGCGGTCGATGAACCCCTCGTGCAGTGTTTTCAGAATGGGTGTGAAGGGCAATGTGTCGCCGCGTTCGTCGAAAATGGAAGCGATGCGGTCGGTTTGTTTTTTGCTGTCGCTGGCAATGTAAATGGTATAACCATCGGCCAAGTATTTGGCAAATTGTTCTGTTACCAAATCGAAATTTTTGTGGAACAATGGTTGTGGTGCGGTGCTGAAATTGATGTCGTCGTCGGTGGCGGCGTGCGCTTTGCCAAATTCGATGGTGCGAAAACGGTCGCACAGGGTTGCCAATTCGTCGCCGGTAGCGAAACGTTGTTGCAGCGTGGCGGTTTGGCGTGTTTCGTTGGCTTTGACCAATGCCTCGTCGTACACCATGTTGGCGCGTTGGCTCACAAAACGCAAATCGTTGGCGCAGACGATGGTGTTTGGCTGCAAAAACTCGAACAACGACACTTGTTCGCCGCCCAGCGTGTTCATGTCGGGGACGATGGTTATTTGCTGTTGTTCTTCGAGCGAAAGTTGTTTTTCGATGTCGAATGTGCGAATGCTTTCCACTTCGTCGCCGAACAGGTCGATGCGGAACGGCAATTCGTTGGCAAACGAGAATATGTCGATGATGCTTCCGCGTATCGAAAATTGGCCGGGCTCGTACACAAAATCGACGTATTCGAACCCTAATTGTTCTAATGTTTCGGCAATTTTGTCGCTGGCAATTTCGGAACCTTTGGCTATGGTCAGTTTGTGGTCGTCGAATACACCGGCCGACACCACTTTTTCCATCAAAGCGTCCGGATAAGTGATTGTGATACAGCAATTTTGCGTTTGTAGTTGATTCAGTGTGTCGGCACGCAAAATCTCGTTGGCGGCATCGGTTGCGCCGTGTTTGTGTGCGTGTCGGTAGGCTGTCGGGAAGAATAGCACCTGTTGTTTGTCGAGCAGTTGCGTCAGGTCGTGATAGAAATAGCCGGCAGATTCGGCATCGTCGAGTACAACCATCAGTGGTATTTTCCAATGGTCGAATAGCGCGGCAGCCACCAATGCTTTTGACGAGCCGTTCAGCCCGCATACCGTCAGGTGTGTCTGGTCGGTGCGTGTCCAATCCGCTATTTTGGCTATCAGCGGATGGCCTGTGTAGTGTGTCAAAAACTCTTCAATCGACATTTTTTCGTTCTTTTCGTGCTATTTTGGGGCTTTGGCATAGAGATAGAGCCCGACGGCTAAAAATAGTAGGTTGGGTGTCCATGCAGCCAATAACGGATTGACACTGCCTGCAATGGCTAATTGACTCGAAAATGTGGTGAACAAAATGTACAATGCGCTGAGTGCCAGCCCGATACCGATGTTGATGCCCATGCCGCCACGCACTTTGCGCGACGACAGCGACACGCCGATGAGTGTCAGAATGATGGCTGCCAGCGGAGTGGAGTAGCGCTTGTAGTATTCGTCCAAAAAGGCTTGCGTGTTGCCCAACCCGCGGGCTTTTTGCTTGGCAATGTATTGACGCAGTTTGGGCGTTGACATTTGTGCCGCTTCTTGTGCCGTAATGAAAAAATCGGCCGGGTCCATATAGATGACGGTGTCGAGTTCCGAACCTTTTTGTATGTACTCGTACAAACCATCGAAATTGCGAATTAAATAGTTCTTCACCTTCCAATGATACAGCGAATCCATCACAATTTCTTGCGCTGTAAGGCGCGATACCAACTGTTTGCCCTCAAATTTTTCGAGCGAAAAATGGCGTCCCATGGCGCGCCCTTCTTCGTAACGCTCGAAATAGGCTATCACGCCGGGTTCTATCTCGAGTTGCACATTGCGCGCTACTTCCGACTTGAATTTGCTGACATACTGATCCTCGAAAGCCAAACGTATTTTGTTGGCCGGCGGTATGACAAAACTCATCAGCAAAAACGAACAAATGGTAATGATGCCTGCCGAAATCAAGTAGGGAACCATCAGTCGCCTAAAACTCATGCCGCCGGCAAGCATGGCAATGATTTCGCTGTTGTTGGCCAATTTCGATGTGAAAAAAATGACCGATATAAAAGCAAACAGCGGCGTGAACATGTTGGCGAAAAACGGAATGAAATTCATGTAATAGTCGAACACGATGGCTTTCGCCGGCGCATTGTTTTCCAAAAAATTGTCAATCTTCTCCGTGAAGTCGAATATGACGGAAATGGTGATAATCAGCACGATGGACAGCGCGAACGTGCCCAAATATTTTTTGATGATATACCAATCGAGGTGCTTCAGCATAGCGTTTCGTGCAAAGTGAATTACAATCGTTGCATGGTGCGTACAACCATTTCGGATTTCCAAGCGGCAAAATCGCCTTCCAAAATATGCCGGCGTGCTTCGCCCACGAGCCACAGATAAAATGCGAGGTTGTGAATCGATGCAATTTGCAATGCCAACAATTCGCCGGCTATGAACAAGTGGCGCAGGTAGGCTTTGCTGTACACTCTATCGACAAAACAGTCACTTTCGGCATCAATAGGCGAAAAGTCGTTGGCCCATTTTTTGTTTTTCATGTTCATGATGCCGTTGCGGGTGAACAGCATACCGTTGCGCCCGTTGCGTGTGGGCATCACACAATCGAACATATCGACACCGCGTGCGATACCTTCCAAAATGTTGGCCGGCGTGCCTACGCCCATTAGGTAGCGTGGTTTGTCGGTGGGCAAAATGTCGTTCACTATTTCAATCATCTCGTACATCTTTTCGGTGGGTTCGCCTACGGCCAATCCGCCGATGGCGTAGCCTTCGCGGTTTTGCGATTTGACAAATTCGGCCGATGCACGGCGCAAATCGGGATACACACAGCCTTGCACAATCGGGAAAAAGGTTTGCGAATAGCCATATTTCGGTTCTGTGGCGTCAAAATGTTTCAAACCACGTTCCAACCAGCGGTGCGTGCGCTCCATCGATTCTTTGGCATACCGATAGTCGGCGGTGCCGGGCGTGCATTCGTCGAATGCCATGATGATGTCGGCGCCGATGGTGCGTTGTGTTTCGACAACGTTTTCCGGCGTAAACAGATGGCGCGACCCGTCGATGTGCGAGTTGAAAACAACGCCTTCTTCTTTCATTTTGCGTGTTCCGGCAAGCGAAAATACCTGAAAACCACCGCTATCGGTCAGAATAGGTCGATTCCAACCGTTGAATTTGTGCAGACCGCCGGCCGCTTCCAATACGTCGAGGCCGGGACGCAAATAGAGGTGATAGGTGTTGCCAAGTATGATTTGCGCTTTGATGTCGTCGTGCAATTCGCGCACATGCACGCCTTTCACCGAACCAACTGTGCCGACAGGCATGAAAATGGGTGTTTCGATGCAGCCGTGATCGGTGGTTATTTTGCCTGTGCGTGCAGCGGTCAGCGCGTCTGTGTGTTGAAGTTCAAATTGCATGGGGTGTGCGTTTTGATGATTTATTTTTTAATTGTAATAAGGTGTGGCGCATGGTTTGTTTGATGCGTCCGAAAAACAGTTTGTAGGCATCGGCATTGAACAGCGCCGAATCGGTGGCGGCTTTGTAGGTCAGGAATATGCCTATCGGCAGCAGTACGGCCGAACTCAACCACATGCCTTGCCACACGTCCCAAAGACCTTCGCGCGCCATCTTTTGGCCTGTCGTGTCGATGATGTAATAGATGACAAAAAACACCACCGACACCACAACCGGCATACCTAAACCACCTTTGCGCACGATGGCTCCGAGCGGCGCACCGATGAAGAAAAATATCAGACACGCAAACGACAAAGTGAATTTTCGATGCCATTCTACATCGTGCCGTATGAAAAAATCGTCGGCTTCGCCCACAATGGCGCGTTTGTATTCTACATCGTTCATAACCGATTGCGCGCGCGTAACTGCTTGACGAACAACGGCTTCCATCTTTTCCTGTGGCAGCGTTTCAAACAACGAATCGGCATCGATGAGCAGCGTGGGCTGTTGTGGTTGCTCGGCCAATTTGGCAAGTTCGCGCTCCGAGTAACTTTGCGAAAAATATTTGCCGGTGGTCAACTCGTGCGAAAAACCGACGCGCAGCGAGTCGCGCACTTGGTTCACCGAGTCGATGTCGTGTGTCAGCCGCACAATGTCTTTGCTGATGTGTTGATTGCTCATCAGCGACTCGTCCATGCGATTGAAATTGGCGTCGAAATCTATCAGCAACTCTTTTTCGGTGAAGGTTTCGCGGCGGTATGGAATATTGCCTCTGCCAACTTGCTGCTTGTTCAGGTTTTCGAACGCTTCGCCGTTGTACAGCGTCAGTTTTAGGTTCAGTTTGTCGGCCGTCAGTTTGATGTAGGCCGAATCGGCTGTCGTTACCGACGCGTTGTCGAATCCGTTGGTGAAATCGTAAATCATCAGATTTTTCAACAAACCGGTGCGATTGTCGCGGTCGCGCACATAGATGTTCAGCCCGTTGATGCCCGAATAAAATTCACCGACCGGAATCTCGAGTTCGGGCGATTTCTGCCGAATGGAAAACATCAACGTCCACATCTTTTTCTGCGCGTATGGAATGACGTTGTTCGAAAAGAAAAACGCACCGATGCACACCATGGCGATGAATATCGTGAGCGAACGCATGATGCGAAACAGCGAAATGCCGGCCGATTTCATGGCCAGCAGTTCCAAACTCTCGCCCAAATTGCCAAATGTCATCAGCGATGCCAACAAAATGGCCAACGGCAGCGCCAACGGCACCGAGGTCAGCGACGAATAGAAGAAAAACTCCAACATCACATCCATCGGCAAACCCTTGCCTACAAAGTCGTTGAGGTGCAACCACAAAAACTGCATCACCACGATGAACAGACAAATGAAAAACGTAGCGCAGAACAACTGCATAAACGTTGTAAACAGATACCAATCGATATGTTTTATGCGCAAAGAATGTTTCATGCTGACTCAATTCCAAACTGCAAAGGTACAAAAAAATCCGTGATGTTTGTAATTTGTGGCAAAATTTGTGGCAAAACGCATCGTGTAACCGATTTTTTACTATCTTTGCAACCGAGCAACTGATGAAAAAAGTGATTCTCATATTGGTTTCGTGCCTGATGGCATGGCCGCTGTGGGCGCAGACTATCGACAAAGATTCGGCGCGCATGGTGTTGCTGACTGCGCCTGGCGAAAAGCCGTTTCGCGTCGAGCACGAATTGCAAATTGGCGTGGGCGACATCTTGCTGATGAATGATTTGTATCGCAACGATGGCGCGTTTGCTACACCGCATGCACCACACACCGATTTGTTTGCACAAGATGTGTATCGTGGTGCCGAAATGGCTTCGGGCACCATCGCTTTCAACTACACGTGTCGTACCAAAAAATGGCTGTGGTTTGGCGCTACGATTGCTTATGCGGGATTCTACACGCCGGCTTTCGACCGCATCACCGACCGTTTGGCCTACAAAACCCGCGAGCATTTTGTGGCTATTATGCCGACTATTCGCGTGTCGTACATCAATCGCAAATACATCACGCTCTATTCGGCGGCAGCCATCGGAGGAGCGGTTGCAGTGTACGAACAGAAACCTTACGATGCTGGCAGCGCGGTGCGCACCGCCGATGGCAAATTTGTGTTCCAAATCACGGCGTTGGGTTTTTCTGTCGGCTACAAAGTATATGCTTTTGCCGAATTGGGCGCCGGCATGCGCGGCTATTTTTATGGCGGCATCGGCTATCGATTTTAATTATTGACGACAATGTAATGCGCTATGAATCTTCGATTTAATATACATTTCGGCACTTGGCTGGTGGGGCTGTTGCTGCTCGTCGTGATGGTCGCGTGCGAAACCGAACCCGAAGAGGCGCGCGGCAAACTGACACAGCGCGGCAAACTTGTGTACGACGAGTGGAATCGCTTTCTGACCACCAACGTGATGAACGATTGGTTGGATATGGCGCTCCGTTTCAATGCCTACTACGAGGCCGACGAAGCACATAAAATCGCCGTCGAAGATAGTTTGCTCACACAATATAAAGTGCGCCAAAATGGAAACGTGTGGGAGTTGCGCATCGACAATCGGGCACAATATCGTTTCACCATCGACCAAGCCTTGTCGAAAAATGGCGCGCATTGGGAGTGCGTGCGCTTCAAAACCTCTGTAGCCGATGCGACCGCAAACTACGGTTTCACCGACCGCGATGTGCATTACGTCATCGATTGCGTCGCTCCGAACTGTTGGCGCATCGCTCAAAGCGCCGACACGCTTTTGCCCGTCAGTGTGGTGATAGAAATGACCAAATTGCCGCCCACCATCGCCAATCGCGCCTACAATCTGTTGGGCGAAGGACGCTTGCTGCTGCCGGCGGCAACGTATGGCAGCGATTGTTTTGTGAACTTTTCGACCATCTATCCGCTGGAACACACCTTGCGCCAATGGAGCAGTGGCGTGCTACAGTTGCAGGCCTACAATTTGCACGGCGATACGATTCCCGTCAAAGTGGCGTTCAATCAGTCGAACGACAACTACTACACCTTGTCGATTACCTATCGGGGCGTAACCGAAACGTACAACCACTAACTGCCGATGACACGCACAGGACTCTTTTTCGGATCATTCAATCCTATTCACAATGGACATTTGGCGTTGGCTAAACATCTGTTGCAGTGCGGCTTAGATGAAATTTGGTTGGTGGTGTCGCCGCAAAACCCACTCAAAAAATCAGCCGATTTGTGGGACGACGATTTTCGCTTGCAACTGACGCGCCTCGCGCTGTGCAACGAACCGCAACTGCAAGTCTCCGACATCGAATTTGCGTTGCCTAAACCCAACTACACCATCGACACGCTGCGCACACTGCAACAGCGCTACCCCGACCGCACCTTTGTGTTGCTCATCGGCGCCGACAATGCAGCCATTTTCGACCGCTGGAAGGATTACGACGCTATTCTGAACACTTTTGACGTGTGGGCATATCCGCGCGATGGCTACCCGAATGCCAATCCGCAGTTGCCGCAGATTCGTTTTGTCGATGCACCGCTGTTTCGGGTGTCTTCTACCGAGATACGCCAACGTTTAGCCGCCGGACAAACAATCCGTGGTCGGGTGCCCGACAGCGTGGCCGAGGTTATCGAACAGCGCTTGAAAAATGCTAATAATTAAATGCGTTATGGATATTATTATTTCGCTCATTTCTAAACAGTTAAATATATCTGAAAGGCAGATTCGGAATACACTGAAACTGCTTGCCGATGGTGCCACCATCCCGTTTATCAGTCGCTACCGCAAGGAGGCCACCGGCGGCCTCGACGAGGTACAGATTGCCGCCATAGCCGATGCCAACGATAAGTTGACCGAACTTGTCAAACGCAAAGAAACTATCGTCAAAACCATTGCCGAACAAGGTGCTTTGACCGATGAATTGCGCTGCAAAATTGACGATACTTGGGAGGCCAATGCGCTCGAAGACCTCTATTTGCCTTATAAGCCCAAACGTCGCACACGCGGACAAATGGCCATCGAACGCGGCCTTGAACCGTTGGCCAAAATCATCATGGCACAGCGATGCAACGACCTTGATTTGCAGGCCGAACGCTACCTGAACGACCAAGTGCCCGACGTCAAAGAGGCGTTGGTCGGCGCACGCGATATCATTGCCGAGTGGATTAACGAAAATAGTTTTGCGCGCAACATTGTACGCCGACAATTCGCACGCGAAGCCGTCATCACAGCCCGCGTGGCAAAGGGCAAAGAGGCCGACGGCGACAAATATCGCGACTATTTCGACTGTAGCGAACCATTGCGCCGCATCTCGTCGCACCGCTTGCTGGCCATGCGGCGTGGCGAAAAAGAGGGATTCCTCAAAATAGATATTTCGGTTTGCGAAGACGGTGTACTCGATAAATTACATAATGTATTCGTAAAGGCTGCCAATGCTGCCTCCGAACAGGTGAAACTCGCTGTCGACGAGGCGTATAAGCGTCTGTTGAAACCGGCCATCGAAACCGAATTTGCTGCCACCTCCAAATCTAAAGCCGATGCTGAAGCCATTGCCATATTTGTTGATAACTTGCGTCAACTGCTGCTGGCATCGCCGCTGGGACAAAAGCGCATTTTGAGCATCGACCCCGGATTTCGCACCGGCTGCAAAGTGGTGTGTCTCGATGCGCAAGGCAACTTGTTGCACAACGAAACCATCTATCCGCATCCGCCGCGCAACGAATATGCGCAAGCCATGCGAAAAATCGCTCACCTGGTCGAACAATACGAGATAGAAGCCATAGCCGTCGGCAATGGCACCGCCGGCCGCGAAACCGAACAATTTGTGCAAAACATACGCTTCGACCGCGATGTGCAGGTGTTTGTGGTGAGCGAAAACGGCGCAAGCATCTATTCCGCCTCGAAAATTGCGCGCGAAGAGTTCCCCGACTACGATGTAACGGTGCGTGGTGCCGTGTCGCTCGGGCGGCGCTTGATGGATCCGCTGGCCGAACTTGTCAAAATCGACCCGAAATCCATCGGCGTAGGGCAGTATCAGCACGATGTCGATCAGACCGCACTGAAAAAAGCGTTGGACACGACCGTCGAAAGTTGCGTCAATCGCGTGGGAGTCAACGTCAATACGGCCGGCAAATACCTGCTGACCTACATTTCAGGCATCGGGCCGCAGTTGGCGCAAAATATTGTCGATTACCGCACCGAACATGGCGCGTTTGAGTCGCGCAAAGCCCTGCTCAAAGTGCCGAAACTCGGCGCCAAAGCCTTCGAACAATGCGCCGGATTTATGCGGATTGAAAATTCCGATAATCCGCTGGATAACAGCGCTGTACACCCCGAATCGTACCACTTGGTGGAACAGATGGCACACGATTTGGATTGTACCGTGGCCGATTTGCTGAAAAACGAAACCTTGCGCGCTCAAATTGTGCCCGAAAAATATCTGTCCGACACCGTCGGGCTGCCAACCCTGAAAGACATTTTGGCCGAATTGGCAAAACCAACCCGCGACCCGCGCACCACCATTCAGGTCTTTGCCTTCGACCCGAACATCAAAACCATCGACGATGTGCGCGCCGGACAAATAGTGCCGGGCATCATTACAAACATTACCAAATTTGGCGCATTTGTCGATATAGGCGTGCACGACAACGGATTGATACACATCTCGAACATGGCCGACCATTTTGTGAGCGATCCCACGACGGTCGTATCGCTGCATCAGCAGGTGCAAGTGCAGGTGCTCGACGTCGATGTGGCACGCCACCGCATACAACTGAAGTTGCTGAAATAACCTAAACGGCGCACTACCTGCCCGGCGAACGCCACGAAACGAAAAAAAAATGCCGCATTGTTTTGATGTTCCGTTTTTTTGTCGTACCTTTGCAGGTTGAAAAGGTGCCGCGCAGTTTGTGGCGCCCAAAACAACTACCAAATACACACTAAAATAAATATGGCTTCACAAGAAGAGGTTTTCAAAAAATTGGTCGCTCATTGCAAAGAGTACGGTTTCGTATTCCCGTCGAGCGAAATTTACGATGGCTTGGCAGCCGTTTACGACTACGGCCAAAACGGTGTCGAACTGAAAAACAATATCAAACGCTATTGGTGGGACAGCATGATTCTGCTCCACGAAAACATTGTCGGCATCGATGCGGCGATTTTTATGCACCCGACCACTTGGAAAGCCTCGGGACACGTCGATGCCTTCAACGACCCGCTCATCGACAATCGCGACAGCAAAAAACGCTATCGCGCCGATGTGCTGATAGAGGAACAAATAGCCAAATACGACGATAAAATCGAAAAAGAGGTTGCCAAAGCACGCAAACGTTTCGGCGAAACTTTCGACGAGGAAAAATACCGCGCCACAAGCAACCATGTCATCGAACATCAGAAAAAACGCGACGCTCTGCACGCACGCTACGCCGAAGCCATGAACGCCATGGATTTGGCCGAATTGAAGCAAATCATTGTCGATGAGGAGATTGTATGCCCGATTTCGGGTACCAAAAACTGGACGGACGTGCGGCAGTTCAACCTGATGTTCTCGACCGATATGGGCTCGACGGCCGATGGCGCCATGAAAATCTATCTGCGACCCGAAACGGCACAAGGCATTTTTGTCAACTACCTGAATGTGCAGAAAACCGGCCGTATGAAAATCCCGTTCGGCATCGCACAAATAGGCAAAGCGTTCCGCAACGAAATTGTCGCCCGCCAATTCATATTCCGCATGCGCGAATTTGAACAGATGGAGATGCAGTTTTTTGTGAAACCCGGCACCGAAATGGAATGGTTCGAACATTGGAAGGCATTCCGCCTGAAATGGCACAAAGCCCTTGGCCTCGGCGACCACAAATATCGTTATCACGACCACGAAAAATTGGCACACTATGCCAACGCTGCTACCGACATCGAGTTCGAAATGCCGTTCGGATTCAAAGAGGTGGAGGGCATTCACAGCCGCACCAATTTCGACTTGAGCCAACACGCCAAATTCTCGGGCAAAAAAATCGAATATTTCGACCCCGAAACCAATCAGTCGTACACACCATACGTCATCGAAACCTCCATCGGCGTCGATCGGATGTTCCTGTCGATAATGTCGGCAGCCTACTGCGAGGAACAACTCGAAGGCGGCGACACACGCGTCGTGTTGCGACTGCCCGAAGTGCTGGCGCCGGTGAAAGCCTGCGTGATGCCGCTGGTCAAAAAAGATGGTCTGCCCGAAAAAGCACGCGCCATAATGAACGAACTCAAATTCGATTTCAAATGCGCTTACGACGAGAAAGACTCCATCGGAAAACGCTATCGCCGACAAGATGCCATCGGAACACCGTTCTGCATTACGGTGGACCACGACACACTCACCGACAACTGCGTAACGGTGCGCTACCGCGATACGATGAAACAGGAACGAATCGCCATCGAGGCGCTGCACAAGTTGATTGGTGATGCCGTCAATATGAAAAACCTATTCAAAAAAATAGTTCAATAAATCTGTTGAAGGCTGTCGATGTTGTTGTCGATAGCCTTTTTAATAATACCAATTTCACAAAAAAACTTTTCAAACTAAATATTATGATTACAGTCCATCATTTGTCGGAACAAAATTCGGTGATGAACAACTTTATGAAAGAGTTGCGTTCGTCCGAAATTCAACAGGATTCCATGCGCTTTCGTCGCAATATCGAACGCGTGGGCGAGATAATGGCTTACGAAATCAGTAAAACGTTGTCGTATGCTACGGAGGCGGTTCGTACGCCGCTGGGCGTTGCGCCTACCAATGTGGTGAACGACCACATAGTGGTAGCCTCCATTATGCGCGCAGCCTTGCCGTTGCACCATGGCATACTCAACTATTTCGACAAAGCCGAAAATGCTTTTATATCGGCCTATCGCGAATATACCGATGCCGCTCACAACAATTTCCGCGTGCATGTCGAATATTTGGCGTCGCCAAGCATCGAGGGCAAAACCGTGCTGCTCTGCGACCCGATGTTGGCCACCGGCGGATCGATGGAGTTGGCCTACGAGGCACTGAAAGCAAAAGGCACGCCGGCGCATATACACATTGCCAGCATCATTGCCAGCCGGCAAGCCGTTAAACATATTTTGGAGATATTCCCGGCCGACAAAACCACAGTGTGGATTGCCGCCATCGACGACGAACTGAACGAGCATTCCTACATCGTGCCGGGACTTGGCGACGCCGGCGATTTGGCCTTTGGCGAGAAACTCTAAAAATGAAAATCATTCCGTAAAAAAAAACAGCAGATTATGGCACTGAAAGTGGGCGACAAAGTCCCCGAAGTATTGGGACTGACGCAAGATGGTAAAGAATTGAAAATGAGCGATTTCGCAGGTCGTAAAGTGGTACTTTATTTCTATCCGAAGGACAACACTTCGGGATGTACGGCCGAAGCGTGCAGTCTGCGCGACAACTACGACGCTTTGCGCACGCACGGCTGCGAAGTGGTCGGAGTAAGCACCGACAGCGCGGCATCGCATACGAAATTTATTCAGAAAAATGCCTTGCCGTTCGACCTGATTGCCGATACCGACAAACAATTGTCGGAGGTGTTTGGCACTTGGGGCGAAAAGACAATGTGCGGCCGAAAATACATGGGTATGTTGCGCACCACGTTTTTGATTGACGAAAACGGCATTGTCGAAAAGGTGTTTTTGCCAAAAGAGATTAAAACGGCTTCGCATGGAAACCAAATTTTGGAAATTTTATAAGTAACTGATTATGAGTAAAATAAAACAATTTTTGTTGCTGACGGTCATTGCGTTGCTGCCCGCTTTGGCTATGGCTAAAACGCCTTGCAAAACTATTGTGTTGCGTTCCGAAGGCAGCGTCGAAGTGGCACCCGACATGGCTGTCATTGCGGTTGGGTTGACCTGCTTGGACAAAGACATCGAGGTCGTCAGAGCGTGCGCCGACAAAAAATCGCACGAACTCTATCGGCAGTTGCAGGCTTTCGGCATCGACACCAACGACATCCGGACTACGGCGGTGAGTTTGCGCAAATCGTATCGGTGGGACAATGGCAAACAACTATTCGAAGGCTACGAAAATACGTTGACCTATGCCGTTACAGTGCGTCAACTCGGCACGTTGGGCGAGTTGTATGCCGCCTTGCTGACCAACGAATATTTGTCGCTGAACGGACTGCACTACACCCATTCGCAGATGGCTACGCTGCGCAACGATGCCTATATGCAGGCGCTCGAAAATGCCGATGTGTTGGCCGACCGTTTGCTGCAGGCTTTGCCCGAAACGACGAAAAACATTGTGCGCGTGAGCAATGTCAAAATAGACGATGCCGCTATGCCGTCGGTCGAAGAGGTGTCCGCCGATGTGGCCTACAACACCACGGCCGCACGCCCAAAATTGGGCTCGGTGGCTGTAGGCAGCGGTCTGCTGACCATTCGTGCCGTGTTGTTTGTGGAATACGGCATCAAATAAACCCGACCGACACAAATACTTCCTCTAAAAAAACAAATAAGCAGTCTGAACGCATCGGCTCGGACTGCTTTTGTTGTTGTGTGTCAGGCAAAGAGTAGCACCAACATTTGTGCAAACAATATGCGCAGAAATGTGGCTAACGGATAGACGGTAGAGTAGGCTACGGCCGGCTCGTCGGTTTCGGTGAGCGAGGTGGCATAGGCCAATGGTGGCGCATTGGTGTACGAACCGGCTATCAGACCGCAGATGGTGAAGAAATTGAGTTTCAAGGCGCGTGCCAGCAATCCCACTATCAGTGGCGGCACCATGGTTATCAGCACACCGCAACCCATCCACAAAAGTCCGTCGGGCGAGATGACGGTCTCGACAAAACGGCCGCCGGACGCCAGCCCGACGCTCGCCAAAAACAGACAAATGCCAATTTCGCGCAACATCAGATTGGCCGATTGGGTGGTGTAGGTTATCAGTTTCAGTTTGTAGCCGAAACGTCCCAACAGAATGGCTACAATAAGCGGCCCGCCGGCCAAACCGAGGCGCACAGGCATCGGCATATTCGGAAAATAGATGGGAATGCTACCCAACAAAATGCCCAACATGATGCCCAAAAATATGGTAATGATGTGTGGTTCGTTCAGGCGTTTCAGGGTGTTGCCAAGCATGGCTTCGGCTTTTTTGATGCTGGCGAGCGGACCTACCACCATCACGCGGTCGCCAAGTTGCAGCACAAGGTCGGGATGAGCCAACAAATCGATGCCGGCGCGATTGATGCGGGTGATGTTGACGTTGTAGGCGCTGCGCAGATGCAACTGACCGATGGTTTTGCCGTTCACCTTGTCGCGTGTTACCACAATGCGGCGCGACACCATCGTCGATTCGTCGTCTTTCCACTCAAAATCGGCCGGTTCGCCCAACAGTTGTTGCAGTTGAGCGGCATATATATTGTGTGTTACCACCAACAGCAAGTCGCCGGTGTGCAATACCGTGTCGGCGTGCGGTATGGTAACGGTGGTACCGTCGAACAGGCGGGTGGCCACAAACTGATGACCATACATCTTTTTGACGGCCAACAGTGTTTGACCATCGATGGCCTGATTGCTGATGCGGAAGGTGAGAATGTCGGGTTTTTCTTGACCTTGCCGGCGCGACTGCAGTTCTGCTTCTTCGGCTTGGGGGTCGATGCGGCACAAAAAACGCAACAACATCATGGCGACAATGAGGCCTAACACGCCCAACGGATAGGCGACGGCATAACCCAAACTGATGGGCGGAATGTCGCCACGCAATGCACCCGTGGCCGATAGTTGCTGCAAGGCTTCTTGCGCAGCACCAAGGCCGGGCGTCGAAGTAACCGCACCCGACATCACACCGACCATCATGGGCATGTCGATGCGGGACGACAATAGCCATTGTAGCAGCACAGCCACGCCGACACCCAACAAAATGGTGAAACATGCCAACCCGTTGAGACGTAAACCGCCGGTGCGGAACGATGCAAAAAAACCGGGGCCAACCTGCAAACCGATGGAAAAAATGAAAATAATCAGACCAAAATTGCGCAGAAAATCCAGCAGAGTGGCATCGACCTGAAATTGCAGATGGCCGGCCAAAATGCCGATAAACAGCACAAAGGTTACCCCGAGCGAAATACCTTTGATGCGTATTTTACCCAACAGCATGCCCAACACTATGATGATGGAATAGATGATAAGTGTTTGAGCAACAGTGTTTTCTGTTATGACTGACAACCAAGTGTTCATTGCTGAAACCTACGGTGCAAAATGCGAGTGCAAAGGTACAAAAAATGTGGCAAACAACAAAGCCGCGGCTGTTGCCACGGCTCTGTAAGGTTTGCGGAAAATGTTCCCGATGCGTTATTTAACGGCTATTTTGGTAGCGGTGGCACCAACTTTGACGATGTAGATACCGTTGCTCAGTTGACCGTTTTGCTCGGTAACGTCCATGCCGTTGATGGTGTAGATGCGACCTTGCTCGGCGCCATAGATGCGGCCGCTGTGAGCATAGATGTTCGACATCTCAACACTTTCGATAGCGGTGGTACTGCCTTTTGTGATAATTTCAGCAGTAGCGTTGCTTTTACCTACGGTTTCAGCAGTAGTGCCGTATTTGGTCAAGTCGCCAACGATTTCAACGTAATCGCCAACTTCGGCAAGGGTTGCGCCATCTTTTGGTGCTACCTGAAAGGCTTCGAAAGTGCCTTTGGTCGCCGCTTTGTCGTCTGCCATCAAGAAAGAATAGTTACCATATTTGGAAAAATCGCTTGATGGGGTACCAACAAGTTCAATCACATAGCCACGAACGACATACATACCATCGGCGGCAACTTCGTTGTTGGCGCTAACGGCGAGGGCTTTTTCGGCGGCTTGAGCGCAAGTCAGGATTGTAGGCTCCGATACCGTAACGTCGCAAGTAGCCGTAACACCTTCGCCGGCTTTAGCAGTGATAGTAGCCTTACCAACACCGACCATTGTAACCACACCATTACTTACGGTGGCTACTTTTTCGTCGCTCGACGACCAAACCACTTCGGTGGTAGCCTCGGCCGGCGTAAGGGTGGCTACCAATGTAGCACGTTTGTATTGTTCTTTGCTGAGCGATGTTTCACTTAATTTAATGCCAGTAGCCGCAACTTCGGGACCTACTACTTTTTTGTAGAGTTGGGGGTAGAAATATGTTGTACCGCCAGTGATGGTGGAACTTTTATAATAACGGAAACGTGTTTGTCCGCTTACGGTGTTAAAAACCATAATCTCTCCACTGGTCATAACTACATGACCATCGCTATATGCCAAAGTATTAGCAGTAGCGGTTGCCTTAAAGTTTAACTTGTTGCTATTCGATGTCCCAGAGATATACTTCCCATCATTGGTGCTTCCATTAACGAGTACAGAATAACCACCTGCCATAACTGCTATCT
>SFDZ01000025.1 GCA_004557405.1 Bacteroidales bacterium
GCGCAAGATTGTTACTATTACGGTTACAAACTGCACGCGCTATGTGGCTTACACGGAGTGATCCATTCATGTGATTTGTCAAAGGCAAGTGTGCATGACATATATTACTTGCAAGACATCAAATATGAGTACCACCGATGCACCTTCCTCGGCGACAAAGGATACTTGAGTGCGTCCGTACAATTGGACTTGTTCGAGACATCCGAGATCCGATTGGAAGTGCCTTACCGTTTGAATCAAAAGGATTGGAAACCAACTTTTGCTCCCTTTGCCAAGGCAAGGAAACGTATGGAAACGCTTTTCTCACAGATGGTTGACCAATTTATGCTTTGTCGCAATTATGCGAAACAACAAGTAGGATTATTTGCTCGTATTATCAGCAAAATCAGCGCATTAACTATCCTACAATATATAAACTTTATTAACAACAAACCGCTTGGGCAAATTAAACATGCGCTACTTTAATTCCGCCAACGGGTCTATAACTATATATAGTTTTGTAATATCTAATCCACGTTTAATACTAACAGCAATACTTTTTTCAAATCTATTAGAAAACAACACCCTATACATTGGCACCTAAATTTTGAAAATACGCTGTTACATCTTGAATTTCGCGCACACGACCTTCCTTGATGTCTTCTAAAGCCATGTCCAAACCACATTTTTTTGTTTTTGCGGGCTTCTCGATTTTGAAAACGCCGGATTTCTTGATTGCGTCAATCAAACTTGCAGCAAACGAGTTGTGTGCATCGTACTCCAAAGTGATAGTTGCCATAATGTTGTTCTCCTATAGTTTGTTTTTTCTCATCGGCAAAGATACAAAATTTGTGCCAATTTATAAAATATCATTGTCGAAATGCTTCACTGTTTAGGTTGTTGGTAACCGAAAATCGTGCGGGACAGGTTGCTCGAAATGCAGCGGCTGATGTGTTACCGGATGTACAAAATCGAGCGTGCGGGCATGCAACGCCAGCCTATCGATAATTGGCGAGGCGCCGGAGCCATACTTGCGGTCGCCCACTACCGGATGACCAATGGCAGCCATCTGTACACGAATTTGATTGGTTCGGCCGGTTTCGAGATGCAGTTCGAGCAACGAATAACGCCCGTTGCCGGCTATTTTAGTGTAGTGTGTAATCGATTTTTTGCCGCCATTGTCGCGAAACGACGAATACACGCGCGTGGTTTTCGGATTTTCGGTCAACCACGACACAATGGTGTCCGCTCTTGGTTGCACATCGCCCTCGACAAGTGCCACATACGCTCGATTGGTTACCACAGTTCTCCAATTATCGCGCATAAACTGCTGTAAATCACGTTGTTTCGAAAATAAGAGCAATCCGGAGGTTTCGCGGTCGAGCCTGTGAACGACAAAAATGCCGTTGCGTGCATTTTTTTGTCGGACATAGTTTTTGAGAATCGAAAAGGCTGTTGTTTCGCGCGATTCGGGGGTTGTGGCCACGGTGAGCAATCCCTCTTTTTTGGCCACCACCAGCAGATAGTCGTCTTCGTAAACGAGTTTCAGCAACGGATGCAGTCTGTTGGTTGTGGCAGGTCGCTGTTTGGCTACTGTTACCACATCGTCGGGTTGCAGTGCGTAGTCAAATTTTGTTTCGATGTGTTTGTTGACCGACACCTGACGATGTGCGAGCAACGCTTTGACGGCAGTTCGGCTCATGCCTCCCATTTTGGCCAGCAAAAATTCCATCAAAGGCATTGCTGCCGTTACGCGCAGTTGTGTTTGTCCACTTTTCATACGTCGTTAGCGGTAATATTTGCGATATAAGCGTCCGAAATCATCGGTGTGTTTGTAGTCGGACAGCCAGGCATCGAATGTTTGCTGCAGCCGTCGATCCGATTTTTTGGGGAACGCCCATGCGCATGGTTGTGCGAATCCCAATTTTGTGTCGATGTCGAGTTGCGGATAAAACCGTTTGACGGCTCGTGCGGTAAACACATCGGCGGCAGTCATCTCGATGTCGCCGCGCGCCACCATGGCTAATACATGTTCGACGTCGATGTCGGGCAGATGATTGATGTCGAAATTGATGCCTGTTTCGTCTTTGATGTTGCGCAATACCAATTCGTCGGGCGAGTGTTCCGGCATTGTCAGTGTATGCCCTTCCAAATCGGCGACATGTCGCACGGGCGTGCCTTCGGTGGGCGCAAGTTGCACCAATACCAAATGATTTTTGATCAATGGTTGCGAAAATTGTACAGCCGATTTCAGTTCCAATGTGGTTGGCAGCAATTTCATGATGATGTCGTAATCGCCGCGGTTCAGCCCTTCGATGTTTTTTTCGAGGTCGGGTTCGACCACTATATTCAGCGCGAAATTCAGCGAATCGGCAAATCGTTTCAGCAGTTCGTATTCGAACCCCGATACGCTGTCGCCGGCGACAACATAACCGAGCGCACTGTATTCGGTTGCTACGTTCAGCACTTTGGAACGCTTGATGTCGTCCCATGTGCGAGGTTGCACGCTGAAATAGGCAAACAGGACGATGACCGTCAAAACGGCGCCCATAATCAATGGAATTTTAACGCGTTTTCTGAGGCTCATATTGTTCTGATTTTTAGTGAGTTATCAATCGTAAAATGTCCACGATAAGCCAAATTGGAAAGTTGCCGGATTCAGCGGATAGTACGGCATCGAAAAGTAGTTGCGTCCGCCAAACAGCGTGGCGTTCCAATTGGCATACTGCACATACAGCCGCAACCGTTTGATGAAGAAATTGAGGTAAACGTTCATTTCGGGATAATTGCCGATTTTATGTTCGTTTTGCACATAGAACACGCCCGTTGCCGGCATGTAATTGTTGCCATAGTACGCTGTGTGATAACGCACGCTCACGCCAAGTTGCATGGTCAGCACTTTTTTGAAAAAACTGTCGAGGTAGTACAAATTGGAATAAAATGCAAAATCGGGCAACGGCAGCACCTCTCGATTGCTGGTGAATTGATAGACCAATTGGTTGTCGAGATGGATGCGCCACGCACGCAAATTGGCCGTAACATCAGCGGCTATCACCTGCACATTGCCGTCGAATTGAGCCGGCTGTGCATTGTGGTCAAAATAGATGAAATTGGTAACGTTCTCGAACTGCACGCCCACCGAAATGTGGCGCGTGGGAAACGCTATGCGCCCTTTGACATTGAAACGCAATTCGTTGTCGAAATCATTCTCCCACCGAAAATGATTCGACAGATAGTGTTGCAACAGATAGTCGCACGATTCGTTGTAGAATCCGCCGCGCGCCTCGATGGTCATGGTGTCTTTGGCCGTTATCGGGAATACGCTGCGCATGCCGCCATACACCGAGAAATTGCCAATTTTTGGTCCAACGACATAGACATCGCCATTGACATCGAAGGTTAGTTTTTCGCCTTCGCGTTTGAAAATTTGTGCGCCCACTTTCAGGTTGTGTTCGGTGTGTTTGTCGGTCAGCGGAATGGAATCCTCAAATTGTCGGTAACGCCGCAAATCGTATTCGACAAAGCCGGTCAGCCCGAAGCGCATCAACCGGTTGAATTTCTCTTCCATGGTTACGCCAAGCGTGTTTTTGAGCGACCAATAGCGTGTCGAATCGAGTGTGTGCGAACCCTGATAAAAATTGTCGGCGTAGAAACCGTTTGTCAGCGAGTCGCGCTCGACATAGCGTCGCCGCGTGTCTTCAAATTTGATAGTGTGAACAATCGACGTTACGGGAATGTAATCGTATGCCACCGAATCCTCGTTGACACGCCGTTCTTTTTCGTATCCGAAACAGAATTTGTGGTTGTAATAATAGAGGTAATTCGAATACCCGACAATGGCATTCAGGCGTGTGGGAATGTCGGCCACGGCCACATCGACACCGCCGGCTACGGCTGTCGGGTCGAGTATGTAGTTGCGGTCGGTGATGCCACCGCTCTCGTGATTACGAAAATTGTTGAACATCACCACGCCTTGTGCCGAATAACGCCGGCCGTTGTAACTGCCCCACAAGCCGCCGTTCAGCATGCGTGTGGCTTGGTTGGCATATTGTCCGCGACCGTAAATCAGATTGACCAATCCGCCAAAATTGGTGCGGCTGTTGGCGTTCATCGTGAACAGAGCCTTGAAATGATCTTGCTCGTAGAACGTAGGCAACGCCGAACGGTACTCCAATTCGGCAAACGGTGTCGTGGTGTTGAAAAACGTAACATCTTCGATACCAACCAGATAGGCGTCGTATGGTTGCGAATGGAATGTGGGCGTTTTGGTTGTTCGGTCGAAATAGATGCGCGACTGTAGTGGTGAGCCCAAATTGCCGTTCCACGCATTGGCAATGCTGTACGCATTCACCGGATTGGCATCGGGATAACTGACCACTGCCGTGTCGATGCCGCATGTATCGGCCACTCCAAGCCCCTCCTCGATGTGCCACGCCCGAATATGAGTCGGTATTTGGACTTTGCCGGCCTTGTTCGATTGCGCCAACAAAGGCATGGCAATCATCAATAGCAATATGACATTTTTGCAGCGATTCACAAACTGCAAAGTTACAATTTTTTTTACAAACCACCAAATTTGCATAAATCACAGAAAAAGCGTACCTTTGCAAATTGATTTTACACAATAAAAAATTATGATTACCACAAATACTGCTTATATCGAATCGGCCATCGACGATTTTCGTGAAGGCAAATTTTTGATTGTCGTCGATGACGAAGACCGCGAGAACGAAGGCGATTTTATAGTTGCGGCCGAAAAAATCACGCCCGAGAAGGTCAATTTTATGCTCAAACATGCGCGCGGTGTCCTGTGTGCGCCTATCACTATCGAACGCTGCAAGGAACTCGACCTGCCACATCAGGTGGCCGACAACACATCGGTGCTCGGCACACCGTTTACGGTAACTATCGACAAATTGGAAGGTTGCACCACGGGCGTGTCGGCTGCCGACCGCGCTGCCACCATACGCGCTTTGGCCGATCCCGCATCCACACCGCAAACTTTTGGCCGACCGGGACACATCAACCCGCTGTACGCCCAAGACAAAGGCGTGTTGCGCCGCGCAGGACACACCGAAGCCAGCATCGACTTGGCCAAACTTGCCGGCCTCTACCCCGCTGCAGCCCTGATGGAAATAATGAACGAAGACGGCACCATGGCACGCATGCCCGAACTGCGCAAAATAGCCGAACAGTTCGACATTAAAATCATATCGATACGCGACCTGATAGCCTACCGACTACAAAAAGAATCGCTCATCGAACGGGGCGACGAAGTGGATATGCCCACGCAATACGGACATTTTCATCTGATTCCGTTTCGTCAGAAATCGAACGGATTGGAACACATTGCCCTCATCAAAGGCACATGGACGGCCGACGAACCGATACTTGTCAGAGTGCATTCGTCGTGCGCCACAGGCGACATATTCGGTTCGTGCCGCTGCGAGTGCGGCGACCAACTGCACCAAGCCATGCGCATCATCGAAAAAGAAGGCAAAGGCATTGTGCTGTATATGAATCAGGAAGGGCGCGGCATCGGGCTGATGGCCAAAATAGCAGCCTACAAACTGCAAGAGCAAGGCTACGACACCGTCGATGCCAACCTGCATCTCGGGTTCAAAGCCGATGAGCGCGACTATGGCGTTGGTGCCAGCATACTGCGCGATTTGGGCGTGGCGAAAATGCGACTGATGACCAACAACCCCGTAAAACGCATCGGATTGGAGGCCTACGGACTCGAAATAGTCGAAAATGTACCTATCGAAATAGACCCCAATCCCTACAATCTGTCCTACATGAAAACCAAAAAAGAACGTATGGGACACACTCTGAAAAAAGTGTAAGTATTTGGCAATCAGGTAGTGTGATTGTTCATAACTTTTTCGGACAAAAACGGTTGTCGGCATTGTATTTGTAAATAACTTTGCAGGACGAAACACGCACATCAACATTAAAACATATATTACTATGGCTCAACACATTAACGATTCCAATTTCGACGAAGTGCTTGCTCAAAACGCTTTGGTGGTTGTCGATTTCAGTGCTACTTGGTGCGGTCCGTGCCGTATGCTGGCGCCGATTGTCGATGAGTTGGCTGACGAATATGCCGGACGCATTTTTGTGGCCAAAGCCGATGTCGAAGAAGCCGTTGAAAGCGCCGAACGTTTTGGCATTCGTAGCGTTCCGACGATTCTGTTTTTCAAAAATGGCGAAAAAGTCGATCAGACCATCGGAGCAATGCCACGCGCCAAATTGGTGGAACGATTCGAAGCATTGTTGGCATAATCCTGCCACCCACTTCGACAACTTAAAGCGAGCGAAAATGCTCGCTTTTTTGTTGCTTGCAGCGCCTTTAAGCAAAAAAACGCCTGTGTAGTTGCACGATTTGCAAAAAAGTGCTATCTTTGCAATTTTGTAAAGATATCTATCAGCACAAAGGATGAAACATATTCGCAATTTCTGCATCATAGCCCACATCGACCACGGCAAAAGCACGTTGGCCGATCGCTTGTTGGAATTTACTAAAACCGTGTCGTCCAAAGAGTTACAAGCACAAGTGCTCGACGATATGGACCTCGAACGCGAGCGCGGCATCACCATCAAGAGCCACGCCATACAGATGAAATACACACATCGCGGCGAGGAATACACCCTAAATTTGATTGACACACCGGGACACGTCGATTTTTCGTACGAAGTGTCGCGCTCGATTGCCGCTTGCGAAGGCGCCTTGTTGGTGGTCGATGCCTCGCAAGGTGTGCAGGCGCAAACCATCTCGAATCTGTACATGGCCATCGAACACGATTTGGAAATCATTCCCGTGATGAACAAATGCGACATGGACAGCGCCATGCCCGATATGGTGGAGGACGAAATAATCGATTTGTTGGGCTGCAAACGCGAAGAGATTATTCGCGCCAGCGGCAAAACGGGATTAGGTGTCGAAGAGATTCTCGACGCCATTGTCGAGCGTGTGCCGGCTCCGACGGGCGACCCCGAAGCACCGCTGCAATGCCTTATTTTCGACTCGGTGTTCAATAGTTTTCGGGGCATTATAGCCTATTTCAAAGTGGTGAACGGTGTGTTGCGCACCGGCGATTTTGTCAAATTTTTCAACACCGGCCGCCAATACGATGCCGACGAGATAGGTGTGCTGAAAATGACGATGCAGCCCACCAAAGAGTTGCGCACCGGCGATGTCGGTTACATCATCAGCGGCATCAAAACCTCGAGCGAGGTGAAGGTGGGCGACACCATCACGCATGTCGAACGGCCATGCTCCGCAGCCATTGCCGGTTTCGAAGAGGTGAAACCAATGGTGTTTGCCGGCGTTTATCCCATCGAGACCGAAGATTACGAAAATCTGCGCGCGAGCCTCGAAAAACTGCAACTGAACGATGCGTCGCTCACGTTTTCGCCCGAAAGTTCGGTGGCATTGGGATTTGGTTTCCGCTGCGGATTTCTCGGGTTGCTCCACATGGAAATTATTCAGGAACGGCTCGACCGCGAATTTGACATGAATGTCATCACCACCGTGCCGAACGTGTCGTATTTGGTGTACGACAAACATGGCAACAAAATAGAGGTTCACAACCCGGCCGGAATGCCCGATGTAGCCCACATTGATCACATCGAAGAGCCGTATATTCGTGCTTCCATCATCACCACTACCAATTACATCGGGCCGATAATGACGCTTTGTTTGAGCAAACGCGGCGAATTGGTAAAACAAGAATTCATTTCGGGAAACCGTGTCGAAATATTGTTCGATTTGCCGTTGGGCGAAATCGTCATCGACTTTTACGACAAACTGAAGTCTATATCGAAAGGTTATGCCTCGTTCGACTACCATGCCAACGGCTTCCGTCCGTCGAAATTGGTAAAACTCGACATTCTGCTGAACGGCGAGCAGGTCGATGCGCTCTCTACCCTCACCCATCAGGACAATGCTGTCGATTTCGGCCGGCGTATGTGCGAAAAACTGAAAGATCTGCTGCCGCGCCAACAATTCGACATTGCCATTCAGGCAGCCATCGGCGCTAAAATCATAGCGCGCGAAACCGTGAAACAGGTGCGTAAAGACGTAACTGCCAAATGCTACGGCGGCGACGTGTCGCGCAAACGCAAACTGCTCGAAAAACAGAAACGCGGCAAAAAACGCATGAAACAAATAGGCAACGTGGAAGTGCCGCAAAAGGCGTTCCTTGCCGTACTTAAATTGGACTAAAATAACTATCGCCATGAAAAAATTACTTGCACCATCGCTCTTGTCGGCCAACTTCGGCAACTTGCAGCACGACATCGAACTTATCAACCAAAGCGACGCCGATTGGCTGCACATCGATGTGATGGACGGCGTTTTTGTACCGAACATTTCATTTGGATTTCCGGTGCTGAAATACGTCAAAGAATTGAGCCACAAGCCTTTAGATGTTCATTTGATGATTGTCGAACCCGATAAGTTTGTGAACGAGGTGAAAGCCACCGGCGCCATCATGATGAATGTACACTACGAAGCCTGCACGCATCTGCATCGCACCATTCAGCGCATACATGCCGCCGATATGCAAGCCGCCGTAACACTGAACCCGCACACGCCCGTCGAATTGCTCGAAGACATCATCGACGATGTGGATATGGTGCTGCTGATGTCGGTCAATCCCGGGTTTGGCGGCCAAAAATTCATCGACAACACCTATTCTAAAATAGCACGTCTGCGCGCCATGATAGAACGCCACCACGCCAAAGCGCTGATTCAGGTCGATGGCGGCGTAAACCTCGACAATGCGGCCAAACTCTACGCCGCCGGCGCTGATTGTTTGGTTGCCGGCAGTGCCGTCTTCGGCGCGGACAATATGGTAGAAACCATAGCGCAACTAAAAGCCTAAAATCACTCCGACTAAAAACAGAAACCTATGGTAGAAATACACGAAGTCAAAACCAAAAAGGAACTTCTCCAATTTGTGCAATTCGGCATCGATTTGTACGACGGCGAACCAAACTATTGTCCGCCTTTGATTTTCGACGAGATGAACTCGTTCGACCCTGCCAAAAATCCGGCACTCGACGTGTGTGATTTCGCACTATTTTTGGCCTTCCGCGACAAGCAAATAGTAGGTCGTGTGGCTGCCATCATCAACCACAAGGCCAACGAAAAATGGAACTACAAGCATGTGCGTTTCGGTTGGATCGACTTCATCGACGACAAAGAGGTCTCTCAAACGTTGTTGCAAACAGTGTGCGACTGGGGCAAAGCGCGCGGCATGGAAGGACTGAATGGCCCCGTCGGCTTCACCGATTGGGACAAAGAAGGCTGCCTGATACGCGGTTTCGAATACGATTCGCCCATGACGAGTCTGTTCAACTATCCCTACTACGCTGAACATTTCGAGGATTTCGGCCTGCGCAAAGAGGTCGATTGGATTGAATACCGCGTGTTTGTGCCAAAGCAGATTCCCGAAAAGATGCAGCGTGTGGCGCAAATTGCCTCGGAGCGTTACGGCGTCAAAGTCGAAAAATTCAAGTCGGCACGCGAATTGATGAAACGCTTCCCGAACTACGAATATATGGACGTGCTGAACGAGGCTTATCTGCCGCTCTACAACTTTCAGCCGATGACCGAAAAGCAAAAAAAGTACTACGCCAACATGTATTTCCCGCTACTCAACTACGATTTCGTAACCGTCATCACCAATGCCAAGGACGAAATTGTAGGCGTTGGTGTCGGCATGCCCGACATATCGCCGGCACTGCGCAAAAGCAAAGGAAAACTATTCCCATTTGGCTGGTTTCATATTCTTAAAATGCTGAAAGCCAAGAAGATGGATGTCTTCGATTTGCTGCTCATTGCTGTGCGTCCCGATTATCAAAACAAAGGTATCAATGCGTTGTTCTTCTACGACCAAGTTACCTATTTCCAAAAATATGGCATCAAATATGCCGAAACCACTTCGATTTTGGAGACCAACAACAAAAATTTGGCAAATTGGGAGTATTTTGAAACCTTGCAGCACAAACGTCGCCGTGCCTATTTGAAATCGATTTGACGCAGTCGGTCGGCATACAACAAAAGGCACCTCGCAACGAGGCGCCTTTTGTTGTTACCGGACATCAATGAATTGACGTTAGTTGGTCATTTTCAGCATGTTGACTTCCTGCTCCGAGAGATAGCGCCATTTGCCGCGTGGCAGATTCTTTTTGGTCAAGCCGGCAAAATAGACGCGGTCGAGGCGAAGCACCTTGTAGCCCAACGCATCGAACATACGACGCACAATGCGGTTGCGCCCCGAGTGAATTTCGACGCCGACTTTGCGTTGATCGTTGTCGGTAGCACTGTAACTGATGTCGTCAACATGAATTTCGCCGTCTTCCAAATCGAGTCCGTCGCGCAATCGCTGCATATCTTCTTCGGAAATGGCATGGTCGAGCACCACTTCGTAGATTTTCTTCTGACGATATTTCGGATGTGTCATTTTCGAGGTCAAATCGCCATCGTTGGTCAGCAGCAGCACGCCGGTGGTATTGCGGTCGAGCCGTCCGACGGGATAGATGCGTTCGCTGCAGGCGTTTTTCACCAAGTCGAGCACCGTCATGCGTGCTTGTGGGTCGTCCACGGTGGTAACACAGTCTTTCGGTTTGTTCAGCAAGATGTAAACGCGTTTTTCACAGCGCACCAATTGGTCGTGGAACAGCACCTTGTCGGTGGCCGGCACTATTTTTGTACCCAATTCGGTTACCACTTCGCCATTCACGGTTACCACGCCGGCGGTAATGTATTCATCGGCTTCGCGGCGCGAACAAATGCCCGAATTTGCCAAAAATTTATTCAGGCGCATCGGTTCGTTGTAGTCGATATATTGTTTTTTGTAGGCCATCTGCTTTTTGTGGCTGTACTTGGCGTTTTCGTCGAAGTCGGCATCGTGCTGCCGACGATACGGTGTGCGGTAGTTGTTGTTGCCGTAGCGCTGTTCGTTGCGGTCAAAGCGCGGGCGGAACTCACCGCCATCGCGGCGGCGGTTGCCATCGAAACGATTGTGTCCGAAACGTGTGTTCGGGCGTTGTTCTGTAGCATCGTAGCGTTCGAAACGCGGACGTTGTCCGCCATCGGTGTGGCGTTCGTCAAAACGGTTCCCGTTTCCGTTCGAATAGCGCGACTCCTGACGGTAGTAGTTGTTGCCGCCTTGTTCATCGCGGTTGAAACGTGGGCGAAACTCGCCATCCTCGCGACGGCGACTGTTGCGCGCATTGTCAAACTGACGTCTGTTACCATCGCGGCCGGCACTGCCACGGTTGTTATAACCGCGCGGCCTAAATTCATTTTCGTTTGTCATAAAATCTAATACTTAAAAAAACTTGTCGGTGCAAAGGTACAAAAAAAAAACAATGCACAACACATTATCAATGTGGCTAATCGACAAAGTTTGCACATTTTTATCGAAAGGTGATTCAAATCTGCAATTATTTTTGTAACTTTGTAGGTTGAAACCGATTTTTTTTGTGAATCGTATGGATAGTTTATACAATTTAGTCAAAAATCGTCGCAGCATACGCAAATATGCCGACCGTCCGGTTGAGCGCGAAAAAATTGACCGGATTTTACGCACCGCCTTGATGTCGCCGGCCTCGAAACGCGCCAATGGTTGGGAATTTATCGTCGTCGATGACCGCGCATTGTTGGCACGCATGGCCGATTGTCGCGACTTTGGCAGCAAACTCATTGCCGGCGCACCGGTGGCCGTTGTGGTGGCCTACGACCCGCAAAAAAGCGATGTGTGGTTCGAAGATGCTTCCATCGCTGCCCTGCTGCTGCAGTTGGCGGCCGAGGATTTGGGGTTGGGCAGTTGCTGGGTGCAGGTGTACAACCGCCAACACGACGAAAACACCTCTGCCGAAACCTACATACGCACTCTGCTCGACATTCCTGACACGCTGCATGTGCTGAACATCGTGGCCATCGGCTACAAAAACGAGGAACGCAAGCCGTATGACGAGGAGAAACTCGCCTACGACAAAATTCATTGGAATCGCTACTGATGGACGCTGCACAACGCAAAATCGTTTTTGTCGGTGCCGGCAATTTGGCCACCAATTTGGCGCTTGCGCTGCAGGACGCTCGCTATCACATTGTGCAAGTGTATAGCCGTACCGAAGCATCGGCGCGCCTGTTGGCCGAACGGTTGAAAAGTGCCTACACTACCGATGTGGCGCACATCTGCACCGATGCCGATTTGTACATTTACGCCCTCACCGACGAGGCTTTGCCAACGGTTATCAACAATATGCCACGCATCAACGGCATACATGTACACACGGCCGGCAGTATGCCAATGCACATTTTCGACGGCAAACAAGCAAATTACGGCGTCGTCTATCCGTTTCAAACATTTTCGAAAAACAAACGGGTCGATTTTACGCATGTCCCGATATTTGTCGAGGCGAACAATGCGCAAACGCTTGATTTATTGACAAATACGGTTAGAGTGATTGCAAAAAATGTCTATTTTGCAAATAGCGAAGACCGTAAGTTTTTGCATTTATCAGGTGTGTTCGCAAATAATTTTACCAACTACCTCTATACCGTTGCCGCCGACTTGTTGGCCGAGCGTGGTTTGCCATTCGAGGTGTTGCAACCACTCATTCGCGAGGGTGTCGGCAAACTCGACAGCCTGTCGCCCATCGAAGCGCAAACCGGTCCGGCGGTGCGTGGCGACCACTCCGTTGTGAGCGAACATCTGCGCCTGTTGGCCGACCATCCGGCTTGGGCGCAACTCTATCAAACACTATCCGAAGCCATAGAACAACAACACAAAGTTTAGTATTATGAATTTCAAAGAGGAACTGAAACACATTAAAGCCTTTGCGTTCGACGTCGATGGCGTGCTATCGACCAACAGCATACCACTATCGCCTGCCGGCGAACTGCAACGTTGCATGAACATCAAAGACGGTTATGCGCTGCATTGGGCAGCCAAAATCGGCATTCCCATAGCCATCATCACCGGTGGCAATACCGAAGCCGTGCGCATCCGTTTTGAATCGCTCGGCATCAACGATATTTACATGGCATCGCATCACAAAATGGACGATTTCAACGATTTTTTGACCAAAAACGACCTGAAACCCGAAGATGTGCTCTATATGGGCGACGATATTCCCGATTATGAGGTGATGCAATACGCAGGTTTGTGCGCTTGTCCGGCCGATGCGGCCCCCGAAATCAAAGCCATAGCCGACTATGTGAGCGACAAAAACGGCGGTTGTGGCTGCGGACGCGACATTATCGAGCAGACACTGAAAGCGCAAGGACGCTGGATGCACACGGCTGACGCTTTCGGATGGTGATGCGCTGTAAGTTAAAGTAAAAATTCAAATTTTATTCATAAATAATCGATAATCAAACGAATAGACTAAAAAATGATACACTCTGTATTCAAACTTGTACGCTACAAAAATCTCATTTTCATCGTCGCCATACAGTGGTTGATGGCTGTGTGTGTGATAGCCCCGACGCTTGCCATGTTTCATGTGCCGGTGCACACCACTTGGTGGATGCAACTGATTCTCGTCGCAGCCACTACCCTGATAGCGGCCGGCGGATATGTGGTCAACGACTACTTCGATTTGAAAATAGACCGTATCAATCGTCCCGAAAAAGTTATTGTGGGCAACAACATTGACAAACGCAACGCTATGCGTCTCTACCAACTACTCACTATTGCAGGCGTGGTGCTTGGTTTGACCGCGGCTGTCGTGCTGCACACTTGGACTGTCGGTATGATTTTCGTCATCGTGCCGGGCATGCTGTGGTTCTACTCGGCCTCGTACAAACGACAATTTCTTGTCGGCAATCTCATTGTAGCCCTGTCGGCCGCATTGGTGCCACTGATTCCGTTCATTGTCGAATGTGGTTTGTTGACCGACAACTACAATTTTCTGATTCGCGAAACGCCCATTCTGAAAACCCTCTATGCGTGGGGATGCACCTTTGCAGCCTTTGCCTTTTTGTGGACGTTGATTCGCGAAATCATAAAAGACCTTCAGGACGAATATGGCGACCGCGAAATGGAATGCCGGACGGTGCCGATTATCTGCGGTGCCTTGTGGACGAAAATCATCATCACCACATTGGTGCTATTGGCCGACGGACTGCTCGCCTACCTGATTACCACAAAATTGGCCATTCCCGGCGATACATCGACCACTTTTCGCTACTTTTTGGTAGGCATTGCGATGCCCGGACTTTGTCTGATTGCCATATTGTGGAGCAAAACTTGCGCCGCCTACCGCAACGCTTCGGCGCTTTGCAAATTCATTATGGTGATAGGCGTGCTGTATGCGGTCGTTTATCATTTTCTGATAGCCAAAGCCTTCGGACTGCCATTTTTGGGCATATTCCATATCATCTGACAAAATACGATTTCGACATGAATATCATACTTGGTTCACAATCGCCACGCCGCCAAGAATTACTGCGCGGCCTCGACCTCGACTTCGAGGTACGCACCCTCGAAGGCAACGACGAACATTATCCCGACACACTGCAAGGCGCCGACATTCCGCTCTATTTGGCCAAGCAGAAAGCCGCTGCCCTGCTGCCGACACTCACGGCCGACGATCTGCTCATCACGGCCGACACCATCGTGTGGCTCGATGGCGCCGTGTACGGCAAACCAACCGATGCCGCCGACGCCAAACGCATGTTGCAAGCGCTGTCGGGGCGCACACACGACGTCATCACAGGCGTATGCGTAACCACTACCGCCCGACAGGAATCGTTTGCCACCACCACCAAAGTAACATTTGCCACGCTCGACAGCGCCGAGATAGACTATTACATCGACAAATATCGTCCGTTCGACAAAGCCGGCAGTTATGGTGTGCAAGAGTGGATAGGCTACATCGGCGTGGAGCGCCTCGAAGGTTCGTACTACAACGTCATGGGACTGCCCATTCAGCGTCTGTACACAGTGCTGAAACAGTGGAAATGAGGCAATCAGTAGCCAAATTGTTCGGGCTTTTTGGCTGCAATGTTTTTGTAAAAACCTTTGATTGCCGCCATGTCGGTTTCGACATCGTTGGTTGGCGCGAACAGACGCCCAAACCCCAACTCTTTTTTGGCATAATCGATATAACCCAGCATGATGGGCACTTGTGCTTTGCACGCAATGACGTAGAAACCACGTTTCCAATCAGTAGTGTAACTGCGTGTGCCTTCGGGAGTTACGGCAATGTAAAAGCGTTCGTGCTGCGCAAAAGCATCGGCCATTTGGTCGGTGAGCGCAGCATGGCGGCTGCGATCGACCGGAATGCCGCCCAAACGCCGCATCAAGCCGCCCAACGGAAACCGAAACCACTCTTTTTTCATAAAAAAAGAGATTTGCAGCCCCATGGCATGCCGAAACAAGATACCCAACACAAAATCCCAATTGCTGGTGTGCGGCGCAATACACACCACACATTTGGCGGGAAGCGTTGCATGGTTGCATATTGTCCAACCGTGCCATTCGAGTATATGCCAAGCCCAATTTTGTTTCATTGCTGTGCGCAAAAACTTGGTGTGATCGCTGCAAAGTTACACATTTTTGCAGACATATTTGCGCCAAAAACCACTTTTTTGTAGCAAAATCAAATTTTTTTACATAAAAATTTGGTTATTTGAAACAAAAGTTCTAAATTTGCTGCGTTAAATTATTTATCAACACTAAAAACACCATTCGCCTATCGTAGCACGCTTACTTTGACTCTAAACAACAGCAAGGTATGAAAAATCTCCAATCTTTGACTGACGAAGCGTTGGTCAAAAGTTACGAGCAAGGGTGCAATCAGGCGTTTGAGGTGTTGTTGTTCCGGCACAAAGACCGCCTATTCAACTACATTTTTGGCATTACACACAATCGCGACCTCGCCGAAGATATTTTTCAGGACACGTTTTTCAAAGCCATCACCACCATCAGGCAGCACCGCTACACCGAAAATGGCAAGTTTTTTCCGTGGTTGTCGCGCATAGCACACAACTTGGTTATCGACCATTTCCGCCGCGACGACAATTTTGTTTCGTCGGACGACGACACGATGTACGATTTGCTGAACAATGCCAAATTGTACGACGACACATTCGACAGCATGGTTTACGAAACAGCCCTCGTGAAACTTGGTCGTTTGGTCGATCGTCTGCCCGACTGCCAACAACGCATTGTGCGTATGAGGTTGTACAACAATTTGAGTTTCAGAGAGATAGCCGACCGTGAAAACATCAGCATCAACACTGCGCTTGGTCGTATGCGCTACGCGATACTGAATCTGCGCAAAATAGCCGATGAATGCAATTTTGTGGCCAACTTTACGCCGGCGTTGTAAACGACTGATAAAACCATACGTAAACGGCTACCCTTTTTTTTGAGGATAGCCGCTTTTTTTTGCGTCATTTTGTGTGGCGTGTTTCAAAAAGTTTGCATATCGCAGAGGCGCTTGTAGTAGCCTTCGAGTTTCAGCAGTTCGTCGTGTTTGCCGCGTTCGACGATGCGTCCCTCGTGCATCACGCAAATTTCGTCGGCTTGACGAATGGTGGACAAACGGTGCGCCACAACGATGGTTGTGCGATTTTGCATCAGATTTTCGAGCGCGCTCTGCACCAAGCGTTCGCTTTCGGTATCGAGTGCCGAAGTGGCTTCGTCGAGAATCAGAATAGGCGGATTGCGCAAGATGGCGCGTGCGATGCTGATGCGTTGCCGTTGTCCGCCCGAGAGCCGACAGCCGCGGTCGCCGATGTTGGTTTCGTAGCCCTGCTCGGTAGCCATGATAAAGTCGTGCGCATTGGCAATTTTGGCTGCGGCCACCACTTCGTCCATCGTGGCCGACTCGACGCCAAAGGCGATGTTGTTGAAAAATGTATCGTTGAACAAAATCGCCTCTTGATTGACATTGCCCATCAGCAGGCGCAGCGATTGCAGGTCGAGGTGCGCGATGTTGGTGCCATCGACCGAGATGCTGCCTTGATTGACATCGTAGAAGCGCGGAATAAGATCGACCAACGTGGATTTGCCCGACCCCGACTGTCCCACCAAAGCG
The DNA here is from genome assembly GCA_004557405.1 of Bacteroidales bacterium. GTDB lineage: Bacteria > Bacteroidota > Bacteroidia > Bacteroidales > Paludibacteraceae > W0P28-013. Next base: position 17,050 of record SFDZ01000025.1, read on the forward strand.
ATGGTTTTGCCTTTGGGACACACCAGATTGATGTCTTTCAAAATCCAATCTTCGCGGTATTTGAACCAAACGTGGTCGAAGCGAATTTCGGAGTTAAATTTGTTGATTTTGAGCGCGTTATCTTGTTGTTTTAGCGGGTTGTCGGCTTTCAGCACGTCATCGACACGTTGCAACGAGGCCATGCCTTTTTGAACGCTGTACATGGCTTTCGACAAATCTTTGCACGGCGCGATGATGCTGTAAAAAATGACCAGATAGTAGATAAATTCGGGTGCCGAGATATCGCCCTGCCCGTTCAAAATGAGCGATCCGCCGTACCACAGCAAGATGGCCACCACGCAAGTGCCGAGAAATTCGCTGACAGGATGCGCCAACAGATAACGGCAGTTGATGCGGTTGAACGTGCTGCGAATGCGCTCGTTGAGTTTGGCAAAACGTGCCCGCAACTTTGCTTCGGCCGTAAAGGCTTTGACGACACGCAGTCCGCCCAAAGTCTCCTCTATTTGCGACAAGAGTTCGCCGGTTTGCTGTTGTCCGCTGAGCGACCGCCGTTTGAGCGATCGCCCGATTTTGCCGATGAGGAAACCGCTAAACGGCAGCAACAGCAGCACGAACAACGTCAGTTTCCAACTCAAAGCAAACAGCACGCCCAAATAGACGGCAATCATAATCGGGTTTTTGAAAATCATTTCGAGCGAACTCATGATAGAGGCTTCGATTTCGCCCACATCGCTCGTCATGCGCGACATGATGTCACCTTTGCGTTCTTCGGTGAAGTAGCCTATCGGCAAATCGACTATTTTGGCATAAATCATATTGCGCAAATCGCGCAGAACGCCTGTGCGCACAGGCACCAACATGGCCGATGCCAAATAGGTGGTGCCGGTTTTGAACAGGGTCATCACTATGAGAAACACGCCGAGCCACAACAATGCCACCGATGCGCCGGATGTGGCGATGAGTTGCTCGATGTAGAAAAATACGTTGTTTTTGGCTGCGGCGGCATAGTCGCCCATAGTGGCGCATGTGTCCCACGCAACAAATGTGTGCGATGCCGTATCCATGCCAAACAGGATTTGCAGAATGGGGATGATGGTGGCAAACGAAAACAGGCTGAACAGCGTGGCCAAGATGTTGAGAATGAATATCCATACTACATAATGGCGATATGGCGGCACAAAGCGGCGCAGAAGCGTGAAAAGTCCTTTCATAAAATTCGAATTATATGCTTTTTAGCAGGCTGCAAAGTTACAAAAAACATTTGGGATGCGCAACAAGTGCGCCGAACTATTCTGATAACGAAATGTGGCAACCCGGTAAGTAAACGTGCCTTTTCTTGCAGCCCTATGCCAATTTTGCGCGCCGGTGTTGTGTAGTGCAAAGCGGACGAGTGCAAAAGAGTGTAAAGTGCAAGATTTTAAGAGTTTAAGGTAGGGGTAAAAATCTACAATTTCTACTACCCCTAAATCCCCTAAAGGGGACTTTAACTCCCATAAACACACCGACAACAGCCCCCTTTAGGGGGTTGGGGGTAAAACATAATTTAGCGAGTAAAAAAACGAACAAGGAGCAAGAAAAAAATTCCTCACTCCTCGTTACTAATTGTTCCCAATGTAGGGACGCGGCGCACCACGTCCCTACAACATTATCTTACCACAACCTTAACAGCAGCGTTCGCGTTTTTTACAACATACACGCCATGCAGCGAGCCGTTCTGGCGCGTTACGTCGCGGCCGAGCAGGTCGTAAATGCGGAACTCGCCTTCGCACACAATGCGGCCGGCTTGCGTGTAGAGGCCTGCCAACTCGATTTGCTCGAGACCAACGGTGCTCTCGATGTACGAAATATTGTTGAACAAGCGCCATACGGCAGCCGCTTTGTACGCCTCTAAACTGCTGTACGGTACTTTCAGGGACGCATTGTAGTTGGCAAAAGATGATGCATCGCACGAAGGCGGCACGGCGGCATAGCAGACAATATTGGTCAATTGAGTGCACTCGTCGAACGCCTTATCTCCGATGCTCGTTACGGAGTTGCCGATAGTTACCGAAGTCAGGCCGCTGCACTTATAGAACGCCCTAACTCCGATGCTCGTTACGGAGTTAGGTATCGTTACCGAATTCAGGCCGCTGCAACCGTAGAACGCCCAACTACCGATGCTCGTTACACTGTTCGGAATCGTTACCGAAGTCAGGCCGCTGCAACCGGCGAACGCATACATTCCGATGCTCGTTACACTGTTCGGAATCGTTACCGAATTCAGGCCGCTGCACTCTTCGAACGCCCCACCACAAATTTGTGTCGTGCCATCGAGCACACTAATAGACGTGTTCGCCGGCATCTCGCCTTTGTAGGTATAAAGCAATTGGTTGATATAAATAACGCCATCCGACTGATTCGCAAGCCATGCGGTACCGTCGAACGCCCAAGCTCCGATGCTCAGACTCTCCGATGCTTGTTACGGAGTTCGGAATGGTTACCGAAGTCAGGCCGCTGCAACAGGCGAACGCACTCTCTCCGATGCTCGTTACGGAGTTCGGAATGTTTACCGAAGTCAGGCCGCTGCAACCATAGAACGCCAACTCTCCAATGCTCGTTACGGAGTAAGTGTTACTACTCATCGGCGTATGAGCCGGAATTACTTCCGCGGTAGGTAACTGTGGCAGTCAGGTTGGTGGCGTCAAAGTCGTAATAGATGCCATCTACGGCTGTGTCGCTTGCAAAGAGCGCACCGGCACTTAATGTAAGTGCAGCAAATAGGGTAAAAATTTTGTACCTCATTGTTGTTTGATGTTTTTTAGTGTGAATAAATTGGTTATTGATTTTTTGTAGGGACGCGGCGACCGCGTCCGCATAGTTTAAAAGTTGTTTGCGTTGTTTGCTACCTCCCAAACCCTCCTAAAGGAGGGCTTAAGTCCCATCAAAACACCGACAACAGCCCCAACAGCAGCGTTCGCGGTTTTTACAACATACACGCCATGCAACGAGCCGTTCTGGCGCGTTACATCGCGGCCGAGCAGGTCGTAGATGCGGAACTCGCCCTCGCACACGATGCGGCCGGCTTGCGTGTAGAGGTCGGCCAACTCGATTTGCTCGAGACCGACGGTGCTTTCGATGTACGAAATATTGTTGAAGTCGCACCATACGGCAGCCGCCTTGTACGCCTCTAAACTGCTGTACGGTACTTTCAGGGACGCATTGTAGTTGGCAAAAGATGATGTATCGCACGAAGGCGGCTCGGCGGCATAGCAGACAATATTGGTCAATTGAGTGCACTCTTCGAACGCCTCCTCTTCGATGCTCGTTACGGAGTTCGGGATCGTTACCGAAGTCAGGCCGCTGCAACCATAGAACGCACCCCATCCGATGCTCGTTACACTGTTCGGTATCGTTACCGAAGTCAGACCGCTGCACTGGTAGAACGCACCCTCTTCGATGCTCGTTACGCTGTTCGGTATCGTTACCGAAGTCAGATCGCTGCAACTTTCGAACGCATACATTCCGATGCTCGTTACGGAGTTCGGAATCGTTACCGAAGTCAGACCGCTGCAATCGTAGAACGCCCCACCACAAATTTGTGTCGTGCCATCGAGCACACTAATGGACGTGTTCTCCGGCATATCGCCTTTGTAGGTATAAAGCAATTGGTTGATATAAATAACGCCATCCGACTGATTCGCAAGCCATGCGGTACCGTCGAACGCCCAAGCTCCGATGCTCGCCGCTGCAACCTTCGAATGCAGACTTTCCAATGCTTGTTACGGAGTTGCCGATTGTTACCGAAGTCAGACCGCTGCAATAGGCGAACGCCTCCGTTCCGATGCTCGTTACACTGTTCGGGATGGCTATCGCATTCAGACCGCTGCAATAGGCGAACGCATAATCTCCGATGCTCGTTACACTGTTAGGTATCGTTATCGAAGTCAGGCCGCTGCAATCGCCGAACGCCTCCTTTCCGATGCTCGTTACGGAGTAAGTATTATCACCGCAGGTTACGGTAGCGGGAATGACCACTTTGCCCGTGTATTCATCGGTGTATTCATCGTAATAACTTCCGCGGTAGGTAACTGTGGCAGTTAGCTTGGCATCGTCAAAGTCGTAATAGATGCCATCCACGTAGGTGCCGTTTGCAAAGAGCGCACCGGCACTTAATGTAAGTGCAGCAAATAGGGTAAAAATTTTGTACCTCATTGTTGTTTGATGTTTTTTAGTGTGAATAAATTAGTTATTGATTTTTTGTAGGGACGCGGCGCGCCGCGTCCGCATAGTTTAAAAGTTGTTTGCGTTGTTTGCTACCTCCCAAACCCTCCTAAAGGAGGGCTTAAGTCCCATCAAAACACCGACAACAGCCCCAAATGCGGGCGCCTTCGGCACCATAAATGCGACCTTGGTGTGCGTATATGGCCGGCATTTGAATGCGATCGACACCTGTATTCGCTTTTACTTCAAATTCAGGCGATACCCAAATACCATAAGAATAACCAATCCCAGCAGAGACGCCACCCATTATTGTCCACTCAGCGTCATCTACCACCATTTTGGTGTCTGCCGATAGCACATGGTAGTAACCGTTTGGTTCATCAATACGCAGTTGTACTTGGACACGATAAGTACCGACTTCGAACTGCGCGCCACTATAATCTGCCCATGAGTCATCGTCTGCTTTTTTCTGCCATTTGCGGAGCGAGCCGAGGCGGTAAACAGCCCCCTCGGGCGCAATCAACGAAATCTCCGGCAGAGCAACCTCATACACAGGTGTGGTCAATCCGGTGAATGTGGCTGTGGTCAGCACTTCGCGGTCGCCCGATTGGGGATATACGCATCCGATATAAATTTCTATCTTTTGCGTTGATTCACCGTCCGATACTTGTATTGTGTCGTGGTAGGTATTTTTGTCGAGGGCTGTTGGTGTACCGCTTATAATACCTTCGCTACTTACCTGCAACCACGAGCAGTTGCTGGTGGTTTTGCTGAATGTATAAGTTTCTGTACCGCCCACAACGTATTCTTTCAAATCTTTTTCCGCTACGGCTGTGTTGACAAAGTTTTCTTTGTAATCTAAATTTCCCGAGTCGCTGAATGTCAGCGGCAATGTTTTTTTGACGATGGTAAACTCCGGTGAGTTTACCCAGACGAACGAATATTCAGAATAAACAGCAGGGTTTCCTACTACGCTCCATGCTTTTCCGTCCACTGTTACAGTGAGTTCTGCGCCCGTCGATGGCAGACGGTGCGTGGTGCCATAAGTGCCGTCAACACGCAGTTGTGCCTGCAAATAATAGGTGCCTTCGGTAAAAACATTGTCGTCGGACCAAGTACTCCATGTGTCATCGCTGTTCTTTTTAAAAAAAGTGCCCGAAGAAGTTGAAAATCTGTATGGAGCATCTGCGGGTACCTGCAGAGCAGAAAGTGTGTGATTACGGTTCACCGTCTCAGCATATTCGGGAATCACAAAATTGGTGGCAGTAACGTTGGTTACTACTGTGCGCGTGTCCTCTTGGGCATTCGCAACCACGGCGCCGCACAGCAAGGCGGCCATCAAAAAAGTAATTTTTTTCATAAGTCTTATAAGTTTAAGTATTAAAAATTAAAATAATTTTTTTACGTTCAAGAACCTCCTAATACAAAACAGCCGCGCGACACACGGTTTTCGCATGTCGTCGGTTTAGTAAAAAATGTGAATATAAGTTAAATTTTCGGGGGGGTATTTGCACGTAATTTGTTCATAATCAGCCGATTATGACAATTTGCAAACCTATTATATCCGATAGTAAATAACATCCGTTCGAGTCTGTAGATGATTTTCGGTTGCAAAGATACAACATTTTTTTTTGTAAAACAATACGTAAAAACTCGTAAAATGACCATCACGCAAAAGCCCGTTGCCCTGCGTGTAGATGCGTGGTGTGTGCGTCTATTTGCCTGTGATGATGCGTTTTATCTCGTTCAGTTTGTTCAGTGCTTCGATAGGCGTCAGGCGGTCGATGTCGGTGTTTTTGATTTCGTCGCGTATTTGCGTCAGCACAGGGTCGTCGAGTTGGAAGAACGACAACTGCATGCCCTCGCGCACGGGCGCTCCTTCGAGCGATTTGCCGGCCACCACCGATTGGCGATTGTCGGTTTCGAGTTGCGCCAAAATTTCGTTGGCGCGTGCCACCACACTCTTGGGCATACCTGCCAATTTGGCCACATGTATGCCGAAACTGTGTTCGCTCCCCCCTCGCACCAGTTTACGCATGAAAATCACTTTTTTGTCGAGTTCCTTTACCGACACATTGTAGTTTTTGATGCGCGGATAGGATCGCTCCATCTCGTTCAGTTCGTGGTAGTGTGTGGCAAACAGCGTTTTGGCATGGCCGTTGGCACGTTCGTGTATATACTCCACAATAGCCCACGCTATGGAGATGCCGTCGTAGGTGCTGGTGCCGCGTCCGAGTTCGTCGAACAGCACCAGACTGCGTGGCGACAGGTTGTTCAGAATGCTGGCGGCTTCGCTCATCTCGACCATGAATGTCGATTCGCCGAGCGAGATGTTGTCGCTGGCTCCGACGCGTGTAAAGATTTTATCGACCACGCCGATGGTGGCGCTGTCGGCCGGCACAAAGCAACCTATTTGCGCCAGCAGCACTATCAGCGCTGTTTGTCGCAGCAGAGCCGATTTACCGGCCATGTTCGGGCCGGTGATGATGATGATTTGCTGGGTGTCGCTGTCGAGATAGACGTCGTTTGGCACGTATGTTTCGCCTACCGGCAGTTGGCGTTCGATGACGGGATGGCGTCCCTGTTTGATGTCGATGATGTCGCCATCGTTCACCACGGGGCGTTGGTAGCGATACTCCTCCGACACTTGGGCAAACGACAGCAGGCAATCCAATTGTGCCAAAATGGTGCAGTCGATTTGTATGGGTGGAATATACTCCATGACGGCCATCACCAAGTCGTTGAACAGGCGTGTTTCGAGGGCGAGAATTTTCTCTTCGGCACCGAGAATTTTTTCTTCGTAGTCTTTCAGTTCCTGCGTGATGTAGCGTTCGGCTTGTGTCAGCGTCTGTTTGCGTATCCATTCGGCCGGCACCTTGTCTTTGTAGGTGTTGCGCACCTCGATGTAGTAGCCGAACACATTGTTGTAACTGATTTTGAGGCTCGGAATGCCGGTGGTTTCGGCTTCGCGTTGCTGTATTTGCAGCAGATAGTCTTTGCCCGAATAGGCTATTTGGCGCAATTCGTCGAGTTCGGCATCGATGCCCTCGGCAATGACACGCCCTTTGTTGACCTGCAATGGCGGATTGTCGGTCAGTTCGTTGGCTATGCGGTCTCTGATGATGGCACAAGCGTTGAGTTGTTCGCCAAATCGTTGAAGCATAGGGTTTTGCGCGTTTTCGCAAATCTCTTTTATAGGTGCGACGGCCTCTAATGCGAATCGCAACTGCCCCACTTCGCGCGGCGTAATTCGTCCGACAGCCACTTTGGAGAGTATGCGTTCCAAATCGCCGATATTGGTGAGCAAGTCGGCAATAGCATAGCGCTGTTCGGGGTATTTGAAGAAGTGTTCCACCACGCTCAAGCGGTCGTTGATGGGTTTCACATCTTTCAGCGGGAACGCCATCCAGCGTCGCAACAAGCGTCCGCCCATGGGCGTCAGGGTTTTGTCGATGACGGAACAGAGCGTGCGTGCGCCTTCGTAGGCCGAGCCGAATAGTTCGAGGTTGCGCACGGTGAAACGGTCGAGCCACACAAATCGTTCGGCTTCGATGCGCGCCAAGTGTGTGATGTGTCCTATCTGCAAATGGTGTGTTTGGTCGAGGTAGTACAAAATGGCGCCGGCGGCCACTATGCCCAACTGCAAGTTATCGACACCGAACCCTTTCAGATTTTGCACTTCGAAATGTTTCAACAAGCGATCGTTGGCTGCTTCGGGCGTAAACACCCAATCGTCCTGCTCCTGCAAATGAAATTTGGCGGTGAACAACGCCTCCATGTCGCGCCGTTTGCCATATTCGTACAGCACCTCTTTGGGTGCGAAACTATTCAGCAATTTTTCGACATAGTCGAATGTGCCCTCCCCGACCAGAAATTCACCGGTCGAGATGTCCAGAAACGATACGCCGGCCTGCTGTTTGGTCAGATGTACGGCCGCCAGAAAGTTATTTTCTTTGACATCGAGCACATTGTCGTTGGTCGATACGCCCGGTGTAACAAGTTCGGTGATGCCGCGTTTGACCAACTTTTTGGCGAGTTTCGGGTCTTCGAGTTGGTCGCAAATGGCCACGCGCAGCCCGGCACGCACAAGTTTCGGCAGATAGGTGTCGAGCGCATGATGCGGAAATCCGGCCATAGCCGGTGCGTCGGCATCTTTGCAGGAACGTTTGGTCAGTGTGATGCCCAAAATTTCGGAAGCAATCTCGGCATCCTTGTCGTATGTTTCGTAAAAATCGCCGCAACGAAACAATATTATCGCGTCAGGATATTGATTTTTGACGTCGAAAAATTGTTGCATCATCGGTGTCAGTTTCGGAGGCATAGCGTAAAATAGTTTGAAAGTCTAACAGTCTAAAAATCAGAAAATTGCCGGTGTTTTTTTGTTGTGTTCATCGCCGTTCAATGGCTTCGGGCGCGTTTGATGATGATGTTGTAAAGGATTTTCCAGAAATAATAGTTGTCGGCCACGAAACAGCCGCGTTGTTCGCACATGTTCAGGTAGCGCATTTCCGATGCTTGAATTTCGTCCAGTGTTTTGGGCATGTCGGCATAAAACGGCGGCAGCAATCCGGGTTTGAAACGGATGCGTTTTTGTTGTAACTCGTTGGAATAGAGATTGAAATACTGTTGGCTCAGCGGTCGAACGCCGACCAACTTCATGTCGCCGCGAAACAGGTTTATCAGCATCGGCACCTCGTCGAGCCAGCAGCTGCGCAGAAATCGTCCCAAGGTCGAGATGCGAATGTCGTCGGCTATTTTGCCGCCCTCCTGCAGGTGATGATGGTCGTACATGTATTGCTGCAGATATTCGGCGTATGGATGCATGGTGCGCATTTTGTACACATCGAAATAGCGACCATTTTTGCCGATTCGGCGCAACTTTATCAGCGGACCATAACGTTTGCGTACCTGTTTGTTTGGTTGTCGCAAGCGTCGTGCCAGCACCAGCGTATATCCGTCAATCACCTGTTGGTCAAGCACTTCGAAACCGCAATAATAGAGTCGGCCGAGCACTTCGGTTTTGGTCAGCACCCTATTGCGTCCCTGTGTGATGTCGTAATAGAGGCGATTGGTCAAAAAGAGTTTCGGCACAATGCGTTTCCACAAAAAATCGAACGCATAGAACACCCACCCCAGCCCTAACGGCCATTTGTTCAGCAGGCGTTGTTTGCGTGTCGAGCGCGATTCGAAACAAAACAGCACTCTGCCTGCATCGGGCAGTTTGGCATTGGCAGCGCAAAACATTTTGTTGATGCCGCGTATGTTGTTCAGTTTTTCGAGGTTGACTATCGCGTCGTAGCGATAATTCCGTAACGATGTGTAGTTGAATACGTTAGACGTAGCCAGCACCAGTGTGTTCGAACTTTTGATGTCGATATTTTGGCACACATACGCTCCGACGGCCGGTGTGGTTTGTGTGTTGATGGCCTGTTGGCGTGCCATCAGCGTATCGTTGTCGATGGCGTAGGGCTGCTGCAACACCGCTGCCGGTTGTCGTGCGTCGTACACGCCGGGTTCCTCGTCGATATAGGCCGCATAGTACACGATGTGTACCAATCCGACCACCACTACATTTTGCAAAAACACCGTGCATATCAGCAATATGGTCTGCAACATCGAAAATTCGATGTACGAAAGCCATGCCAACGGCACTGTAACGCACAGCGTTGCGGCAACGGTCAGCACCAAGCGCATCATCGAGCGTCGGTAACGGCTTTGTTTCAGCGGCCGATATTTGCCAAGTCCGTACCCGATGCACAGCCATGCGCCGGCAATGGTGCAAAACACGGCTGCATAACGCGCCAAGAAAAATCGTACGGAATAATCTTTCGTAAAATAGAAAGCGAACATGGCTACGGCAAAAAAGCAGATGTCGCCCACTATCAATTTCCATTGCGGTTTGTACGGCATTGTCGGTGTGTTCCGTTATCGTTTGTTACTCATTACTAACCAGCGTTTTACGCCATTTTTCAGATGTTGCATGCACCACTCTGTGATCCACTCTATGCGGTTGTTTGTCCACCGTTGCGGGTGTGTAGTTATCATAATGTGCGGTGGCAATGTGCCATCGGCAACCGCTTTCACGATGTCGTCCGTTGTGTGGTACACCCAATTGCGGCGCACCCACTCGTCCTGAAAAAGCGGTATTTTGTCGCGCACACTCACTTTGTATCCGTCCCAGCGCCGGCCGGTATCAGTCAGATAGAACACGTCGGCAAAATCGGTGTCGAAATATGGTTCGCCCACGATGTCAAAATCGCGATAGTTACACGTTTTCCACAAATCTTTTCCATCGAAACGGCTGCGTGGTGCGCCGTGCATACAGATGGTGCGCACCGGATAGAACTGTCGGAAATAGGTCAACTGTTGTGCGAAGTGCGTTTTTGCTTGTTCGGCATCGCCGTTGCAGATGGTCATATCTTCGTAGTGGTAGCCGATTTCGTGCCCCAACGCAGCAATTTGTCTGATGATGTGCGGTTGGTTGCTTGCGGGTACTACGCGAAAATAGTAACTTGCTGCGATGTTCATTTTTGTTTCGCATTCGGCCATCAGCAGTGCGTTGCGTGCTTTGTCGTCCACATCGTGTCGCAAAATTACGAATTTTTTGTCAGACGGCAGTACTTTTTTGCCACAATAATCCGAAAAAGTTATGAAACGATACCCTGCTTGTCGAAGTGTCGTCAACAACTGCGTGTATTTAGAGCGTGTGAAGTCCATCATTTTTATTTGAAACGATACTGATAATCAGGGTTTTGTCGCATGATGCGTTCGGACTGTGGAAAATTTTCGATGAACCACACCAGAAAAGCGGTAACATCGATATGATCATCGATCATGTTCGGATAATTTGGCAAACTACGTTCGTTGCGTTGCAACAAATCCACGCCCTTGTCTATGGCTGCTTGTTGGTCGGCATCACTTTCGGTGTAATTAAAACAGAGGCCATATTTATCATGTAATTCTTTGGTATACAGACGTCCGGTGTTGTCGACATAAATGCCCGGCACGCCGAGCATTACACCTTCGGAAACCATTGTGGCACTTTCGCCGAAAATGAGTGAGGCATAAGCCATGGCATCGTGCATACGTTCCGGAGCGATGGAAAAACGATAAGGCTCAAACTCGTCGGGGAGGGGGTTCTCGGACGAGATGAACACTTTGGCATATTTTGAAAACTGTTTAACAGCCAAACGTTTATGCTCCAAACTAATGCCGTTGTGCCCTCTGTCGTGTGTAGAATTCCACGACACAAAACGCATAATCACATATTTTTCATGAGGTTGCACCCCGAGTTGTTGCAGAATGGTTTGTTGTGGCACAAAACGTTTCGGATGCAGATACAACAACTCATTGTACCCTGCATAGCGCATCACTTTAGGCGATTTCAGAGGATGTTCGTATGCGGATGTCAAGATTATACTTGCAAAAGGTTTCCACAAGCGGATTTGCTCCATATTGAATGTATCCTCGAACGCAATACTCGGGCGCTGCATCAGCCATGCTACATGAGATGCGGTGATAGAACCATGACTCAAAAATATATCAGGTTTGAAACGATGAGCCACACGCCACTCTAACCAATCAAATTTCAATAAATCAGCAATTTTTCCAATAGTTGATGTCGATTTTTTGCCGAAATTAACGAATTTCAATCCAAACGACTGCAACAGTGCCACTTCAAACTCTTTGTCGCGACATGTAAACAACACCTGATGCCCACGTTTTTGCATTTCGATTGCAAAAAAGTGAAACATGTGTACATGCGCAGGATGCCCTATGTCGATGAGAATATTCATTTAGCGGCGGTTCTGAATTTTCTAATAATATTAGCAGCAAAAAAGCGTGTGTCGTAAAAACAATGTTTGGCAAATGTTTTTAGATTGTAAATAAAACGATATTTCGTAAAAATGAGGCGCGGTACATAAGCATATATAGTCCCGAATTTTAATTTATACGAGGCCATACCGCAAAAATTCAAATCGCCGGCGCCACGATCGCGCAGCATACGCATCGCCTCCCATACCATCAATTCGTTTGGGCAATATTTTTGATAACGCTGATAACTGGCTCCTGTCCAATAAGAGCATTCGCCTTTGTCGATACAAAATATGCCGGATGACATCACTTGTTCTACGCCATTGTCATCAGGTCCAACTACTTCTAACATCAGTACTCTATCAGGAAATAGCGACTCACACAATGCCTGCATACGTTGCCGGCTTTGTGAAGGTTTGGGTTTCATTCCTTTATGGGCACACACTTCAACTAATTGATCATGATGCACTTGTGTAAAGGAACGAATATCTTCAAATCGGTCAATAATTTTAATCCTCAAATTGTGCTTTCGTGCTTTATTGACAGAATACTTACACGATTTGTAATGACAGCCTGCCCACAATTCTTCTTCACTTTTGCCTTTCAAGGCAACATGCAAAGTCGGACGTACCTCATATTGAACGGCATACTTATCCAACAACGGATGTGTAAATTGATTGTTAGGTATCCAATCGGTTCTGTCGCAGCGCAACTGCCAATCATCTACCTGCAGATAGTATGCAATGTTATGCTTAACAAACCAATCAGCAAGTTGTATATAGATGCAGATACGTTGTTCATGTGATACTTCTTCAAAGAAACAAAGGCCTTGCGTGTAAGTCCCAATTCCTTCAAATGGCGCTGTAATCAATGTGAACCCCCGCCAAATTTTTTCACCTACAAAATAGCCAATATGTACGCCATCGGCCTTAACTGCAATAATAATGGGTGCATAGTGAATGCGGTGCAAATAGTCGCACCACTGTTTGGTATGGAAACATGTGCTATCGTAGGTATCTTCGATGCGTTGCCATTCTTCTGCTGTCGGATTTATCTGTTCAAATTGATATGCCATTATCATATTTTTTTTAACAATTTCACGCCTAATGTACCAATGCTGTATAAGATGGGTTTACAAATATGCAGCCAACGTCCATGTTCGACCAACCGACCGCCAAAACGTGCTTTGAAGTCGCGAACGCCATAATTTTCGTTCGGCGTGCCGGCACCCATCATGTCGAAGCGAGGCATCTCATGATTGGCAGCATAACGAATGCCGGCGTATGTAGCCAACGAACTTGGAAATATATTTTTATACTCGCCATCTTGACCGCATACAAACCATTCAAACAATGTACGCCCTTCTAACGCCACACACACCGTTCCTCCGATAATCTGTTGACGATATTCGACCAATAAAAAATGTGATGTAGATAGTTCATATAAACGTTCGAAAAACTGCCACGGGAATAACGGCGTTTTTACTTTCGTGCGATAGAGATGGCGCAACAACGCATAGAATTGGTGCAGTTGTTCTGTCGATGGATGTTCGACGACAACAGCGCCATCGCGCAACGACGTGCGAATGTCTCGTTTGCGCCCTTTTCCTAAACGGCTCTCGATAACCGACAACGCACTTGTATCCACATGAAAATTCAGATGAGGCTGATAGGCGAAGCCGCAACGTTCGAACACCAATCGCCAACGGCTGTAGTCGTTGAAATTGCGTGTCTCGATATAGATAGCATGCTTTTGCAAACGTTGTCGCAGTGCCGACAATAACTGTTCCAACGCCACATCGCTAATATTATCATCCAACAATGGCCCGCCAATGACAATAGCGCGGCGTGTAAAAAATTGTTTGAGCGGATTTTTATCACAAGTAATATACCCCACCACAACACCTTGTAAAGCCGTGTCGGCAGAAACGGCAACGACAAATGGCGTCATCATTTCCGGCAGCGACGCATAGAAATCGTAGGCCTCGCGGGTCTGAAACCATGTGGCTGTGGATGATGCCTGCACCAAGGCGCGCCATTGTTGCGCATCTATGCGGGTTACTTCGGTTTCAAAGGTTATCATGACGTTCTGTCTGCGTTAAATTCGTCGATTGCTCGTCGCAAGGCATCTATGTAGCCATGCCCGTATTTGATGTCCGGTTCTAAATAATTGCCTTCCCCCCACTCGTTCCACGATTTGACAAACGCAATAGGTTTTTTCTTGTTGCGCAGATAGGCAAACACCTCTTTGCTGTGCAGATAGAATTGTTCGGGTGTTGCCTCATCGAGCACCATTGCCCCTTTGCCGCGGCGTGGTGTATTGTCGAAATTGGGCAGCAACGTGGGTACAACATTCTCTTCGGAAAAGTGTTCCGACAGCAAGCGCGACCGAATCGATGCGTATTTGTGTACATTTAACGAATGGCCGAACATTTCCGACAAAACCATTCGTGCAAACCGACTTCCTTTGCGCAGTTTGGCTGTTGCGCCGAACGAATCGATTTCGTTTTTACAACACAGTACAACCTGTTCGCACAACGCATGTGCCTTGTGTTGCAGTCGCATAACGTCATCGACATAACTCATGAAATAAAAACCGCCCAATCCGGCTTGTTGTGCCCATTGTTGCCAACATTGCTGCATCTGGTCCACATGCGGTATATCTTCGATGCGATAAAACACAAACACCAAACGGCCGTCGATGCGGTAATATCGTTTGTCCCTGAATATGTGTAGCAAAGCGTCGAAATGCTGGCGCCATTCTGTTTCGTCGCCATACGTTACGCGCAATAGTTGCTTTTTGTCCAACACGCTACGCCGGGCATCCCACGTTTTCTTGTACCAAGTGTGGTTCGCCCAACATATACAAAACGGGAAGTCGGGCTCGCCCAATGCAACCACCTGATTCAGTGGCATTTCGAGCATTTCTCGCCCGTTGCCAAACCAATAATGGTAATAGCAGAACGCTGTGATTCCGGCTTGTTTGGCCAAATCGGCTTGTGCTTGTCGCACTTCGGGGAGCCGCAAATCGTAGTAGCCCAAATCGGTCGGCACCTTGGGCTGATAGTGTCCCTTGAACAACGGCTTCGATTTGCCGACATTCGTCCACTCCGTAAACCCGACACCAAACCAAGTATTATTCTCCGGCGTAGGATAAAATTGCGGTAAATAGAATGCCAACACATCCAATTTTTTCGTACTGACCGTATCGATATGCAAGACGCTTTTATAGATGTTGATCAATTTTTCGGCGACAAAGGTGTTGTCCAATTGTAATGTTTCGATGCGTTGACGACCATCGCTACGTCCGCCATCGTCGAGTACTTCCACTATTTTGTTGGCTATCTCCTGCGGGTCGAAATCGGTTGCGTACGAATTTTTGACGCCAAGCAACAAATACGGAATGTCGGCCACATTGGTTGCCACCACAGGACAATTGCACGCCAATGCCTCTTTGACAACTTGCGGCGACCCCTCACTTTTGGTGGGCAACAACAGCATATCGCAAGCACAAAACAACTGATTCACCTGTTTACGATTCCATCCTTTCATCTCGATAAGATTTACATCAAACGGCAAGCGCTGAATAGCCTCGCGCGCCAACGCCACGTTTTTACGCAGATTTGAGAATGCACCACCAAACAAAATGTTGGGTTTGTTGGTTGGAAGCCCAAGTGCAGCACGTGCTTCGTCTTTGGGAATTAGTGGCTGCTGCGACAGCCAGATGCCGCATGGCAGGATGGTATATCGTTTCGGTTTCGGAGTCAATAAGTCGTAAATATGTTGTGCCACAAATATATTGTATGCGCTATGGCGCAAAGCCAACTTCGACGACAACCGTCCCATACATGTCAATGTCTCACCATTATGATAGGTAGTAACCACAGGCACCAAGCGTTGCAACACTGCCAATGCGCCCGACATGCCATAATGTGCATGCACCAAATCCGGTTTTTCAGCACGAATTGTCTGTTTCAAGCGCCGCAGGTTACTCAAATATCCAAACATACCTTTACCTTGTATGGTAAAATAGGATACTTCTATGCCCGCCTGAATCAAGGCGTTACCTTGTTCCGTAACAAACACATTCGTGCATCCGCCATCGTGATGGTTACCGCTATAGACCAACAAAACTTTCATTATACCAATCCTCGTCCTTTTAGTTTGAACCAACTCCAGAAAACAATGACTACAAATTCAAATACCAAAAACAGGTTGAAATATTTGAGATAGCGTCGTTTGAAGTGCACCATACCGTATGCGGCCATCATCATATCGAACGGAATAACCGGATAATGAAAACGCCCTGCATGAATATAGGAACTCAATGCCAATGCAGCCATATAACCAAGCATATAGGCCAACACCAAAACATGCTGTTTCCATTCGCCCGATTGCCACAATATCAGCAGAGCGTATAGCAAGAAAAACGACATGATGTTTTTGATAAACCACCCGCCGTTCAGCATTGCCTGAGTCGGTTGTCCGTATAAATCAACCATTGTGGGGAATGGTATGGTAAACACCAACGGTGCCATAGCACCGGCACTCAAATACTTGACTAACGCATTACCACCTTCACGTGTGGCGCGGAATTCCAAATTGCCCTCGGCTTGTTGTCGGTTCAGTAACAATTCATCAACTATCGTTGTAATACTATCCGAGAAAACCAATAACATACATCCTGAAATAACAATGCCAATCGCAATTTTACGCCCTGTACTGATAATTTTTTTATCTGTTATAATCAATGCCACGGCGAATGTCAACAATGCCACAGCACATAATGCGGTACGAAACCACGCCAAGAACGATGCGAATACAATGATTTCGGTATAATCTTTCAGCAACAGTTTCGGTTTGCGAAACACAAAATCAAGACGTTCCAAATACCAAACCGTAAACATAGTCATCACAGCCTCTTTCATCGTGGTAGCTGTCCAAAATATCAACGAAGGCATCAAAAAGGTTAATATAGCAGACAGTCGCCCCACCTCTTCGCCAAAATTGCGTTTAGCCAACCGGTATAGCAACACTATCATCCATGCCGCAAAAAATGCATTGGCAATACGGGTAAACAAGATACTATCCCCCGACAATAAGTTCAGCATAGCCACTACAATCGGATAACCCAAATCGGACACGCCACCCTCTTCTGTCGCCCAATTTAACCAAGGTGTAATATTGCCGTCACGAATGCCGTCCGACAACCATTTTGCTGTACCGAAATAACCACTGGAGTCAATAGAGCACCAGGGCGGTTGTTCCCATGGCGTATCCCACATCAACATGGTAAACCCATAATAGAATACGGCCCAAGCACAATACACGCCCACTACCAGCCAAAACAGCCGTTTTTCAAAACGTTTTTCCGAAAAACGGGCATATTTGATGGGCAAACGCCACCCATAATGCCAAAATGCCAATAACGAGATGACACCCATCAACATGGTGTACCACGGCATGGCATAGCGCATAAACAGCAGCGACACCGCTGCCAATGCCATGAAATAACACGTTATGGCACCCTTATTTATGGATTTAGAATAATAGCCGCGCATATCAACTTAACATCCGATATAATCCTCCCAAGCGACACACATGCTGTTCTATACTATAGGCATTTTGTATGCCTTGTGCATTGTGAAGCGCCGACTGTTGAAAGGTTTCACGCTGTTCGACAAAACTGAGAAACTTCTGCAACAAATCTTGTACATCATCTGTGCGATAGAGCGTGGCCCACTCTCCATTGTGAGTTATTTCGCGCATTACCTCCCAATCGTTCACAAATACTGGAATACCCGCTGCTATTGCTTCTACAACGGCTATTCCAAATGTATCATGGCTCGAAGCATATACAAATGCATCTATTTGCCTTAAAATGTGAGGCACATCATTACGACTGCCTACGAAATGCACAGCGCTCATTAAATGATGATCTTGACAATAGGCTACACAATCATCATATCGCCACGGTTCTTTATTATCACGATTACCAACGAAATAGAAATCGAACGCTACGCCTTGTTGATGCAATAAATGCAAAAATTGACAGACGAAATTTTGTGCGCGTCCGCGCACAAAATTGCCAACCATTGCCAATTGCAACCGTTGAATGGGTTCTTTTTTGTTCAAAAAATCGATCGGTTGCAATGGCGTTTTCAACTTGTCAAAATTCACTCCATTATAAATCGTATGCAATTTATTCAAACAACATAAACGATATTTGTCGATATAATATTGTTTTTGCGTATTACTCACAAAACACACCGCATCACTGATGCGTATGCTCCACGCTATCAGCATCCGTTCGAAATGCTTAGCACCATAATCATATCCGTGAAACGTTTGTACAACTTTGATATTGGTTCCTATCGTTGCCAACCACGCATACACGAGATCAATACATTGTTGCGCATGCACAATGGTTATCCTATTAGTTAACAAAATTCGACGTAAGCTCAACAAATAGGATAGAATACGCATACCTTGTGGCGCACATTGCACAAAAGTAGGAGATGTTGCGTAAAAAGCCTCTTGATACGCCCCACCTTTACGATGGATTCCCATAAATTCAAAAGGCGCCTTTGCAGCATTACGAAACACGTCCAACAATAATGTTTCGGTGCCTCCTCGATTTAACGAACCTAAAAGATATGCTACTTTGAGATGCTGCATATATTGGTTAAAACGATGTGTTTTACTACTCTATCGATATAAGATGTGTTATCATTATCCATCAATCTTGCAAAGATACTATTTTTTATTCGAATACACAAACCACGACCAAAATAAAATAAGTTCTCTGTTCGACTATGCGAACGAGAACTTATCGCCTATGCAGCATCGCGCCATAAATATTTATGTATTAACGTTTTAGTAAAATATTAGGCACGTCCATGCATCGTGTTACTCGACGGCCGATTGCGCCTGTTCGTACAACATGGCAAACACCATGCCACGCAGTGTGCGGTACTTCTTCTGCCGTTTGAACAAGGCTTTCCACTTGGCTACACCGTTCTCATCTGCCAACTCGGTTTGCACCTCTTGCGAAACACGCCGAAACTTGTCGCGCACATCTCGTTGTTTGGCGGTACTTGGACCATGATACGGATTTACAACTCGTGTTATGACCGTTTGGCCGTAACGTTCACTAAAAAACAGATCGTCCGATTTACTGATTTTGCCCCGAATCGAACGAACGGGCGTCATGGTGATAATTTTTCCCATAAACAAAAATTTTTTAAATTAAACTTATGGCAATCGTCTTGCCGGTTATTATTCACACAGCAAAGGTACAATACCCTGCAGATGCCGGTGTTCAAATAATGTCACTTAGGACAATTAAGTTCCGATAACACCAGATAAAGTATTTTAATTCAAATACGAAACCGGTCGGATGGCATCAAAATCCGGCAATAGTGATAGAGTTGCGACAGAACGTATCACAAAAGTGATAGGAAAGTGATAAGCGAGTGATAGGAAAGAGATAGGAACGTGGGGGGCGGGCGTTCAATCGAATTGAATATCGAAATATTCGCACAATTCGCGCACTGCACCAGGGCACAAGATACGGTCAGTCTGTTTATGACCATATTTTTGCAGAATATGTTGGGCTTTCGGATTTTGCAGCCAATTACGCAATGTCCTTAACGACACCCCGGCTGCACTGGCTATTTCTGATTTATTTTTGCTCTTCATTAGATTGTACTCTTTGTATGCAAAGATACAACCATTTTTCTCATTTGATGCCTGTTTTTTACATATTTTACAAAAAATGAAGCATGTTGTTCATTTTTTTTGCGCGCGATTAATCAATTTATTCAATATCAAGCCTAAAGGTCAATCACATTAATCAAAAAAAATCTTTTTTATATACAGTCCTCGGCAAAACAAAGCCGGCGAATATTTATCAACCACAATTTGCGTTTTGACATAAGTAAATAACTTTCACTCAAACTCATTTATCAGTTTCACAACATATTCCGCTTCTATCATCGTGATGCTCGGACCTATCGGCAGGCTAAATTCCATATACGTATCACTTTACTTTCTTCCAAAATCGAAATAGATGAAAGAATAACCGATGCTGTGAGCAGAACCGTTTTAACTGCGATACCCCTATGGCATCCACTCCATATTCTTTAGCATGTGTAAAATCCCCCAATTCGAAGGCTTGTGCCATCAGTCTTCCGTTAGTATATTGTTTCCACTCTTGCTCATCGAAAGGGAACTCATCGGGGAATAGTTCACATAGATATCTATATACCTTTTTATCTCCTTCATATCGTTTGCGTAGGCGCTCTATGGATTTTGGGCGTGTGATAGATTGTGTCTCTACACCGAAGGTAGCTGTTGAGATAGGCAGAATATCAAAATCAGTGTATGCCGCCAAAATAACCCACGCAGGCCAATCTTGTAGTGAGAGACGACGATGGATGAACTCATCTAAATCGAGATGCGATTTGAGAAAATCGGCACGATACATGATGGTAGCATTGCAGAAATGGGTTTTACCATCACCCCATACGGCATGTTGCAGGGGCTTGTCGCGCGAGATACTTGCTTCTGCTTCTGTGATAACACCTGTTTCCCGATTGTGTGAACGATGATTTGTCAATAGCACGTTGCTTTGAGGGTGGGCTTCCATATATTCAAGCTGCAGATGCAGTTTCTGCGTGTTGTGCCAATAATCATCGTTGTCACAGTTGCAGATATATTTCCCACGGCAATCTTTTACGCACATTGCCCAGTTAGCACCCAAGCCAACATTCTCTTCTCGCAAGAATAGACGAATGAGGTCAGGATACTTTTGCCGATAATGCTCCAGTACTTCGCGCGCATTGTCCGTAGAGCAATCATCTCCTATCACAATCTCTATGTCGAACTCTATGCCACGTCCCTCTTGTGCCACAATGCTTTCAATAGTTTCTCCTACCGTATTTGCCCGATTGTAACTTGGGATGATGACACTGATTAATTTTGCATTCATCATATTTGTTTACTTGCGCTACCTCGCTTTAATATACAAATTTTTATTAGTAATTCTGTTATCAATCTATCTATTGCATACACACTTTTCCAGAACAAGCCTCCAAACGCGTCGGGTGCAGCATTAATATATTTATGAACTGCCAATATTTTCTTACCAAACTGCCACATGAGCGGACATGAGTAATACACCATGAATAAAGCATGGGACTTACGCGACGTTAGCGAAGGATTATAAGTTGTAGATAGCGAATTATCCGACAATCGATATTTTACAATTATTTTATCCACAAAATGCACTTTCACACCTGCCCGTATAAGATTTATCCATTTAGGGTGGTCTTCCAACATGGGTATTCGTTCGTCATTCTTCACTCCAATTGCTCTATTTCTTTGTATATGAACAAAAGCAGTTGGAGCTGGGATACAATTACCCTTAAAGATCAAATAACGCAACTGATTTTCGGGTGATAACGAGAAAAAGTCATAATTGTAGCAGCGGTTCATATATTCGTCTACTTCCTCTTGACTGCGTCCAAACCCTTCCATCTTTCCAAACAACCAAATAGTTTCCGGATGCTCCGTCACATATTCGATACAATCTTGAATACAATTGGGTAGCAAAATGTCATCTCCGGCAATACCTTTGCGCCATTCACCTCGGCAAGCCGCTTCTGCGCGATTACCATTTCCTGCTACTCCGGTATTTTTTTTAACCGTCAGAAGTTCTACCCGCACAAAACGTTCTTTATGCTGTTCTATCCATTGACGACATATTTCCACTGTATTATCGGTAGAACAATCGTCCGACACAATCAATTCTATAGTTGGATAAGTTTGATTATAAATACTATCCAATGTTTCGATAATCGTCTTGGACGAATTGTAGGTAACAACCGGCACAGAAACTAAGGGTATATTACACTCTTTCATATCTTGTAAAGTTTACTTGTCCAATAAAACAATGGCTTAAATAATAATAAACGCAATTTATCTAACAGAATAGACACCGCAAATATACAAAGATTGACGCCTAACATCTCAAAACAATATAATCCAAAAGTTTGATTAGTAAATAACTTTATGTTTGTTGTACAAAGAAATTCAAACATTGTATCCGTACAGGTATGGCATATAAAAACAGATAAGGCAGAAACTCCAATCCAATTAATGACCTTATTATTAAATTTCGGTAGCCTAATGAATAAATAAAACAATAACACTGAAGAAACTATGACAAATGGACTATGATACCTAATCAATCCCCAATCGGGTAAGTAATACAACAGTATCAACACTATTACACTTAGCACATAAAATAATAGGGGTAAATATGATGGTAGTCTATTTAATTTATCAACTCCATATAGTTTTAAATATCTGCCAACCAAATATATCAACATCAGTGATGTAACAGAATAACCGCCATTAAAATAAAAGTGTTCAGAATCGCGCAAACAATCAAAATAAAAGGCACATCCCATATACATTAGTGTGTAGAGTGTCATCTGTTGCTCGCTACATTTTTCAACAAACGCATTAATCATTGGAGCAAGAAGCATCAAAAAAAGATAACTTTGAATGAACCAATTTGGTCGTGAAAACGCAAGACATGATTTTGCAAAATGTTTCCAAGTAAACTCTCCTCCTAATGCGTAAGATAATAAATATCCTCCCACATAGAAAAAGAAAAGTAATGTAAACAAGTTTATCAAAGATTTCAGTTTGGGTTTAATAGAATAATATCCGGAAATTAATACAAAGCAATCAACTCCTATTACACATAAACTCTGAATAGTCCTTCTTGCTAATCCCACCAAAAATCCACGATTGGCCTCCCAAGTATCTATGCCACCATAATCATGTAAAAGCCAACCATTACAATGAAGAATAAGTATCATCATCGTGGCAACAATACGGAACAATTCTATATTTGAGTCTCTTTCTTTCACTCAAACTCATTTATCAGTTTCACAACATATTCCATTTCTTTCATCGTTATGCTCGGTCCAATCGGTAGGCTCAATGGAATTTTTGTACATCTAAAAAACGTAAACAATTAAGAGAGCTATGATTTTATATATTTAAGATTCCAACATGTATTTTATTCAATGGAATATATTTATCGTATAATGGTTGTAAGGAGTTCCCTCAATTCGGGTATATCAATATGAAAAGGCTGATGCAAATCTACAGCATTATTTATCACCATGCCCTTATCGAACAAGTAGTGTATATTAGCTCCGGTATAATGTGCCAATGTATCCCACAATCCGATATCTATAAAAACGCCATACAATACAAGAATCTCGCACTCTTTAGCAGTATATATTAAGTTGGTAAAAGCAGCACCTGTTCCACCCATAATATATTCGGCGTTTGCAAAGAGGGTTACTTGCTCTACAAAACTTAATTGTTCCGGATACACAACCTCAAAACCGAAAACTGATGCACATTCAATACATTCGTCCTCATTGAATGGTCGACGAAAACAATTTTTTCTCCCTAAAAATATACGTTTCGGAAATTTATTTTGAGTTAATTTAACAACTGGCAAAATAGTCTGTCTCAAAAATTGTAACGATGGAACTGAATACCTTATTCCCATAGTCGGTATTTGCGTATGGTTCTTGTGTTGTGGTTCTATTAAGAGACAAATATGTAATAACGCACTAAAACTTTCATAATGAGATACTGATTCATCTATTAATAATGGTACTTGGGGCGGAATATTATTCAGTTTATGGAATCGAGGAATCACCGAGAAGGTATAATGATAATAATTCCACGAAAAAATGCCACTAAAATATATGGCTTCCTCTATATGTGTACATTCATTGGGCAAGCGTATATCATAAGTACACACATTATCCAAAGGACATATTTGGTTATCACTAATATCTGCCGTTTTCCCAATGTAAACATCATTCTTAATATCGCAAAAATAATCGCCATTATTCATAATAATAATATCAGAATAGGCTACACATGATGCATTTTTGAATTTTAACAAATAGCACATGCTTGATATTTGTTTATTGGTGCAACACTTTGTGTTTGAATACAACCAATCTGACTCATTTTCTTCAATAATATCTACTAATTCCGGATGTAATCGAAGCCATTCAATCGTCCTAAAACGCCCTATTTTACCAAATAAATGCCTATATAAGGCTCTCGTGGTCTTGGTTATTGGGTTATGAATAATTTTTCGCAAGTTCATATTACTCAAGCTCATTTATCAGTTTCACAACATATTCCACTTCTTTCATCGTTATGATCGGTCCTATCGGTAGGCTCAACTCCTCGTTATGAATCTGCTCCGTAATGGGCAAAGAAAGTTGAGGCGTATTCCAAGCCTCTTTGCTGTAACACTCTTGCTTATGCGGCGGAATCGGATAATGAATCACCGTGCCCACACCATTCTCCTCCAGATAATCATGTAATGCGTCACGCTTCCCACCAGCTACCAGAATCGGGAACAAGTGGTATGCATTATTCTCATGCGGCAGTCGTTTCGGCAATGTAATCATCGGATTACTGATATGTTCATAATAGTAATCTGCGACGGCTTGACGTTTCCTCACGTCCTCATCCAGATACTTTAACTTCACATCCAGCACCGCTGCCTGAATTTCGTCAAGACGGGAATTGCGTCCCATGTAGCGAAAGACATATTTCTTCTGGCTGCCATAGTTCGCCAACGCACGGATGGCTGCAGCCAGTTCTGCATCGTTGGTGGTTACCGCACCCGCATCGCCCAATGCGCCGAGGTTTTTGCCGGGGTAGAAAGAATGGCCTGCAGCATCGCCCAAAGAGCCTGTGCGTTTACCTTGAAAAGTACATCCGTGGGCTTGGGCATTGTCTTCGATGAGTTTGAGATTATACCGCTTGCATAACTCACCAATTTTGTCGGTATAAGCATTGCGACCATAAAGGTGAACGATGCAAATAGCCTTTGTCCTATCGGTGATGCGTTCCTCAATGCGATTATCATCTATCTCAAGGGTTTCGGGATTAGGCTCTACCAGGACAGGCACAAGCCCATTTTCCGTAATGGCAAGGATGGTGGCGATATAGGTATTTGCCGGTACGATGACTTCATCGCCCGGTTGCATCACGTCTAACTCAATATAGGCACGAAAAATCCAGATGAGGGCATCCAAGCCATTGGCACAACCTACGCAATGCTCGGTGCCGATATACTCGGCATAATGCTGCTCAAAGCGGGCATTCTCCTCGCCTTGCAGATACCAACCGCTCTCAACCACACGCTTTACGGCTGCTTGTATTTCCTCACCGTGCATGGCGGTAACGTCTTTTAAGGAAAGAAAAGGGACTTTCATAAAAAAAACACGTTTATATGGTTCCGTTATCTACATGGATATTCTGTCCGGTGATGCTCTCTGCCTTATTACTCAGCAGGAACGCTACCGTTTCGGCTACCGAACGGATAGATGTTGCATCTTTCAGCGAGGTACGCGCATATATCTTGTTTCGCTGTTCCTCTGTCAACGTTGAACTCATGGCTGTAGCCATAAATCCGGGCACCACTACATTCGAGCGTACGCCCATCGGTCCCCACTCTCTCGCTGTATCCTTTGAAAACGCTTCCAATGCACCCTTAGAAGAAGCATACATCGCCAAACCTTTATAACCGGTATGCACACTAATCGAAGAAATATGTACAATAGCACCTTTCGTATGATGAAGAAGCATGTTACGAATCACATTCTTCGTCATCATCATCGGAGTAAAAACATTGACCTCATACATCGCTTTCAACCGATCCAGATTCAAGTTCGTTACGATATCGTCATAGGCCACTGCTGCGTTATTCACATACCCATCAAGTTGTACCTTGCTTCCACAAAAATCCTTGAACACATTTTCCTTAACATGCTCACTGTCACTGAGATCGACACTCTTAAAGAGCAATCTACCCTTATACTGACTCTGCAAAGTTATAAAGTCATCCGGGCAACTGCGAGCGATGCCATAAACCGTATGTCCCTGCTCCAACAACACGCGACAAATCTCCAGACCGACACCGCGAGAGCAACCTGTTACAAGTATATTCATGTTCTTTTTAATTTTCCTGTTCTTGTTAAGGAGAAAGTTTCCACAAAATGAATTTTTCTCGGTATCTTAAAATCTTGCAACTGTTCCTGCAGTGCTTGACGAATCGCCAAATCGTTCACCGCTACTCCATCCTCCAACTGCACTTCAGCAATCAGCACATTACCCAGAATAGAGTTTGCTTTTCCATATACGAGAGATTGGCGCACCCCGGGATAAGCATTGATGGCATCCTCTACTTCTCCCGGATTCACTTTGTACCCGCCCACGTTTATCAATTCGTTCTTGCGACTCTTAAATCGGAACAGCCCCTCCTCGCGGTTTACCCATTCTATCAGGTCCCCGGAATGATAATAATCGCCATCAAATTGGAAACTTTCCGACCGTCCCAAAAGCGACTTATGGATCAATAATTCGTCTTCTACTACTTGAAATTTGTCTCGTATCAAAATCGGTATCTGGAAGCATTCACCCTTGGCTGCGAACAGTGTACCCGCCTCTGTTGAAGCGTACACATTATTAATTTTTGCTATAGGAAATATCTTT
>SFDZ01000026.1 GCA_004557405.1 Bacteroidales bacterium
CGAAGACGACGCAGCCCATGTCAATTGGGGTGGTGCTTGGCGTATGCCTACCGATGCCGAATGGACGGAACTGCGCGAAAACTGCACTTGGACGTGGACTATCAAGAATGGTGTAAACGGCTACGAAGTGAAAAGCGAAGCCAACGGCAACTCTATTTTCCTCCCTGCGGCGGGCTATCGCTACTACGATGACTTGCTCGACGCGGGCAGCTACGGCTACTATTGGTCGAGTTCGCTCTACGCGGACGGCCCGAGCTGCGCGTGGTTCGTGTACTTCGTCTCAGACCACGTGGACAGGGGCGACAACGGCCGCTTCTACGGTCGGTCCGTTCGCCCTGTTCTTTAAGGGGAATTTTACCTCGTTTTCGTGGGCAGGTAGGGCAAATGCCGCGGGCAAACGGGGCGGAGCAGCGGGGCGTGCCGTGCCGCCCCTGCGCTGCCGCCGGGTCGCTTGCCCGTGGGCGGCATATATTATAGGTATCAATGTAGGGACGTGCCGTGGCGCGTCCCTACGTTTGTATCAATCAGTAACGAGGAGTGAGGATTTTTTTCCTTGCTCCTTGTTCGTTTTTTTACTCGCTAAATTATGTTTTACCCCCAACCCCCTAAAGGGGGCTGTTGTCGGTGTTTTTATGGGAATTAAAGTCCCCTTTAGGGGATTTAGGGGTAGTAGAAATTGTAGATTTTACCCCTACCTTAAACTCTTAAACTCTTAAACTCTTGCACTATTTCGTCGCTTTCTACAACTTTTTTTGCCCAACCTCTTGACAAACGCTCAAAAAAGTTGTATATTTGCAAGTTAATTTCCGCTTCGGCCGGGTCGGGGTGGCAAAGGATTGTCAACCATATCGTAACATAAACCTCAACTATAAAAAATGGGACACGCTTATAAACCTCGTAAAAATTCGTTTTTCAATCAGCATTTTACATCGACCGTCAGCATTGTGCTGGTGCTGTTCATGGTTGGTTTGATAGCCTTTTTGCTGGCATTTGCCAACGAGATTGCGCAATATACCAAGGAGCATGTAACGCTCTCCATCGTGCTGAGCGACGATGCCGCCGAAGCCGATGTGGCGCGCCTCGAGCGTTATGTGTCGGCGTGCGATTTTGCCAAGCGCTACGAGTATATCAGCAAGGAGCAGGCGCTGCAGGAACACATCGACGGCTTGGGCGAAGACCCCACCGAATTGCTCGGCTACAATCCGCTGCGTGCCTCTATCGAGGTCTATTTGCAGGCCGACTATGCGTGTGCCGACAGTATCGAGGTGATTCGGCAAAAGTTGCGCCCGTTTCAGGGAATCGACGATTTTGTCTATCAAAAAGATATGATACAACTGCTGAATCATAATGTCAATCGAGTGGCTATTGCATTGAGTATCATTGCGTTGATATTATTGTTTATCTCGGTGGCGCTCATCAACAACACCATACGCATATCGGTCTATTCGCAGCGTTTTCTCATCAATACGATGAAGTTGGTTGGCGCGCGTCCCGGTTTCATTCGCAAGCCGTTTATGCGTCGTGCGGCCGGCAACAGTGTGTTGGCCGCTGTGTTGGCGTTGGCTATATTGGGCGGAGCGTTGTATTATGTGCAAAACGAGGTGGGCACGCTGCTCAACCTCTATCAGTGGCGCATTGTGCTGCCGGTGGTGGTAGCGGTGTTTGCGGTCAGTTTCGTCATTGTGATGTTTTCGACATGGTTTGCTGTAAACCGCTATTTGCGCATGAAAACCGACGATCTGTTTTACGTATAATCAATTTTTTAGAGATATGAAATTTGCGTTCAAAAAAATGAATTTTGTGCTGATGGCGGTGGCTTTCGCACTGATTGTGGTGGGCTTTTTGCTGATGCACGGCTCATCGACGACTTTGGAGTTCAATCCCGATGTGTTCAGTTTCCGGCGCATTACGTTGGCGCCCGTCGTTTGTATGTCGGGCTTTGTGCTGATGGTGGTTGCCATTTTGTGGAAAGGTAAAAAATAGGCGTGCAGATGAGTTGGTTAGAAGCATTGATATTGGGCTTGGTTCAAGGCCTGACGGAGTATTTGCCGGTGTCGAGCAGCGGCCATTTGCAAATTGGTCATGCGCTATTGGGCACGGCGGGCGAGGAGAATCTGACGTTTGCCATAGTGGTGCATGCGGCTACGGTGTTGAGCACGTTGGTGGTGCTGTGGCGCGAGGTGGCGCAGTTGTTCGTTGGCACTTTTACAACTACGGCATGGAACGACGAAAAGAAATATGTGTGCAAGTTGCTGGTGTCGATGATACCGGTTTTTGTGGTTGGCATGTTTTTCAAGGACGAAGTCGAAGCCTTTTTCGGCAACGGATTGTTGCTTGTGGGCATTTGTTTGTTGATCACTGCCACGCTGTTGGCGTTCGCCTATTTTGCCAAACCGCGTCAGAAAGCGGAAATATCGTATGTCGATGCGTTTGTCATCGGCTTGGCGCAAGCCGTGGCAGTGCTGCCGGGACTGTCGCGGTCGGGTTCGACCATTGCCACCGGCCTGCTGCTGGGCGACAAGAAAGAGAGTGTAGCGCAGTTCTCGTTTCTGATGGTGTTGATACCGATTTTGGGCGAGGCTTTTTTGGACTTGCTCGACCTTTGCGGATCGGGGGCTGCGCTCGGCATCGGCTGGCTGCCGTTGGCTGTCGGTTTTGTCGCTGCGTTTGTGTCGGGATGCTTGGCGTGCAAATTTATGTTGGCGCTTGTGCGGCGCGGCAAACTGATCTATTTCGCCATCTATTGTGCCATTGTAGGTGCAGCGACCGTTATTTGTACGCTGTTGTGATATGAACGACCAACTTGCCGCTTTTGCCGAAGGCCGGATTTTGTACCTCAATAAACCGCTGCATTGGACTTCGTTCGATGTGGTGAATCGGGTGCGGGGCGTTTTGTGCCGCG
The DNA here is from genome assembly GCA_004557405.1 of Bacteroidales bacterium. Lineage (GTDB taxonomy): Bacteria > Bacteroidota > Bacteroidia > Bacteroidales > Paludibacteraceae > W0P28-013. Next base: position 2,903 of record SFDZ01000026.1, read on the forward strand.
CGTTGGGTACCAAAAAACTCAAAGTGGGGCATGCCGGCACACTCGACCCCTTGGCAACCGGTGTCATGGTGTTGTGTACAGGCAAGGCGACCAAACAAATCGACCGCTTGCAAGCCGGCGTCAAAGAGTATGTGGCGACGTTGGAACTTGGTGCCACAACACCCTCGTTCGACCTGGAACATCCGGTCGATGCGCACTATCCGACGGAGCATATCACGCGAGCGTTAGTCGATGAGGTGTTGCAGCAGTTTCGAGGCGAAATATGGCAGGTGCCGCCTGTCTATTCGGCGGTCAAAATCGACGGCAAACGTGCTTACGACTATGCACGCAAGGCGCAAGAGGTCGAAATACATCCGAAATTGTTGGTTATCGACGAGTTGGAAGTGTTGCACTTCGCGCTGCCGGTACTGACTATCAGGGTGGTGTGCAGCAAAGGCACCTATATTCGCGCATTGGCACGCGACATCGGGCGCGCTTTGCACAGTGGCGCTCATCTGACGGCGTTGCAACGCACGCGCGTGGGCGATGTGTCGTTGGCCGACTGCCGCGAAATCGACGAGTTGGTGGCGGATATTACCGCTATGACATCTGAAAAATAATAAAACAAAATAGTAGTATGAAATTATCGAAGTTTAAGTTTAAGTTGCCCGAAGAGCAGATTGCTCAATATCCCGTTGAGCATCGCGACGAATCGCGTTTGATGGTGCTGAATGCCAAAACCGGCGAAATCGAACACCATATTTTTAAGGAAATTATCAATCAGTTCGACGAAAACGACGTGTTTGTGTTCAACGACACGCAGGTGTTTCCCGCGCATCTGATGGGCAATAAGGAAAAAACCGGCGCACAAATCGATGTGTTTTTGTTGCGCGAACTCAACCCGAAGTTGCATTTATGGGACGTGTTGGTGGAGCCGGCACGCAAAATCCGCATCGGCAACAAACTCTATTTCGGTCCCGACGAATCGATGGTGGCCGAAGTCATCGACAATACAACATCGCGAGGACGCACCGTGCGTTTCTTGTACGATGGCGAACACGACGACTTCAAACGCGAACTCTATGCGTTGGGCGAAACACCGATACCGCGCTACATCAAACGTCCTGTCGAACCGGAAGATGCCGAACGTTACCAAACAATTTTTGCCAAAAACGAAGGCGCTGTGGTGGCTCCAATGGCCGGCGCACACTTTAGCCGCGAATTGCTTAAACGCATGGAAATCAAAGGCATAAATGCCGCTTGGATAACACTGCATGCAAGTTTGAGCATGTTCCGCGACATTGACGTGGAAGATTTGACCAAGCACAAAATGGACTCCGAACAGATGTTCGTCGAAGAGGAAGCAGCCGAGTTGTTCAACAAAGCGCACGAGGGCGAGCATAAAGTGTGTGCTGTGGGCACTACCGTGTTGCGCGCCTTGGAAACTGCCTCGATGGCCAACGGATTCATCAAACCATTCGAAGGCTGGACGAACAAATTTATATTCCCGCCCTACGATTTTACTACGGCCGATGCGTTGGTGTCGAATTTCCAAATGCCGTACAGCACGATGCTGATGATTGCGGCTGCTTTTGGCGGCTACGACTGCGTGATGAATGCCTACGATGTGGCTGTCAAAGAGGGCTATCGGTTTGGCGTTTATGGCGATGCGTTGCTTATAAAACGCTGATATTTAGTTGATTGAATAATAAAGGCGAGAATCATCAAATGGTGATTTTCGCCTTCGTTGTTGTGCCGGAGTGCGTGCGCCTACTGCATCTCCGAGAGCAGATTTACGTCTATCTCGTCGCCGTGTTTGTCGATAAACCGGAAATCGAGAAATCCGAGTTCGTGCAAGGCTGTAACTTTGAATTTACAACGATATTCCCAGCGCCAGCGTCGTTCCAGCGACCACACTCCTTTTTGCAGATAAGCGGCCACATAGGGATGCACCATCAGCGTAACGTGGCGGAATTTGAAATCGTGCACAATGCTGTCCAATTGGTCTTTTATCGTATCGACCAGCAGAATGGCCGGACGCGCTTTGCCTGTGCCATGACAAGTCGGGCAGGTCTCGTCGGTGCGAATGGCTGTGGCCGGACGCACACGTTGCCGCGTGATTTGCATCAAGCAAAATTTGCTGAGTGGCAGAATGTTGTGTCGGGCGCGGTCGCCGGCCATCAGTTCTGTCATGCGTTCGTATAATTTCTGTCGGTTGTCGGCTTCCATCATGTCGATGAAATCGATGACGATGATGCCGCCGATGTCGCGCAGTCGCAACTGTCGCGCAATCTCTTCGGCCGATGCCATATTGACTTCCAGCGCATTCTCTTCCTGCGACTGACCGGCGCGTGCGCGTGTGCCGCTGTTGACGTCAATCACATGCATGGCTTCCGTTTGGTCGAATATCAGGTAGGCGCCGCGCTTGACCGAAACGGTGCGTCCGAACGACGATTTGACATATTTTGCTATGCCGAAACTTTCGAATATCGGTAGGTCGCCGGTGTAGAGTTTGACAATGTTTTTGTCGGGCGCAATGGTTTTGAGGTAAGTGGTCAATTCGTCGAACGTGGCTTGGTTGTCCACATGGATACACTCGAAATCGTCGTCGAACAAATCGCGTACGATGGCGGCCGAACGGCTCAATTCTTCCGATATGAGGCAGATGCCGTTCGATTGCTGGATGTTGACGAGGGCTTCGTTCCAGCGTTTTGTCGTCAGTTTGAGTTCGGCGTCGAGTTCGGCCACGCGACAATCTTCGGCCACGGTGCGCATGATGAGTCCGCAGTTGGCCGGTTTGATGCTTTGCATCAACTGTCGTAAACGGGTGCGTTCGGCGTGCGAGCGTATTTTTTGCGACACGGAGATTTTGTCGCCAAATGGCAAAAATACCATGTTGCGGCTGGCGATGGAAATTTCGCCGGTCAAACGCGGCCCTTTGGTCGAAATCGGTTCTTTGACTATTTGCACCAAAATGTAGTCGCCGGTGGTCAGTACATCTTTTATGTTGCCTTCGCGTTCGAGGTTCGGATAACGTTTGAGTTTGTCGGGCAAATGTTTGCGGTTGCTCAGCACCTGTTTGATGTGGTTGTGCATCGTCAGGAATTGGTCGCCCAAATCGTGATAGTGAATAAACGCCTCTTTGCTCGAACCGATGTCCACAAATGCGGCATTCAGCCCCTGCATCACGCGTTTGACGCGCCCAAGGTAAATGTTGCCCACAGCAAACGAAGCCTTCAGCGTGTCTTTGTGTATTTCGACCAATTTTTGGTCTTCCAACAAGGCTATGGCGATGGCATCGTTGTTAACGCCTATTACTAATTCTTTTTTCACAATCGTTCTGTTTTTGTTTTCATGGCAGCGTTAATACAAACAAAAAAACAAACTTAAAGACGCTAAACGGATACCGAACTCTAAATTTGTTTTTCGTGTTACAGACCATTATTTTTTCTTGTGTCTGTCCTTTCTTAAACGTTTTTTACGTTTGTGTGTCGACATCTTATGTCTTTTGTGTTTTTTACCGTTTGGCATAATTCTTGAATTTTAACTTGTAACTAAAAATGCGTTATTTCAGTTTCGCAATAAATTCTTTCGAAGGTTTGAACGCAGGAATACTGTGTTCGGGGATGATGATGGTAGTGCTTTTCGAGATGTTGCGAGCCGTTTTTTGAGCGCGCGTTTTCACGATAAAACTACCGAAACCCCGCAAGTAAACGTTGTGTTCCTTCGCTAAATCGGTTTTGCCTGCGGCATGCAATCTTTTGCTCTCTTGCAATGAGCCTTTGACGGTTTCGATGAAAGCCTCAAGCGTTTTCAGCACATCTTCTTTGCCGATGCCCGTGTTTTTGGCAATTTCATTTACAATGTCTGCTTTTGTCATGTCAGTAAAAGTTTATTAGGTTGTTATTGTTGTTCGAGTTCGTTTTTCGGACTGCAAAGATAGTAATTATTTTTTGAAAGACAACTATTTAGCACGATTTTTTTTTGATTTTTTCTTTTTCTGCGAAAAAAATTGCATCTTTGCACCGTGAAAATGACCAATTTTGACATGATTGATGATGTAGATTGGCTGCAACGGCGTTTGGCGGCGTGGTACACAACCAATAAGCGCGATTTGCCGTGGCGGCACACCCGCAATCCGTACCTGATTTGGATTTCGGAGATTATTTTGCAACAGACGCAAGTGGCGCAAGGCATGGATTATTACCGCCGTTTCGTGGCGCAATTCCCGACGGTGGCTGCCTTGGCGGAGGCTTCGCAAGACGAGGTGTTGAAAGCGTGGCAGGGACTTGGCTATTACAGCCGGGCGCGGAATTTGCACGCGTCGGCGCAAATGGTTATGCAGCGTTTTGGCGGACAGTTTCCGCAAACCTATGCCGAAGTGTTGTCGCTCAAAGGCGTTGGCGAATATACAGCGGCGGCTGTTTGCTCGTTTGCCTATCGGCTGCCGTATGCCACGGTCGATGGTAATGTCTATCGGGTGCTGGCACGCTATTTTGGCTGCGATGTGCCTATCGACACTACCGAAGGTAAACGTTTTTTTGCGCAGTTGGCACAGACGTTGCTCGATAGGCATCGGCCCGATGTGCACAATCAGGCGCTGATGGAGTTTGGCGCTTTGCAGTGTACGCCCGCGGCGCCGCAATGCAATGTGTGCCCGTTGTGCGATAGTTGTGCGGCGTGGCGCGAACAGCGTGTGGCGGCATTGCCTGTCAAACAGGGGAAAACGCATGTCCGCGATCGCTATTTTTACTATTTCCTGATAGAAGTGGCGGGTAAAACTTTTGTGCGTCAACGAGGCGCAAATGATGTGTGGCAGGGTTTGTACGAATTTCCGCTTGTCGAGGTGGAGGAGCCGTTGTCGGTCGAACAACTGTTGACACATGCCGATGTGATGGCGTTGGTGGGCAATGCTGTGGCGCAGATAGAATATGTGTCGCCGGTGCGCAAACATGTGTTGAGCCACCAACGGATTTTTGCGCAGTGCATCAAACTGACGTGCGATGCGGTTTCGCCTGCGTTGGCGGCGTGTGTTGCCACCGATATTGGTCATTTGGACCATTTTCCCGTGTCGCGATTGATGGAACGTCTGATGACTGATGCGTTGTCGTAGGGCAAAAAGAACGAGAGAGAACCCAAGCGCGGTTCTCTCTCTCCTTTTATTTGGTGTGTGCCGTTATTTGACGATTTTCAGCACACCGCTGGCCGATTTCACGATGTAGATGCCGTTGGCAAAAGCCGATAGGTTGAGGTCGCTATCGCCGGCGATGAGCAAAATGCCGCCCACCGTGTAGATTTCCAAGTGGCGACGGTTGTTGTTGTGAATAATGCCGTCGGCATAATAAACATCGTCGATGGTTGTTTGTTTGATGGCGGTGTGCGACCCGATGTAGCGATAGAGTTGTACGGGAGCCAACGTGGCATTGTTGGGGTCTTGGTAATAGCGGAACAGCAGTTTGCGGCCGGTGGCTGTCTCGTCGGTATTGTAGCGCAGTTGCGAACCGTTCGCGCCAATAATGTTGACGTTGAGCCCGTCTATTTCGATTTGGTTTGGCAGAGCGGTGCTGCTTGTTTGCAGACCGTTTTTGTTTTGGTGCTCGGCTTCAGCGGCGTTGTATCCGATGAATTTTCCGCCGGCACCCTGTATGCTGTATGTGTTGTCGCTCAGGCTGCGGATGTCGAAACTGATGGCCATGGTTTTGCTGTCGGCTACGATGGCTTCGTCGGCAATGCTGACCGTTTGTGTGTTTTGGCTGACGTCAAATTCGTCGAGCGAACCATCGAAAGCGAGATCGGTTTGTTCGCACACAATCAGGTATTTGCCTGCCCAATGTTCGGGTTCGGTGGTTACTTTTACAAAATATTCGCCTTCGGTGGGCTGACCCGAAACTACCACTTTACAACTGTCGGCTATGCCGTTGTAGGCCATCGCTACGATGTAGGTGGTGCCGGCGCCTACGGCTACCACATAACCGCGGGCACTGACGGTGGCTACGCGCTCGTTGCGCGACTCCCACGACACCTCTCGCAAGTCTTCGTCAAGTTCGGCGGGCAGCACGGTGGCGCTGAGGGTGGTGTAGTCGCCTTTGGCAAACTCCAACAGATGTTCGTTGATAATGACCTCTTCGGGTTGCAACTTGTTTTTGACGACAACGACGCACGAGTCCTGCAATCCCGATGCAGTGGTTGCAAAAATGCGGGCTTCGCCGGGAGCTTGCGCTTGTGCCAAACCACTTGTCGCATTGATGGTTACGATTTGCTCGTCGCTCGATGTCCACGTTACCTCTTCCACGAATGCTTCGTCGGGCAAAAAGACTACGCCGAAGGTTTCGGTGTCGAATATGTTGCCAAGTATGTCGGCAATCATGGTCAGTGTGTCCACCTCTTCGGAGTCGATGCTGATGGTAATGGCTGTAGCGCCTTGACGAACGGTTACATGGCAGGTATCGGTGACGGTCTCGTCGGCATTTAGCACTACAATGTCGGTGGTTCCTACGCCGGTGGCCTCGACCAGCCCGTCGGCAGTAACGGTGGCGATGGTTTCGTCGAGCGACTTCCACGACAAGGCATCGGTGCTGTTGGCCGGATAACGTTTAGCGGTCAGTTGTCGGCTGCCGCCATTGGACAAAGTCAACTCTTGCGGGTCGATGGTCAGGCCGGAGCATGGCAACTCTTTGTCAACCGTCCATTTCAGTTTGACGTCCCAAATGCGGAGTCCGCCGCCGCCGGCAATGATGAAACCGGTGGTGGCAGTGGGCGCGGCGGGTTTCAGTGTAATGGTTGTCAGTCCTGTAACTTCTTGACGCACAATGCAGTTTCCGCCGACAGTGTCCAGCGCGGAACCATTGCTGAATTTGCCCGGAAAATTCTCTTTGATGAAGTAGATGTGGCGCTCGTATTGCACCGGCGTGCCGATGGCGGAGGTGTTGTCGCCGATGGTCAGCGTAATTTCTTCGATGGGGAAACCGACTTCGGGCAACTGCAACCACGAATAGGGGTCTGACGTAAATTTTTTGAGTTGGATGTACTGCTCGGGCGTGGTTTTGCTGTGCTGATTTTTGATGAAAGTGCCGCTGTATTCGAATCCGTTTTGGTCGGTCAGCACCCATCGTTCGTAACTTGTACCGGTGCCTTCGCACGCCACAATGTCGGCGTTGGTCAGCATGGTCGAGTCTTTGTACGCTTCGAATGCCGACAAGGCGGTACTTGCCAAGCAGGCACATAAAAATAGTGTGATTTTCTTCATGATATTGTGTTTTTTAGGTTGTTTCAATCTGCAAAAATAGCAATTTTTTCGCAGATTGACACTATTTTTATTCAAAAATGTCTGTTTTTGTTGGCGGAATGCATTTTATTGTGTACTTTTGTACCTACATTATTAAAATAAAAAATGATACCATGAAAAAACTTACACTACTGATGACGCTGTGCGTCGTGGGGCTGTGCGCGTCGGCCGGAACCTACACGCGCGTTACGAAATTCGACAAAATCGGCACCAATTTTCAAGACACTTTTTTAATTGTGTGCGAACACGCCGGTAATGCCTACATTTTCGACGGGCAGAGCGAGGCCGGCCACAACTATGTGCTGCTCGAGCACTTCTCGGGCAACCAACTTGTGGGCGATTTCGCCGACAACGAATGCGTACTGTTTCACAATCAGTGGCATGCGTACGATAAACTTTGCTCGATACTTTGCAAGGGCGATGGCGGGCGAGCCGGTGGTTATTATCTCGGTGGCTTGGGTGGCGCCAATGGTGTTCAGTTCTCCAACGGCCAACTCGACGTCGAAGTAACATGGCAGGGCGAATTTGGCATCGATTTCGTATCGAAAACGGGCGGCGGCAAGTTCCAATTCAACACCGCCGACAAGGTGTTCAAATTCTACAGCCAATCGGAGCAGACACGCCCTGTGCTGTACGTCAAAGGCAATGGCGGCGACTATGTGGGCGAAGACCAAACCGTCAATCTGCTCGACATAAACTATGCGCAAGCCGATTTGTATGCGCGCTATTCCGATTTTTCGAAAAATCTCTATTTCTGGGATTTGAGGTTAAACCAATCGGAATCCGAAACAGCCGTGCCGCGTATCGAAACGTCGATTCAAACCTCGTCGATGAAGGCGTTGAAAGGCGATTACTCGCAAAAAACAGCGGAAACGCAGGCCGGTTGGGTGTCGCCAAGTTCGTATATCCAATTCCCCAGCAGCGAGGAAGGCGGCACGCAAGCCAAACTCACCACGCTGGAACTGACACTGACGCCCGTCAGCCGTTACGACGAAAAATGGTACAATTACCACATCGTGCTCAACTGCATCGACTCGAACAAAAAACGTTGGAAACTTGACAAGGTGTTGCCGATTGTCTGCTCTTTCACCGACCGCGACCCCGACAACAAAGAGTATGATTTGGAAACCGATTACAACTATGTGATGGACGAACAACTGCCGACAGCCATTACACTTGTGGCGGCTGCCGATTTGCGCTTGTATGTGGTCGATGGCACCATTTATGGCACTGACGATATGCGCATTTTCAATTTGATTGGTCAGGATGTTACGCGCTTAAATGGCTCTCTGCAAGGTGTTTACATTGTTCGCATTGACAATAAATCGGTAAAAATATTGGTGCCGTAATTGTTTGTTTGCACCCGACCGAAATAACAAGAGCCGCAACCTCTCAGGTTGCGGCTCTGTTTGTTGCAATGTGTCCCCGATTTTACAGGGCTTCGAGCACGGCTACCAGCAGTTTCCAGAATTTTTCGGTATCGGCAATATTCAGCCGCTCGTCGGGCGAGTGAACACCGCGCATCGTCGGCCCTACCGACACCATATCTAAATGCGGATATTTTTTGCTGAACAATCCGCATTCCAAGCCGGCGTGGATGGCTCTGATTTTGGCTTTTTGGCCGAACAGACGTTCGTAGGTGGCGGCAGTCAGTTGTGCCAACGGCGAGTTCGGGTTGGGTTTCCATCCGGGGTAGCCATCGCCGTGTGTAACTGTGGCACCGGCCAACACAAAGACACTCTCGACCATGCGCGCAGCATCGTATTTCGACGACTCGACCGAACTGCGTTGGCTGGTGGTAATCAAAATTTCGTTGTTGTCGCGCATTTTTACGGCAGCAAGGTTGGTCGATGTCTCGACCAAACCGGGCATATCGTCGCACATGCGCAGCACGCCGTGCGGGCAGGCGTACAAAGCGTTTATCAGACGTTCGCTGCTCGTTTTGTCGATAAACTGTTCGGGCAGGGCGGCCGATTCCAAGTCGATGACAATGTTTGGCTCGGTGGCTGCCAATTCGGCCTCGACGTCGGCGGCAAATTGGTTGAGTTTCACACGCAATGTTTCCTTGTAAGTCATTGGCACTGCGGCTAAAGCAGTGGCTTCGCGTGCGATGGCGTTGCGCAGATTGCCCCCGTTGAACGATGCGAGTGCCAAATCGGTTTCGTGCGCGGTTTGCCACAGAAAACGTGTCAACAGTTTGTTGGCGTTGCCGCGCCCTTTCTCGATGTCGTCGCCGCTGTGGCCGCCGGTCAGCCCTTTTACCGTGATGCGAAAGCCGAAATAGCCTGCTGGTGCTGGCGTTGGCGTATAGTGCAGCACGGCCGTGGTGTCGATGCCGCCGGCGCAGCCGATGAAAAATTCACCATCGTCCTCAGAGTCGAGGTTGATGAGCATATCGCCGTGCATAAACCCGCTTTCGAGGGCAAAGGCGCCGGTCAAACCGGTCTCTTCGTCCACGGTGAAGAGGCACTCCAGCGGACCGTGTTTCACTTCGTCGGACACGAGCACAGCCAATGCGGCTGCCATGCCGATGCCGTTGTCGGCGCCGAGCGTAGTGCCGCGCGCGCGCACCCATTCACCATCGATGTAAGGTTGTATGGGGTCGGTGTCGAAGTTGTGGATGGTGTCGTTGTTTTTTTCGCACACCATATCCATGTGGGCTTGCAGCACGATGGCCGGATGCGATTCGTAACCCGCCGTGGCAGGCTTGCGTATCAGCACATTGCCGGTTTTGTCTGTGAGCGTCTCGAGGTTGTGTTCCTGACCGAATTTTTGCAGGAATGCGATGATTTTGCCTTCGCGTTTCGATGGACGCGGCACTTGACAAATGTCGGAAAAAATGCGCCAAAGGGCGCTCGGTTGTAATTCTGAAATTGTCTTCATGTCTTGTGTGTTGAATTGTTCGAATTTTAAGATGATTTGTGCGATGTGAATCGTTTTGTAGTGCAAAATTATAAAAAATTGCGCAATTCAGTTCTAAAAATAAGTTAAATATTACACTTTCGAGTGCGATTTTGTGCATTTGACGCTCGTCAACAGAATTTTATTCATTATCTTTGCGAAAAAATTGAAGAACGTGGAGTTGCTTGTTTGTACGTTGCTGCTGGTCGGTGTGGCGGTGTTGCTGCTTGGCGTGAAAGTGTTTTTTGTCAAAGGCGGTCGGTTCCCGAATATTCACATCGGCGGTAACAAAGCGATGCGCCGGCGAGGTATTTCGTGCGCCACTTCGCAGGATCGCGAGGCGCAACAGCAAGCAGCCAAGTCGTCATCTGAAGCGTAATTTTATTCGGAAACACTTAAAATAAAACAACAAAACAATGAAGAAAATTTTTATTTTTGCGGCAGCGGCGGTGCTGTTTTCCGCATGTGCCAATTCGAAACAATCCGGCGAGGTGAAGAGTTTGGAGCCTGTTGACGGCACCATTCCGGTGGCTGTTATCAATGCCGATACCATATTTTCGCAATACCAATTGGCCATAGAGTTGCGCGAACAACTGACAAAAAAACAGGAAGATGCCCGCCTGACCGTGAACGAAAAAGCGCGTAAATTGCAAAACGAGATGGTCGATTTTCAACGCAAATTGGAAAATAATGCTTTCCTGAGCCGCGAACGCGCCGAACAGGAAGGCCGCCGATTACAGCAAAAAGAGGCTGACCTTCAGGCACTTGATCAGAAACTGACGCAAGATATTTTGGAAGAACAACAACGTTCGAACTTGCGCCTGCGCGACAGCATCGATCGTGCAATAGAAGTGCTGAATAGCGATGGCAAATACCAACTGATTCTATCGACAAGTTCGCTCAACGACAATGTGTTGTTTGTGTCGTCGGCGTTGGACATCACATCTCAAGTGGTGGAGTATCTGAACGACAATTATTAACAGCGGGGATAACACCCTAATAAAAATAAAAGGCCGCAATTCGGATTGCGGCTTTTTTTTGTGCGTGTGTATCAAACGCGTGCGGGTAGCACAGGCACGCTGTCGAGAAATCTGACACGGATGCCGATGGTGAAAATGTGCGATTTTAATGTGTTGTTTATCAGTGGATTGCTTATGACGCGTGCGGCGTCTTTTTCGGTCATAACAATGGCTTTCGGCGTGGGCAAAGCGTCAAATAGTTGGCCGATATGTTTGAAATCGGCAGCCGAAAAATGGTGATGGTCGGCAAAAGCCAACGGCGTGATGGTGGCGGCTTGCGGCCGCAAGTTGTCGTACAAGCCTTGCGGCGACACGATGCCGGTAACCACCAACAGATGCGGTTTGTCCGTCGGTGCAAATGGCCATGCGGCATTGTCGGCAAGGGCGCGCGGCGGTTCGTAGTCGAAGGTCGAGAAGTGCAGTTGCTGTGCATCGCGCAGATGCAGCCGCCGGCGCCACCGAGCGTGGTCGGGCGCGTAGTCGGTCGGACATTTGCTGACGATGATGCAGTCGGCGCGCTGCAAGCCTTGTTGCGATTCGCGCAAGCGTCCGAGCGGCAAGTAGTCGTCGGTGTCGGTTGGTCGATTGTAGTCTATCAAAACGATTGAAAATGAAGGCTTTACAAATCGATGTTGAAAAGCGTCGTCGAGCAGAATGATGTCGGGCGGTTGCGGCAGTTGCAGCAGTTGTTCGATGCCATGTGCGCGTTTTTCGTCCACAGCAACGATTGCCTGCGGAAATTTGCGGTGCATCTGAAACGGTTCGTCGCCAATGTCGCGCGCGGTGGTGTGTGCGTCGGCCACGATGAATCCGCGCGTGCGACGTTTGTAGCCGCGACTGAGCACGGCCACGCGTTTGTCGGCAAAATGTCGTATCAGGTATTCGGTGTGCGGCGTTTTGCCTGTGCCGCCGACGGTGATGTTGCCGATGCAGATAACCGGCAAATCGAATTTTGCGCTGCGCAACAGGCCGCAATCGAAACATGTGTTGCGCCACCGCACGACAGTGCCAAACAATTTTGCCGGCAGAAATAATACTATTTTTTGCAGCAGGTTCATCGCCGCAAAGTTATAAAAAGTTGTCGAGGCGGCAAACAGCGTCCGACATTTTTTTTTGCGCATTGCTTGCGTGGTGTCGTTTTTTGTTGTATCTTTGCAGCGCGAAAGTAGCAAAATCTTCAGCCTTGTTCGCTCCCCGCGACAGAAGGCTCGTGTGCTTGGTCAACCACGTAAAAAACAAGAAAATATGAGACAAAAAGTATCTGTTCCGTTCATGATGTTCGGCATTTTGTTCAATGTGTGCCTGATAACATCTAATCTTTTGGAAACCAAAGTGATAGCGTTCGGCCAACTGACGTTGACGGCGGGTTTGCTTGTGTTTCCGATTTCGTACATCATCAACGACTGCATCACCGAGGTGTGGGGTTTTCGGCAGGCGCGCATCATTATTTGGAGCGGCTTTGCCATGAATTTTTTCGTTGTAGCGCTGGGGTTGTTGGCTGTGCAGTTGCCTGCGGCTCCGTTTTGGGAGGGCGAAGCGCATTTCAATTTTGTGTTTGGAATGGCGCCGCGTGTTGTGGCGGCCTCGCTGACGGCGTTTGTCGTGGGGTCGTTTCTGAACGCGATGGTGATGAGCCGCATGAAGGTGCGCCATGCCGGACGACATTTCTCGTGGCGTGCCATTTGGAGTACGGTGGTCGGCGAAACGGCCGATTCGCTCGTGTTTTTTCCGATTGCGTTTGGTGGATTGATGGCGTGGCCGGAGTTGCTGCGCCTGATGGTTGCGCAAATTGTGCTAAAAACACTCTACGAAGTTGTTGCCCTGCCCGTTACGATGCAGGTGGTGAAAGCGGTAAAACGCCTTGAAGGCAGCGATGTGTACGACAAAAATATTTCGTACAATATTTTCAAGTAATTGATTTTTAGTTATTTACAAAAACGTTTTTTGTGATGAATCATCGTGCGGCTTTGGTCGTTTTCAGTGGCGGTCAGGACTCGACCACCTGCCTTTTTTGGGCAAAACAACGATTTGAAAGGGTGGTGGCGTTGAGTTTTGTGTATGGCCAAAAACATCAACACGAAGTGGATATGGCGCGCGAAATAGCGCACATCGCCGAAGTGGAATTTCATCTGATGGACGCTTCGTTTATTGCTCGGCTGAGCGATAATTCACTGACTAACAGTGCGTTGAAAATGGACGAAGCAAAACCTGCGGATACGTTCCCGAATACGTTTGTGCCGGGGCGCAATCTGTTTTTTCTGGCGATGGCTGCTGTTTTTGCGCGCGAACATGGCATCAGTCATCTGGTTACCGGTGTGTCGCAAACCGATTTTAGCGGCTATCCCGATTGTCGCGATGCGTTTATCAAGTCGATGAATGTAACGCTGAACCTGGCCATGGACGAACAGTTTGTCGTTCACACGCCGCTGATGTGGATAGACAAAGCGCAAACGTGGGCGTTGGCCGATGAACTCGGAGTGCTTGACTTGGTCAGATACAAAACGCTCACTTGCTACAACGGCGTTGTCGGCGATGGTTGCGGACATTGTCCCGCCTGCAAACTGCGTCGCGAAGGGTTGGAGCAGTATTTACAATCGAAAAAAAAATAGACAATGAAAGAACGCAAAGATGAACTCAGTGTGTTGGGGCGTAAAACCGCATATCGGCAAGACTATGCGCCCGAAGTGCTCGAAACGTTCGAAAATCGCCACCCCGACAACGACTATTGGGTGCGGTTCAACTGCCCGGAATTTACGAGCCTGTGCCCGATTACGGGGCAACCCGATTTTGCCGAAATACGCATCAGTTACATTCCCGATGTGAAAATGGTGGAGAGCAAAAGTCTGAAACTTTATCTGTTTAGTTTTCGCAATCATGGCGACTTTCACGAGGATTGTGTCAATACCATTATGAAAGATTTGATTCGCCTGATGGAGCCTAAATATATAGAGGTAACGGGCTTGTTTACACCACGCGGCGGCATCTCTATTTATCCGTTTGCCAACTACGGTCGCCCCGGTACGAAATATGCCCGCTTGGCCGAACAACGTTTCGCCGCGCACGAGTAACCTTGCCTGCCTACCGGAGGTAGGGCCTGTCTACCGAAGGCATGGCCTGCCTACCTGCGGCAGACAGGGAATTTAGGGGTAAAAACCACAAGGAGCAAGGCACAAACTCCTCACTCCTCGTTCCTCATTGCGGCAGGCAGGCGCAGTGTGTTTCTACAAATTATTTTACCACAACTTTTTGTGCACTGTCGGCGGTTGTTACGACGTAAATGCCTTGCAGTGAGCCGTTTAGGCGTGTTACGTCGCGGCCGAGCAGGTCGTAGATGCGGAAGTCGCCCTCGCACACGATGCGACCATTTTCGGCATAGACGTGCGCTGCCATTACGGCCTCAAGCGCAGTTGGTGTTGCAGCAAATTCCGCGGTGAGCGTTACATCTGCCGTTACGGTGATGGTGCGCGGATTTTCGGTGTTGTTGTCGCTCCATTGCACGAAGTGGTAGCCTTCGTTAGCCGTAGCTTTGAGCGTTGCCTCGTTGCCTTTGGCGTATGTGCCGCCACCACTGACACTGCCTTGTGCAGCGTCGCAAGTGGCTGTAACGGTGTAAAAATCCTGCACCAAACGGACAGCATGCCCGTAGTAGCGATTGAAGTTGTTCAAATTGGTTCCACTGGCGGTAAATTGCAGGTGGTACGCGTTGTTCGAGTCGTATGCAGAAGCAGACCAATATAAACCATTGTCCTGTATGCGTTCGATGTTCAATCCGTAGCGGTAACCCGCAGCCGGCAAAAATACGGCTCCTGCAGCCTCTAATTGCGCCCATTGTTCAAGGTTAAAAGTATTAGTTTTGTAATTTCCCGTCATACCGGCTGTGAACGTAATATCTTCTGGGCAACTCCATGTGTCGGGCAATAAAATCAAACCATAGGCATACTGCTCTTCGCTGATTTGGATACACGCTATACCCATCAAGTTTGCTGCGTCTGTACGAGTTGCAAGCAGGTATGTCCACTCGTCGATGCTTAATGTGCGCCAAATGTTACCATCGCCGATTTGCTGTCCCCAATCCACAAAGTCGCCGGAATAGTTACTGTAGTCCGTGGAGATACTAACACCCCAAGGCGCGGTGTTGTTGCTACCGCTCCAACCGAAAAGGTCTATTTTGTTGGCCAATGCGCTATTTTCGACATTGGCAGCGCCCCGCATATCATATTGATAGGTTGCAAATGCCCAAGTGGCGGTGTTTTGGATGTATTGTAAGTTGCCTGCTGCGAACTTTATTTGTCGTCCCGCGCCTACGGAGAACAAGCCGCCCACGGCGTTATAATAGACGGGATTGGCAGCAAATTTTGCGGTTAACTCAACATCCGCGTTTATGGTGATAGTGCGCGGGTTTTCGGTGTTGCCGTCGCTCCATTGCACGAAGTGGTAGTCCTCGGCAGGCGTAGCCGTAAGCGTTACTTCCGTGCCTTGGGGATAAACACCGGCGCCGGTTACCGTGCCATTTTCTGCAGTGAGCGTAATCGAATAGGTGGTAAGCACAGGGCGCACGGAACGACCATTTAAGCGGTAACTGTTCTTTCTACTCACCCCTTGCGAATCGAAATACACATAGTATGCTTGGGATGGTGCGTTTGTGTAGAGCGCATTCGACCAATAGTTGCCGCTTGTGCCTACCGAGGTACTTGAATATTCGCCGTAAGTACTGGCAGCAGAAAGAAAAATGGAGTTGTCATTGCCTTCTTTTTTGCTTTTCACTTCGTAGCCGTTAATGCCGTTCAAGGTCGTCCACGTCCAAGTGCAGTTTTCGCGCAGTTCCGTCCATTCGGCATCGGTAGGCATACGCCAAGCACCACCCCAATTGACATGGGCTGCGTCGTCTTCG
>SFDZ01000027.1 GCA_004557405.1 Bacteroidales bacterium
TAGAGTTGCCCAACAATTATATGTCAGGCAGTGGATTAGATAATAGTTGTGGTGTGCAAGTGATGAATACTGTGGCAGAAGCACTAAAAGACAAACAAGTAAATTTGGATCTTTATTATGTGGCATCCAACTACGAAGAAATAGGTATGCGCGGTGCAAGAGTTGCTGCCAATACTATAAAACCGGAAATCTGCATAATAATAGATGTAACGCATGCTACCGATTACCCCGGAATGAATCCCATAATGCATGGAGATATTAAATTAGGAAGGGGGTGCGTGTTGGCCATGGGACCACATGTAGATGAGGGTATTTATAGCAAACTAAAACATATTGCAGAACAAAACAACATAGCCTATCAAATTGAGCCATCGCCAAATCTGACGGGTACAGAGGCTTCTGTGGTTCAAGTGTCAAACGAGGGCGTGCGTACCGCTGTTGTTTCTATTCCGTGCAGATATATGCATACTCCTTATGAAATGGTGTCAAAAGATGATATAGATAGTGCCATCAAGTTGATACAATTATTTATAGAAAAATCTTAATAAAAAAATTATGAAAGGTTATAATACATCATTTGAATATACAATTTTATCTCGTAATGGAGATAATAAAGTATATCCTTACATATTTAGTCAAGATGGAGATAAGGATATGTATTGCCTATCCCCAATTCATTGCCGCAGTTATGTTGTGGGCAGACATGAAAATGGCAGGTATATAAAATGGCAGGTATATTGTGAGCAAAGGAAATGGCTTGGCATATTCAGAGCATTGTTTTTTATACACGCCCGAGATGCCAACGGATGTTTGGGGATTATTGCTCAAAGAAGATGCTTTGCGGGATTTCTTTTGTGGGCAGGATGTACAGGCACTGGGCATCAAAACCAATTATATGGAATGTGTGCTGGAGTTGGACTATCCGATATATATCCCGCAAACAGATAAGGTGTTGAAACCTATCCTTTTGCAGTACAATGTGGAATGTCCTTGGCGCATAGCCGATGCCGGTTTTATGAAACCACAGCAGATATGGCAAGAGGTAACCAAATGGGAAAGATTGAATGATAGGAACTATCAAGAGGAGTATCTCATTGCGGCGAATGTGCTTATTCGTAATTTGCGGGAAATGCATGATAAAGGTATTTTGCATAATGCTTTAACCTATGAAAACTTGACATGGGCATTAGAGTTGCTGGATTTTGAACTATGCCATACCCCTCAGCATCCTTACGAAAAGGCGGATTATGTCCGTCATGTGCCCACACTATTTGACAGGGAGGTAATTGATACTTATAAGTTAATCAATTATATTGCCGGTGTGCTTAATCAACCTGTTAACTATTCGATAGTCGATGCCCTATTCTATGAATATGGATTTGATATAGCCAAATACAAGGTATGTAACCATCAAAACCCCAACAAATACTAATTAAATAATTTATTCATTATTCGCGTTTTAAGGTGTATTTTACTATCGCTTTTTGGCAGGTTTTATAAACAAAATTCAGAGTCGTACAAAAAAACGTTTGTATCTTTGACGCATCAATCATAAATCTTTAAAATTTTTAAGCGTATGGAAAATGACAATGTTATGGAAACCGGTAGAGGCATTAGTAATGGACATGAATGGGTAGATCTTGGTTTGCCGAGTGGCACCAAATGGGCTACTTGCAACGTGGGGGCTTCCTCGCCCGAGGAGTATGGCGATTATTTCGCGTGGGGAGAAACTACAACGAAATGTTGCTACGAACCGAATGCCTATAAATGGACACGGGCCGAGTACAAAATGGATGTTGATGTGGATATAGACTTGGATGCCAAAAAACTGACCAAGTATAATACCGAAACCGATGCAGCCGATGATAAGTGGGAATTGGACGCCGAAGATGATGCAGCCCATGTCGTTTGGGGTGGCGAATGGCGGATGCCTACCAACGAAGAGTGGACCGAACTGCGCAAAAAATGTGTATGGACATGGACAACGCATTACGGAAAAAATGGTTATCGCGTACAGAGCAAAGTCAATGGCAATTCGATATTTCTGCCCGCAGCCGGCGAGTTTTGCTTTATGGATATTATTGAAGCAGATCAAAGTGGTGAGTATTGGTCGAAATCGCTTGACGTGGACGTCCCGACGGTGGCACATGGTGTGATATTCGCACCGGATGAGTATTGTCATTTTGCTTTCGATCGTTATCGTGGATACAGCATTCGTCCGGTGATTAAGTAGTCGGTGGCAGAACTGCATGCGCAAGGTAAGGTTAGTGTGTTTGTTGTTGGTTTGGAGTCGTGTGGCGTTGGCACAGGACTTCGACCGCATCAAACGTAATCCGTATTATGTGTGGGGCGAGGGTTTCTCGGCCGATGTGCAGTTGGCCGACGATGCCGCTTTGCACGATTTGATCAGCCAAATATCGGTCAGTGTGGATGTTACCACCGAAACCTCCATTACCAACGAACAAGTGTATGGCGAGGTGCATTCATCGGTGATTACGTCGGGCGACATCAAGTCGGGTTCCAATGTAACACTGACGAATTGTAAGCGCCTTGTGTCGGACGAGGGCGGCGTGTATCGCGTGCTGCGTTACATCGACCGCGCCGAGATTGACAAAATGTATGCCGATCGCAAAACCAAAATTCGCGATTTGGTGTCGTTTGCGCAACATTCGTTGGAGGAGTTACGGCTGGGCAGTGCGTTGCGCAACTACTATTGGGCGCTGAAACTGATAAATGCGCTGCCCGACGATCAGCAAAATAGCCTGCGCGACGCAAACGATATGCCGTTGTCGAACCACATCTCATCGCAAATAGCGACTGTGCTCGATGGCGTGCAGATAACTCCTTTGCAGCGTGTGTCGGCCGACGACAATGTGTTGCAAACCTTGTCGTTCACCTATCGTGGCGCGCCGGTGGTGGAGTGCGATTGCGACTATTTCGACGGCTATACATGGGTGTGCGCTTCGGTAAAAGACGGTATCGGGTCGGTAGAGATACCGACAACGACTGCCGCCTTGTCGCTCCGCATCGAATATGAGTATCCGAAGTTGTGGAAATCGGATCCCGTGGTGGAACAGGTGTTGGGGCACAATCCGTCAAAATTGCCGTTTCGGCAATATGCCAAGCGTATCGCTTTGAGGCCGGAGCAGGCCGTGGCCGATGTGCTGCCTGCTGCCAAAGAACTGACCAAAGCCGCCCAAGTGGACTCGCTGGGTGTTTGCTCCAAAAAAGAGGTGAAAAGTGTGGCATCGGTGGTGGCCGCCGTGCTCGATGCGCTGGAAAATCGCCGCTACGAGACTGCTCGAGATTATTTTACTGCTGAAAAATTGATTAAATACGGAAAGGCCGTTGTGGTGGCACGTCCCGAACTGCAAGTTACGGCTTTCGAAAACGGTTTTTTGTGTCGTGGTGTGAAAGCATCATTTGCCTTTCCCAATAACCATAAACGCTTTGTCGAGGATTTGGTGTTTTACATCAAAGACGGGCGTGTCGATGGTCTCAATTTCGGCTTGGAGCAGACAACCATGAACGACATATTGCAGCACGACATGTGGAACGACACATCGCGGTTGGTGCTTATCAACTTTTTGGAATGTTACAAAACGGCGTATGCGTTGGAGCGTTTGGACTATTTGGATGCCGTCTTTTCCGACGATGCCCTGATAATTATTGGCACACAACTGCCGCACACACAGCGCAGCGAGGTGGCTACTCTCAATCAGTCGCAATATAAGTACACGCAACTGTCTAAAAGTCAGTATATCGAACGTTTGTCGAAAATTTTTGCGGCACAGGAGTTTGTCAATATCCAATTTGAGGACGCTGTGGTCAAAAAAACAGGGCGCAACAACGAACGGTATCAAATCATACTGAAACAAAACTATTACTCGACCACTTATGCCGACAAAGGTTATCTGTTTCTGTTGGCCGATTTGAGCAATCCGGCACTGCCGATTATTCATGTGCGTGTGTGGGACGCAGACAAGAACGATTTGATGAATTATGCGGAATGGAATTATTAAATATGTGTTGTTGATGGCGTTTGCCGGCATGGCATGTGGCGTGCTTGCGCAATACAAGGTGGAGGTTGTCGATTTTAGACCCGATCCGACCGACCGATCGCAGGTGAATTCGCCCATCAAAGACCAAAATGGCGAAACGTGTGCTTTGTTGATAGTGGAAAGCCCGATAGCGGATCTGTTGCAATTCGATTTGGGCAGTTTGGGCATCGAGCGTCGCGAAGACAAAGACGAAGAAACGTGGATTTGGGTGAGTCCCGATGCTACAAAAATGACCATCGCGTGCGAGGGTTGTGCCAAATGTCGCGACTATCGGATGACTTTGGCCAAAGGGTCGGTGTATCGTGTGAAAGTGAAAACCGGTTTGCCCAAAGAGATCAGTCGGAAACAGAACCTGCAAATCTACTGCATCAGTGTGCCTTTTATGGTGTCGATAGATGGCGCTGCGCCCGATACAAGTCGTAATGCACTCTACGTCAAAGAGGGGCTCGACGTCGGGTCGCATGTCGTTAGTGTGTCGGCTCCGTTTTGCAAAACTCACGAGGGCTTAGTGAAACTGAAACGTAGCGTTGCCCATCGCGATACGATAAAGTTGGAGCCGTGGTACGGATTTATCGAGGTAAACAGCAATGTCGAAGGCGTCAGCGTGTTTGTCGATGGGGTACTGCAAACAGGCAATCCGCCCTACAAATTGTCGCCGGGTGTGCATAAGTTGATGGTAGAGAAAAAACTCTATAAAACATTTGAAACCGAAATCGAAGTGGTGCATAACCAAACCAAGCCGGTTACCGTCCGCATGGAACCGACATTTATCACCATGCAGATAACGAGCAAGGAGAAAGAGACTGAAATTTGGGTTGATGGGGCTTTGGTCGCCACCCAAAAAGCGAAAGTCGATTTGGAGTATGGCATGCATACCATACAAGGCCGTCTCAACGGGTGCGAAACGTGGCAGTGGGAGCAAAACGTAACAAGCAAAACCCCGACTGTACTGACCATCCCCGAATTGGTGAAACAATACGGAAAACTAAAAATTTCGGTTAAACCGGATGATGCCGAAGTGACCCTGAACGGCAAATTGCTGAATGGTAAAAATGGTTGGTACGAAGAACATTTGTTGGTGGGCGACTACCTGATTGTGGTGCGCAAAGAGGATTGTAAAACGATAAGCGAACAGATACACATCGAAAAAGATAAATATCAATTTAAACCGTTTGACCTTGAAAAAGTACCTACGGGCGAGGTTACTATCAGTACCGATAAAGATGTGTCGATAAACGTGCGCGATATAGATGCGGTGATTTACAAAGGCTCGTCCGCATGGACAGGCAAACTGCCTGTCGGTCCAAATGTTATTGTGTTGAAACACACCAATGGGCTGACGCTTGAACGCACGATTTTTGTAAACGAAAAACACAATCGCAAACAGCATATCCCGTTTTATCGGTTACTGACTGTCAAAACAAATTCGCCGAAGGTAACGCTCCAAATGAAAGATACGAATGGCGTAAACTACGAAATCAAACGCAATAAAGTCACCAAGTTGGAGCCTCGCATCTACACAATTACCGCCACTCAGGGTCGGGATTCAGAGGATAAGAAAGTCGATTTAATAAAGCAACGTGAGGCGGTGGTGCGCTTCGATTTGAGCGGCAGCCAGTCATCGCCGTCGTATCATTACCATCGCAGTTACTCGCGGGGCAGCAGTCGCAGTTCGAGCGGCTCTTATAGTAGTTCGAATCGTTCTTATGGCAGTTCAAGTGGTTCTTATGGCAGTTCATATACATCGTCGGCGTCGTCATCATCGAAAGAGACCAAGAAATCGTCAACCTCCTTGTCATCGTATTCCAAATCGGAGAACAAAAGCCGTTCCACCGACTCGAAACCGGCGCGAACGTCGTCGTCAGGCTCCGGCGAAAATGTGTTTCAGCGTTTTTACAATTATTCCGGTACCAAGTTTGTGGGCATTGCCAGCGCAGGCTATACCTATTCTCTCGAAGATGGCGCGCAATGGCTTTCGGTGGGCGTGTTACCCTTCCGTTACAAAATGTTTGGTATGAACCTATTGGATATGGAAGTGTCGATGACGCCGATGATGGCCGAGTACTTCATCTACAAACCAACTATGCGTTTCTATTTCCCCGTGTCCAAAAACTTCGCGCTGACGGCTTATGCCGGTGCATGTGTCGATTTGACCATGCCGGTCGAGAAGTATATCTTGCAAGAAACGCCCACCTACGATTTCTATTGCGGCCTTGTTGGCGGTGTGTCGATGTGGTTCAATTTCTTGCCGAAACTACCCATGGATGTGTTTGCCGAGTATCGCTATCCGCTGGTCAACTATATGCAGACGCAGGGTTTTTACTTTGGGGTGTCGTTCTTGGTGGGTGTCGATAGATAATGAGTGTTTGTGGAATTATTATTATTATTATTATTATTTGTTTAATTTTTAAAATTGTATGCTTATGAAAAAATTGTTTGTTTATGCAATGGCAGTGGCATTGGCCATGCCGTGCGCAGGAGTCGCTCAAGAAAAAACTCAAAAAGAGATGAAAAAAGAGCGCAAAGAAGTTGCAAAAATGTCGCGTAACGATTTGAACGACAAAGTCAGCAAAGCGACCAGAAAAGAGGCCAAGCGTCTGAAAAAAGAGGGTTGGGTAGTGTCGCCGGGTGCGCTGCCGCTCGAAAAACAACTCGAACGCTCGTACCTCATGCAGTACGAGTACGATGAAAACAACATGCCTAAATACTTGATGGCGGAAGCTATGAGTATTGGCGAAACGTATGATGCAGCCAAACTGCAGGCTTTGGAACTTGCCAAACAGAATTTGGCCGGACAAATTCAAACCGAGGTTACCATGTTGATCGAAAACGAGGTATCGAACAGCCAATTGGCACGTGAAGAGGCTGCTTCGATTGTGGAGAGTGTGTCGGCTAGCAAAAATCTGATTTCGCAAAGCCTTGGACGAGTGCTGCCGGTGGTAGAGGTCTATCGCATAAAAAATGGTACTAAAAATAAGGAAGTGTTGGTGCGCTTGGCGTACAATGTCGATCAAGCCAAAATGGCAGCTAAAAAGGCTGTTAAGGAGGATCTGCAAAAGAAAGGCAATAAATTGCATGAACAATTAGATAAAGTGTTTGGATTTTAATTTATTGTCGTGATGAAACAATTCTTATTGATAGGCCTGACGCTGATGATGGTCTTGTGTGCTACATTTGCCGAGGCGATGATTATTGGGAAATGTCATTTTTCGGGTGAGCAACCCCCACATTGTATGTCCTCGGGACAAACTACCATCTATTATCACGAGATGAGTTCGTCATCCTACTCGGAGGGTGGCACCGAATACAAACAATGCACCGGCGATGTTTGGGTTATCTATCGTAATGCCAACGAACCCCGACGCATACAGGTAAAAACCACGGGCGGGTCGGTACAATGTTGTTACGATTTCTGATTGTGATTTGTTGGAATGATTCATTTAATTATTTTTTTTATAATGCACTGATTTATTAACTTATAAACTCAAAAGATTATGAAAAAGATAGCCTTTTTTATGTGCTACCTGCTGGAGAATAACTGACCAAAGCCGCCTAAGTGGACTCGCTGGGTGTTTGCTCCCCAAAAAAGAGGTGAAAAGTGTGGCATCGGTGGTGGCCGCCGTGCTCGATGCGCTGGAAAATCGCCGCTACGAGACTGCTCGAGATTATTTTACTGCTGAAAACAATACTAATTCACACATTTGAGCATGTAAGTAATATTTACATACTTATTTGTGTGAATTTTTTATAAACAAAAATTTTTATATATCAAAAATATATTGTATATTTGAATAGTGGATTTGTTATAAAAAATGTATAATTATTGTGATTAAATATTTATAGTTAAAATAATAAATTTAAAAATAAAATACAATATGAAAATTAAGAAATCAGACTTAAAACAAATAATCAAAGAATCTGTGAAAGAGGTACTTTCTGAAATAGCGTTGATTACTGCGTTTCGTGGTAAAAAGGAAAATGTATTACATGATGACCTAACAAAAGATGATGATAAAAACATTGGTGATATTTATAGTAAAACTGAGAACAGAGCACGAAATCGGGAATTGAGTGCATCGTTACTGCGAATGGGTTATGGTATTACGAAAATATCGGGTGTATATATTGAAAATTTTGGCTTACCAAATTCGAGAATTGTAGATGAAGATTCTTTTTTAGTAGTAAACAAAAATAATGATAATAATTTTTACAACAATATTTTTAAGTTATCGGAATATTATAATCAGGATTGTTTCTGCTATAAATCCAAAGATGAAAATGTTGCCTATAATGTAGGTACAAATGGCTGCGATTATCCTGGCTATGGAAATAAAGTGCGTAATGGTAAGTTTGTATATGGTGTGAAAAATGAATTTATGAGTCGTATTAGAAATAAAGGTTTTGCCTTTACCGACAAAGAAAAATTAGAAACATTTCAAACTACACATAATGACAGAAAAATCGAACGTATGAACAAAAAAATGGAACAAGCGTTAAATGAAGAAATAAAAACTTTTGATGATTATGAAACGCTGACAAAACAAACAATTGCCCATATTGGTGATACATTAATCAATAAACTTAATGTGAATCAATAAACTTAATGTGTGTATTTCATTAAAACATTGAGAAGCTCTTGTGTGAAATCTTTACCAAAAATTTTTAACTTCAATGTCTGTGTTGTATAGTGAGTTAGTCCTACATGGTTATGGAGTATCTAAATGCAAGGGAGTTTATCCTGAAGGTATGAATAGTGAAGTATCTGAAGAGAGTTATTGATGTGTGGGTTCTTACATAGTATGAAACCTAAAGTTTTATGTTAGAGAGTGAAATTTTTGTACAATCAGGATATGTTTATTGTGAATAAAAAAATGTATATTTATAATATGATAAAGGAATCAGTGAAAGAAGATATTGATGTTATTCAATTATTTGAAATGACATCACTCAAGAAACATCTTAGGGAGATAAAATATTTATCTACAGATGGTAGTACGATGCCAAATGGTATTGGTTATCAGCGTGGTAATTTTATACATGAGTGTAAAGTGAATGCTGAAAAGTTTATTTTAGACGAAGCAATCCATGACAACCAATATGGATTAAGCGATTATCGTGGTGGCGTCATAGTTTTTTCTACAGATGTTAATGCTGTTGACTTGGATAAGAATGAGATATACAATAAAGTGGGACAGATTTTAACCACATTAAATCAGCGAATAAATACAAGTAAAATTGCGCATAAGATAATTAATAAGTTCAACAAGTATAATAGCGAATATATTGGTGCTTATTCGGTAGGCAACGCATTCAAGGGTAAATATGTTGGTGATAATAGCGAAGAATATGATGAACGTTCTACCACTATTGAAATCAATGGATTATCTTCCGACGGATTGTTAAGATTAGCAGAAATGATTGCACGTATATTTCACCAAGAAACTGTTTTGGTTAAAGATTTCAATAATATGAAAATTTATCTTGCAAATGGTTTGCGAAGTAACGATAATCCTGATTTTTCGAAAATAAATTCAAAGGTTATAATAAAATAATAAATATAAAAAATAAAATTACATTATGAGAATAACTAAAACTGAATTAAAAAATATAATTAAGGAATCAGTAAAAGATGTACTTAACGAAACAAGTCGTCGTCAGAAAGCACAACAAGCAATAAAAGGTAAAAACCGAAGAGTGCTTACTATGGCAATTCTTTCAGCAGAAAATCCCATGGGTATGAAAGCAGATAAGAAATATAACAACGAATCAAACGATGAATTGTTACGTCATTTAACTATAGGGCATTATAAATTTTTCAAAACAAAAGGAAATTATGATGGTTTTGAAAACTCTATTATGATATATAATATAGATATTGATGATGCATTATATTTGGCGTATAAATATAATCAAGAAAGTCTGATTTTTGTTGATATGCAAAAAGATGATAGTGTATCATATCAATTTTGGAAAGGCGATGATAATAATTCAAAACTAAAATTACAGCATGAAAAACATGAAATAATTGATGTTACTGATGCAGATGATTATTATACACAAATTTCCAAACACTTTAAATTTAGAATACCATTCTTTGAGCAAGTTGAACAAATACATCAAGAACTATTGTTGAAGGAAAATAAATATAATGTTGACAGAATGATTGTGGAATCTCTTGATTCTAAACGAACAGGTAAATCAAAATATGTCATTAGGGGTGAACTATATGGTGATACTAAAACATCTATTAACGAAACAAGTCGTCGTCAAAAAGCACAACAAGCAATCACTAACAATGCTGAAAATATTAGAACCATTGCAATATTTACATCAGACAATCCACGATTTGACGATGTAATAGATAATGGTGAAACATTAGGTAAAGAAGATAATCCAGCACTAAAAAATAGTTTGTTATATCAACTAAAGTTGGGTTATTATGCGTACTTCTGTGTGAAAGGCAAATATGGTAGTAAAGAAGATAGTTTAATTGTGTACAACATACCATTACAAGATGTTGAATATCTTTGTAAACGATATGGACAAGAATCATTTATTTTTATATCTTTCAAAGAAAATACAATGAAAGCAACATACTATGAACAACAAGGTAAAGGTGTGTTTACTCCAAAATCAGAATGTGATAGTTTTGTTAATATGGCAGATGCTGACGATTTATATACACAGATTTCTAGAAGTTTTAAGTTCCAATTCCCATTTTTTGATGGTAAACACGATGTTGAGTTTGAACAACAAATAAGCAAATTGAATGAATGTCACTCTCGTTTTGATGATGATGAATTGCATAACCGATTAACAACCATATTAGAATCCAAATCAGGTTATAATAAATGGGCAAATAGAGGACAAGTTTATGGGAATAATTTATATGGTAAACAATAAAAAAGACAGTAGTCATCAACTATGATAGATAACTACTGATGGGTATTTGTCATGATCTACACACAAAACCACTAAGTATTACCGTCTGGGTAAACGACTGCAAAAACGGAGAATGTAAAACTAAAATAGAATTGTAATGTCTATAATGTATATAACGCTAACAGGTTTTTCATTAGATTTGCAACAACATCGTGCCATATTTTTTTAATGATGTATGGTTTGATGAATCTGAAATTGGCAGAGACCCCAAAACTGTTAATATGACAATATTCTTCAAGTTTCAGGGAGAACAAATACCGACTGATGACGAAGTATATGGACAAGTAGTAACTAGTCTTATGAAGGAAGTTCCTACATTAGTCAATATTATGGCACAGTACGATTTGTGTGCTGTGCAAACATATGTAAATAGTTTGTAAAACATTATTAAAGTATATGGTTTCATAAATTTTGATTTTGTTTTTAGTTTTAATTTATCAAAAAGTGTATATTTATAATGTAAAAATAAAATTATAATATGAAACTAACTAAAACTGAATTAAAAAATATAATTAAGGAATCAGTAAAAGACGTACTAAACGAAACAAGTTGTCGTCAGAAAGTGCAACAAGCAATTAAGGGTGTTTCTAATAGAATAAAAACTTGTGCAATTCTTACTTCTGAAAATCCATTAATGCAACTTCCATCAAAATACAATGATAGGTTGAGGACAAAATTAGAAATGTATTTGAAGATGGGTAATTATGTTTGGTTCCCTGTTAAAGGTGAATATAACGGAAAAGAAAAATCATACATAGTTTATAATATGTCATTTGATGATACTATGTATTTGGCAAGTAAATTCGAACAAGAAAAGGGGATGAACCAGTTTATCAATATTGGCAACAAAATGGTAATGGTGAATTTTATAAAGTCAGTGAAAGAAATACATACATAGACAAGTCTGATGCTAATGAATTTTTTACACAGATTGGCCGAAAATTCAAATTTCAAATACCATTTTTCGACGACAATAATGAAGAAGAATTAATGGAACACTATACAAAGATAAACTCGATAATTGAAGATAAAATTACTCGTGGCATAATAGACGAAAATTTTGTAAACACTACAATAGAACGAAATTTAAATAGTGAAAAATATTCAGGTAGAAGACTATGGGAGATGAGGGGCGTTGTGTATGGGCGATACTGATAGAATTGATGCAGAATACAATTGCTTGTTATATCAATAATGAAAATTGGTTTGGTTACGTAAATCAAAAAATTACAAATAAATTCAAAAGTTAAAAATAAAATAATAAATATTAAAAAATAAATTGTAATATGAATCTAACTAAAATTGAACTAGAAAAAATGTTAAAGGAATCGATAAAAAAAGTACTTTCTGAACACAAACAAAATCTCGATGAGATTTCAATAAACAAGAAAAAGCAGTTGAAAAACAAAGCGATAGATAGTGTTTATACTGATGATGACAACAATGTAAAAACGTTTTGCATTATTACGGGTGAAAATCCTATGGGAAAGACAGGCGGTAATAAATTAAATAGAAATGCTAATGCTTCATTGCTAGATTATTTGAAATCAGGTAATTTCGCTTGGCAACCAATACGAGGTAACTATTCTGAAAACAGCGAGAACTCAAAAATAATTTTTAATCTACCATTAGATAGTGCTAAATTTTTAGGGCTAAAATTTCTACAAGAGTCTTTTATTTATGGAAGAAAAGAGGAAGGCAAAACGTATTTTGATTTGTATGTTATAAATGAAAAACATGATGATTATGAATTGAAAAAGACTAAAACTTATTATACCGATAGAATTGATGCTGAAGATAATTATACAATCATTGATGATAAACATAAATTTAATATACCATTTGATTACTTCAATGAAGCATGTATTGCATTTAATGATATAATAAACGAAACTAAACGTAATCACCCTAGATATGCGAATGAATTTAATCGTTTTTTAAATGAAAGTTTACTTCCTAATAAAACAGGTTATTATAGGTATATACACAATTGCTTGTTATATGGTGGATTGTTTAAATAATGAAAATTTGTTTGGTTACGGAAATCAAAAAATTGCAAATAAATTCAAAGCTTAACAATAAAACTGAACTAAAAGAGATGATAAAGGAATCGGTAAAAAACGTACTTTATGAAAACAAACAAAATCTTGATGAGATTTCGATAAACGCCAAGAGACGTAATGAACGGAATATCGAAAAAGTTTTCAATAAGAAACCTCTTAAATCAATCAAGACATTATGTGTATTTACGGCAAATAATCCTGATAGTACTCAAACATCTTCGAAGTTTAACAAAAAAAATAATAAAAGTTTATTGCATGACCTTAAACAATTACACCTTCCAATTGTTCCTGCAAAAGGTAAATTTGGAAATTTAGAAAATAGTTATGCGGTGATTAATATTTCATTGTTTGATAGTAAGCGCTTAAATGGTAAGTATGAGCAAACATCTTTTATTTATAGTGTGAATAATGGTGATGGGTTTACAAATTATTATTATGAGAAACACGATGATAATTTGCCGTATGTACCTGACAAAAATGATTATGTTGTCAAAGATACTGAAACTGATGTCAATTTTTTGCCAAATTCAAATGATAATTATACACAAATAGGTAAAAAATTGAAATATTCGATTCCATTCAGTATATTTCAAATGGATGAAACTATTACATATAATTGTAACAGATTACTCGAACATAAAAAGATTGAAACGTTTAATGAAGCATTTGATTTGACAATTGGCAGAGTAGGTATGAGAGCACATTTCATCAAAAACATATTATATGAAAATATTCACTAACCATTTATTTTGAACAAAAAATATATATTTATAGTGTGAGTGAATTTTTATTACTAAAATAATAACATTAAAGAATAAAATTATGGGAAATATAACAGAAAAAGGTTCGAACGAAATAAAAGATATTCTATCACTTATGGAACGAGTGGGAAAACGTGATAAAAAGAATAAATTTGAATTAAATGTTAGTGATGTAGAGAATGAGGTTGGAAATTTTAATAGAATTGTAGCATATCAAAATTGCGAGTTAAATGAATCGAATGTTAATCGTATGCTTAGTTGGTTGAAAAAATGTGATTGTGCGTTTATCACTGCTTTTAGGAGTAAATTGGTAGATGTGAAACATAAAAGTAAAAC
This sequence comes from Bacteroidales bacterium, assembly GCA_004557405.1. Lineage (GTDB taxonomy): Bacteria > Bacteroidota > Bacteroidia > Bacteroidales > Paludibacteraceae > W0P28-013. The sequence continues at coordinate 14,164 of SFDZ01000027.1, forward strand.
TTATTTTGGTAAAAATAATGAGTGGGATGAAGGACATGTTTTTACACATGAAGAAAATCGTAACAAAAATAAGATGTTGTATAGTGAGTTAGTCCTACATGGTTATGGAGTATCTAAATGCAAGGGAGTTTATCCTGAAGGTATGAATAGTGAAGTATCTGAAGAGAGTTATTGTTACGTCTGGGTGAATATTTTAATCAAGATAGTATTTACTACAAAGAAGCAGGAAACGAAGTTGGGTATTTAATAGGCACTAATAACTCTTCAGTACCTGGATATCACCAAATTGGTGAGGCAAGTAAACTGAAACTTGGATATGCCTCCAATTACATGTCTCGTATTGGTAATAAAGCATTTGCTTTTGTTCAAGGAGATTCTAAACAATTTGATAATAAGCAAGATGCAATGAATGATATAGAACAAAGTAAAGGTGGCGAAGAAGAATACACGCAAAGATATTGGATGGATAGTGAAGGCACGTCATTTCAAAAACGTAAGCAGCAGCGTATTGATAATAACTTGAATGAATGTGTAGAATTTTGGAGAAATATAATCACTAACGAAATGCATATAGTAGAAACTATTCATCCATTAACAAAAAAAGAGATGTGTGGGTTTTTACATAGTATGAAACCTAAAGTTTTATGTTAGAGAGTGAAATTTTAGGCGATGATATACTTGTTGGCACGATATAGTGTCACACCACCTTACCATTTGACACAAATCCTTCATATACTTGACATTGGCAGTGGAAGCATCAGTCAATGAAAACGCCAAATACACAAGGTAGAAGTACAAAACTAAAACACCTATTTTAGAACAATAAATATTTATATTAAAATTAAATAGACTATGGATAAAGTTGTATTAAACGAATCGGAACAACGAGAAGTTGATTTGATTACAGAAGAATTTAAGGCAAGAGGTGGTATGGACGATGAGGAACTAATGACTCGCCTTAATGCAATTCCTTTTGAGGAATTTATGAATAAAATGAGTGAAAAAATACGGAACTATAAACGATGAAGACATATGTAAGTAGTAGTGTAACTGTAAAATTAGATGAGTATGTTGAGTTCTTAATGAGAACTTGTCTCTATAACATTGATGAAGCAGAAATACGAAGATGGGAGGTTGAATACCAAATTAATCAACGATGTAATCCTATCTTAATGAAAGCAAGTTCGTCGGGAACATTAAAATTCAAAAGTGTATTACAACGACAAGAGATAGAAAGGTTTGTGAATAATCGTTCACAACTTATGAGATTTATCACAAGAAGAAGAGGTAATCGAGGTAATACACAATGGAATGTAGATTATATAGTGTCTAATCAAGGTAATGTTTATATTACTGCAATTAAATGTTATAACACATTCTCAGAAAGTTTGAATTATAATGGTTTGCAACAACTAATCAACGAGTGTGTAAGTCATTGTTTGAGAAAGTATTTGAGAGAAAACATAAACAAGAGAAAAAATCTGTTTGAAGCGAGACGAGTGAATACAGCAGAACCCAATTTTGAAAAATGGAAAAACACATTTGACATTTTTTTGAATGAAATGATTCAAGAACTACAATCAGATTATCTTAATCCACTTGGACTATCAATTAGAATTAACAGTAATTATATCTTTAATGGTCCAAAGAGTAAATGGTTTGCTGTTTATGAAAGGCGTTCACAACAAATACTAAATGGTATAATTTCTATAGGCATTAATTATCCATTAATGTATTCTGAAATGTGTAAAAGACATATTGATAGAGACAAATTCAATATTGAAGCACAAGCAAGAATTACCATAGGACACGAAATTGGTCACGGTTTAGTGGATTATATCAAGAATCTTGAATTAGGACCATCTAAACTAAGTGAATTACCAAATGTTACTATTGTGAGAAAATGTGGAGCAAGAAAAGAAGAAACATTGGTTGAAGAATTTGGTGAATATCAATTCGTTGATGCTACTGGAGTATGTGATAGTATACTGTCTGATGCTTTAGAAGAGTTAAATTCAATGTATGTTTTATTCTTGTGCCAACAAGTATATCATTGCCAAATTTTATTACTAAAATAATAACATTAAAGAATAAAAGATATTCTATCACTTATGGAACGAGTGGAAAAACGTGATAAAAAGAATAAAGAAGAAAAAATACAAGAAAATAATATTAAGTGTTATGCTCTAACAGAAACTAACAATACTTTACCTGTTCCAATTTTAGAGAAAAGTAACGCAAAACGCCTTATTGATAAGCACACAAAAGATGGTTATGTGATTTTATCTGCTTGTCGAGGTTTTGAAGACTTTAATCTTGATTCATCTGATGATAACGATATATGTAAACATAATACAATTAACAATAAAAGAACCAAAGAATTGATTGCTGACATACAACAAAGAAATTTTTCTTATACTCCAGCATATGGCGGATTTATTGAAAATAATGGGGATTCTAATTCAGAAGAAGTTTATGAGCAATCGGTTATAGTTTATCCTTATAAGAAGGATAATACTTATAACTTTGATGAATTGTATGAGTTTGCTTTAGAAATGTGTAAAAAATACAATCAGGATTCAGTTTTAATTAAGCAACCAAATGATTTGCCAAAATATGTTAAACAAGATGGTATTGTTGATTTTGTATTTAATGGGGAACCAACATTCAATGATGTTTCTAAAACATATTTTACAGACTTACATAAAAATACAAGTGGTAAAATAAAAAGTAGTGGAAAACCAACAAGATTTAGTTTTACTGAAAGTTATGTAAGCCAAATACCGCAATCATATTCTGAAAGTCATACAAGGTATTTGAATGGTGAAATATTTATAACTAAAAAATAACAATTGATTTTTGATCAAAAAATGTATATTTATTGTGATTAAATTTTTATAGTTAAAATAATAAATTTAAAAATAAAATACAATATGAAAATTAAGAAATCAGACTTAAAACAAATGATCAAAGAATCTGTGAAAGAGGTACTTAACGAAAGTACACAAAACGTAAATAATAACATATCTTTTGAAGTATATGAACCACAAGGGACTTATAATGGTGCAAGATATATCTCATTCGATGTTACATATGAAAAGACAATACTTAAAGAGGGCATTGACTATGAAGTACCAGATAATGAAAGAGGTGGTATAATTGCATTAAGTACTGATGTGAATGCTGTGAATCTTAATAAAAATAGTTTTATTAACGCACTTAAGCAATGGTTACTTACTTGGAAACAACGATTAAATTATGCAAATAGTGTGGATAAAATTGCGCAAAAGTATAATCTCGTCGGATGGACTGTTGGACGATTTTTGAAAGGTAGATACACTGGTAAAAACAAAAAAGTATGGAATGAAAATAGTATAACTATTGAAATTATAGGTGTTCCAACTGATGAATTGATTAAAATTGCAGAAGATTTATGTAGTGAGTTTAACCAAGAAAGTGTGCTTCTGAAAAATTATAATGATAATAAAGTGCTATTTATAAATTCAATAAGAAATGAATAAACAATATGATGAAACTAACAAAAATTGAACTAAAAGAGATGATAAAGGAATCGGTGAAAAATGTACTAAACGAAATAAGTTGTCGTCAGAAAGCGCAATAAGCAATTAAGATCGTTGCTAATAGAATAAAAACTTGTGCAATTCTTACTTTTGAAAATCCATTTTGTGTGATTTTTTTTTATAAACAAAATTATTATATACAGCAAAAAAATGTATTATTTTGCAGTGTGAAAATAAAAATTTGTTTAACTATAAAATTTATTGTATTATGAAAAAGATTATTATTTTAGTTAGTTTTATTTTGATGTGTTCTGTAAAAAGCTTTTCTAAAATTACAACTTATGTTGCAATGGATGGCACTGTTTTTCTCAGTAGTCTATATACGGAAAGTGGTAATATTCAATTTGAGAACTATCAAGACATTAATTTGGCATTAATAAGGTCACGCCATTATCGATGGTATAGAACAAAATATTATGATGAAAATGAGTTCAAAAAATATTCAGGCGGAATATATAATCGTATAGACTTTAATAATTTTGTTGGTGATGATGTCTCAGATGAAGAACTTTTAAATAATGCTGACACTCATCGTGAAATGTTAAAAAAGGATATTGAAGATTTTTTGCGTGAAAGGTATTATCAAAATGTTGATAGAATCAAACGTGAACTAAATTATTATATTAGTTGGGAAGATTTTTATGAAAGAATTGTACCTGCTTTTAGATCTGAAATTTATTACACTTGTTATCTAACAGCAAATGATGAAGTTAAAAGTGTAGAAGTAGGTTATTTTGTTGACCTTCATTCGTTTTACACTAAATTTTTTTGGTGGAAACCTGAAAATGAAATCTTGTTATGCTATTTGAGAGATGAAGATGAACAAAAAAGAATTAAGCATATTATAGATACTTATGAAGGATATGTTGAAAACCCACATAAATACGGATTAAATGTCTATTCACACGATTATATTCACAGATAAATAATTATGATTTATAAGGACAAATTTGCTCTGATTATCTCGACTATAATGAATGTTTTTCTTGCTCCTTGTTTGATGGAACCGATAAAATGGACAGTAGGGACGTGCCGCGGTGCGTCCCTACGTTGTAAACTCTGAAACTCCCGACCGCTGATACTTTTACCTTCGGTGGCCGGTTGCTATCGGTTCATTGTATGTTCTTTTTCGGCTTGCGTTTGTCGTGTCTTTTTGTGTTGCCGCGTTTTTTGCCGTAGAATTTTTTGCGTGGTTTTTTGTCGGCCGGCACATCGGCTACAGCCGGCGCCAGTTTCGCAATCTCGTCGGGCAGCGGCCGGCGTTCTATCTGTTTTTCGATGAATTGTTCGATTTTGTCGAACCGTTGGCGGTCTTTGGGCGTAACAAACGTCAGACCGATGCCTTTGGCTCCGGCGCGTGCCGTGCGTCCGATGCGGTGCACATAGTCTTCGGCTTGTTTGGGCACATCGAAGTTGATGACAAGTTCGATGTCGTCGATGTCGATGCCGCGCGACACCACGTCGGTGGCGACCAATATTTTGACCTTGTTGTTTTTGTAGTCGAGCATTACTTGCGTGCGTTCGGTCTGTTCCAGGTCGCTGTGCATTTGTGCCACGGGCAAATGCAGTTGGCGCAGTTGTCGGTAGAGGTCGCGCACTTTCTCTTTCGATGCGGCAAAGATGAGGGTTTTTCCGCAGGTTTGTTCGGCAAAGAGTGTCTTTATCAGCGGCAATTTTTGTGTTTCTTGCAGCAGATAGACGCCTTGTGTGATGCCGTCGGCCGGTTTCGATACGGCAATTTTGACTTCGGCCGGATTGGTCAACACGTTGCGCGCCAATTTTTCGACATCGCGCGGGAATGTGGCCGAAAACATGAGTGTTTGTCGCTGTTTGGGCAGGTGGCTGATTATTTCGATGATGTCGTCGTAGAACCCGATGTCGAGCATGCGGTCGGCTTCGTCGAGTACCAAACAATCGACACCGCTCAAGTCGGCTTCGCAGTAGCGCAGTAGTGCCAATAGTCGTCCGGGAGTGGCCACCACAATGTCGCTGCCTTTGGCAAAAGCGCGTTGTTGTTGGGCGAAAGCGACACCATCGTTTCCGCCCGAAACGGCTATCCACGATACGTTGCTGTAGTAGGCAAATCCTTCCAGCAGTTGGTCAACCTGCATGGCCAATTCGCGTGTCGGCACCAAAATCAGTGCATTCACTTTGTCGGTGCGGTGCTCGCCGCGCGATAGTTTTTCGAGTATTGGCAAGAGGTATGCGGCGGTTTTGCCGGTGCCTGTTTGTGCCGATGCCAATAGGTCGCGGCCTTCCAATACGAGCGGAATGGCGCGTTCCTGCACGGGTGTGCAGGTCTTGAAGTGCATGTCGTAAAGGGCATCGAGCAGGTCGTCGTTCAGGTCAAGTTCTTCGAACAGCATAGTGTGTTTGTGTTTGTATTTTTAAGCGCGTGCAAAGATACAAAAAAAACGGCAGGAAAGTGTTTTGTTAATACGTTCTTTTTTACTAATTTTGCAATTCCTAATTTCAAAATATGTTAAGGGGGCATTTTTGTAGTTTGTTGTTGCTGTGCGTGGCTGTGTGCGTGGCGCAAACAGCGCCGTTGTCGCACGATACTGTGCGTGGTTTTGGTACCGAGGCACGGAGCAGCGAATTTTTTCGCGAATGGTATCAGTATGGCGAGTTGCAGCACTATCTCGACAACTATTCCGACTACGTTGTTTACGAAGCCGAAACGACCGGCGAATGGGCGTTGCCCGAGCAGATGGTTTTTTCGGTACATGGCAATTCGTTTCGTTGGAATCGTTATTATTTGAACGATTTTCGGATCGACAGCCGTTTTGTGGCGGGCAGTACGTTGTTTCAACTCGATATGATGGAACAGTCGCTTGCGCTCGACTATCATCGTGGAGCATTGCATTTTGCCACCGATGGCGTGCGTGCCAATAAAATTTCGCTGAGTGGCAACGTCGGCGGTCTGGGTGGCTTGGCTCCCGGCACTAAAGAGATGCTCGAGTGGCAGCATGCGGCAGCCGTATCGCGCCTCTACTTGGACGAGTCGCTCACCACGCGTATGCACCAAATAGGCGGCGGACAAGTGGATTTTGTGTATGGCATTCCTGCTTTTGGCGAGCAGTTCTATCAGCATGTGTATGCCAACTATGGTCGCCGGCAACAACTGAAACTCGATTATCAAGGGCTGTGCGGCACCTACGACACCGATTATTACAAAGTGCAAATCGATGGACAAGTGCCGCTGCCTGCCAATCGGGTGGTCGATAAGTTGAATTACATCGTGTCGGCGCAAAAACGTGGCGATATGTTTGCCGAATTTATGTACAACGACAACGAAGTGGCAACGCAGGTGTCGCATTCGGCGTCGCTCTACGGTACCAAAAATTACGGGCGAAACGGTCGCTTGACAACGGGGCTGACTTTTGCGCATCACAAGGTGCGCCACAACGAGCTCGAATTCACGCGCAATGTGGTTGACCAAGACGGCGAGGCGTTCGAACCGTGGTATGCCGACGGACAAACCGGCGAACTCAATTGGTCGGTCATTTATGAATACGATATTGTGTCGTGGCTCGATTTCAAAATCGACGCTTACAACTCGTTGATGCACTTTACACCATCGACTACGAAGTGGCACAACGACATCACTTTTCGTCGTTTGAACGATGATGATTACACGCCGTTGTATCGATACGAATGGTCGTCGGCAGCCTTTACGTCGGGAATGCTCGAAAATACGTTTTCGCTCAATGCACACAAACAAATGTTGCCATGGCTCACTTTGCAAGGCATGGTGGCCTTTACGCTCGATGGTATGTTGCTGAAAGACAAATCGTTGGTAACACCTTCGTGGGAGGCTTCGGTGGGCGTTCATATCGAACCGGCCAAATGGTTCGAGATGGATATTGTGCTGGCCAACTACCGCACGCGGTATTCGTACAACGACATTTTGTACATGAGCAACGACTATTTGAACGGTACGCTCAATTATGCCTCCGGCGACTTTCTGACGACGACGGGCGGAGCTTGTCATCAGTGGAGCGACCGCCTGATGCAGCCGCAGTATTTTATGATCGATTTGCCATTCAAGTTTACATTCGGGCGGCACGAAATCAGCGTGCTGAACAGCCTCAAAAAATATTACAACACATGGACGACGCGTTTTGCCGACGAGGCTTCGCAAGCGTTTACCGCGATAGATGTTACACAAGATGGCTATGATGGTATTGATTATCAAGTGTTTGCAATGAATCCGGCTGAACGCCGTTATGTGGTGGAGTGCGAGGGTGCTGTCGGGTCGAATTTCCTATTCAACACACCGCTGTTTGCCTCGAATCTGATAAAATACACCTACAACGGGCAAAAAGTATTCTTTTCGTTTGGCTGGCAGAGTTATTGTGTGTCGGGCACTTCGGCTTTGGGCAATGGCGTGTTGGCCAATAATATCGGCATCCTGAGCGAATCGACGGCCTCGCCAAATAGTGCATTGAATAATGCCAATATGGCGCAAAAAGATGCCGGTGTGCGCCGCTTGGGACGCAACGACCAAGACCGCGCTTTCATCGCGCGCTTGCAGTTGGGTGTGAACATCACCTCAAATTGGCAACTCTCGTTGAGCGGAAAATTCAAAGACGGAACACCGTTCACCAACTACCGTACAACACTTTATACCGATGCTGCCGGTAATCGTCAGGCTGTGGTGTGGAATGCCGATACTAAAGGCGATAATACGGTCGATGCGCATTTTGGCAAACGCGAAGATTCGTTTTTTAACTTCGATATACGGTTGCGCTATCGAGGTCTGATACGCGGTGTGCTGTTCTCGGCCGAAGCCATCTGCTATAATTTTTGGGACTTCGGTACCGCATTGGGTGAATACACGTTCGATTATAATACAACCACCGGCACCGATGTTCCCGGCAATCGGTATGCGTTGCAATTGTGTGTGCCGCGTGGCTTAATTGTGAAATTATGCGTAGGACTCGACAAACAATAACGGTTTTTGCCTATATCGTTGGCGTGCATGCGCTGTGTTTGTTGGCGCTGAGCCTGTGTCGTGTGTTGCTGGTGGTGGCCAATCTGCCTGCCGGCGATGTGCAGTGGGCGTGGCTTTTGCGGGCGATGCTTATCGGCGTTAAATTCGACAATTTGATAGCGTGCTATGTCTCGGCATTGCCGTTGGTGGCGCTGTCGTTGCTGGCACTGACTTTGCCCGAAAAAGTCGGCTTCCGTCGTGTGGTTGGCGTGGCGGCTCGCATTGTGGCGTGGTTTTACGGCATTGTGTACACGCTGGGGTTGGTGGTCGAAGTGGCCGATGTGCGTTATTACCGTTTTTTCGACAATCATCTGAATATCTCCGTCGCCGAGTGGTTCGCTTTTGCGGGCGATACGGTCGGTATGATTTTTGGCGACAAGGGAAATTGGCTTTTCATTGCCATTGGCGTTGCGCTGATAGCCTTGTTCTGGATGGCCTTGTGGGGGTTCACGCGCTTTTTCGTGCGGCGCTTGCCAGCCGACCGCGTGTTACAACCTGCTGGCGGTAAGGATTGGACGTGTGCCATTTTATTTGTCATCTTGACGTGGGGATTGTGTTTCTGTGGCATTCGCGGCTCGTTTCAGCGCTATCCGCTGAATGTGAGTTTTGCCTATTTCTGCGACCACCCGTTTTACAATCGGCTTGGCGTCAATCCCATTTTCAATATCATCAAGAGTGCGGAGTACATATCGGGCGAGATGCCTGAACTCCTGCGAGTGAACGAACAGGACGCATTGACGGCGGTACAACACGAGTTAAACGTTCGGACCGCTGATGCGCAGCATCCACTGTTGCGCTACATGGGACCGAGCGATGGTTTTGGCAAACGCAATGTGGTGGTCGTGTTGATGGAGTCGATGAGTACCGACTACCTCGATGCAGTGTATAATGGTCGTCATATCACGCCTTATCTGTCTGATTTGCGTCGTAAATCGCTCTATTTCAGCAATTTCTATTCGGCCGGTGTGCATACAAACAATGGCATCACGGCAACGCTGTATGGCTATGGCCCCGATTTTGCCAAAGCCACCATGACGGTGCCATCCAATCAATATATGGGTTTGCCTTATGCACTGCAACGACATGGTTACAATACCTATGTTTTTGTAACCGGCAATCCGCAGTACGACAATATGAATTCTTTCTTCTACGACAATAGCATCGAACGCATTTTCTCGCTCTACGATTATCCGTCGAATGAGGCGGTAAACAACTTTGGCGTGCCCGACGATTATATGTTCTCGTACGGTTTGGACTATCTGCAACAGCGTGCTGCCACCACCGAAATGCCATTTTTTGCACTTTTTGTAACGGTTAGCAATCACATGCCGTTTGTCATTCCCGAACCATATCGCAATGCCGGCGGTAACGACGAACAACGCATTGTGGCGTATGCCGACGATGCTCTGCGGCAGTTTATGCAACAGGCGCAACAAACAAGTTGGGGCAAAAATACCATCTTTGTGCTGTTGGGCGACCACGGCAGTTTGGCTCCTACTTGCTACGATTATAATATCCGGCACAACATGGTTCCGTGTTTCTTCGTGGGCGAAAATCTGCCCGACAGTGTTGTGGCGAAACCCGCTCAGCAACAAGATGTCGCACCAACCATCATGGGACTGTTGGGCTTGCCGTATGCCGATAACACGATGGGAATCAATTTGTTAGATTCCGATCGGGAATATGCCTATTTTGTCAACAACGATCATTTGGGGTGTAGCGATGGTGAATGGCTGTATAGTTACGGCATCAACACGCGCCAAGAGTGCCTTTATCGATTGGGCGACAGCAACGACAGAAGTGCCGTCGAACCGCAACGTTTGCAACAAATGCGGAATTATGCGGCGCAACATCAGTTGATAAATTTGTTGGCTGTCAAAAACAAATGGACGATACCATGCGAATAGGATTTGATGCAAAACGGGCTTTTCACAATGCGCGCGGCTTGGGCAATTATAGTCGCGATGTGATTCGCATACTCACCACGTATGCACCGCAAAACGAGTATGTGTTGTATGCCAAACCATCGTCTGCTTACCACTTTGCCGGAACGATAACTGTGGCACCGACCGGCTTATACAACGCTATTCCGGCTTTGTGGCGCACGTTTGGCTGTGTGTCGCAAATGCAGGGGTTGGACGTCTTTCACGGCTTGTCGGGCGAATTGCCATACGGCATTCATCGGCTGCCGTTGCTGAAAGTGGTTACCATGCACGATGCCATTTTTGTGCGCTATCCCGAACTGTATAGCGCTACATACCGACGATTGTTTACGGCCAAAGTGCAATATGCGTTGCGTGTGGCCGATGTAGTCGTTGCCATTTCGGAACAGACAAAACGCGATTTGGTAGAGTTCTTTCATGCCGACGAACGCAAAATTCGTGTTGTCTATCAAGGATGCAACAACGTGTTTCGCCAGCCGGTATCGTTGGATTGCTGTGAACAGGTATGCCGAAAATATCATTTGACCGACAATTTCGTGCTGACAGTTGGCGCGATAGAACCACGCAAAAACCTCGAAAATTTGATTCGGGCTATGGCGCTGTCGGCAACTAAATTGGCGATAGTCGCTGTTGGAGGCGAGTCGCATTATGCGCACCAAATGTTGGCACTGGCCAAACAACTCGATGTGAAGTTGCATCTGTTGCATGGCGTGCCGCAAACCGATTTGCCGGCTTTATACAAATGTGCTGCCGTGTTTGTCTATCCTTCGTTGTTCGAGGGGTTCGGTATTCCTATTCTCGAAGCCATGTGCGTGGGTGTGCCGGTGCTGACATCGCAAGGTGGATGTTTTCCCGAAACGGGCGGCGAGGCTGCTTTGTATGCCAACCCCGTTTGTCCGGAGGATATAGCCGATAAACTACAGCAAATCGTAACATGCGACGAGTTGCGTGGGCGCATGATGGATGCCGGTCGTTTGCAGGCCGCAAAATTTACCGACGAAAACATTGCCGAAAATCTCTTAAAACTGTACACGAAATGAATATTCTGATAGATTTGTCGATACTCAAAAATGTGAATTGCGGATTGGGGCAGGTGGCGCTCAACTACGGCTACTATTTTCGCGATGTCTATCAACCGGTTGCCAACGAACAGATTTATTTGCTGGTGCCGAAACATTTTGTCGGACAATTTGGCCATGCTGTGAAATATGTGGTTGCGCGCAAAATTTATCGCCTTTTCCCGTGGATCATCGGTCAACGATTCGATGTGTGGCATGCCATTCATCAACTTTCGCGCTACAAACCCTATTGTCGCAAGTATGTGCTGACAATACACGATTTTAATTTTGTGTACGAGAAGCGGGGGCGCACTATCACTAAATACCTGCGCAAAATCCAACGCAAAGTCGATGCTGCCGATAAAATAGTGTGCATATCACAGTTTGCCAAACACGAAACCGAAAAGTTTATGCATCTGCACGGCGCACCTATCGATGTGGTGTACAATGGCATCGAACGTATCGATTTGCAACCTGATAGTGTCCCGACACAAGTGGATGCCGAGGTGAAGGAGAAGAAAAATTTTCATGTGTTGCTCGATATGATGCGCTATTTACCTCAGTATCAGTTGTATATAGCCGGCAACGCATCGACGCCGTATGCCGATACGATTCGCCGACAAATAGCCGAAAAAGGTCTGACGAATGTGCATTTGCTTGGTGTTGTTGCTCCGACGGAAAAGGTGTGGCTCTATCGCCATTGCAGCGCATTTTTGTTTCCTTCGCTATTCGAAGGGTTCGGGTTGCCCATTGTAGAAGCAATGTTATTCCGAAAGCCCGTGATTTGTTCACAAGAGACCAGCCTCATAGAAATCGGTGGCGGACATGTACAGTTTTTCGAGAAAGGCTATCCACCACAATCGTCAGCACAAACAATCGAGCGTGTCGTTGCCAATCCTCCGTGCGATGTCGATGCCGCATTTGCTTATGCCGCATCGTTCGCTTGGCGTAATCACATGCAAAGTTATCTCAACATTTATCGCGCTGAATGACGGATTGTCGGTGCCTGCGAGGCATCTGCATGCCCAAATAAACTATAAGGCTAACCTGAAATGTGCCGCTGAGGAATCGGAATGGCATCTCTATCAGCATAAACAACAGTATGCTAATGCCGAAAAGCAACATCCAATAGTTGCGGCGATAGAGTGTCGTTACTAAAAACGCTACCATTAGGGTAACGGACAAAATTAGGCCGATAATGCCGCCTTGCATAGCATCTCCCAAAAACTGATTGTGTGGATAGAAATGTGCATACTCTGCAAATTCAAATCCGCTAATGGCTTGTGTCAGGTGTTCCGAAGTCATGCCACCAAGTCCGGCGCCCAACCATAGGTGTTGAGCAATGTAGTTTTTGCTGGTTTCGAACAACTTTATTCGAGTAATGTCGTGCCCAAATTCCAATGGCAAGGTCGGTCGCGCAACGAGAATAATCGTAGCGATGAGTGTGATCACTATGCACACTATGGCGATCATCCGTTTGTGTGTGCGCAATAGGTATAGCGACCCGCCCAATAGCACAAGTCCTGCCATGACTATACCGATGCGGCTTTGCATCAAAGCCATAAGACAGGTGCCGCAGACACACGAGAATAACCATTCGAGGGTGGTGATGAGTCTTTTCTCGTATAAATAGAAGCCGGCCAAGATGCCGCCCAAAACCCAAATGGCGTTGTATGAGGGATGCTCGCGACCGCTCCAAGCAAATAATAATTCGTAAACGTGATATTGGTCTAAAATGGTCGATTTGTGCAAACTAAATATGTCCCAAATAGATACATGCAGATAGAGCAGCGTGTAAATGGAGGAACAAAAAGAGAGTATGCATGCAATGATAAAACCCTGCCAAAATGCTTTGAAAATGCGGTTGTAGATGGTGCGCGTGGTGCCGTGTACCAAAAAACATAGCGAAAATAAGAGTAAAGGCACCATGTGGTTGAATAGCCGCAATCCGTAGTGATAATCTTTGCTCCATAACAAACTGATGCCATTCCATATCAGATAAATCCATAGTACATAATGGCACGTCGATGGTCGTCTGATGGCGTACGGATGACGATAGGCATAAACGATTGTGGCTGCAAAAAATAGTGGTTGTATGTCCAAGGTCAGACGGGTGTTGTGTACCATGGATATGAGTAGAGCGACTGTCAACGTCCATAACAATTTCGAATCCCAAGTGCCATGCACTTTGGCATTGTCAACCATAAATAATAGTATCGGAATAGAAAGACAAGCGAGCGATATGCACCATTGAAACCATCGGTATTCCGAAAAGTTGACAATGATATTTACCGAAGGCGGAAACAGCAAACATAAACCATAAAAGAACGCAATGCCTATACAACTAATCATTGGCCACGAGTGTCGCCATAGGTTATTTGGTAATGCTATGTTCATACAAATTATGAATTTTTTGTAAAAATATAGGATATGAAAATGTCTCTTGAAAATGATGTTGAGCATTTTTGGTAAAAGTGGCTCGCTCTTTATCGTTTGTGGCGAGATACCCGATAGCCTTACGCCAAGCCTCGTAATCGGTCGGCGGACACAATATGCCATCAATGCCCCGACGCAGATACTCCGGTTCGGAACCATTGTCCGAAGCTATAATCGCACAACCGATCAGCATATATTCCAGCAATGCCAAAGGGCCGCCGGCTTCGGCTACCACCGAGGGTACAATGCCTATGTCGCATTGACCGATTAGACGAAGTATGTCTGTTCGGAATCCGACAAAAATAATTTTGTCTTTGAATGGTAGTGTCTGCATTAGGAGTTCCCATGCTGCTCGATCGGTATCGCTGATGGCGCCGGCAATGAGTATGTATAACGGGATACGCTCCATAGTCGAGGATAGTTCCGGTAATAGTTGCATGATGCCTTTTTCTGCGCAAATACGTCCGTGGAAACAGACGATTTTGGCATGTGATGGCAGTTGGTATTGCCGGCGTATGTCGATGGGAGTGTGGTCGGTGTCGTTGTGGTGTGCAACGCTGTTGTGTATGACGTGTGTGCGCGGTAAGGCGCGTTTCACACTCGGTTGACATAAAAACGTGTTGGCCACAAGTTGCGACACAAAAATCATCGTGTCGATATGCCGATAAGCCCACAACCATGTTATTTTGCTTTTGGCCGGGCCTACAATGTGTCGTGTGGCAATCAGACGCAAATGTCCTCGACAAAATATTTTGGCATAAACGCCTATAAATATTTCTTTTAACTCGTGTATATGCAATATGGAGGCGTGCTCTTTGCGCGCAATGTTGGCCAAGCGCATGGCTGTCATAAACGAGAATTTGCCATTCCGGGTCGATGGTTTCAATAGGTATATAGGCCCCAATGTTGCAAACTTATCGCACATTTGTTGGCTGGTGCCCGGTTGGCATACAAAAATGATACGATAGTGATACACGGCAATCAGTTGTTGTGCCAAGGTGTAAATGTATTGTTCTCCGCCGCCCCAAAATGGCGATGCAATGTAGTGAATGATTGTCATTTCCGGTGTCTCCAAAAACGTTTCCAATAGCGAATAATCAGCCGGCGGACTTGCTGCGCGTCCCAGCCGCGGGCGGTGGCGTATTCTGCAGCCAATAATTCAAAAAAATCCTGTTTCCCCCAAAGCCGACAAAAATTTCGGCAGGCTTTGTCGATGCCGACCGTTTGCCCAAATTCCATACGATTGATGTCCACCAGCTCAAAACGAATGCTGCCATCGGCATGCTTGTCGAACAAAATGTTTCCCGGCGAATAATCCTTGTGGTAAATGCCTTGTTGATGCAACCGAGCCGAAAAATACGCAAATGCCTTGACGATGTCTTCGTAGCCGGCGATGTCGTGCTCGCGAAACTCGTAAAAGCGGCGTGTCAGCGGCGATTGCTTTGTTATGAGATAACTCTCGGCCAGCAGACCATGGCGCGTGGTCAGTAAATAACCGATTGGCACCGGCGTTGGAACGCCTTTTTCTTGCAACAGCAGCGCATTGCGGTAGGCACGCTCGGCTTTCGACGGACGGAAATAGGAATAAATCACCCGATTGAGTGGCGCCGGCGTATGGTATCGTTTGATGTTGACTTGAGTGCCGTTTGGCGCTGTCGCAACGCGTATTTGGTTGCGTGCATCGTAAATCACCTGCCCGTTGTGGGCAAATGTTTGCGGAATGGTTTCTATCCACGGACGCAACTCGGGATATGCCTTGTTTACAACGATTTGACTCATTTTGTGTCGTTTACAAGTTTCAGGTATTTATCGAGAACGCCGAGTGCAATTAGTTTCTCGCGCGTTTTATCGCGGAATGGAGCAACAAATTCATGAGCATGTCGAATGATTTGTTCGGCTTCGTCACTGTGCGTCGTATAGTATTGCAGCCGTTCTCTCAAGTCGCTGAAGTCGGGTTTGATTTCGATGTAATGGTAATTGGGAATTAGTGTGCCTTCCATAAACCATGTCTCGTAAGTTGGACGCGGCATCACGGCTATTGAGTTCGATGACATTATCCATTTTAGGTTGCTTGCAACATCGTTACCTTCGAGTGCTATCACAAATTTGTAATCGAGATGCTCGCGTATGGTCTTTTTCGATGTGTGCCATTCGGTTGGTGTGTCGTCAGATTTGCCCACTTCACCACAATCGCAGATGTCGCTGCCAAAATACATTTGCATAAATCGGATGCGATTCTCTTTACCTGCTATTTTTCCCCTGAAAATGGCTTTGCTCTGTTTCGCACTAAATGGTTGATGATCGTTCACAAATATAAAATGGCGTATTTTGTCGAGTTTTAGTAACACAGAGTTACTGTTGTCGCATTGTAGCGGACGGCTTTTGACGATGGTCGGTTGGTCGGGCACATACGTGATGTCGCCTTTGAGGAAACGCCACTGCAAATGATCGGGAAAATAACGCGTAAATTCGTAACTATCAAAGTAATACACTTTGCTTTTCGAACGGTGGTGCTCACCCAATGTCGGGCTGTCGCTACTGAGTGTTATCGGTGTGTTAAGGCGACAATAATAATCTATTCGCTGTTGGATATAGTCGGCATCGGGGCGCGTTGCTATAGCCTGCAGAAGCGATTTGCAGCGGCGTCGGCACACAAACTTGGGCGTCAATTCGCGCGCGTATGCTTTGACATAATAGATAAATTTGTTGTTTTTGCCGCTGTGCAATGTATAAATGATGTTCATGCGCGTTCCTCCAATAATTTGCAAACTATGGCGTTTGGAGTGATGGTGTTTAAGCAGCGGTAGTCGCCGTATCGGCATGGCTTGTTGCCGAATACGGAACAGGGACGACACGGCATGTCGCGTTGAATGCAATCGGCCTCGCGCTGCCCGTAGCCGAGAAAACCGGCATACGGGTGCGTGGCACCCCAAACGGATACAACACGCGTGCCTACCAACGATGCCATGTGCATGTTGGCCGAATCCATGGTGAGCATCACGTCTAAATGTGCCATCAACGCCAATTCGTGTGCTATTTGTTGGTCGCCACCGGCGGCGTAAGTGTGGCCGTATTGTCTGCACCAACGCTCGATGATGGCACGCTCGGAGGCACCGGCACCAAACAAAAAGAGGGTGGTATTCGGCAGTGCCGACAAAGTGGCCACGACTTGTTCCATCTTGTCGATGGGGTAGATTTTTCCACGATGTTTGGCAAATGGCGCAATGCCTATCCATCGCGCATTGGCGGGTTTTTGGGCGGTGTGTAAATCCGAAAAATCGAGCCGTTCAAAGGTGTCGTGCGTAGCAAATCCCAAACGGGAAAAAACGTCGGCATAGCGCTCGAACGAGGTTTTTTGTTGCACAAATTGACGATGACGCCGGCGCACAAGCGCACGTTTTCCCGCACGACCTTTGTCGATAACGGCAACTCGCTTGCCGCATAAACGGCCGACCAAACGCAACCACTGTGTGCGCAACACGTCGTGCAAATCGGCTATATAGTCGAATGAGCGGATATTGACGTCGCACAATAGCCGATTCAACCCGACGAACCCTTTGTGGCGACCATGAAAATCGGCGGCGACAAAGTGAATGTTATGCGGCAGTCGCTCGAAAAACGGCGCACAAAACGGCCGACTCAATACCGTGATGTCCAAATCGGGATATTGTGTGGCGAGCGCATAGAGCGGCGGAACGGTCATGGCTACATCGCCCAGCGCCGAAAATCGTATGACGAGCAGTCGTTTCAAACGCTATTTCTGACCGTACAACACAGGATTCAGTTCGGGGTCGTTGTACATTTTCATCTGTTTGTACACTTTCATGATTTTGCGACCGGCTTCGTAATCGCTCAATAAACGATCGATGGCGGCCGACAAATCGACTTTTTGCTCCATCAGAATGTCGAGTTTGGCTTGGCATTGCGCACGGTGGCTGTCCGACACATCGGTGCGCTCAACTTCGGCGCGCATGTGGTATATTTTCAGGTGCAAAATCGACAGACGGTCGATAGCCCACGCCGGACTTTCTGTGTTGATGGCTGCATCGGGCAGGGCGTCAAGGGCATGGTATTTGTCCCAAAAATAACTGTCGATGAGTTCTACCAAGTCGGTGCGGTCTTGGTTCGATTTGTCGATGCGGCGCTTCAGTGCCAAGGCTTCAACAGGGTCGATGTGCGGGTCGCGAATGATGTCTTCCAAATGCCACTGAACGGTGTCGATCCAATTTTTCAGATAGAGATAAAATTCGATGCTTTTGGCGGCATACGGATTGACGATGGGTGCGTCCACATGGTCGGTCGTGTGGTAGTCGCTGATGGCTTGGTCAAAAATCCGGTTGCTTAGTTCCGTGAATGTCATGATGTAATGATAATGAGTTTTTTATGTAAGATGCTTTTGGCGTGCAAAACGTTGCATCAATATTCCCAAATGAGTCCGCGCTTGGCAATGGTTACCATCAAACCGACGTCGTTGCCGAACTGCGTGCCGATGTCGGCGCCGATGGCAATCGAAAAATCCAAGCCCCACGCTTGCGGCACATGCTTCTTCACTTCGAGCAGTAGTGCAGTGTTGCGCGATTTCAGCAGGTCGTTGCCGTCTTGGTAGCGTCCGTAGTTGTCGGCGTGCGATACCAATGCACGGTATCTGAATCCGTAAATGTCGCCTTGTACGCCGATGTGATGCGCCACGACACGGTTGTTCAGCGTGGCGATGTCGCCATTGTCGTTGTACAGCGGCGATGTGATGAATGGCGTGCCGATGGTACGGTAAAAATAGTTCCAACCATTACGATAGATGCCGTTGCAAAAATAGGAGTCCGCGCCACCGAATACCATGCCATCGCGGTCGTGAAATGGCCCCGATTGGTCGGTAGTCTGAATAAATTCGTATAAAAATCCGCTAATAAACGGCCATCGACTCTGTTTCACGGCGATGCCCCAAACACCATCCGACAGATTCATCGTGTGCCAAATTGGTTTGATGGGACCGTCTTCGAAGATATTTTGCCAATAGGCCGAAATTTTCCATCCCTTCCCTTTGACGTCCACGCCTAAATTCTGCGAACCGATGTGGTTGCCGTACACATTCAGTTGGTCGTTGGCCATCACGCCGCCCGAACGTGCCAAAAAGACGTTTTTCCAATCGCCGAATGACGAACCGAGCGCGCCGTACACAGGCGAGGTGCCGCCCCATTGCGCCGCGTGATGAAATTCGTAGTTCAGATTGACGGGCAACTTGCCGCCCAACCGCACACCGACGAATTTGTGGTGCAGATAGGCGTTTTGTATATAGACATTGTCGGCGAACCATCCGTGCGTGATGCCGCCTTTCACTTCCATGTAGCCGTAGGTGAACGGAAAGGATGTGTAGCGGTCGATGCCGATGGTGATGCGCGGCATTGGATGGATGTTTTGCGAAAACAAAAAACCGCCGCTCGATAATTCGGGGTCTTGGTTGCCCCACGTCTCGGGCTTAATGCCGATGGTGATGTCGAACACATAGAGGCGCACATGTCCGTAGAGTTGCTGAAAGAAACCGGTGCCGCCTTTCGTGTCCACGCGACCGGTCAACTCCACACCGAAGTCGTAGTCGAACCAGCGGTTGGGACGTGTGGCGGCCTTGCCGATATAGCCACTGAGGTTGCCGCTGTGCGGCTGTGCCGATATGGCGCCGAAACGATTTGTCTGCAACCAAAACGGTGCATACGTCCCCGACGAGGTTACGGCAGTCAGTTCTACGCCATAAATGATGGAATCCGCCTGATTATCGGCCGAATCCATCGGCAGAGGCCATGGCGCCCACGCAAAAACGGTGTGCCCGATGCACAAACAGACAATCAATATGTGGTGTCGCAGTTTGTCCATTTGTAGAAGTCGTTTACAATGTCGTTGTAGTCGTTTTCGCCTAACCCGAAATAGATGGTTCCGGCTATGGCTTCGGCCACCATGTTGCACCGAGGCCCGTTGGGCAGATGTCCGCACAAGGTCCATGTGTCGGCATCGGTGTCGTATGCCAACAGGTCGTCGTAGGTCTTCTCGTCGGTCAGCGAACCGCCAAAGTAATATCCGCCCAGCAGATAAATGCGTTGCCCGACAGCCACTGCCGTCGATAATTCGCGTTTACCCGGCACATGACGTCGTTTCTGCCACACATCGTTGTCGGGCGAAAATTCGTACCATTGGTCGAGGTTGTCGGTGTTGAATCCGGTGCCGATAAAACAGCGCCCGTCGCACTGTGCCCCGACGACGCCGAAAGCCGATTTGGCTCGCTTCCAGTTGTCGGCGTATGGCGTCCATGTGTCGGCATCGATGTCGTAGCGCATCAGTTCGCGCGTCAATCCGTACGATCCGCCGTAAGCCGTTACGATGCTGTTGCCGTCAGTCCCGACAAAAACTGCTGCGCCAACGGTGCCGCTGCCGGCAAAATCGGCCAACCGTGTCCAACTGCCGTCGCTCGGGTTGTAACGCCACCAATCGTGCAGATAAGCCGTGTCGTTGTACACTTTGCCGCCAAAACCAAGCCCGATGTATGCCTTGCCATCGACAACGGTTGCTGCTGCCTTGACACGCGCTCGCAATGGCGGGACGGGCAACTGCGCCCATGTGTCGGCCATAGGGTCGTAGCAATAAAAATCGTTGGTGGCGGCTTGTGTGGCAGTGCGCCCGCCAAACACATACAACTGTCCGCCGACGACAAATGCCGCTGCCGAGGTGTGCCCGACAGGCAGGTCGGCACAACGCTCGATGTGTGGCTGTACTTCGCTTGTCGATGGGCGCACACAACTGCACAACGCTAACAAGGCGGCTAACGATGCGGTTAAGATGCGTGTGGCAAAAACAATCTTCATAATGCGGCGCAAAATAGTTTGCAAAAATACATAAAAATCTTCAATTTTGCGAATAACAAGGCAAGAAGTTGTATCAAAACGATTTTTTTAGTAATTTTGTGGCTCCAAAAAATATGTGAAATACAAAAATCGAACATTATGGATAAAGTAAGTTATGCGTTGGGCCTGCTGTTCGGCCAGAGTTTGCGGCAGAGCAACGTCAAAGGTATTGATTATACCGATTTTGCCAAAGGCGTGGAGGCTATGTGCGAAGGCAAACGCCCCGAAATTTCGGCACACGAAGCGCAAGCGCTGGTGAATGATTATTTTGCAAAAAAAGATGCCGAAGCCGCTGCAGCTTATGCCGATGTGCGCAAAGCCGGCGAGGATTTTTTGCGCGAAAACGCCAAACGCCCCGAAGTACATGTAACCGACAGCGGCTTGCAGTACGAAATTCTGTCGGAAGGCACAGGCCGCAAACCTGCAGCCGAAGACCGCGTGCGGGTGCACTACCACGGCACACTCATCGATGGCACGGTTTTTGATAGTTCGGTACAACGTGGCGAACCGGCCACTTTCGGCGTGCGACAAGTGATTGCCGGCTGGGTCGAAGCACTGCAACTGATGCCGGTCGGTTCGAAATGGAAATTGTTCATACCCAGCGACTTGGCGTATGGAACACGCGGCGCCGGCGAGGCTATTAAACCCAATTCTGCCCTGATTTTCGAAGTAGAATTGTTGGATATTGTCAAATAATATACACACTTAAAATAAAAAGAACAATGAAAAAAATCATGTTTACTATTGCCGCTTTGGCAATGATGGTAAGTGGCTTCACAGCGTGCAATAGCGCACCGAAAGCCGATTTAGCAACCGAAACCGATACGCTGACCTATTGCTATGGCGTAACGACAACACGCGGGTTGAAAGAGTATTTACGCCAATTTGACGTCGATTCCACACAAATGGATGCCTTTGTCAGAGGATTTCTCAAAGCAACGGGCAACCTGAGCGAAGCCGACAAAGCCGAAATGGTCGGCATGCAAATCGGTCAACAAGTTGTGCAACAGATGATGCCGCATTTCGAAGGCATGATTACTGCCAACGACTCGACCATCGAATTCAATAAAGACAATTATCTGGCCGGATTTATTGCCGGCGTTCAGGACGACGACCACATCTTTTCCGTGGACGAGGCCGTTGCAATGGTCGAAATAATCAACCAACGCAAATTGGTCGAAGAATATGCCGATTGGAAAGCCGAAAACGAAAAGTGGTTGGCCGATAATGCACAAAAAGAAGGTGTCGTAACCACCGAAAGCGGTCTGCAATACGAAGTGCTGAAGGCCGGACATGGCGCAAAACCAACGGCCGAATCGCGCGTCAAAGTGCACTACCACGGCACAACTATCGATGGCGCAGTGTTCGATAGTTCCATCGATCGCGGCACTCCGGCCGAGTTTGGTGTTAGTCAAGTTATCAAAGGCTGGACCGAAGCACTGCAACTGATGCCCGTAGGCTCGAAATGGCGCTTGTTCATCCCGCAGGAGTTAGCCTACGGCGATGCCGACCAAGGTCGAATCAAACCCTATTCGACACTGATTTTCGAAGTGGAATTGCTCGAAATCAAATAACGTTTCGGCGCGAAACGGATGCGTGGAGCCGCTCGTCCCCGACGAGGCGGCTCTGCTTTTTTTGTGGCAGAGGCTTGTGCAAATGCACAAAAAATGCTACTTTTGCGACCGCTTAAACAATCATTAACCATCTTTTTTTTTGTGCTTATGAAACCTTATGTATTGACTATCGCCATGTTGGTGTGCTCCAACTGTTTTATGACTTATGCGTGGTACGGCCACTTGCGCAGCATGAACGACAAAGCGTGGTGGTTGGCGGCGCTGGTCAGTTGGGGTGTCGCCTTGTGCGAGTATATGATAATGGTGCCGGCCAATCGCATTGGTTACACCGTGTTTACGCTACCTCAACTGAAAATTATTCAGGAAGTTATCACACTGTCGGTGTTCATTCCGTTTTCGATTTTTTTCATGCACCAACCGCTCAAACTCGACTATCTGTGGGCGATGTTGTGTATGCTTGGTGCCGTCTATTTTATGTTTCGTAGTTGATTATAATCTATAAAAATGTCTTATTGTTAGGTTAAAAAAATTAATTTCGGCGGTCAACTGAAAAAAAAACTCTACATTTGCGGATACATTCTTCAAACAAACGGAGGATGTGTCAGCTTGTTAATGTTTTATTTCTAAATATCGCATTTTATGGAAGAAAGTAAAAAACGTTTTCTCGATTATTTCGAAGCATCGTTGCAAAACAACTGGGATGCACCGGCACTCGACGATTTCGACAGCACTGTCGCGCTGACCTACGGACAACTGGCCGAACAAATAGCACGACTGCACGTGCTGTACGAAACCGTTGGACTCGAAAAAGGCGACAAAATCGCTCTCTGTGGCCGAAATAGTTCGATGTGGGCGGTCAATTTCTTGGCAGCAACAACCTACGGATGCGTGGCGGTAGCCATTTTGGCCGATTTCGACACGGCCGCCATACACGCACTGGTCAATCACAGCGATGCCAAACTGCTGATGGTCGGCCCGATGGTGTGGAGCAATGTTACATCGTCCGAAATGCCCAATCTGAAAGGCATTCTCTCCATCGAAGACCTCAAACTGCTTGAAGCACGCTCCGAACAGCTTGCTACACATTATGCCGAATGGGAACAACACTTCGCCGCCAAATATCCAAACGGATTTACGCGTAACGATGTGCAGTTCGAACGTTTCGACGTGAACGCTCCTGTGCTGATAAACTACACCTCGGGCAGCACCGGCGCACCCAAAGGCGTTATGCTCAGTTGGCGCAGCATCGACTCGAACATCCGCTTCAGTCAGGAGAAAATTCCGAACAGTTCGGCCGATACACTCCTGTCGATGTTGCCGATGGCGCACATGTTTGGATTGGTTATCGAGGTGCTCTACCAAGTGGCCGGCGGCACACACATTACGGTGTTGAACAAAACACCATCGCCGGCCGTGCTGATGAAGGCGCTGCACGATGTGAAACCGTACATGATGCTGACCGTGCCGCTCGTCATCGAAAAAATCTTCAAATCGAAAATCTTCCCCGCTATTCACAAACCGCTGGTACGCCTGCTGTGGTACACGCCGGGCATCAACCGACTGATTCACAAAAAAGTGTACGACCAACTGATGACAGCCTTCGGCGGACAGTTGCGCTATCTGATTATTGGTGGCGCTGCACTGAATCGCGAAGTGGAGAAGTGCCTGAAAACCATCAAGTTCCCATTCACCGTCGGCTATGGCATGACCGAGTGCGGACCGCTGATTTCGTACGAACATTGGCACAATTTCAAACTGCGCTCGTGCGGCAAAGCGGTCGATAGGGTTGAACTGCGCATCGACTCCGACGACCCGCAACGCAAAGTGGGCGAAATTCTTGTACACGGCGACAACGTGATGCTCGGATACTACAAAAACGAAGAGGCTACCAAGGCTGTCTTTACCGACGATGGCTGGATGCGCACCGGCGACCTCGGCATCATCGACAAAGAGGGAAATCTGATGATCCGCGGCCGCTCGAAGAGCATGATTCTTGGCCCGTCAGGACAAAATATCTATCCCGAAGAGATCGAAGGCAAGGTCAACAACATGCCGTATGTCATCGAATCGGTGGTGGTCGATCGCGAAGGAAAACTCGTGGCACTCGTCTTTGCCGATACCGACAAAATGGCCAAAGAACTGCCCGATGTGCCGGCGCACGACGTGATGGAAGAGATGCGGGTGCGTGTCAACCGCTTGTTGCCTACCTTCTGCCGATTGTCGGCTGTGGAGTTGGTGGATAAAGAGTTTGCCAAAACACCAAAACGCAGCATCAAACGCTACCTCTACAAATAAACCGCGGCGGTAGTGTTAAACTGAAAAGCGCATCTCCCGAATGGAAGATGCGCTTTTTTTTGTCTTTGTTACCTTGTGTTATGGTTCGTCTAAATCGACCACCAAGTTTTCGACGATAAATTCCTGACGCTCGGGCGTGTTTTTGCCCATGTAGAACGCCAACAAATCGGCTACGGCATCTTCTTTGCGCAGCGAAATCTGGTCGAGGCGCATATCCTTGCCGATGAAGTGCTTGAACTCGTCGGGCGATATTTCACCCAAACCTTTGAAACGCGTAATCTCAGGCGCCGGTTTCAATTCCTCGATGGCGGCCAAACGCTCCTCTTCGGTGTAGCAGTAGCGTGTCTCTTTCTTGTTGCGCACGCGGAAAAGCGGCGTCTGCAGTATGTAAACGTGCCCTTTTTTGACCAAATCGGGGAAGAATTGCAGAAAATAGGTCATCATCAGCAACCGTATGTGCATACCATCGACATCGGCATCGGTGGCAATGATTACTTTGTTGTAACGCAGTCCTTCGAGCCCGTCTTCGATGTTCAGCGCTGCCTGCAGGTAGTTCAACTCCTCGTTTTCGTACACCACCTTTTTGGTCTCGCCGTAGCAGTTGTGCGGTTTTCCGCGCAGGCTGAAAACGGCTTGTGTCTTCACGTCGCGGCTTTTGGTGATGGAGCCCGACGCCGAGTCGCCCTCGGTGATGAAAATACAACTCTCTTCGCGCAGGTCGCCTTTGGCGTCGTTGTAGTGAACGTGGCAGTCGCGCAGTTTCTTGTTGTGCAGACTGACTTTTTTGGCGCGCTCGCGTGCCAATTTCGATACGCCGGCAATGGCTTTGCGCTCTTTCTCCGAATCGATTATCTTTTTGAGCAGGGTTTCGGCCATCATCGGGTTTTTGTGCAGATAGTTGTCCACCTCTTTGCCCACAAAGTCGCCCACAAATTTGTTGACGCTTATGCCCGACCATTGATACGGATTGCCTTCGCTGTCTTTGTCGGGTGCCATGTTGGTCGAACCGAGTTTTATCTTGGTCTGACTTTCGAAGGTCGGCTCTATCACGTTGATGGCGATGGCGGCCACTATGCCGCTGCGAATGTCGGCCAACTCGAAATTTTTGTTGTAATACTCCTTGATGGTGCGTGCCAAATGTTCGCGCAGCGCACTTTGGTGCGTGCCGCCTTGTGTGGTGTTCTGGCCGTTGACAAACGAGTAGTATTCCTCGCCGTATTGGTCGCTGTGAGTGAACGCTATCTCGATGTCGTCGCCTTTCAGGTGCACGATGGGGTAGAGCGGGTCTGATGTGCTGCGGTCTTGCAGCAGGTCGAGCAGACCGTTGCGCGACACAAACTTTTGCCCGTTGAACACAAGTGTCAAACCGGTGTTCAGGTAGGTGTAGTTGCGCAACATCTTTTCGATATACTCGGTGCGGAAAGCATATTTGCCGAAAATCTCCTCGTCGGGCGTAAACACGACTAAAGTGCCGTTTTTCTCCGAAGTCGGTTCCAAATCGTACTCTTTCACAAGTTTGCCGCGTTCAAAATCGGCCTGTTTCACCATGCCGTCGCGAAACGATTTGACGGTAAAGTGTTCCGATAGCGCATTGACGGCTTTGGTACCCACACCGTTCAGTCCCACCGATTTCTGAAAGGCTTTGGTGTCGTATTTGCCGCCGGTGTTCATCACCGATACGGCTGCTATCATTTTGCCTTGCGGAATACCGCGCCCAAAGTCCCTGATTGATAGCGTCCGATCGTTTAGTTTGATGTCGATTGACGAACCGCAGCGCATACGAAATTCGTCGATAGAGTTGTCGATAACCTCTTTCAGCAAAACATAAATGCCATCGTCGTCGGCGTTGCCATCGCCCAATTTGCCGATGTACATGCCCGGGCGCAGACGCACATGCTCCAAACCTTCGAGGGTTCGGATTTCGTCTTCGGTGTATTTTACCGTCGGTGTTGTTTGTGCTGTCGTGTCGTTTTCCATGTTTGCTGTTGTTGTCGAACAAAAAAAGTGGAGCTGGCGGGAGTCGAACCCGTGTCCAAACGAGGAAGCAATATGCTTTCTACACGCTTATCTTCGCCTTCGTTTTCGTGCGGCGGCAAGACCGAAGCCACCAACCGTCGCCTTATCTGCTAAACGTTCGCCGTCGATGCGCAGCCACCGCCGACTATCCCCGATTTTACCCACACCTCTTTACCGAACCGCTTCAGGGAATGGCATTCGAGAGATGTCTCGTTCCGACACCTGTGGTCGGAATTAAGCCTGATGTACTATGAC
The DNA here is from genome assembly GCA_004557405.1 of Bacteroidales bacterium. GTDB lineage: Bacteria > Bacteroidota > Bacteroidia > Bacteroidales > Paludibacteraceae > W0P28-013. Next base: position 41,205 of record SFDZ01000027.1, read on the forward strand.
TTCGATCAAGCAGCGAGAGCGTAAGATTCTTCGCCAGTTAATTGTTCGCCGTCTATGATTAAAGTGCTATCCGACAACGCACTGCGTGCTTACATACCTCTTCTACCCGCTGTCAAAACCAGAACAGCCCCAAGTAGATACGTCAAGATGCTGATGCACCATTTAAGTATGCAAAGGTACGTATTTTTTTTAAGTGTTAGTGCGCTTGTGCCGATAAAGTTATCAACAATTTTGCAAAATGCCGTCATGTTAAAGGAAAAACAACGAGGAGTGAGGAATTTGTGCCTTGCTCCTCGTTTTTTTTACTCGCTAAATTATGTTTTACCCCCAACCCCCTGAAGGGGGCTGTTGTCTGTGTTTTTATGGGACTTAAAGCCCTCCTTTAGGAGGGTTTGGGAGGTAGAACTACGAAACAAAGAACCGAGATTTTACCCCTAAATCCCCTGCCTGCCGGTAGGCAGGGAGGGTTGGGGAGGTAGAACTACGCAAACAACCTCAAATTTTCTTACTTTTTTTTGCATAAATTTTTGTATTGTGAAATTTTTGTTGTAACTTTGCAGCGATGATTTATGCCGAGTACATATCTGCTATTTTGACGGACTTGCTTTGTGCGAACAGAGTGAGCATCTCCACACACACACACACACACACACACACACACAGAAAATAGGGCGTTTGCGAGTGTTTGGCTCGTAGAATGTATTCATTGTGTCGGCTTGTTTTCGGAGAGAAAACGGGTCGATTTGTTTTTATATGGTGTTTTTTGAGGGAGCGGATATGGCACAAATGGCAGACATCATAGCAGCCGAAAAGGCACGAAACGGATTTGACGCACAGCGCGAAATCCGACTCTATGGCGATGGCAGTTTTTATCGGGCTTACGAATGGAGTGCGTGGTTGTGTTGCCGGTATGTGAGGCAAAACAAAGTTACGCGGCGTTTTGTAAAATTGCTCGATAGCGATGTGGTTTATATCGGTTTTCCGCGTACAAGTTTGCAAAAGTATGTACTGGACGGAACCGAAGTAGAGGAGTGCGAAGACGGCTCGGTTGTTTTGCGCCTGTCGGCAACATTGTTTCCGCCCGAGAGTGAGTGCGAGGTGTTGTCGGTCGATTTCGAAGCGTGGCGCGAACATCTGCCGATGGCGGAAAAAATAGTACAGAAACAAATAACGGACAAGCAGCCGACGGTTCAGCCCGTGTCGCCGACAGGGATTATGCAACAGGTGCTGATGTTTCCGATAGAGAGTCGTTCGCCGATAGAGTGTATGCTGTTTTTGGCGGAGATTAAACACAAATTGGCACAGAACGACAAAATGAAAATGTAATGAAAACGAGGTAAATTCAAAGGCAATCTGTTACAAGGAGTTGTAAAACGAAGCGTGAAATGCAGCTATGCTTTTTCGTTTTGAAAATTCGTATCTGTGTCAGTATCAGACGATTGCCGATTTTTGGTTGACGCTGTTTCCTCCCTGCGGCGGGCTATCGCAACAACGATGACTTGAACAACGCGGGCAACAACGGCAACTATTGGTCGAGTTCGCTCAACACGGACAACCCGAACAACGCGTGGAACGTGAACTTCAACTCAGACAACGTGAACAGGAACAACAACAACCGCTACTACGGTCAATCCGTTCGCCCTGTTCTTTTTGGAGCATTTGGCTCGTTTTTGATTTTTTTTTGAAAAAGCGATCTTTGACATGTATGGTTTAAGTTACAAACAACTGTTGGACGATTTGTATCGTGCTTACTACGATGCCCGCCGACACAAGCGCGGAAGAGCCTATCAGCAACGTTTCGAACGGCATGCCGATACGCTGCTTGCCGAGTTGTGCCACGACTTGTACTATCGGCACTACGAGGCACGTCCGTCGTCGTGTTTTACGATAACCGACCCGAAAAAACGGGAGGTGTTTGCGGCCGATTTTCGCGACCGTATCGTGCATCACCTGTATTATAACTACACGCATCGGCTGTTCGAGCGCACCTTTGTGGCCGACACTTATAGTTGCATCAAAGGGCGCGGCACGCATTTCGGCATTGCACGCCTGCAAACGCAGATACGCCGTGCAAGTCGTAACTACGCTGTGCCGTGTTTTGTACTGAAAATGGACATTCGCGGCTATTTTATGCACATCGACCGACAAAAATTGTTGGACATCTGCCTGCAAACCATTGATGCCATGGCAGGGCATAAGGTGCAGCGCTGCACACCGCAACGCTGGTGCGATGTGCTCGACATCGAGTTTGTCAAATACCTGACGCACGAAATCGTGTTGCTCGACCCGTTGAGCAACTGCCGCATTGTTGGTCGTCCGTCCGATTGGGACGATTTGCCGCCCAACAAAAGCCTGTTCAACAGTCCTGCAGGGTGCGGTCTGCCGATTGGCAACCTCACCTCGCAACTCTTTTCGAACGTCTATCTGAACCGGCTCGACCAATATATGAAACGTACGCTGCATTGCCGTTATTACGGGCGTTATGTCGATGATTTCTATGTGGTCGATACCGACAAACAGCGTCTGCATCGGATAGTGGGACTGGTGCGTACATGGCTTGCCTACGAGCTCGGTCTGACCTTGCACGAGGGCAAAGTGGTGATACGCAACGTGCGTTACGGCGTCGATTTTCTCGGAGCCTGCGTGCGACCCTATCGCATCGAGGCGAGCGCGCAATCGTTGCGACGGATGCGTCCGAAAATAGACAAACTCTGCAATGCCGTGAATGTGAACAACCGCACGCGCGAGCAGGTGGAGCATGTGCGGGCTTCTGTCAATTCCTATTGCGGCGTGTTGATGCACGGCAAAAACTACCATTTGCGCAAGGAATTGTTGGGCAACAAAAACAAATTGCGACGTATCGGCTATTTCGATGCCGCCTACGCCCATTTTAAGCCTTACGGCGATCTGTCGTACCAAGCCCCCGATCCCCCTGCTTACCGGCAGGCAGGCCATACCTTCGGCAGGCAGGCCTAAAGGGGGACTTGAAGCCCTCCTTTAGGAGGGTTTGGGAGGTAGCAAACAACGCAAACAACTTTTAAACTATGCGGACGCGGCGCGCCGCGTCCCTACAATTAACCATTTGATTATTAACATTTTTACTAACATTTAAAATTAAACAAAAGATGAAACATTTAAAATTTTTAGCGGCCGTGTGCTGCATGGCAGCAGTATTTGCTGCGTGTGAGAAAAACGATCCGAGCCAGAATGATGGTAACTCCAATACGGGGAGTGATAACGCTACGGGTACTGCCAACGGCCACGAATACGTTGACCTTGGCTTGCCGAGCGGTTTGAAGTGGGCGACCTGCAACGTGGGTGCCACCGCGCCCGAAGGCTACGGCGGCTACTACGCTTGGGGCGAAACCACCACTAAAGACACTTACTCTTGGGGA
>SFDZ01000006.1 GCA_004557405.1 Bacteroidales bacterium
CTCAAATATACACGGTTGCATTACGAACTAAAAATCCGACATTTTATCAACCAAAACGGTTTGGAAGACCTGGAGGTTATCTATGAGAGTCTCACTACCATTAAGCATAACGAAGACAAATGGATAAGACTCCTTCCCAAAGAGATGATAGAAGCATGGCGTCCAAAAGTTACTACAGGTAAACGAGGAACTCCATACATATACACAGAACAACAAGGGGATATACCGGTTGTCATTATCCCGCAGGACGGGCAACATGGCAATAAACGTACTATCGTTTTACAACATGCTACTCGAACTATCTTAAGCAGTTTCGATTCTGTAGATTTCCGTCACATTCTCGCGGCAAAAGAAGAAATGAGAAACTGGAGATTTTTGCAATTGAATCCGGAAGATTTAAGACAACCCACCCGCAAAGTGGCAGGGGATGATATTATATCTTTTTCCGGCAAGAACTTAGCCGCTGCCCTAAATCGCATAAAGCAAAATGACCCATACGCGCTGAAAGAAATTTCAAGAAAACTCAACCATTTTGTACCCAACTATACGGACGTAGATGTTATAGATGATAAGGAAAATAAGCAGTACATCATTTATCTAAAAGGGGAAGACGGCAAAGAGTATTCCTCAAGGGTATTGTCAGAAGGTACGCTTCGTATTCTTACATTGTGTATTTTAGAATATGACGAAAAATATAGCGGATTGTTATGTTTTGAAGAACCTGAGAATGGCATTCATCCATATCGTATAAAAACAATGGTTGAGTTATTGAAAGATTTATCCACAGACTTTTCCTATTCAGATATTCCTTTGCAACAAGTGGTTGTCAACACGCATTCGCCTATCCTTGTACAAGAAATAAATCGTTGGAAAGAGGATATATTTGTATCTTTACAATTTGCCGTTATGCGTACTCGTACCCTTGATATAGATGCAAATCGTAAGCAACTAATCAAAGTAACAACTATTTTGCCGGTTGCCAAAGAAGGACAATTGAGTTTGGATTTTTCTGAGCAAGACAAAAAAATATCTATTCAAACTGTTACGGATTATCTGAAAACATTGAAGGGAGAAGGGGAATAAGATTATGAGACAAGTGTTTATAGGAATTATTACAGAGGGTACTACCGATGCACGTTTTTTGGAGAAAATAGTAGAACGGACATTTTATAATGTGGCATTAGATTGTTACAATGATGTTGAACCCGTGATTCAAACGATAAAGGTAGATAAGTCCGATGCCATTTTTCCGGATTATGTAGTCAGAGCATCTCAACAGGGGGTAAAAGACTTTGGAATGATGATTTTATGTGTCCACTGCGATGCAGATGCAAGGGATATGGAAAACGTGATGAATAACAAAATTATTCCGGCGACAGGGGCACTGAATAATGAGAACGCCATCACCACGTGCCAAATTCTTGTGCCTGTGATTCCTATCCAAATGATAGAAGCATGGATGCTTGCAGACAAGCAACTGCTGAAAGAAGAAATAGGAACAGATTTAACAGACAATGAATTAGGAATCAATAGGTATCCCGAATTGATTACAGACCCAAAAGAAGTAATAAAAGATGCTATCCGCATTGCTCGTCAAACTATAACCAAAAGGCGAAGACATGATCTAACAATTAGCGATTTATATGCGCCTATCGGGCAAAAAGTCTCTATTGAAAGCCTACGAACCTTGAGTTCCTTTCAACATTTTCAAGAAGGAGTGCGAAGTGCATACAGACAATTACATTTGCTATCATGAAACTTACCTTTGAATCCAATCTTTCTTATCAGCAGGAGGCTATTCAGTCTGTTGTCGGGCTTTTCGAGGGGCAGAATGCGGATGATTCGGGCTATTCGTATATTCTCAACGAAGCGGACGTGTTCTGTTCGATTGACGGAATAGCCAATAGGCTGATGTTGTCCGAATCGCAGATACTGGAAAACCTGCAAAAGATACAATCCGACAACGGCTTGCCCGTTTCGGACACATTGGACGGCATGCACTTCTCGGTGGAGATGGAGACGGGAACGGGAAAGACGTATGTGTATCTGCGCACTATCTACGAACTCAACCGGAAGTACGGATTCAAGAAGTTTGTGATTGTGGTCCCCTCTATCGCCATCCGCGAAGGTGTATTGAAGAATTTGCAGATAACCCACGAACATTTTCAGTCCATATACGACAACATCCCTATCCGTTACTATGTGTATGACAGCGGTCGGATTTCTTCGTTGCGTGGGTTCGCTACCGGCGATAATATAGAGATACTTGTCATCAATATCGATGCTTTTGCCAAAGACGAGAATATCATCAACCGTCCGAATGACAAACTGAACGGACAGGAGCCTATTCGTTTCATACAGTCGGTCAATCCGATTGTCATTGTGGACGAGCCGCAGAATATGGAGTCGGAGAAACGGGGTGCCGCTATACGGAATCTGAATCCGCTTTGCACACTCCGCTATTCTGCCACGCACAGGAATAAATACAATCTTGTGTATAGTCTCAATCCCGTCAAAGCCTATGACCTCGGATTGGTCAAGCAGATAGAGGTGGATTCCGTGTTGGAAGAGAACTCGCTGAACGGTGCTTTTGTCGCGTTGGAAAGCATTACGCCCGCCAAAACCAAAGTAACGGCAAAACTAACCATAGACCAGAACACCAAAGACGGAGTCAGGAAGAAAACGTTTTCTGTCCGAACCGGTGATGATTTGTACCAACTTTCGAATGAGCGGGAGATATACCGTAACGGTTATATCGTGGAAGAGATAGATGCCTCCAATGGCTGTGTGGTATTCACTAATGGAGAAACGTTATATGTCGGAGAGCGACACGATGACTTGAACGACGATGTGATGCGTTTCCAAATGCGCCGCACGATAGAGGAACATCTGCGCAAGGAACTACGGCTGAACAAACAGGGGATAAAAGTGTTGTCGTTGTTCTTTATCGACCGTGTGACGAACTATCGTTCCTATGACGAACAAGGCAATATGGTCGCGGGCAAATTCGCCAAGTGGTTTGAGGAGATATATTCGGAACTGATAGCCCAACCTCAATTTCAGTCATTGAATATCTTCCCGATAGAGCAGATTCATAACGGTTATTTCTCGCAAGACAAGAAAGGGCATGTGAAAGATACCAATGGCGAAACGCAGGCGGACAATGATACATACAATCTCATCATGCGCGACAAAGAACAGTTGCTGGACATGAATAATCCGTTACGGTTTGTCTTTTCGCACACGGCGCTTCGTGAGGGATGGGACAATCCGAATGTGTTCCAAATCTGTACGCTCAATGAAACCAAATCGGAGATGAAGAAACGCCAAGAGATAGGGCGTGGCTTGCGTTTGGCAGTCAATCAGGACGGTGTGCGCGTTCGGGATAAGAATATTAACAGACTGACCGTTATTGCCAACGAATCATACAACGATTTCGCCAAAGCACTGCAAACGGAATTGCATGATGATTGCGGGGTTGATTTTACCGGACGCATCAAACCCAAACGGGACCGCAAACTCGTCAAATTCCGTAAGGGATTTGAAGCCGATCCGCTGTTCTTGGAGATTTGGGACAGAATAAAGGCGAAAACCACGTATCGGGTCAATTACAGCACGGTCGATTTGATTCGCAATGCCGCCAAAGCCGTACGGGAGATGCCGCATATCGTTGCGCCAACCATCCGTGCCGTAAAAACAGAAGTCGCGCTTACAGATGAGGGAGTGAGTACAAATTATAAAGGCGAAAAGGTTGCAAAAGGGGTAGCCGATTATATTATTCCCGATTTCTTGGGCTATATCCAAAATCGTACGGAACTGACCCGTTCGACCATATGGGCAATCTTGGAGCAATCCGGCAGGTTGGATGATATTTCTGCCAATCCGCAGTTGTTTATGGATTCGGCGGTTTCCGCCATTCGCCGCGTGCTGTACGATATGATGATAGACGGGATAGAGTACCACCGCATAGGTAATTCGGAATACGAGATGCACCTTTTCACGGACAATGAGTTGGAGATTTATCTGAATGATTTTACCCACAAAGTGAGCAAGTCGGAGAAAACGATTTATGAAGAGTATGTACCGTTGGATTCTGCTGTGGAAAACCAATTTGCCAAGGATTGTGAAACAAGCGAGCAGGTAAAATTCTATTTCAAACTGCCGGAGTGGTTCAGGATCCCTACGCCGATAGGTAGTTATAATCCGGATTGGGCTGTCGTGTTCGAGAACGAGAAACGCATCTATTTTGTGGCAGAAACGAAAGATACGGGTACGCCTCGGGTAGATTTAAGCAAATTACGTCAGACGGAACTAATGAAAATACATTGCGGAGAGGTACATTTCAAACAATTTGAGGATATTCAATATAGGGTGGTAAATAAAATAAGCGATTTAATCTAACCTATAAAATATATGTCTAAACTTTTATGAACATTTTCGATATACATAACATCGCTTTCACGGCGTGGGGCTACGACATCTGTTGGTTGGAACTGATAGGATTCATTACCGGATTCATCTCCATCTATCTGGCCGGCCGCAGCAATGTGCTGACCTTTTGGATTGGGCTGCTGAACTGCACCATATTTTTTGCACTATTTTTGCAGCAACATCTGTATTCGATGATGCTGTTGCAAGTGGTTTTTGCCATCATCAACATTTACGGCATCGTGCGATGGACACACCCCAAACGCACGCAACAAGCCGAATTGCGCATCAGCACACTATCGCCGCAAGCACTATTGGGCGTGCTGCTGTTCATCATTTTCGGCAGCATTGCGTGGTATAGCCTCATTGGCGACATGGCGCAACGTTTTCCCGACATCATCAGCGAGCCGCAGTATCCGTTTGTCGATGCGCTGCTCTTGGTGTCGAACGTAGTAGGACAATGGCTTTTGGCTCGCAAGAAAATCGAGAATTGGTACATTTGGGTCTTTACCGATGCGACATCGTGCGTGTTGTGGTTGGTCATGGGCTTGTATCTGACCACCATTCTGTACATACTCTATTTGGTCATCACCTACAATGCGCTGCGCGAATGGCACCGACAGATGCGCATCGATGCCAACAACAACACACACAAGCAAAAATAACCAAAACGACAACCAAAACACGACATAACTATGCTTGAAATAAAAAATCTGCACGCAACCATCGCCGGCAAAGAGATTCTGAAAGGGCTCGACCTGACAGTGCGCCCCGGCGAAGTACACGCCATAATGGGACCAAACGGTGCCGGAAAATCGACACTGTCGTCGGTGCTGACGGGTAATCCGGCCTACACCGTAACCGAAGGTTCCGTCACCTTCTATGGCAAAAATCTGCTCGAAATGGCGCCGGAAATACGTTCGCGCAAAGGCATATTCATGAGTTTTCAGTATCCGGTCGAAATTCCGGGCGTGAGCATGGTCAACTTTATGCGCGCCGCCGTCAACGAGCACCGCAAATACAAAGGCGAGGAGCCGATGTCGGCATCGGAATTTCTGAAACTGATGCGTACCAAAAAAGAGTTGCTCGAACTCGATAGCAAATTGGCCAACCGGTCGGTGAACGAAGGATTTTCGGGCGGTGAAAAGAAACGCAACGAAATTTTCCAAATGGCCATGCTCGAACCGCGTTTGTCCATCCTCGACGAAACCGATTCCGGCCTCGACATCGACGCACTACGCGTGGTGGCGCACGGCGTCAACACACTGAAAAACAACGACAATGCCTCCATCGTCATCACTCACTACCAACGCCTGCTCGACTACATCGTACCCGACTTTGTGCATGTGCTCTACAACGGCCGCATCGTCAAAACCGGCACCAAAGAGCTGGCATTGGAATTGGAAGAAAAAGGCTACGATTGGATAAAAAAGGAGTTTGAAGCATGAGTCGCGCGCAACAATACATCGACCTGTACGAGCAGACAGCCGACACCATCAAACAGCAGGCGGCCACACTGCTCAATGCGCACCGCGACGAGGCTTTCGCGCGATTCAAACAGGTCGGTTTCCCCACCAACAAGGACGAAGCCTATCTCTACTGTCCTGTGCTGGAGGCGCTCGACACCGACTATGGATTCGACCTCAACCACCTGACCGTGCCGGCCAACGCCACCGACCTGTTTCGTTGCGATGTACCCGGAATTCGGGCACACAATTTCTACATCGTCAACGACCAACTGCAACCTGCGCACACCGCCCTACCCGATGGCGTGATATTCTGCAAACTAAGCGAGGCCTGCACGCACCACGCCGACCTTGTGGCAGCACACCTCGACCGGCAAATTGGTACCGGCAACGACGGATTCACACTATTCAATCGCACATTTGCGCAAGATGGCTATTTTCTGTTTGTTCCGGCCAACACCACACTCGACTTGCCCATTCAGCTTGTCAATATGCTGTACGCCCAAAGCAGTTTGATGACACACACACGCAACCTGATAGTGCTCGACGAAGGCGCGCAACTCCATCTGTTGGTGTGTGACCACGCTACTACCGGCATCGACTTTTTTGCCAATCGTCTGACCGAGATAGTGGTAGGCAAAAACGCACAGTTGCACTACTATACGCTCGAAAGCACCGGCGCCGACACCAGCAACAACGACCAAATAATCGTAGAGCAAGCCGCCGGCTCGCAAACGGTGATAAACTTTATCGGGCTGCACAATGGTCGGTCGCGCCACCACATAGCCATCAATCTAAACGGAGAACACGCTGCCACATGGCTCGGCGGCATCGTCATCAGTGGCGATAATCAACGCACCGACATCGACACCGACATACACCACAACGTGCCACACTGCCACAGTCAGGAGTTGTTCAAATACATTCTCGACGGTGCATCGGAAGGTGCTTTTGCCGGGCGCATAGTGGTAGCCAAACAGGCACAACACACCGAAGCCTACCAGACCAACCGCAACATTTGTCTGACAAAACAGGCGCGCATGCACGCCAAACCGCAGTTGGAAATCTATGCCGACGATGTGAAATGCGGACACGGCGCCACCACCGGCCAAATAGACGAAAACGCCCTGTTCTATATGCGCACGCGCGGCATTGGCGAAGCCGAAGCCCGCATGTTGCTGCTGTTGGCATTCGCAGCCGATGTGCTTGACAAAATAACCGTCGAAGCCGTGCGCGACCGTTTGCGCCTGATGGTGGAACAACGCCTGCGCGGCGGCGAATCGAAATGCAAAAGTTGTAAAATTTGCTGACAACAAAAACCATTGCACCATGAGTTTCGACATAGATAACATACGAAACGATTTCCCGATACTTGCCGAGAAAATCTATGGTAAACCACTCGTGTACCTCGACAACGCCGCCACCACGCAAAAACCGCGCTGCGTGCTCGACAAGATAACGACCACATACGCCACGCAAAACGCCAATATTCATCGAGGCATACACTACTTGAGCCAAAAAGCCACCTTGGCGCACGAGGCAGCACGCCAAACCATCGCCACATTCATCGGCGCACGCAGCACCAACGAAATAGTATTCACGCGCGGCACCACCGAGAGCATCAATCTGCTGGCAAGCGTCTTTGCCGACCGCTTTTGCCGACCTGACGACGAAATTGTCATCACACAAATGGAGCACCACTCCAACATTGTGCCGTGGCAAATGGCCGCCGAACGCCACCGGCTACATCTGCGCGTGGCTCCCATCGACGAGCGCGGCGAACTGCGCCTCGACGAACTCGAAAAACTACTGAACCACCGCACCCGCCTTGTGGCTGTGGCACACATATCGAATGTGCTTGGCACCGTCAATCCCGTGAAACGCATCATCGAAATGGCACACGCACACGGCGCCAAAGTGCTGATAGATGGTGCACAAGCCGTTGCCCACCTGCCGGTCGATGTAGCCGACTTGGATGCCGACTTCTACGCCTTTTCGGGACACAAAATCTACGGCCCGACAGGCATCGGCGTGCTATACGGCAAAGAGGCTTTGCTCGACACACTGCCACCCTACCAAGGCGGCGGCGAAATGATACAAAACGTAACATTCGAAAAAACAACCTACAACGAGTTGCCCTACAAATTCGAAGCCGGCACACCCGACTTTGTCGGGTCGGTAGCGCTGGCCGAAGCACTCAATTACATGGACAACATCGGCAGAGAAGCCATCTTTGCCCACGAAGACCACCTGCTACGCTACGCCGAACAACGCTTGCGCGAAATCCCGAAAATGCGCATCTTTGGCAATGCCGCCGACAAAAACAGCGTCATCTCATTTTTGGTAGGCAATGTGCATCCGTACGACCTTGGCATGCTGCTCGACAAAACCGGCGTCGCCGTGCGCACAGGCCATCACTGCGCACAACCGCTCATCGACCTGCTGGGCATTCCCGGCACCGTGCGCGCATCGGTTGCATTCTACAATACATGCAACGAGATAGATTATTTTGTCGAACAACTGCGACGTTGCCTCGATATTTTGCAATAAAACGACAGAAACAAAACCTATGCCATCAACAAGCAAATACGTCGATGTAGAAGCCCTGCTGGGACCCAAACTGTTGAAAAAGATTCCACGTTTTGTGGTCAATTACCTCAAAAAAATCGTGCATCAAGACGACCTCAACGCCGCCATCACAGCCAATCCCGACACAGTGGGCGCCGATTTTCTGCGCGTTGCGCTCGACACGCTTGACATACATGCCGACGTGCGCGGTCGCGAAAATCTGCCCACCGACGGACTCTACATCTTTGCCTGCAATCACCCGCTGGGCGGTCCCGAAGCACTCATCATCGGCGAGGTCATACGGCAACACTACGGCAACCAACTGAAATTCATCGTCAACAGCCTGCTGACCGAAATGAAGCCGTTGGCACCACTATTTCTGCCGGTGAACACCCTCGGCGGCGGGCAATCGCGCGAAACCACACGGCGCATAGCCGAACTGTTCGAATCGGACAACCAAGTCTGTCTGTTCCCGGCCGGCATCTGCGCACGCAAAATCGATGGACAAGTAACCGAAATGCCGTGGAAAAAGATGTTCATCAACCGCGCACGCACCTATCAACGCCACATCATACCCGTGCACTGCACCGGCGAAAACTCGCGACGATTTTACCTACTGGCAAAACTCGGCAAAATGCTGCACCTGAAGTTCAACATCGCCATGCTCTATCTGGTGGACGAACTCTACAAAAAACAGCATCAAACATTCACCGTCACCTTTGGCAAACCCATTCCGTGGCAAACCCTCGACAACTCGAAAACAGACCAAGAATGGGCAGCCGAAATACGACAAACTGTCATAAATTTAGGCACACAACCATAACACACAACCGACAAAACATAACCAATACCCCATTATGACACAAGACATCATAGCCCCCGTCGATGTGGCTTTGATAAAAGCCGAACTGACACCCGAACGATTTCTGCGCACAACCAACAAGGCCGGCAACGAAATCTACATCGTCAATGCGCACAACGCGCCAAACACCATGCGCGAAATCGGACGCTTGCGCGAAATAGCCTTTCGCAACGCCGGTGGCGGCACAGGCAAAGCCACCGACATCGACGAATACGACACCATGGACGAGCCCTGCCAACAACTGATTGTCTGGAACCCGGACGCGCAAGAAATCATCGGCGGCTATCGTTTCATACTCGGCGAAAACATACACTATTCACCTGACCGTCAGCCAATTATAGCCACAGCGCATCTGTTTCGATTTTCCGACACATTCATCGACGACTACATGCCGCATGTGCTCGAACTCGGGCGGTCGTTTGTGAGCGTCGGCTACCAATCGACACAAGCCGGCGCCAAAAGCCTCTACGCGCTCGACAACTTGTGGGACGGACTTGGCGCACTCACCATCAAATACCCACAAATCAAATACTTCTTCGGCAAAGTAACCATGTATCCCTCGTTCGGCTACGAAGGCCGCGACATGATACTCTACTTCCTGCAAAAACACTTCGGCGACAAACAACAACTCGTTACGCCCATTCATCCCCTGCAACTGATTACCCAAAAACAAGCACTCCAAACCCTGTTCACCAACATGTTCATCAAGGACGACTACCGCATTCTGAACCAGAAAATCCACGATTTGGGGCTCAGCATTCCGCCGTTGGTCAACGCCTACATGAACTTATCGAGCACCATGAAAGTGTTTGGCACCGCCATCAACGACGAATTTGGCGACGTCGAAGAAACCGGCATCTTGGTTACCGTGGCCGACATCTACCAAGAGAAACGCGAACGCCACATCGAAACCTACATCGACCAACTCGAAAACGCCATACAATCGAAAGTAAAAGTGAACTGACATGGGCATGTGGATTGTCATCGCAATAGCAGGCCTTGCCGCCATCGGGTGGCTGATAATGGCCGTTCGGCGCACCAAACCCGACCACGAATCGGTGCCCACCGACATACCCGCCGACTGCTGCGGCGCACATGCCGTATGCGAACGCGACAGTCTGCTCACCAAAACCGACAAAATCATCTATTTCGACGACGAAGAATTGGACATATTGGCACACCGACCGGTCGAAGATTTTTCGGCACGAGAATTGCAGCAGTTAGACGACGTCTTCTACACCCTGCGCGAACAAGACGTAGCCGGATGGTTGCGTTCGCTGCAACTGCGCGACATAGCCCTGCCCGACTACCTGCGCGACGCCGCACTGCTCATCGTAGCCGAACGCCGACAGACGCCACACAACACACCCACAACTATTTAGACTGAATCTAAATAACAAAAAAAAATGGTAACCATCGAGATAGACAACACATCGGGCTTTTGTTTTGGAGTGGTAAACGCCATCAAAAAAGCCGAAGAAGAGTTGCAAACCGTTCAACACCTCTGCTGCCTTGGCGACATTGTGCACAACGAGCAGGAGATGCAGCGTCTGTCCGATAAAGGATTGGTGTCGATAGACCACGCACAACTGCAACAGATGCACGGCGGCAAAGTGCTGTTTCGCGCCCACGGCGAACCGCCCGACACCTACGAAACCGCCCGACACAACGCCATACAGATAGTCGATGCCTCGTGTCCGGTAGTGCTGGCGCTACAGAAAAAAATCCGCACGGCGTACACGGATTTTCCCGACGCGCAAATCGTCATCTACGGCAAACGCGGCCACGCCGAAGTGAACGGCCTTGTGGGACAAACCAACGGGCAAGCCATCGTGGTGGAACACGCTGACGAGATAAACACCCTCGACTTCGGGCGCGACATCATCTTGTTCTCGCAGACCACGCAATCCGTCGCCAAATTCAACGACTTGGTCGAAACCATCCGCCAACGCATGCACAACGACGCGCAATTCAAATACTTCGACACAATTTGTCGCCAAGTGGCCAATCGTATTCCGAATATTCGTACCTTTGCAAGCAGATTCGACATGGTGTTGTTTGTGAGCGGCGCCAAAAGTTCGAACGGCAAAGTGCTTTTCAGCGAATGTGTCGCCGTCAATCCGCGCAGTTATTTCATATCGACAGCCGCCGACATCGACCCCGACACCTTGCGCGACGTGGCCTCCATAGGCATTTGCGGCGCCACCTCGACCCCGAAATGGTTGATGGAAGCGATTGCCGAAAAATTGGATAAACTGCTAAATAATAAATAGTTATGGAAAAGAGATTGGCATTATTGCTGTTTTGTATTGCTTTTGCAGTACAAATGTATGGGCAAAACGAATATGTCACAACGGATTATTATGCGCCTGATAGTTCCAGACATATTGTAAGTTATAGTTCATCATTTTGTAAACTTCACCAATATACTATGGCTATAGAATCTGTAATCGTAAACAATCAGCAAACATGGTTTCTTCTTATATGGTCACTAAATGATATTCCAAAAGACGCCATAATTTTATTAAAATTATTCAATGATGACGTGATAGAATTATCTTTAAGCAAATTATATACTGAAGAATATTATGCTCTCTCCTCTTCTGTTATCTCTTCTTCTGTTGTAGGTGCGCTCAATCAGATTACTACAACAGGAACTATTATGGGGGCTATTACAAAAGAAAACAAATATCTGGCACGGTTCAGTATTACACCAAATCAATTAGAGGCTATTACCACATACGGAGTTTCCAAAATCCGTATTTCTACCACAGGAACTTACGAAGAAGCCAAATGGAAACGCGACAAATTAGGTGCTTTTTTCAAAATTGCAACCGAAGATATCAATGAATATTTGAAAATTTACGATAAACCTATAATATACGAAAACTTTTAATTCACTAATCATCAAATAAACAAGACATTATGTACAAACTTAATTGCATCGGCATTTTGACATCGGGCGGCGACGCTCCCGGTATGAACGCAGCCATACGTTCGGTAACACGTGCCGCCATATTCAACCACATCCGCGTGAAAGCCATCTATCGCGGCTACAAAGGTTTGATAACGGGCGAAATCAAAGAGTTTCACACCGAAGACGTGAGCAACATCATACAACGCGGCGGCACCATACTGAAAACGGCTCGTTGTCAGGAATTTACCACACCCGAAGGACGCAAAATAGCCTACGAAACCATGGTGCGCGAAGAGATTGACGCGCTGGTGGTCATCGGTGGCGACGGCACGTTCACCGGCGCGCGCATCTTTGCACAAGAATACAACGTGCCGATTGTCGGACTGCCCGGCACCATCGACAACGACCTATGCGGCACCGACAGCACCATCGGCTACGACACGGCGCTAAACACCATCGTCGAAGCGGTGGACAAAATACGCGACACCGCCAACTCGCACGAGCGTCTGTTCTTTGTCGAAGTGATGGGACGCGACGCCGGTTTCCTCGCACTGAACAGCGCACTCGCTTCGGGTGCCGAAGCCGCCATCATTCCCGAAGAACAAACCAACGAGGAACAACTCGAAGAACTCATCAAAAACGGCTTCCGCAAATCGAAAAACAGCAGCATTGTCATCGTGGCCGAAGGCGGCGGAGGCGCTACCGCATTGGCCGAACGCATGAAACGCGACTATCCCACATTCGATGCACGCGTAACCATACTCGGCCACCTGCAACGCGGCGGCACGCCCACAGCCTACGACCGCATCATAGCCAGCCGTATGGGCGTGGCAGCCATCGACGCACTGCTCGACGAACAACGCAGCGTGATGGTTGGCCTCGTACACGACGAATTGGTACTCGTGCCTTTCACCAAAGCCATCAAAGACGACAAGCCGATAAACAAATCGAAAATCGGCGTTTTACAAATCCTTTCTATCTGACAAGCGTATGAAACAAACACGGTATCTTTGCATCATTCTGTGTGTTGCCCTTGGTCTGACAACAGCCTGCACCGAAGAGGAAAACACAACGACGGTGTCGTCGGACACCACGCTGAGTATGTTCTACCTGTCGCACGACAGCGTGTCGGCCATCAAAAAGACGAAATTCATCATCGACAACGACAGCAACCTCATCTACAACACCGACTCGCTGCCGTACCTTGCGCCGATGCACCAACTGACGCCCACCATATTTGGCAACGCACTGAAAAGCATCGTGATAAACGACACCATCACCTACACGGGCAAAGACACCATCGACTTTACAAAACCGGTAACCATACGCACGCTCGCCGCCGATGGCGAATCGACACGCACCTACATTGTGCGCGCCTGCGCTCATCAAATCGACCCCGATTTGTATAATTGGCAGGGTGTGAACTCCGAACTATTCGCCGACCCGACAGTCGTTCAACAAAAAACCGTCATACACGACAATCGGTTGCTGCATTTTGTCAGAAACGCCACCGACATCGCACTGTTCGTCAGCACCAACGGCACACAATGGACACGCGCCGCAGTAACAGGCCTGCCGGCAACCACCGATTTGGACGGCATCGTCGCCACCGACAGTTGTCTGCTGGCCATCGACGGCAACACGCTCTACCAAGCCGCCGCCACACCGACCACATGGACCGAACGCGCCAACGGGCTGCCGGTATCGCGCCTGGCATTTGCCATGAATAATCAACTATTTGCCATCGGGCAAAATGCCGACACGCACTGTATGTTTGCATCGTCCGATTTGACGACGTGGAACAACTTGGGAAACCTACCAAACACATTTCCCGACAGCGATTTTGCTGTTTGTGTCGATGCGGAGCCTTCGGGCAAATACCGCGCTTTCGTGGTAGGCGGCAAACAGGCCGACGGCACCATACTCGGTACCGTGTGGAGCAGTGCCGACGGCAGTTATTGGGCTAACCTGTCGGCCGCCAAAGAGTGGTTCGCGCCACGCTACGGCGCCACCGTCGTGCAATATGCCGACCAACTGCTGCTGATAGGCGGAGCCGACGACAACGGACCACGCACCGACAAACAATGGTATTCGCCCGACTTCGGCCTGACCTGGGACACCGTAGCCGCTAAAGACGCGCTGCCCGATTTGTGGCTACCACGCCACGGGCACTCCACCGTTGTCGATGGCGATAACTACATCTACATCGTAGGCGGACAAACCGCCACCACCGTGTTAAGCGATGTATGGAAAGGGCGCAAAAACAGCGAAGCACCCGGTTTCGTCAACTAACGTGGAACGCCACCTGCCACACATACCGCCACACGCGCCGCTGACAGGCACGCCAACCTTGCCGGCATCGAAAAGCATCAGCAACCGCGCACTGATAATCGACGCGCTGAGCGGCCACGCCTGCCGTTGCGCCAACATTGCGCACTGCGACGACACCGATGCGCTACGCCACGCACTGCACACCACCGCCAACACCATCGACATAGGCGCTGCAGGCACAGCCATGCGTTTCCTGACCGCGTTTTTTGCCACGCAACAAGGCCGCACCGTTACACTCACCGGATCGGCACGCATGCTGCAACGTCCCATCGGGCCGCTGGTCGATGCGCTGCGCACGCTCGGCGCCGATATTGCCTACGCCGGACAGGAGGGTTTCCCGCCGCTACGCATCTGCGGCAAAAAATTGCATGGAAGTGTACTCACGCCCCACTTTGGACAAAGCAGCCAATATTTTTCGGCACTGATGATGATTGCACCATATATCGAAGGTGGACTAACACTCCACCTTGCAGATATCGCCACCTCGTGGTCATACGTCGAACTGACAGCCGCCATGATGCGACACTTCGGTGCACAAGTCGCCCTGTCGCCCACCGACATCACCATCGAAGCAGGACACTACGCCGCCACGCCATTCACCGTCGAAAATGATTGGTCGGCGGCATCGTATTGGTACGAACTGTTAGCCATAGCACGCCGCGGCAGCCTGGTGTTGCCGCAACTGCAACCGCACTCGTGGCAAGGCGATGCGCACATCGCCGAATTGTTCGAGGCGTTTGGCATAACCACGCAGTTCGGCGACCGACATGCCCGCATCACCTACACCGGCGGCACTCTGCCGACGCATTTTGCCCACGACTTCGGCAACATACCCGACATGGCGCAAACCTTTGCCGTGCTGTGTTGTGCTTTGGGCGTCACCTTCGCGTTCAGCGGTCTGCACACCCTGCGCATCAAAGAGACCGACCGCATAGCCGCCCTTACCGCCGAATTGCGCAAATGCGGTTTTGTGCTTGCGGCCGGCACCGCCACCCTTGCATGGGACGGCACACGCGGCACAGCCGACCCGTTGCCGCACATAGCCACCTACAACGACCACCGCATGGCCATGGCCTTTGCGCCGCTCACCGCACTGATGCCGATAGTCATCGAGCAACCCGACGTTGTGAGCAAATCGTACCCCGACTTTTGGCACGCTTGGGAACAAATAACCCAATAATAAAATAAGGTGGTGCACGCATGCACCACCTTACAATTGGCCGGGACGACAGCCTGCAAACACGCTTAATAATTGGCCGATGCCGAACTTCCTCTAACTACAATCGTCATTTTGACGGCCGAGCCCACATTGAAGGTTTCGCTGTGATCATAAGAATCATAAGTCCACGACACGGTAACGTCGCCCTGTTGCGGCACCATATAGGTACCGAAATTGGTGCCACTGCCACCCTCGTACGAAATTACAATATTCGAATAATAATAACCTTAGAATGTACAGCATCATCATCACACGCCAACACCGTCACTTCGCAATAATTGCCAAGTACCGAAGTTTGAAGTTGTCGCTCGGCTTGTTGGTCGCAACTGCTACACAGCACCACAGCCAATGCACTTACCATAAAAAAACTAATTTTTTCATCTTGTAAAAAATTTATTTTTGCCTTACAGTCCTCCGATTCGGCCGATTAAACTAAAAATAAACATTTATTCAATACCAACCAACAATTCCACGTTTTTTTTGTAATTTTGCACCTCGAAACAACTACTAAAGCCACAAAACCATGACACTCGACGAAAAAGAACAGGAGATAATCGACACATTCAGCGCATTCGACGATTGGATGGATCGCTACCAATATCTGGTGGATCTGGGCAACACGCTCGCACCGCTGCCCGAGGCCGACAAAACCGACCAAAATCTGATTCAAGGCTGCCAAAGCCGCGTATGGCTCGCTGCCGACTACACCGACGGACACATCACGTTTCGCGGCGAAAGCGACGCCGTCATCGTCAAAGGCATTGTGGCACTGCTCATCGAAGTGCTGTCGGGTGCCACGCCCGACGAAATTTTAGCCTCCGACCTGCACTTTATCGACCGGATAGGATTGAAAGAGCACTTGTCGCCCACGCGCAGCAACGGCTTGTTGGCCATGGTCAAACAGATGCGGCTCTATGCCCTCGCTTTCAAAAACAAAGGATAAAGCCGACAATTTTCTTTTTTTTGGAGATAAAACAGACTACTCGGCGGCAGACGGCAATTGGTTCAACTCGTCGATGTAGCCGAGTAATTCGGTGCGGCCGTAGCCCGTTTCGGACGAAGTAACAAACACGGGCGGCAACTCCTCCCACGTTTCGAGCAGCTTCTCTTTGTAGGCCGCTACATTGGTTTTCAGGCGCGATGGCGACAGTTTGTCGGACTTGGTGAAGACAATGGCAAACGGCACCTCGTTTTCGCCCAACCATTGCATAAACTCCAAATCGATGCGCTGTGGTTCCAAACGCGAATCGACCAGCACAAACAGATTGACCAACTCGGCGCGGTGCAGCACATAACCCTCAATCATGGCACGCAGGCGCGCACGTTGTTCCCTGCCCGTTTGGGCATAACCATAGCCCGGCAAATCGACCAAATGCCATGTGTCATTTATCAAGAAGTGATTGATAAGCAGCGTTTTACCAGGCTTCGACGACGTTTTTGCCAATTCGTGTTTACTTGTCAACCGATTGATAAGAGTCGATTTGCCCACGTTCGAGCGCCCGATAAACGCATACTCCGGTAACGACGACGACGGACATTGGCGCCAATCGCTGTTCGATACCACAAATTTAGCCGATGAAATAACCATAATTCTAAAAACTTCGGCACAAAGATACGAAAAAAATGCCAACAATGCACTATCTATTTTGTCAATTCCGCCGAAAGTTGTAACTTTGCAGTCCCATTTTTTGGTATCATCATTTTTTTTGTCGGACAAAACGTATGCTTTATGGATAAAAACACAGTCATTGGATTTGTACTTATTTTCCTGATTATCATTGGGTTCAATTGGTTTACCCAGCCGAGTGCCGAAGAGCGCGCTGCGGCACAGCACCGCCGCGATTCGATTGCCGCCGAGCAAGAGGTGGAACGTCTGTCGGCCATGCTCGAAGCCGAAATACAACATCAGGCAGCACAAAACCAGCCGGTAGATTACGCAGCCAAGTACGGCGATTTTGCCGCCGTTGCTACCGGCACCGAACAACTGACCACACTCGAAAACAGTGTGCTACGCCTCACGCTGAACAACAAAGGCGGGCGCATCTGTTCGGCGCAACTAAAAGCGTATCAGACGAGCGACTCGCTGCCGCTGATACTGTTCGAAGGCGACGAGAGCGCACTCAACTTTGCGCTGCTGACCAGCCAACATCGGGTCATCAACACGCAGGACATGTACTTCGAACCGATTGTTGTCGATTCGCAAACCGTAGTGATGCGCATGGCCGTTACCGACAGCAACTACCTCGACTTCACCTACCGCCTGACACCCGACGACTACATGGTGCAATTCGACATCAAGGCACACAACATGGCGCAGTTGCTCAATCTGCGCAACAACTCGTTGGAAATGAGTTGGAAACAAGACATTCGCCAACAAGAAAAAAGCCGCAAATTCGAAAGCCGTTACGCCACGCTCAACTATCGGTACAACAACGACGACATGGAGCAGATGAGCGAATCGAAAAACGACCACGAAAAAACCTCGGGCAAAGTGCGTTGGATAGCCTACAAAGACCAATTTTTCAGCACCATATTCATCGCCGAGAAATCGTTTCAGTCGCCTGAATTGCAGAGTACCATCATCGACAAACGCCCCGTCTACCTGAAACACTACGAAACAGCCACATCGGTAGCATTCGATCCACAAGGTGCCGAAGCCAGCCGTTTCCGCATCTATCTGGGACCGAACCAGTACAAGGTGCTCCGCAGTTACGACGACACGGCCGAAACCGACGAAGACGAATTGTGCCTCGAAAAAATCATTCCGCTCGGGTGGGCTATATTCCGTTGGGTGAGCGAATGGTTCGTCATTCCGCTGTTCGACTTTCTGAGCCGCTACATCAACAACTTCGGCATCATCATCTTGCTGATGACCATCGTCGTGAAGTTGATTATTCTGCCGTTTACCTACAAATCGTACATGTCAACGGCCAAAATGCGTGTACTGAAACCGCAAATCGACGAAATAAACGCCAAATATCCGCCCGAAAAAGCGATGGAACGTCAGCAAGCCACCATGGCGCTGTACAACAAGGTGGGAGTCAGTCCCATGAGCGGCTGCCTGCCCATGCTGCTGCAAATGCCAATATTGTTTGCCATGTTCGCCTTTTTCCCGACAGCCATCGAACTGCGCCAAAAGAGTTTCTTGTGGGCACACGACTTGTCGAGTTACGACGCCATCATCAGTTGGGACGCCTACATTCCGCTCATCACGCCCTATTTTGGCAATCACATCAGTCTGTTCTGCCTGCTGATGACCGTAACCAACATCATCTACACCAAAATAAACATGGCTTCGCAAGCCGGCGCCGCCGACCAAATGAAAGTAATGAAATGGATGATGTATCTGATGCCGCTGATGTTTATGTTCATATTCAACGACTATGCGTCGGGCTTGAGTTACTACTACTTCATCTCGCTGTTGTTCACCATTCTGCAAACCTATTTGTTCCGTCTGTTTGTCGATGAGAAAAAATTGTTGGCCAAATTGGAAGCGCGCAAATCAAAACCCGCCAAAAAATCGGGATTCATGGCACGCCTCGAAGCCGCACAACGCGAGCAAATGCGCGCCATGCAACAACAAAAACGCAAATAACTGCGTGGAATGATGCCACCGCCAAAGAGTCGCTGCTTGCGGCTCTTTTTTTTGTTATCGCGCAAAAAATGCCGGATTTTTTTGTTAAAAAGTAGCAGAAACAACAGGTTATATCCGATTTTTAATTACCTTTGCGCGGTTTTAAGGTCATTAAGGATTCTCAGTATGAAAAATCGTTTGCTTTACGATGCCGCAAACGAACACGATGCTTGCGGCGTTGGTCTGATTGTGCACATCAACGGCGTCAAATCGCACGATGTTGTCGATGAAGCCCTGACAGTGCTCGAACACATGTCGCACCGCGGTGCCGAAGGTGCCGACTCCAAATCGGGCGACGGCGCCGGCATCATGGTACAAATTCCCCACGAATTTATTTTGTTGAACGGCATTCCCGTGCCCGAAAAAGGGCGTTACGGCGTGGGCGTGGTGTTTCTGCCGCGCAACGATGCCGATGCCGACACCTTTATGGACATCATTCGGCGCACACTCGCCGACGAAGGTCTGCGCCTGATGCATGTGCGCCATGTACCGGTGGACAGCAGTGTGCTGGGCGACGATGCAGCACGCACCGAACCACGCATCGACCAACTGTTCGTGTCGGGCGACGACGATGCGCAAACGGCTGTAGAACAATACGAAGCCGACCTGCAAAACCGACTGTACAAAGTCGAGAAGAAAGTAGAAAACCGGATTGCAGCATCAAACATCGGCGACAAAAAAAGTTGCTACATTGCCGGTCTATCGACCTGCACACTGATATACAAAGGCATGCTCACATCGTTGCAACTGCGGCGCTACTTTACCGATTTGAGCAACCCGTACTTTACCAGCGCCATGGCGTTGGTGCACTCGCGCTTTTCGACCAACACATTCCCGACATGGAGTTTGGCGCAACCCTTCAGAATGATAGCGCACAATGGCGAGATAAACACCATCAAAGGCAATCGGCTGTGGATGGAAGCACGCGAATCGGGTTTGCAATCGGCCAATCTGCAAAACATCGAGGAGTTGTCGCCCATCATCCAACCCGGCATGAGCGACAGCGCATCGCTGGACAATGCCGTCGAGTTTTTTGTACGCAGCGGCATACCCATTGCCCACACACTATCGATGCTGATACCCGAAAGCAGCGACAGCCACAATCCGCTAACTGCCTATCTGAAAGAGTTTTACGAATATCACAGCATATTCATGGAACAGTGGGACGGGCCGGCGGCCATACTCTTTTCGGATGGACGCTATGCCGGCGGCATACTCGACCGCAACGGCTTGCGTCCCTGCCATTACGTCATCACCAAACAAGGCACACTCATCATGGCATCGGAAGCCGGCGTGCTCGACATCGCCCCCGAAAACATATCGCAAAAACAACGTCTGCGCCCCGGCAAAATGATTATGGTGGACATGCAACAAGGGAAAATTCTCGACGACGAAGCGATAAAACACGCCCTTGCCACCGAACATCCCTACCGCGAATGGCTAAAACGCAACCGCGTGGTGTTGGGCGACATCAAAAGCGGCCGAAAAATAAGCCACGCCATCGACAACTACGACCGCTTGTTGCATGTGTTCGGCTACAGCACCGAGGACATCGAAAACGTGCTGAAACCCATGACCCGCAACCAAGTGGAGCCAACCTATTCGATGGGCAACGACACGCCGCTGACCATTTTTTCGGACAAACCGCACCGTTTTTTCGACTATTTCCGCCAGCAATTTGCACAAGTAACCAATCCGCCCATCGACCCGCTGCGCGAACAGACCGTCATGTCGTTGAAGAGTTTCATCGGGTCGGTCAACGGCAACATTTCGAACCCCACACCCGAGTTGTGCAAAGTGGTAGAACTGAAATCGCCCATCATCACCAACACCGAACTCGACATTCTGAAAAACATTGCCTACAAAGGTTTTCGCACCCTGACGCTCGATATGGTGTTCCCCGTAGCCGAAGGTGCCGACGGCATGCGCCGCGCCATCGAACGCCTTTGCCACCAAGCCGAAAGAGCCGTCGACGATGGATTTAACTACATCATTATCAGCGACAAGAGCGTCAGCGCTACGCTGGCACCCATACCATCGCTCATTGTGCTTTCGGCTATACATCACCACCTCATTCGCTGCCACAAGCGCACACAAACAGCCCTGATTGTCGAAAGCGGCGAGATAGTGGAAGTGATGCACGTCGCCCTGCTGATAGGCTACGGAGCAAGCGCCGTCAATCCCTACATCGTGTTTGCCACACTCGACGCGCTGGTCAAACGCAGCGAACTGCAACTCGACTACGCCACCGCACGCACCTACTACATCAACGCCATCAACAAAGGTCTGAAAAAAATCATCTCCAAAATGGGCATATCTACCATTTTGGGCTACAAAGGCGCCAAATTGTTCGAAACACTCGGCATATCGTCGCACCTGCTCGACACCTATTTCGGTGGCGGTTCGGCGCCCATCGAAGGTATCGACATCGACGATGTAGCCGCCGATGTGCTGCGCAAGCACCAACAAGGATTTGCAGGCGACACCATCGCGCCCATCGAAAACAGCGGCAAATATGCCTATCGCACCGACGGCGAACGCCACGCATGGAACCCGAAAACCATTGCAGCCCTGCGCAAAGCGGCACAAACCAACGACTACGACCTCTATGGCACATTCGCGCAACTGACCGCCAATCACGATGCACCAATGTTCGTGCGCGACCTGCTGGACATCAAATCCGACCGGCAACCGATAGCCATCGACCAAGTAGAACCGGAAGAGGCCATCGTGAAACGCTTTGTAGCCGAAGCCATCTCGTTCGGCGCCATCAGCAAAGAGGCACACGAAGACATAGCCTACGCCATGAACCTGCTGGGCGGAGCCAGCAACACCGGCGAAGGCGGCGAACTGCCCGAACGTTTCGACGCTACACGCGACGGAATATCGCTCGGCAGCGCCATCAAACAAGTGGCATCGGGACGCTTCGGCGTAACCACCGAATACCTGACACACGCCGCCGAAATTCAAATAAAAGTTGCACAAGGCGCCAAACCCGGCGAAGGCGGCCAACTACCCGGATTCAAAGTGGACGAAATGATAGCACGCACACGACACTCCATTCCGGGCATCACACTCATATCGCCACCGCCACACCACGACATCTACTCCATCGAAGACCTGTCGCAACTCATTCACGATCTGAAAAACGTCAATCCGCACGCCCGCATCAGCGTCAAATTGGTGTCGGAAACAGGCGTAGGGACCATCGCCGCAGGTGTTGCCAAAGCCAAAGCCGACGTCATACTCATCAGCGGCAGCGATGGCGGCACCGGAGCATCGCCTTTGAGTTCGATCGTGTACGCCGGACTGCCCATGGAAATAGGCTTGGCCGAAGCACAACAAACACTGATGCTCAACCACCTACGCGGCAATGTACGCTTGCAAGCCGACGGACAACTGAAAAACGGACGCGACGTCATCGTCAGCGCATTGCTCGGCGCCGAAGAATACGGTTTCGCCACGGCACTGATGATTGTGCTCGGCTGCATTATGGACCGCAAATGCCACACCAACCAATGCTGCACCGGCATCGCCACACAATGCCCTGAACTACGCGCCAAATACAAAGGGTCGCCACAGTACATCATCAACTACCTGCGATTCGTTGCCCGCGACGTACGCACACAATTAGCCGCCATGGGCTACACAGCGCTGTCCGACATCATCGGGCGCAGCGACCTGCTGCGACAACGCCACACCGGCGGCACCGCCGACAAAACCGACCTGACGCGCCTGCTCGCACACATCGACAACGGCGCCGCACCACGCTGGAACGGCACACTGCACCCGCAAGTCGAAAACGCCACCGACAGCCTCATCATCGACATCACACGCAAAACACTCGCGGCACACAACAAAGTCGATCTGATAATGCCGATAGCCAACACCAACCGCAGCGTTGGCGCTATGCTCAGCGGCTACATCGCCACGCACGACACCTACCGACACTTACCGGACGACACCATCGCAGTAACGTTCAAAGGATCGGCCGGACAAAGTTTCGGCGCATTCCTGCACCAAGGCATCACACTACGGCTCGAAGGCGACGCCAACGACTATTTGGGTAAAGGACTTTCGGGCGGACACATCATCGTAACACCGCCCAAAGAGAGCACCTTCGACCCCGCCGAAAACATCATAGCAGGCAACACCCTGCTCTACGGTGCCACAGCCGGCGAAGTGTACATCAACGGACGCGTCGGCGAACGTTTCGGCGTGCGCAACAGCGGCGCCACAGCCGTCGTCGAAGGCGTGGGCAACCACTGCTGCGAATATATGACCGGCGGGCGCGTCGTCGTGCTGGGACCAACAGGGCAAAATTTCGCTGCCGGCATGTGCGGCGGCATCGCCTATGTGTGGAATCCGAACAACGATTTCGACTTCAACTGCAACATGGAATTGATAGAACTCTCGCTCATCGACAACGACGCCGACAACAACGAACTGCAACGTTACATACGCCGGCACCTGCAACTGACAGGCAGCCCGCTGGCCAAACGCCTGCTCGACACATGGGAGCACAGCGTCAACCAATTCATCAAAGTGATGCCCATCGAATACAAACGCATCATGGCATCGATAAACAACTCGGCCGAATGAACAACCACATTTGCACAATACACAAAAAAACAATAACTTTGCACTCTGAAAAAAAAACAACTATCAAAACACAAAATTGTAGAGCAATATGAAAAAAATCACCACATTTTTAATCGCATCGCTTATGCTGACCGCTTGCTGTAACCACAACGAAAATCCGTTCCTTGCCGAATGGAACACACCCTACGGCCTGCCGCCGTTCGACCAAATAGAAGAGGCACACTATCTGCCCGCCATACGCGAAGGCATCGCACAACACGAAGCCGAAATAGCCGCCATCGTGGCCGACACCGCCGCGCCAACATTCGACAACACCATCGCCGCCTACGAAAAATCGGGCAAACTGCTCTCCAAAGTCATCGGCGTGCTGTTCAACCTTGTCGAAACCGATGGCAACGACAACCTGACAGCCATCGTCGAAGAGGCGCTGCCGCTGATTAGCGAACACAACGACAACACGTTTATGAACCCCGATTTGTACAAACGTGTGGCAGCCATCTACGCACAAAAAGAAGCCCTCGATCTGACAGCCGAACAACGCACCGTACTCGAAAACATGAACCGCGCCTTTGTGCGCAACGGCATAGCACTCCCCGCCGACAAACAAAATCGCCTGCGCGAGATAAACAAACAATTGTCGAGCCTTGAACAAAAATTCGGCAACAATCTGCTGGCCGAAAACAACGCCTTCAGGCTTGTGCTCGACGAGCAAGACCTCGACGGACTGCCACAAGCCGTGCGCACCGCCGCTGCTGAAGCCGCTGCAGCCGACAGCCTCGCCGGCAAATATCTGATAACACTGCACGCACCGAGCCGCATCCCGTTCCTGCAATACAGCGCACGCCGCGACCTGCGCGAAAAAGTCTATAAAGCCTACATCAACCGCGGTAACAACGGCAACGAGAACGACAACAACCAAATCATTCTCGACATCATGCGCCTGCGCATCGAAAAAGCCAACATGCTCGGATTCGACACACCGGCCAACTTCATACTCGACGAAACCATGGCAAAAACATCGGCCACCGTCGATACATTCCTCGACGAAATATTCGCCGCAGCCAACAACAAAGCCAAAGCCGAACGCGCCGAACTGCAAAAACTCATCGACCGCACCGACGGCGGATTCACACTCGAAGCGTGGGATTGGGACTACTACACCGAAAAATTGCGTCAGGAAAAATATGCGCTCGACGAAAGCGAAATCAAGCCCTACTTCCAAATGGAAAATGTGCGCGCCGGCGTATTTGCGCTCGCACACAAACTCTACGGATTGGAATTTGAAAAATTGGACTCGGTGCCGGTGTATCACCCCGACGTCGAGGCATTCAAAATAACCGATGCCGACGGATCGCTCATCGGTCTGTTCTACACCGACTACTACCCGCGCGCCAGCAAACGCGGCGGCGCATGGATGAACGACTTCCGCAGCCAAAGCAACATCGACGGCCAAATGATACGCCCGATTGTCGTCAACGTGGGCAACTTCACCAAACCCACCGCCGACACACCGTCGCTGCTCACGCTCGACGAAGTCGAAACTCTGTTCCACGAATTCGGACACGCCCTGCACAGCCTGCTGTCGCAATGCCACTACCCGAGCGTGGCCGGCACCAACGTGCCGCGCGACTTTGTCGAAATGATGAGCCAAATAAACGAGAATTGGGCGTTCGAACC
The DNA here is from genome assembly GCA_004557405.1 of Bacteroidales bacterium. Taxonomy (GTDB): domain Bacteria; phylum Bacteroidota; class Bacteroidia; order Bacteroidales; family Paludibacteraceae; genus W0P28-013. The sequence continues at coordinate 25,705 of SFDZ01000006.1, forward strand.
CGAAGTGCTCGCCCTCTATGCCAAACACTACCAAACCGGCGAAATCATTCCCGACACATTGGTCGAAAAAATACGCAATGCACTCAACTTCAACCAAGGATTCATGACCACGGAACTGACCGCCGCCGCCATACTCGATATGCGTTGGCACGAACTGACCACCATTGACGGCATCGACGTGCAGCAATTTGAAAAAGACGAAATGGCCAAAATAGGCCTCATTCCCGAAATCGCGCCGCGCTACCGCAGCACCAACTTCAACCATGTGTTCAACAACGGCTACAGCGCCGGCTACTACAGTTACCTGTGGGCCGAAGTGTTGGACAAAGACGCCTTCGAAGTGTTCCGCGAGAAAGGGCTGTTCGACCAAGCCACAGCCGCATCGTTCCGCCGCAACTGCCTCGAAAAAGGTGGCAGCGAAGACCCGATGACCCTGTTCGTACGTTTCCGTGGCGCGCAACCCAATCCCGACGCCATGCTCAAAGGGCGCGGCCTGAAATAAGCCGAAGCGCCAATAAAAGTGATAAAAGTGGGGATTTTGCTTCGAATAAGCAAAAATTTCCACTTTTTTCGTATCAAATTGCAAATTTATTAGGTGATATACAAAAAATGTTGTACCTTTGCCGCCGATAAAAAAATTATTCACCCTAAAAACAGTTTCATGATGAAAAAATTGTACTTTTTAATTTTAGGGGGGGGTAAGGTTAAAATTTCTTATTTACTCCTCGCCTTTCTGTTTGCCACCACCACCGCCGCCACGGCCGAGGTACTTCTGAACGAAAATTTTGAGTATGAGGGAACTCTATTGTATAATTCTGGGACAAATGGCTGGTGGAAATATGCCTCGAATGCAGCAGCAGAAATTTCATTTGCCACCACACCTGCACTTTCTTATCCAGAATATCAGCCTGTAGGTATTGGACGTAGTGTACAACTTACAAACACAGCAAGTGGTCAAGATTTATACAAATTATTTCCAAAGGCTGTTGGCAGTGGAGATTTATACATTTCTGCACTTATAAACATTACAAATGTAGAAGATGTAACGACAGCTAATGCTACACATTTTTTATGCATCATTCCTCAAACCAAAAGCGGTTTAAAAGATGGAGGAAGTGGCTCAGAATATGCAAAATTATACGCATACAAATCATCTGAAGGCAAATATAAATTAGCCGTTACACGTTCCAGCAGCACTCTCTCAACAACTACTGATGAATACAACTATGGAACAACATATTTGATTGTTGTAAAATATACATTTGTTGATGGTGTTACAAACGATATCGTTACACTATATGTTAACCCTGCGAAAACAGCCGAGCCAACCACCGCCAATGCAATTTACTCGTCTGGTAATGATGGAGATGCATCAACTAGTTATGGTGGCATTACAGCCATAGAATTACGCCAAGGACAAACCTCAACTAAAAACGCCGCCACCCTTACCATCGACGCTATCCGCGTAGCCACCACATGGGCAGAACTATTCCCAAGCGCCACAACCGATCCGGATCCTAAAAAACCGGTCATCAGCGCACCTGAAAGTATCAAATTTGGCAGCAGTTACTATGTACTGACCGGCGAATCGTACGATGTAACCGTCAATATCAAAGGCACCAATCTCGAAGGCGATGTTACATTTGCCGTGGACTGCGACCAAGTAACACTGTCGGCTGCATCGGCCACCAAAGAACAGGTGATGAGCGCCGACGGTTTCGAACTGACACTGACGCTGAAAGCCACCGGCGCCACCTGCGACCCGAAACTGCAAATCGCCTCGACGAACGCCACCACCGTCGAAGTGCCCATCACATGGACAGTACTGACGACCATCGACGTAGCCGACTTGGCAGAACTGCGTGCCAAAGCCGCTACTGTCAATTTGGAAGGGGAACCGGTATTCCGCATCACAAACCCGGTTGTGGTGTCGTACCAAGACGGCGACAAATACATCTATCTGCAAGACGATAAAGGCGGCATACGCATGCAATATGTGTCTAGCATATTAAGCACCACGACCTTGCCGACCGGCACAAAAATAGCCGCCGGTTTGTTGGGTACCGTTTCCGATAATTTTGGCTACGAATTTATTCCTTCTCGCGACATCACCATCGATGGCACAGCCACCGTGAATGCCGTTACAGCCACGTTGGCCGAGATTGACGCCGACAAAGCCGCATACGTCGATCGGCTCGTGCGCATCGAACATGTTACGTTCAATAACGCCGGAGGAACATTTGGTACAGCGCAAGAAACTTTCTCACAAGACGATAAAGAGGCCGCCTTGCGCCTATTCAATAGCGTTACGGACATCGCCGAACAAACCATTCCTGCACGGGCTACCGTTGTCGGCATCTCCACATCGACCTCGAAACTGCTGATTGCGCCGCGCGGTTGGAGCGACATCACCGTCGAATCCTCGACCGTAGCCATCGACAAAGCCACCATCGCGACGAATTGCTACACGCAAGCCGGCATGCTGATTGTCGAAAATGCAACGACCGACATTGCCGTTTACAATCTGACAGGCATCTGTGTGGCCAAAGCCGCCGCCATGCCATACGCCTCATTTACCTTACCGCAAGGCGTTTACGCTGTCAAAATGAACGGGCAGACCTGCAAAGTAGTTGTAAAATAACGCCCTAATTATCACACTTGTAAATGTGCGGCAACCGCAAAAAGTTGTCGCACATTTGTACAAACACATCATCGATTATGAAAAAATTAGTTTCATTATTGACTGTTTTGTCAATGGCACTTGTGCCGTTATCGGCCGACGACGAACTGCTGAGCAACGCCGGTTTTGAATTGTTTGAAGCAGGAACATTTACCGATTGGCACATTCCGCTAGGTATGGCCGCTGCCGAAACGACCGACAAAGTAGAAGGCGCGCAAGCCCTGAAAACCGTCGAAGTAACCCTTACCAAAGCGTATGTACAGCAAGCCGTTTCGACCCTCGGCACCGACTTGCAAGCCGGCGACACCTGCGAGGTGCGCATACGCTACAAAGTGCTGACCGCGCAACCCGGCGGCGACATCTGCCTCGACTGTTATTGGGAACACAGCAGGGACGGAGAGTTGAAACACGACTCGGTGACGCTGCGCACACAACCCTTCACTGCCAACGTATGGAGCGAAAAAACCGTGCGCACCACCGTACCCGAAGGCGCATCACGATTCAACTTCCGCGTCGGTATAACAAAAAAGTCGGTGGTGCTGCTCGACGACTGCAGTTTTCGGCGCGTTGCCAATGCCACCACCGAACCGCGCCTCACCGTTACACCCACGGCACTGAACAGCGTGTCGGCCGCCATAAACACCACCGCCAACATGACACCGCTCACCATCCGCCAGGCCAACCTGACTACGCCCGTAACGCTCGAAATAACCGGTGCAAACAGAGATTGTTTCAGCCTATCGACCAACAGCATCACGGCCGCCGAAGCGCAAGTCGTTGTGTCGTACCACCCCACGACCGTGGGCACACACAAGGCGACGTTGATTATCGAGAGCAGCAACCACCCCGAACTATCGCAAACCATCAGCCTGACGGGCAAAAGTTACGACCCTGCGCAGCCACCCACACTGAGCATCGCACCGGCGAGCATTGCGCCTTTTACAGCCGCCGTCAATGCCGACAGCAGCATCACAGTGCAACTGACCAGCACCAACTGCATCGACTATGTGTATGCCAAAGTAGAACATCTGCAAGGCGCCGCATTCACCATCAACAATTCGATGTTCACACAAAACACAACCGTGCCTGTGCGCATCACATTCCACCCCACGGCAGCAGGCACTTATAGTTCGCGCATCACATTCTCGAGCGACAAAGCCGACGATGTGGCGATTACCGTAACGGGCACAGCCACAGGTACAGCCGGCACAGCCGACTACGACTCGACCTTTGTGTGGACGATGGACAATCCGCGCACACTGTTGGTGGAACCATTCAGCACCACCGACCACAACCACACAATCGCCTTGGATGGTTGGCAAAATGTTGTGCTGCAAGGTCAACGCCCTTGGTGGGGATTTGCCGACAAAGACGCACAAGACAACATCATCGACCACTACGCCAAAGCCACGGCTTATGTGTGGCAGCAAACCGAGGACGACCCGTGGGAAATGTGGCTGGTAACACCACCGCTCGACTACCTCAATGCGGCATCGCAACTATTCACGTTCCGTGTGATGGGCAATTTTATGTTCGAGGGACACTCCACCGTGTTGGAAGTTTATTACATCGACACCATACCGGACAAAGGTCTTTACAAGCAGAAACTCGACATCGACATTCCCGCCGATAAAGACCAAAATGGCGAGTGGTACGAATTTCACCTCGACCTCGCCGGACAAAACATTGCCGATGTCTTTTTCATGGCTTTCCGTTTTGCAGGCAATAGCGGCAACGCCAACTCCACCACCTACTACATCGACGATGTGTCGTGGGGGCGCACCGACATACCGACGCTGAATGCCGACTCGGCATCCGTCATCATGACCGCCACCAAAAGTACCGCCATCACATCAACGCCCATAACGGTAACCACCAAAAATCTCACCGAGCCCATCAAACTGACCATCGGTGGTGCCAATGCCGGACGGTTTGAACTATCGACCAACACGTTACCGACCTCCGGCGGACAATTCACCGTCGCATTCGAGTCGGACACCGAAGGCGTACACGAAGCCTACATCAAATTGGCATCGCGTGGCGCCGCCGACAAATACATCGCCCTGTCCGTGTTGGTCAAAGCCACTACCGGCCTCAACGCCATCGACAACGATCGCACATACGTTTGGGCTGAAAACGCCACGCTACACATCCACGCCGACGAACCGCACAACATCGTCGTACACGATGCCGCGGGTCGCTGCATTTGGCAACAACACACCTCGACAGCAACGCTACCGGCCGCTGCGGGCATCTATTTTGTCGCTATCGACAACAGAATCGTCAAAATAGTTGTGCCATAAAACAACGCGCACAAGGCGCATCGACCACCATCGACAACGGGATTGTTCGCTTTCGGGCACAATCCCGTTTGTCATATCATACTTTTTGCGTAATTTTGCAAATCATTTGTAGTCAACCATTCACACACGATGCAGATTCTGAAAAAATTACAAACGCTATTGCCGCTGCAACACATCATTGCCATTATCGTTGCCGGCTTGCTGTGGTTTTTGCCCGACATGTTCGGCACACGCCATGCACAAAGTGCCTACGCATTTGTAGTGCTCGGCCAATACCAATGGTTTGCATTGCCGGCCTTGTGGGCGCACATTGTCCAATATCTTTGCTGGACAGTCATTGTCTATTGGATAACGTTGATGTGCGAACATTACCGCATATTGCCGATGCGCAGTGCGTTGCCCGTCATCATTTTGTTGGCAGCCGGTGCGGCCAACAGCCGTTGGCAGTTTTTCGACGCGTCCACCGTGGCTTTTGTCGGGTTGCTGCTGACGTTGTCGCAACTGCTGTCGATGTACGAGCAAAAGCGGGAATGCATTGCCCAAACGTTCAACTGCGGATTGTTCATCATGTGCGCCGTGCTGTTCGATTTCGACTACGTTTGGCTGATACCGCTCGTGCTGTTCGGTTTCATACTCTTTGGGGCGCTCACCGCACGCACATTTTGTACATTTTTGGCAGGAATATTCATGCCGTTATTCCTTGTCGCAGGTGGTTTCTTTTTGGCCGACCGTTTGCCCGAACTCGCCTCCGGCATACCTGCGCCCGCATTATTCGACATCCGGCGCATAGCAACACCGCTCGCCTCCGAAGTGGTTTTTGCAGTAACGCTATGCACGGTATTCGCAGGCTCGTTGCTGTGTCGGTTCGTATCGGGCAGCAACTACAATCTGCACACACGCCTCAACTACCTGTTCATCAACTGCGGCTTGGTTTACACGCTGATTGTTGCGATTCTGTTCATGCGATTCGATGCGCTGCTACTCGTGCCATTCACGTTTCTGTTGCTCATCATCTGCTTCTATTTTGCCACCAACACCACCACCAAATGTGCCAACATATTGTTTTGGATTTTTTTGACGGCCGTTGTGGTGTGTCGCACACTTTTTGCATTTGGGTTCTGACATGTTGACCGATTTTGCCGAATATGGATACGCAGGTCTCTTTTTGGCTGCTTTTTTGGCAGCCACCATCTTGCCGTTCAGTTCCGAAGTAGTCTTTTCGGCGCTGGTTTTCGGCGGCTTGAATGCGTGGATATGCGTACTATGCGCCACTTTTGGCAATTGGTTGGGCGGAATCACCTGCTATTGGTTGGGGCGCCTCGGCAAAATAGAATGGATAGAAAAATGGCTGCATGTGTCGCACGACAAAATCGAACGCACACGCAAATGGTTCGTGCGCTATGGCGATTGGATATCGTTCTTCTCGTTTCTGCCATTCGTTGGCGACATCATCGCCGTGGCTGCCGGATTTATGCGCTGCAACTTCCGGATTGCATCGACAGCCATGCTTGTCGGCAAATTTGCACGCTATTTGCTGTGGATGTACGTACACGGATTATTGTTCTGACTCCCGACAAAAAAATTCTAACAAAAAAATCCGCCCCGATTATTGTATAATTCAAAAAGAAAACGTACATTTGTAGTTTAATTTTTTAGAGTATGAAGAAAGACGAAAAAAAACTGATTGATGCCATCATTGCCGGCATGCAGGAGAAGAAAGCCAAACGCATTGTAACCGTGGATATGACCAAACTGAACGCGCCGTGTCAGCACTTTGTGATATGCGAAGGCGACTCCAACGTACACGTTACCGCCATCGCCTACGAGGTGAAAGACTATGTGCGCAAAAACGCCGGCGAAAAACCATTTGCCTCCGACGGTTTCGAAAACAGCGAATGGATTGCGCTCGACTACGGCGCAGTCATCGTACACATATTCCGCCGCGAAACACGCGCCTTCTACGACATCGAACACCTTTGGGCCGATGCCGTCATCACCGAATACCCCGACGTAGAATAAAACGACGACACTAACCACAACGCTATGAACGACCAACAAAACAAACCACAAACGACACCGCAGACCAACAAGCCGAAACCGTTCAAACCACGATTCAACTTCTATTGGATCTATTTGGCCATCGGCATATTCTTCCTCATGTCGGTATTCTACGACGGCAACTCGTCGTCCAAAGAAGTTACCTACTCCAAATTGGAAACCGGATTGCGCAATGGGTGTGTCAAATCGTTGACCGTCAACATCACCCAAAACCGCGTAGAAGCCGAAATAGAGCCCACTTGCGCCAAACAGTTCTTTGCCGGCGAAACCGCTGCCGACGACAAACTGCTGCACATCTACACCACCGTGCCATCGGTCGAAGAGTTTTCGAAACTCATTGCCGAACTGCAAAAAGAGGCCTTGTTCACCGGCGAAGTTTCCTACAAAGACGGCAAAGACTACCTCGACATGTTTCTATTCTCGGTACTGCCGTTCCTGCTGCTCATTTTATTCTTCATCTTGATGACACGACGCATGAGCAACGGCGCCGGAGGCATTTTCAGCGTAGGCAAATCGAAAGCGCAACTATTCGACAAAGACGATAAAAGCAAAACCAAAGTAACATTCAAGGACGTAGCCGGATTGGCCGGCGCCAAACAGGAAGTCGAAGAGATAGTATCGTTCCTGAAAAATCCGAAAAAATACACCGATTTGGGCGGCAAAATTCCCAAAGGTGCTCTGCTTGTCGGACCTCCGGGAACAGGTAAAACCCTGTTGGCCAAAGCCGTAGCCGGCGAAGCCGACGTGCCATTCTTCTCCATGTCGGGCAGCGACTTTGTGGAGATGTTCGTAGGCGTGGGCGCCAGCCGCGTGCGCGACCTCTTCCGCCAAGCCAAAGAGAAAGCACCGTGCATCGTATTCATCGACGAGATTGATGCCGTAGGACGGGCACGCTCCAACAACATGCGCATGGGCGGCAACGACGAACGCGAAAGTACACTGAATCAACTACTTACCGAAATGGACGGATTCGGCACCAACAGTGGCGTCATCATATTGGCAGCCACCAACCGCGCCGACATTCTAGACAAAGCACTGCTGCGTGCCGGACGTTTCGACCGCCAAATACATGTGGAACTGCCCGATGTGCACGAACGCAAAGAGATATTCGAAGTGCACCTGAAACCACTGAAACTCGGTGCATCTATCGACATCGACTTCTTGGCACGCCAAACGCCGGGATTTTCGGGCGCCGACATCGCCAACGTGTGCAACGAAGCCGCACTTATAGCCGCCCGCCACGACAAAGCGACCGTCGAAAAACAAGATTTCCTCGATGCCGTTGACCGTATCGTCGGCGGATTGGAGAAAAAGACCAAAATACTGACACAAGAGGAGAAACGCAACATCGCCTTCCACGAAGCCGGACACGCCACCATCAGTTGGTTGCTGCAATACGGCAACCCGCTCGTCAAAGTTACCATCGTGCCGCGAGGCGAAGCCCTTGGCGCAGCATGGTATCTGCCCGAAGAGCGCCAACTGACCTCGAGCGAACACATACTCGACGACATCTGCTCGCTGCTGGGCGGACGCGCCGCCGAAGAGTTATTCTTCGACACGCTCGACACAGGCGCCATCAACGACCTCGAACGCGCCACAAAAAAAGCATACGCCATGGTGGCCTATTTCGGCATGAGCGACAAATTGGCCAATATGAGTTATTACGATTCGACCGGACAAGCCGACTACGGTTTCACCAAACCATACAGCGAAAAAACGGCCGAACTCATCGATGCCGAAGCCAAAAAAATAATCGCCGAACAATACGAACGCGCCAAAGCGATACTGACCGAGCACAAAGAAGGGCACAACCAATTAGCCCAAATTCTGCTCGAACGCGAAGTGCTGTTTGCCGAAGATGTCGAAAAAGTGCTTGGCAAACGCCCTTGGAAAAGCCGCGCCGACGAACTATTGCAAAGCGAAACACCGACCGACGTTGCCGACAACGACGAGGCACCTGCGCCGGCCGAATCTAACGACAACCTAACCAACGCTTAAATACAAACATGGATCTAAAAAAACTTTTGGTACGCACACTGTCGGGAGCCGTTTTTGTGGCTGTACTCATCACCTCCATCATTGTCAGCGAATGGACATTTTTGGCACTGATGTTGGTGTTGTCGTCGCTCGGCATCAAAGAGTTTCACCACATTACGCACGCACACCACCGCATCGAAGTGCAGCGCGGCACAGCCATCACGGCCAACTGTTTCTTGCAGTTAGGCGCATTTGCATACGCCTTTGCGTTCGACATTTTCAAATGGTTGGAACTGCCCCAACCGCGCCATGTCGCCCTGTTTTTTGTGCCGTACATTTTGGTGATTATCATCACGTTTGTGGCCGAATTGTTTCGCCACTGCGAGCATCCGATGCACAATTTGGCCTATTTCGTTCTGGGACAGGTGTTTGTGTCGTTGCCGTTTGCCTCGCTCTACGGTATTCTCAGTTGGGGCGACACTTGGCAACCACATTTGCTGTTGAGTATTTTTCTCATCATTTGGGTGAACGACACCTTTGCCTACTTGGTGGGCAGTGCTTTCGGCAAACATCATCTGCTGAAACATGTATCGCCGCACAAGTCGTGGGAAGGTTTCGTTGGCGGTGCCGTATTTGCCATCGGTGCCGGTTTGCTGTTGGGCTATTTCAAATTTGCGCCGGAAGAGGGGCTTAATCCGATGACATTGTGGCAATGGGCAGCCTTTGCCGTTGTTACAGTTGTATTCGGCACGCTCGGCGACCTGCTGGAGAGTCTTTTGAAACGTGCTGTCGGCAAAAAAGATGCCGGCAACATCATACCCGGACACGGCGGCATACTCGACCGTTTCGACAGCACCTTGTTAGCCGGACCGGCCATCTATCTGTATCTATTATTTGTGTTATCATAAAAATTATTCAATATTGTGGAAACAAACAAGTCATCAAAACACAAAAAACGCTTCCGTCGCATGCATGTACACAAAGAAGGCTATGCCATCTTGATGTCGTTGCTGCTACTGCTGGTCGTGCTGAATATTGTCATCTACATTCAATCGCCGGGGCATTGGGCGTTTTTCCTCAATCTGGCCTGTTCGATATTGGCTTTCTCGTTTTTCCTCTACTTTTTCCGCAACCCGAGCCGCGAAATCATCATCGAAGATTCCAATCTGATAATTGCGCCGGCCGATGGGCGCATTGTGGTCATCGAACCAACCGAAGAGTACGAATGTTTCGGAGGCGAACGCCGCATACAGGTATCGATTTTTATGTCGGTATTCAGTGTACACGCCAATTGGACACCGATAGAAGGCACCGTAACGTATGTGCAGCACCACAGCGGTCGGCACATGGCAGCCTATCTGCCGAAATCGAGTCAGGAAAACGAGCGTTCGTCCGTTGTCATCGAAACCGAATCGAAGCACCAAGTGTTGGTACGTCAGATAGCCGGTGCCTTGGCACGACGCATCGTAACATACGCCAAAGTGGGACACGAATGCCACCTGAACGAACATTTGGGATTCATCAAATTCGGGTCGCGCGTCGATTTGTTTTTGCCCGAAGGCTCCGAAATTTTTGTAACATTGGGCGAACAAACACGCGGCAACGAAACCATCATAGCGCGTCTGCCGGACTGACTTCGTCGGAAGGATAATGAGCCTTGACACGCGACATACGTCCACAGCCATCAAAGGCTTATGGCTGTTGTTCTTGTGGCTGTGCGGCTTGGCCGTCGGAGCGGCTCTCACCGCGTGGTGCAATAGTGCGCCGACCGACATCGTGTCGCTCAAATGGCAACAGTTATGCCAGTCGCTACTGATATTTGCGCTGCCGGCCATCGTATTCAGACACACCGCCACGACGCGCGCCACAGCCGACATCGGTTGGCCACGCCACGCCCGAATATGGATAGCGGCACTGCTGTTGATGCCGTGCGCCATTCCGGCCATCAATCTGACAAAATGGTTGAACGACATGATGGTTTTACCCGCTTGCATGAGCGCCATCGAGCAGGCGATGCTGCAAATGGAGCAACAAGCCGAAGCGCTCACCACGGCATTCCTCGATGTAGCCGACGTGCAAGGATTGATGCTGAATTTATTGGCATTGGCGTTTGTGCCGGCCATCGCCGAAGAGTTGTTTTTCAGAGGCGCACTACAACGTCTGATAGCCAGCACCTGCGGAGCTCACCTCGCCATTTGGACGGCCGCATTCGTCTTCAGCACCATACATTTTCAGTTCTACGGATTTGTACCGCGCCTTTTGTTGGGAGCCGCACTTGGCTATCTCTATTGGTACAGCGGCTCGCTATGGCCAAGTATCGTTGCACACTTTGTAAATAATGCTCTGACGGTAATATTGGCATTCGCGGCGGCACGCATCAAAATGCCCATCGACATCGAAATCATCGGTAGCGAAAGCACTTGGTGGGTAGGATTATTGTCGTTAGGAGCAAGCGTCGCCTTGTGTTTGTGGATCGGCATCGGCAGACATGCTACCGCTGCGCCGCAGCAGCCATGAGCCCATCAGCATCGGCACACAAAAGTTGACACACCAAAGCAGTATGCCCGACAGCGCCATACCAACCTCGTTGGCATCAAAAGCCGATAATATCAGAATGGCATACGACCCGCGCACAACCGCCTCCGACACCACAAACGATGGTGTATAAGTTACAAGCAGATAGATAGTCGGGATGGCCACCAACGCCTCGACAGGCGCCAGCGACACGCCCATAAACAGCAACATGGCATACAGTTGAGTCGAAAACACCACAAAACGACCGACCGACAAAGCAACCACACGCCACCAATCGCACCACGACAAATGCTCCAAGCCCGCGCCAAACAACTGCACCCAATGCCACCGGCAACACTTCAGGCGCTGCGCCAACTGCCGACGGAACAACAGCGACACCACAAACAGTGCTACCACTGCCACCACCAATGCTCCCCAGAACAGCAATGTCGTCAGTGAAGCATCGATGACAAAACTCGGACGCACCCAAACGGCATAACATACAGCCGCCACAGTGCCTATCACGGTGATGACGACCGTAAGCGCCAAACTGCCGACACACCCCAAAGCGATGGCAGACATCCGACATTCGGGACGCAACAACAACACCCGTGTCGGCACATCGCCCAGATGATTGGGTGTGAAAAAAGCGCCTGTCTGCCCGACCAACACCGATTTGACAGCCTCCATCAACGACAATGGTTGCAGACCACGCACCAACAAGCGCCACTTTTGCGCCTCGAGCAGCAGATTGAGCGGCAACAACGCCAACACGCCCGCCAGACAAGCGTAATGCGCCACGCCTGCCGCAGCAAAATGTGCCGACACAGTCGCGTAGTCGTCAAACGCAACAAGTTTGTAGGCCAAATAGGCATAAGCCAGCACCAAAATCAGCCACTTGACAACTGTATAAATATGTTGTTCGTTGGTTTTCAAACCGAAAAGCAGAAATGGCGCACAAGGCGACGATTACAGCGTTGCCAAATAATTTTTCAGTGGGTTGGCATACATCTCCAACAATTTTCGACGCAAGAAATCGTAATCGGGCTGCGGCACGGCTATTTTATCGAGTTGTTTGGCAAAATAGTCCAAAACTTTTTGCCGTTCGTCGGCCGGCACCTCGTCGGCAAAGCGTTGTGTGCCAAAATATTCGTCGTAAGCCACCTTGTTTATCGGATATATCACATAGTTGCCATGTATGCGCCGGTCGATAAGCGCCGCCACAGCCGCCACCTGTTCTTTGCGATTGTCGGTTTGTGCGGCAATGGCGTCCAAATCGGCATTGATGCATGGTGTAAACGCATAGTGCACATGTCCTTTGTAGCCCATGATGCCGGTTCGCATGCTGACGACATCGTCGTGCGGCGACTTTTGATAGTTGGGGTTGTCGCGTTTGAGTTGGAACTCGGCCGCCTTGAGGAAATCGCACGGGTCGTATTCGTACGAAATGCTTACAGGGCTGATATTCAAATCTTTAAGATTTTGGATGAACGAGCCTTCGCCACTGAGGGCAAACATTTTCAGAATGCTCTCTTGTGTGCGGTCGTCCGAATCTTTGGCGCGTCCTTCGCGTTGTGCAATCCACACACTGACCTGTTTTTGCGTGATGGCATAGCGTATGTATTGCGACAAGAGTAGAAACACACGCGGCATTTCGCGCGGTGCGAGTCCGCGTCGTACCACAAAACACTTGTTGATGCGCACCAACGTTTCGATCCACGGAGCGGCAAACAGGTTGTCGCCAATGCCGATTTCGGGCGAATCGAAGCCGCCACGGAACAGCGACAGCGCAATGAAAGCGGCATCCATCACAATGTCGCGATGGTTGGTAACGAGAATGCCGTTCGGGCGGTCGGCCTCGAGCCCCGACACCGTAACACCGCCGGCGGTTTGTTGTTTTTCGAGGACGGTCAGCACAGGTTCGATAATCCGTTGCTGCAACTCCGAAGCCGAATGAATCGTCTGTAATTGTTGTTCGAGTTGTTCTATCGTCAGTTGCGGCAGCAAGCGCTGCATCAAAGCCACAAATGCAGGTTCGCGCAGCAACGCCGCAAAAGCCTGTGGCAGTTCGTCATTGTTAAACGGGCGAATCGTGTCGAAATCAGCATTCATAATGTTTGGTTGTTTTTAGTGATTACGCAAAAAATGGTGTGTGCAAATATACAAATTCTTTTTCCGCTGCACAAAAACAGCAGTTATCTGTCGTCAGAGTTCAGAGCAACACCGCCAACAAGGCCGCCACACTTATCAAAATCCAAAGCAATACGCCCTGAATCAGCGGTTTAACACCTACCTGTTTCAGCACATCAAGCGACAGCGAAGCGCCGATGAAGAACAAGCACACGGTGAGCGATTTGCGTGCCAAGCCGTTGATAAACGAGCCGACCTGTGCGCCCCAAGTGCCGCAAATATCGGCATTCGAAAGCACATAAGTGTTGATGACCATCGCCACGATGAACCACAGAATGAACCACGGGATGGAGATTTTTTGGCCTTTGGTTTTGAACAACAACGCCGTAACCAACGCCACGGGAATAATCCACAAGGCACGCGTCAGTTTGATGGTAGTGGCCACCTGCAACGCCTCTTCGCCATAGGCTGCACCGGCGCCTACTACCGAACTTGTGTCGTGAATGGCGATGGCAGCCCATGTGCCAAATTGTTGTTGGTCGAGCCCGAACAGGTGTCCCAGCGGCGGAAAAATGAACAAGGCAACGGCGTTAAGAATGAAAATCGTACCCAACGCCACCGACATTTCGGCATCTTTGGCTTTGATGACCGGCCCCACCGCTGCGATGGCGCTTCCACCGCAAATGGCTGTACCCGAACTTATCAGATACGATGTGTTTTTATCGACGTTGAGCAACTTGCGCCCGATAAGCCAGCCGGCCACCAACGTGCCGACAACTGAAATGACCGTAAAGGTCATACCTTCGGCGCCCGACTTGAGCGATGCCACCAAATTCATACCGAAACCCAATCCCACAACCGAATATTGCAAAAGGTATTTCGACATTTTTTTGTTGAATTTCGGGTAGGCTTGTCCAAACAGCAGCGCACAAGCCAATCCGACAAACAGCGCAACCGGCGGCGTTACCAAGCCGGCAATCTGTTTGCAAAAGTCGTTCGGCACATAGTCGAGCAGCAGCGCCACCGTCAGTACCGACAACAAAACAATGTAAACGCTCTTGTCGTATTTTTTCAATGTATTCATACGATTATATTTTTTCGATGCTGATGTTCACGACAAAATCTTCGAAATCGAGCGCAATCGGGTTTTCGACCTTGTCGGCAACGATGAGCGACTGCGCCAACACCTGCGCTGCGATATAATCCTTGAAATTGGCCACGGCGGTATTCACCTCGTTGTTCGATTCGATGGTTACCGCAATTTTGTCGGTTATTTCGTAGCCGTTCGATTTGCGCAGGTTTTGAATGCGGTTCACGAGTTCGCGTGCGATACCTTCCTGCCGCAGTTCGTCCGTCACTTCGATGTCGAGTGCCACGGTCAGGTTACCCTCGTTGGCCACGAGCCAGCCCGGCATATCTTCGGTAGCTATTTCCACATCGGCAAGTTCGACCTCCACTTCGCCACTCGGCAACGGCAGCACAATCTGTCCACGCGTTTCGATGTCGGCTATCCGGTCTTGTGTCAGGACAGCAATGGCGGCGGCAATCTCCTTCATCTGTTTGCCGTATTTTTTGCCCAACGTTTTGAAATTCGGTTTGATGCGTTTCACCAATTTAACGGTCGAATTTTCGTTGGTAACGATTTGTAACTCCTTGATATTCACCTCGGTTTTGACCAAATCGGCCACATGCTGCAGTTGCTGCATCACGCTCTCGTTTGGCACGGGCACCACGGCTTTTTGCAGCGGTTGGCGCACTTTTTTGTTGGCTTTTTTGCGCAATGCCAAAATCATCGAAGTGGCTTGCTGTGCAAGTTGCATGCAGCCTTCGAGGTAAGTGTCGATGCGGTTGTCGTCGCACACGGGGAATGCGGCCAAGTGTACCGATTTGTCGCCCGTCAGGTCGCGGTAGAGTTGGTCGGCGTAGAATGGCGCAATCGGTGCCATCAGGCGGCTGACGGTAACCAAGCATTCGTACAACGTTTGGTAAGCGGCCAATTTGTCGGCGTCCATAGTGCCACCCCAGAAACGTTTGCGGTTGAGGCGAACGTACCAATTCGACAAGTTTTCTTGCACAAAATCGCTGATGGCACGGCCGGCGCGCGTCGGTTCGTAGTTTTCGTATTGCTCGGTAACGTCTTTTATCAACGTGTTGAGCAGCGACAAAATCCAACGGTCGATTTCGGGGCGTTCGTCCACGGGCACCGCTGTTTCGTCGCCCGTAAATCCATCGACATTGGCGTAAAGTGCAAAAAATGAATAGGTGTTGTAGAGCGTGCCGAAGAATTTGCGGCGCACCTCTTCCACACCTTCGGTGTCGAATTTGAGGTTGTCCCACGGCGAGGCGTTTGTCATCATATACCAACGCAGCGGGTCGCTGCCGTATTTTTCGATGGTGATAAACGGATCGACGGCATTGCCCAAGCGTTTCGACATTTTGTTGCCATTTTTGTCGAGCACCAAGCCGTTGGAAATCACGTTTTTGAATGCCACGCGGTTTTCTATCATCGTGTGAATGGCGTGCAGCGTGAAAAACCAGCCACGCGTTTGGTCAACGCCTTCGCTGATGAAATCGGCAGTCCCCCAGCCCTCTGAACTATTCGGGGCTTCAAACGGATAGTGCACTTGTGCGTAGGGCATGGCGCCCGAGTCGAACCACACGTCGATAAGGTCGAGTTCGCGGTGCATTGGTTTGCCCGAAGCCGAGACAAGGATAATGTTATCGACATAAGGACGGTGCAAGTCGATATTTTTCGGGTCGTAATTCTCTTTGCTGTAATCGCCTACGCGGAAATTCGGCCACGGATTTTCTTTCATGAATCCGGCAGCCACGGACTTTTCTATCTCCTCGAAAAGTTCCTCGATGGAACCGATGCAAATCTCCTCTTGTCCGTCGTCGGTGCGCCAAATGGGCAACGGTGTTCCCCAATAGCGGCTGCGGCTTAAGTTCCAATCGTTCAGATTGTTGAGCCACTGACCGAAACGCCCCGTTCCCGTCGATTCGGGTTTCCAATTGATGGTTTTGTTCAGGGCTATCATCTCGTCTTTTACGGCAGTGGTTTTGATAAACCAACTGTCGAGCGGATAATACAGCACGGGTTTGTCGGTGCGCCAGCAGTGCGGATAGTTGTGTACATGTTTTTCGATGCGGAACGCCAACCCTTGCTGTTTCAGCATCATACAGAGTGCGATGTCGAGCGTTTCGTCTTTGTCGGTGAGGTTCGGGGCGTAAGCGTTTTTCACAAAACGGCCTGCGTAGGCTTGGTACAAATCGATGTTGATGTGATTTTTCACAAAATCGTCGTCCAAGTCGTCCAACACAAAGAATTTACCCGTCATATCGACCATCGGGCGTGTTTCGCCTTTTTTGGTCAGGAACGTTAGTCCGGGAACGCCTGCTTTTTTTGCCACGAAAGCATCGTCGGCGCCGAATGTCGGTGCTATATGCACAATGCCCGTACCGTCGTCGGTGGTAACGTAGTCGCCGGCAATGACGCGGAATGCGCCCTCGCCCGGATTAACCCACGGAATGAGTTGTTCGTATTCTTCGCCCACCAAGTCGGTGCCTTTGCCACGCCATACGATGTCGGGTTGTTCGCCCAACTCTTTGGCGTATGCCGACAAGCGCGCTTCGGCCAAAATGTAAGTGGCAGCAGTTTTGGTGTACGGATTTTCGCCTTTCACAGCCACATAGTCGATTTTCGGGCCGACGCACAAGGCCGTGTTCGACGGCAATGTCCACGGTGTTGTAGTCCACGCAAGGCAGTAGGCATCGGCGCCGAAGCGGTTGCCTTTCAGTTTGAACTGTGCTGTGCAGGTGGTATCTTTCACATCGCGGTAACAGCCGGGTTGGTTCAGTTCGTGCGAACTCAGGCCTGTGCCGGCAGCCGGCGAATAGGGCTGAATGGTATAGCCTTTGTAGAGCAACCCTTTGTGGTAGAGTTCTTTGAGCAGATACCACAGCGTTTCGATGTATTTATTGTCGTAGGTGATGTATGGGTTTTCCAAATCGACCCAATAACCCATTTTTTCGGTGAGCGATGTCCACTCTTTGGTGTATTTCATCACTTCGCGACGGCAGGCGGCGTTGTAGTCGTCCACGCTGATTTTTTTGCCGATGTCCTCTTTGGTGATGCCGAGCATTTTTTCCACGCCGAGTTCCACAGGCAATCCGTGCGTATCCCATCCGGCTTTGCGGCGCACCTGAAAGCCCTGCATCGTTTTGTAGCGACAAAAAGTATCTTTGATGGTGCGTGCCATCACATGGTGAATGCCGGGCATGCCGTTGGCCGAAGGCGGTCCCTCGAAAAAGACGAATGCCGGCGCACCTTCGCGCTCGTCGATACTTTTGTGAAACAAATCCTCGTCCTGCCATCGTTGCAACATCTCTTTGTTGATGGCCGACAGGTCAAAATGGGTGTATTCCTTAAACTTTTTCATAGAAAAACAAAACTATTTCTGCATAATAATTGAATTTGCAAAGATACAAAAAAAGTTTGAAAGTGAAAAGTGGAAAAGTGTGCAAGTTTGAATTGTAAAATTAACGACATCGAACGCACGACACACTCCCCGAAAAAATCCGGGGCACTAAAGCGCTGCGGCTGCCTGTTAGACAGCCGCAGTGTTGGTTTGATGTTGGTAAAAACCACATTACAGTTCCAAGTCGCCATCGACGATTTCGTGCCACGGCAAACCGCTTTCGGCTACCTTGGCCAAGAACGGATCGGGGTCAAACTCCTCGACATTGAACACACCTGCACCGCCCCATTTGCCCGTGAGCAACATATACGCGCCCGTCATGGCAGGCACGCCGGTGGTGTAACTGACGCCCTGCGTGCCGGTCTCTTTGTACGCGGCTTCGTGGCTGCAGTTGTTGTAGATGTAGTAGGTTTTCGGGCGGCCATCTTTCACGCCTTTGATGCGGCAACCGATGGAGGTGTAGCCCGTGTAGTTCGACCCCAACTCTTCGGGGTGCGGCAACACGGCTTTCAGGAACTGAATCGGCACGATTTCGCGCCCTTCGTACATTATCGGCACGATGCTGGCCATGCCAATGTTCTGAATGACGCGCAGATGCGTCAGATATTCCTGCCCGAAAGTCATCCAAAAACGTGCCCGTTTGATGGTCGGGAAGTTTTTGACCAACGACTCCAACTCCTCGTGATACATCAAATAGGATTCGCGCGCGCCGATTTCGGGATAAGTTACAGGCTGATGAATCTCAAGCGGCTGCGTTTCGACCCATTCGCCGTTCAAATAATAGCGCCCTTTTTGGGTGATTTCGCGGATATTGATTTCGGGGTTGAAATTGGTGGCAAACGCCTTATGATGGTCGCCGGCATTGCAATCGACAATGTCCAATTCGTGAATTTCGTCGAAATGATGTTTGGCGGCATACGCCGTGTAGATGCTTGTGCAACCGGGGTCGAAACCGCAACCGAGAATGGCCGTCAGACCGGCTTGTTTGAAACGGTCGTGATACGCCCACTGCCACGAATACTGATATTTGGCCTCGTCGAGCGGCTCGTAGTTGGCCGTGTCAAGGTAATGGCAACCGGCAGCCAAGCAGGCGTCCATGATGTGCAAATCCTGATACGGCAACGCCAAATTCATCACCAATACGGGCTGAAAACGTTTCAACAACGCTGTCAGTTCGGGCACATTGTCGGCATCGACCTGCGCTGTAGCCACCTCCACGCCATAACGGGCTTTCAGGTCGGCGGCTATGGCATCGCACTTGGCTTTGGTGCGGCTGGCAATCATTATTTCGGTAAACACATCGCTGTTTTGAGCCAATTTGTGCGCTGCAACCGTTGCTACGCCACCGGCTCCGATAATCAACACTTTTCCCATGTCTGTTCGTTTTTTTATTGACTAAAAATGAAATAATTTTGAGCGTTTTGCGGCTGTTCTAATTTTTGTGCAAAGATATAAATAAAAAAAATACCGACAACACTTGTTCAACAAAAATATTCTATATAACTTTGCGAAGTTGTTATCGGGCATCACATTTTGCGTATGCAAGCGGAATTTTCAACAGAATCTCGGCGTGGGCGAAACCGCCTTGTCGCGATAGGTGCGTCGGCGGGTTATTTTGCCGCTGCGATTGTTATGCAATGTTTTTTGGGCAACATCACCCCGGCATGGTGGGCTTTTCCGATGAACGTAGCCGTGTTGTTGGTGCTGTTGGTCGGTTTGACCATTGTATGGCGCGAAGCCGGGCAACGATGGTTCGTACAATTTTTGGCATCGGGCAAATGCAGCGTAGTGGCACTGATGTTGGTAACCGGCGGGTGTTTAATCAAAGGATTTGTGCCGCCCGCGGCAGCATCGTCGGCGGTGTGTGTGCGCTTGGGTTTGCACGACTTCACATCGTCGTGGATTTTCGCATTTTGCATCGTGTTGCTCGTCGGTAACTTGTGGCTGGTGATTGTACGCCGCAGCACCAAAGCGCCGCACGCTTGGCGTTTTGCGCTGAATCACATCGGTGTGTTGCTCACCATCGTGAGCCTGTTTTTCGGCGCGGCCGACACGCACAAATGGCGCATTGTGGCACAGCAAGGTATTCCTACCGACATGGGCTACGACGCCGCAGGCACGCCACACGGATTGGGCTACGAAATCATACTCGACACGTTTGTGGTTTCGTTTTTCGACAACGGCACACCCGCTGCTTTCTATGCCGACATTTCGACCGAGCAAGGCACACAACGCGTCAGCGTGAACCAACCGTGGCATCGCTCGTGGTGCGAAGATGTCCATCTGAATAGTTACGACACGCAAGCCGGTGCAGCATCGCAGTTTTGTGTACTCGAGCGCGTGGTGCAACCGTGGAAATACGTTACTTGGTGCGGCATCGTCATGATGATAGGCGGCGCTCTGTTGCTCTTTTTCGATGGCAGCAAACACAAATCAGTTGCTAAAATCAAATCAAACGACCAACCATGACGTGGAACATTTTCCCATATTTTGCCATTCCGGCCATCGTGTTGGCAGTCGTTGGTGCAGCATTTGCCCTGACCAACAAACAACACTCGCGCATAGCATCGGTGCTGACATTGTTGGCAGCACTGACACTCGGCACATTCATTGTCGGGTTGTGGGCAACGCTGCAACGTCCACCGCTCAAAACTATGGGCGAAACACGTTTGTGGTACGCATTTTTTGTTACGGCGGCAGGATTTGTAACCTATCATCGGTGGCATTTTCGTTGGTTGCCGGCCATTACCGCCGTGTTGGCCATCGTGTTTTGCATGGTCAATTTGTTGCGCCCCGAGCTGCACGATGCCACGCTGATGCCGGCGTTGCAAAGCGGTTGGTTTGTGCCGCATGTGGTGGTGTACATGTTGGCATACGCCGTGTTGGGCTGCGCCTTTGCCTTGTCGATTGTCGGGCTGTGCAACGGCCAAACGCGCTATCTGTCGTCGATTGACAATTTGGTGTATATCGGTGTTGCGTTGCTGTCGATAGGCATGCTCTCGGGCGCCATTTGGGCTAAGCAGGCGTGGGGCGACTTCTGGACGTGGGACCCAAAAGAGACGTGGGCAGCCGCTACTTGGTGCGTTTACCTCATCTACATACACCAACGCCTGACATGCCGCACCTCGCCGCGAACGCAGTACGCCACAATCATCATCGGATTCATTTTGCTGCAAATGTGTTGGTACGGCTACCAATACCTGCCGACGGCACAAAGCAGTCTGCACGTTTACGGAACTTAAACAAATGATATACAACTAATTATTCACTAATTCTAAAAACAAAAGTAACATGAAAACGAGTTCAAAAATCATGCTCGGAGCAGTTGCCGTGGTTGCGGCGGCTGCCATCTGTTATCGGGCGGTGAACCAAGCCCCCGATGCAAGTCTGCCTCTTGACGAGCAAGCACTTGCGATTATGGACGACGGCGGTTGCGTTTCGTGCCACTCGGCCAACCCGCAATTACCGTTCTATGCCAACATCCCTGGTGCCAAAGGCATCATTCGCGAGGACATCGACAAAGGCTATGCCGCATTCGACATCGAGCCGATGATGGCTGCCATTCACGAAGGCAAAGCCATCAACGAAGTCGATTTGGCCAAAGTCGAGAAAACTGTCATCGACGGCACAATGCCCATCGCCAAATACTATTTGGTACATTGGGGCTCGTCGCTCACCTGCAAAAAGTCGGCTATCATGCTCGATTGGGCAAAACAACAACGTGCCGAATTTTATCCGAACACATTGGCAGCAGCCGAGTTTGCCAACGAGCCTGTGCGTCCGCTGCCCGACCAAGTGGAAGTGAATGCCGAAAAAGCCGCACTCGGACAACTGCTCTACCACGACACGCGTCTGTCGGGCGACGGCACCATCTCGTGTGCAACGTGCCACAATTTGGCAACCGGCGGCGTCGATAACCTTGTCTATTCCGAAGGCATTGACGGACAATTCGGTGGTGTTAACGCACCAACCGTTTACAACGCTTACTTCAATTTCGTACAATTCTGGGACGGACGTGCCGCAACACTCGCTGCACAAGCCGCAGGTCCTCCGCTTAATCCTGTAGAGATGGGCTCGGCCTCGTTCGACGAGATTGCCGCACGCCTTGCTGCCGACAAAGAGTTTGCCGCACGCTTCAACGCCGTCTATCCCGAAGGATTGAACGAAGCCACCATCACCGATGCCATCGCCGAATTCGAAAAAACGCTCATCACGCCAAACTCGGCATTCGACCGCTACCTGAAAGGCGAACAAAACGCACTGAACGAACAAGAGGTGCGCGGCTATGCGCTGTTCAAAGAGAACAAATGCGCCACTTGCCACGCCGGTGTCAATATGGGCGGATTGAGTTACGAACTGATGGGACAACGCGCCAACTACTTTGCCGACCGCGAGATGAACGTCAAATCGGGCTTGACCGATGCCGACAACGGCCGCTGGGCGCAAACAGGCATCGAACGCGACCGCTACCGCTTCAAAACTCCGACATTGCGCAACATTGCCCTGACATGGCCGTACTACCACGACGGCAGTGTGAAAACGCTGAACGAAGCCGTCGATATGATGGCCAAATATCAGGTCGGGACACAACTCAAGGCCGACGAAACAGCCGACATTGTTGCATTTTTGGAAACACTCACCGGCGAACACAACGGCTCAAAGTTGAGCAACAGTAACGTTGCCGAATAACAGATTCTGACAACCCAAACAAAAACCGCGCCTCAATCGATGCGCGGTTTTTTGTACCAAAGTTTGCAGTCATCACACAAGCCGTGCAATCAGTTCGCGGCGACTGCCGGCCAAGAAGTCTATCGGCGGAATGTCTATCATCGTGTAGCAGCCCGGACGCTGTTTGCAAGCGGCACGCGCGCACGACACAAGTATCTGTCCCGTCAGTGCCGGATTATTGATGCGCATATCGAACTCAAAAAGTTGATTCTGTGTGCACCCCGACACACCTTTGCGCACCATTTGCACACCATGCCCCATATCTTTCAGTGCATCGACACTCGGCACTGCCACAACGTGTGTTTCGTCGTTCACAAAATAAGGGTCGCACTTGATTTGTTGTTCGATGTCGGCAAAATCGTAACCATCGGCCACCTCCACATACACCATGCGGCGATGGATGCCGGTGCCAAGCGGAATCGTCATCGACAGCGCCGCCTCGACACCTGCGATGGCTTTCACAGCGACGGTGTGTCCCATGCTCATGCCGGGACCGAAATTGGTATAGGTGATGCCCTTGGGCGCTACAGCCTCGAGCAATGCGCGCACCACCGAATCGCTACCGGGATCCCAGCCGGCGGCCACTATCGCAACAGCGCCACAGCGTTTTGCCACCACGTCGAGCGACTCCACCACATCGGGTATCGACCGATGAATGTCGAAACTATCGACCGTGCTGATGCCTTGACTCAACAACCGTTCGGCCAATGCGGGCACTTGGCGGCTTGGCGCACACAAAATGGCCACATCGACCGGCCCCAAAGCCTTGATGTCGGTAACTACATTCACCTGTTCCAACTCGCGCGGAACAACCGCCACCGAACGGCGCACCACACCTGCCACCTCCAAATCGGGCGCAGCCTGCAAGGCTTCAAGCGCGGCCTTGCCCACGTTGCCATAACCTACGATGGCTACTCGTTTTTTCTCCATAAGTCTCTGTTTTTGTCCGCAAAGATACGTCAAAACAACCGAACGACAAGCGCCTACACTGCATTTTTTTACCAACAATCGCCTGCAAACAACCAAAAACGGCAAAAAATTTGGTAGAAACTATTTTTTTGTTTATCTTTGCAGGATATGCACAAATGGTTCCCGATAGTATGTCTTGCGGTCGGTTGTGTGTTGCACGACCTGCACGCAACGCCATGGCGCACGCAAGCCTTGCTGCCGCAAATACACACGGTGCAAGCGCAACTATCCGACAATCCGTTGGCACTGCCCGTCATTGAACTGAACTCCGACCAACAGATGCGCATCTCGTTCGACGAACTATCGTACGAACGGCGCAACTTCAACTACAAAATTGTGCATTGCAATGCCGATTGGACACCTTCGGTGCTATCCGAAGTCGAATACATCGATGGTTTTTACGACGGCATCATCGACGACTACGCCCTATCGACCAACACCACCACACTCTACACACACTATCAATTATTGGTGCCAAACGACGAATTGCGTCTGAAAGTTTCGGGCAACTACGCCGTACTCATCGCCGAGAATAACGATTTCGACCATTTGGCCGCCGTGGCCTGCTTTTCGGTGGTCGATTCGCGCATAGGCGTTACCGGCGCAGTGCGCACCAACACCGACATCGAATTGTCAAACCGCTACCAACAACTTGATTTTGAATTACATACAAACGGCTACGAAGTACGCGACCCATTCAACGAACTCAAAGTTACCGTTCGGCAAAACCAACGTTGGGACAATGCGGCAACCAACCTGCAACCAACCTACACATCGACCACGACACAGGCGTACAAAAACAACCGACAACTGATATTCGAAGGCGGCAATCAGTACCGCAGCATCGATTTTTCGTCGGAATACACTTACGGAGCCGGCATCGAACGCATCGTGTTCGACCACGAACAGTTCCATGTGCTGCTGACACCCGGCGACTTGCGCAGCAAACGCAGCGTAGCACAAGGCGACGACGCCAACGGACGGTATCTTGTCAACCGGCAACTGTCCGACGACAACGATAGCGAAGCCGACTACATGTGGGTGCATTTCGTATTGCCGATGGACGAACCGTTCCTCACAGGCAGCATCTATCTGATAGGAGAACTCTGCGGCAACGACATCGGCGAGCAGGCGCGTATGACCTACGATTTCGCCGAACATGCCTACATCAAATCGCTGCTGCTCAAACAAGGCGGCTACAATTTTCAGTATCTGTATGTGCCAAAAAACAGCACAACAGGTTCGCTGCAACCGACCGAAGGCAGTTATTGGCAAACCGAAAACGAATATACCATCTACGTTTACCACCGCGCTTGGGGCGAACGCTACGACCGCCTGGTAGCCGTCAAAACCATCTACAGCAACTAAAACACCAACAATATCATGAACAAAAAATTACTTTTC
Organism: Bacteroidales bacterium; assembly: GCA_004557405.1. GTDB lineage: Bacteria > Bacteroidota > Bacteroidia > Bacteroidales > Paludibacteraceae > W0P28-013. The sequence goes on from SFDZ01000006.1 coordinate 50,946, forward strand.
TGCATCATCTGCCTCGTGTCGTATGCAAGTGCACAGGCTTTCACACACAGCCTGGACAGCATCGTAACCTACGACAACGATCAATGGAGTAAAAACACATTCAGTTACAACGACGACCTTTCGGTAGCAGCCTACACCACGTTCACCAAAGTCGATGGTAAATGGGTACAGCAGCAACACACAGCATTCAGACGCGATGCCGCCGGCAACGACACCGCCATCGTTGTCAGCACAGCCGGCAACACGCTGAAACATATCTATAACTACGACACACAAGGCCGCATAGTCAATATAACAACATACAAAATCGTAGGAACGGCAGCCATCGACTCCGCCAAAACAGACTACGCTTACAATAGCACCGGCAACATCGCATGGGAGGAACAATACATCATGATAAACGGCACATGGACGCGCACCATCAAACACGAATACACGTACAACACAAACGACCTTGTCAGCGAGCAACTCAACTACTCGAGCAATCAAAATGAAAATGCGTGGAAATATCAAACTCGCAGCCTCTACGAATACGATACTGAACTAAATCTGATAAAAGAAACTTACCAATACTACCTCATCAACGCATGGTTCGACAGTTTCACACTGTCGTACACCTACAACGAAGACTCGCAACTCCAATCGGTTACAAAAACCATATTCGACGATTTCGAGGCAGTATGGAAACTGACCGACAGCATCACCTACACTTACACAACAGTCGGCGATTTAGCACAAACGCGGTACTACCAATACAGCGATGGTTGGTATGAGGCCGGCAACGACACCTACACCTACACCACCACCGCAACTGACCAATGCGCCGGTTACTCTTTCGCACAAACGCTCTACGACGACACGCCACATAGCTACACACTCACACAAGTGGCAGCCTACAAAGGGAGCACCCTGCAATACCGTTGCACCTATCATTACACCGCTTTCGCCCCAACCGACATTGCACAAACGCACAACGACACACCGCTCATCTACGCCCACGACGGACGCATTGCAGCCTCCGAGCCACTGCGCATCTACACGCTCACAGGCATAGACGTTACCGCGCTAAACGGCTCTTTGAAAGGCGTTTACATCGTAAAGACTGCCACAAAAACACTCAAGATGTTTGTAAAATAACGCCACGCGGCAACGTTTTGTACGCAGCCTCGCTCTATCGTAACGGCGGATTCCTACGTTTTTTGAATCGGTGCTGTTCAGCGGACAACCATTTCGGTAACGACGGGCAGATGGTCGGACGGATACATCTCAAGCGTCAGATTGTCGTTGTCGGCCATGTACGACGACACAGTCGCTTTGTCGGCATTGTACAGCACATAATCGATGCGTTTGGGCTCCTTATCGGAACTACTATACAGGCCGGTGTATGTGTTGCCGCTTTCGGCGCAGGCCGTAGCAAAGGCAGCCGCTTGTTCGGCATTGCACACATAGCCGCCTTGCGCCGCGCTACCCATACGCACAAAGGCATCCGCCCATTGTCCCGACAATTTGGCATAAGCCGGTTCGGAAGGTTTGCAGTTGAAGTCGCCCACAAAGAACATCGGCATGTCGCCGGTAATGGCAGGCACCATTTTCAAGGCGATGTCGGCTTCGGTCGAGCGTGTGTTGATGCCGGTTTGATCGGTAGGATGGTCGAAGTGTGTGGCAAAGAAATAAAATTGCGTGTCGCTGTTGCGCTCTTTCAGACGTACCCACGTTACCATGCGGTTGAACGATGCGCCCGACACTTTCGAAGCCACAGTAGGCGTGTTCGATAGGAAGAAACGGCCTTGATCCATTTTCACATAGCGTGCCTTGCGATAGATGATGCCGGTTTGTTCGCCGGTGCCGCCTTCCGAATTTTCTTTACCATTATCGCGACCGTAGCCGATGTACTCGTATTCAACGAGTGATTTAATGAAGTCAGGCGATTGGTTGGTGGTGATTTCTTCGATGCCGCACACGTCCATGCCGTGCTTGCGTATCATCTCGAACACTTTGTCGCGGCGCACCGGCCAAGCGCGGTTGCCGCTGTTTGCACCATCGCCACTGCCGTTGTAGTAGCGAATGTTGTAGTTGCAGATTTTGTGCGTTTCCGATGATGTTGCCGGCACAATGTATTCGAATACGGGGCGTATCACCGTGTCGGACGTTACGGTAAACGAGGCGCGCGCCGACCGTCCGTTGGCAATGTTCGATCCGGTCAGGAAATGTTCGTCGTCGGGCACCATCACAACGGTCAGCACCGTGCCTTGTGCGCAGCGATAAGGCATCTCAACCTCCTTGTCGTTGTCGAATAATATAACGATGCCGGCGGATTTGGTGTCCACCTGCACAAGGCAGCCTTCGGCGGGCGGTTCCACCACAGGAATGGTGTCGGGTTGCTCGGTGTGGGTAGTATCGGGCTGCTCGGTGTGGGTGGTATCGGGTTGTTCGGTTTGAGTAGTGTCCTGTTTGTCGTTGTTATCGGGCACCAACGGCAGTTCGTCCGGCGTGCAGGCTGCCAACAAGACTGTGGCGAAGCCCAAAATCATCAGTTTTTTCATGATATGTTTGTTTTTTAGTGTTTTATATTTCGTCGGGTTGCACAGCATATCGCTGCCATTTGTCAATCAGCGCCTGCATGTCGTCGGGCAGTACGCTGTCGAATTGCATCCATTCGTTGGTTGTAGGATGTCGAAATCCGAGGGTTTTGGCGTGCAGGGCTTGTCGCGGGCAGGCGGCAAAACAATTCTGCACAAACTGTTTGTATTTGGCGGTGCGCACGCCTTTCAGCACTTCGTTGCCGCCGTAGTGTGCATCGTTGAAAAGCGTGTGTCCGATGTGTTTCATGTGTACCCGAATTTGGTGTGTGCGTCCGGTTTCGAGTTTACATTCCACCAAGGTAACGTATGCAAAGCGTTTCAACACGCGATAGTGTGTTACAGCGTGTTTTGCCAACGGATTTTCGCCTTCGGGGAAGACGGTATAGGCTGTGCGGTCGCGCGGGTCGCGTGCCAAATCGCCGGTGATGGTGCCTTCGTCCGTTTTCACCACGCCCCACACAAGGGCGTTGTAGGTGCGTTCGGTGGTTTTATTGAAAAATTGTGCGCCCAGATTCGATTTTGCCGCCTCGTTTTTGGCTATCAGCAGCAGTCCCGACGTATCTTTGTCGATGCGGTGCACCAACCCGATGCGCGGGTCGTTGGCATCGAATGCAGGATTGTCCTTCAGGTGCCACGCTATGGCGTTGAGCAGTGTGCCATCGCAGTTGCCCACGCCGGGATGCACCACCAATCCCGGTTGTTTGTTCACCACCACAATGTCGTCGTCCTCGTACACAATGTCGAGCGGAATGTCCTGTGGCACAATGGTATAGTCGGTCTTCGGATGATCGAGCACAATGCTGATGACGTCGAGCGGCTTTACACGGTAATTCGATTTGACGGGTTTGCCGTTCACCAACACCGATCCGGCTTCGGCAGCCTCTTGAATGCGGTTGCGCGAGGTGCCGGCCATCTTTTCGGTCAGATATTTGTCGATGCGCTGCAAGGTTTGGCCTTTGTCCACCACAAAACGTTGGTGTTCAAACACTTCTGCCGCAGCCAACTCATCGCCGAACTCGTCGATGTCAAATAAATCGGCCATCGTTTTTAGTTGAAGAAATCTTCTTCCAGATGCGTATCGTTTTGTTCCTGCTGTTGCGACAGTTTGCTCTCGTCGGTGGTCAGCCAGATGTCGATGCGGCGGCCTGTTTCGTAGGCGCTGCCGGCTGCCGGCGTCTGCCGATAGACGAAAAATGCGCTTTTGTCGGTGGTGTTGGTCAGCGTTTCGTCGTACTCCACCGCCCCGGGCACAAACCGATATTCTGTGATGGCTGCTTCGGCGGCGGCGGCATTCATGCCTTTCAGGTCGGGCGTGTAGGCTGTTTCGCCTATGGCACGTTCGCCTACCACAAGTGTCAGGCTGGCGCCATCGGTTATTTTGCTACCCGGAACCACAGCCACGCCACCGGCTTTGACTTCCATCACCAAATCGGGATATTCCGATGGCGTATAATCGATTTTTTCGACGCGAAATCCCATGGCTTCCAACGTGGCTTTGGCCTGCCGCGCGGGAAAATTGCGCAAATCGGGCAAGGCTATCTGTTTTTTGCTGCTCGCATTGATGGTCAGATACACCTTTCGACCGAGTTTCACGGGTGTATTGGCGGCCGGCACTTGTTCGATAACTTCGCCGGGCAGTTTGTCGCGCACATACACCGAGTCGACTACCTCGTAGGCAAGTCCGTTTTTTTTGAGCACCACTTCGGCTTCTTCAGGATAAAATCCGTGCAAATCAGGCACGATTATGGTTTCGCCGTGATGCGTAAATTGGCCTAACGACACCAAACTGATGCCGGCAATGGCGAACACAAGTATCACGGCAACAAGGATGTTAATCCAAAAAAACTTGCTTTTCAGAAAGTTCCAAACGGTTTTCAGACTCATGATTGAATATTTGGTTAAAATTCGAGTGAGCAAAGATAGATATTTTCTTTGGTAATTGCAACAAAATATCGCCGATAATTTTACGCACAACGACAAAAAAAGCGAAGATATGCATCTTCACTTCTCCTGTCGGCAATGTATATTGTCGTTGCTAAAAGACGATTGTCATTAAGCTTTTTTGCAATATTCGTCCGAAACGGTCAGTTTTTTACGACCATGTGCGCGGCGTGCAGCCAATACACGACGACCGTTTGCCGTTGCCATTCTTTCGCGAAAACCATGTTTGTTTTTGCGTTTTCTGTTCGAAGGTTGGAATGTTCTTTTCATCTCTTATAGCATTTATATTGTTTCACTTCCGAGCAAATTCGGGTTGCAAAGGTACTACTTTTTTTTTAATCGGCAATATTTTTGACGTATTTTTTACTAAAAATGCTATTACGACACTTCAATCAACCGATTTTTCAATAAAAAATTGTAATTTTGCACCTGTTTTGCTACACACTATTTTATATGAAACGACTTTTTATCGAAACATACGGCTGCCAAATGAATGTGGCCGATAGCGAAGTGGTGGCTGCCGTCATGCAGTCGTGCGGGTTCGAACTCACCGACAGCATCGATGCGGCCGACTGCATCATCGTGAACACCTGCTCCATACGCGACAACGCCGAACAACGTGTGTTGGGACGACTGCAAAATTTTCAGTCGCTGCGCAAAAAACACGGCACCATCGTTGGCGTCATCGGCTGCATGGCCGAACGCGTGAAAGACGATTTGGTGGACAAATATGGTGTCGATTTCGTGGCAGGCCCCGATGCCTACCTCGATTTGCCAAACTTGGTAGGTGCGGCACTACGCGGCGAACGTGCTGTAAACGTGCAACTGTCCACCACCGAAACCTATCGCAACGTGCTGCCACGCCGTTTGGGTAATGCCATTTCGGGATTTGTCAGCATTATGCGCGGCTGCAACAATTTTTGCTCGTACTGCATCGTGCCCTACACGCGCGGACGCGAGCGCAGTCGCGACGTAGAGAGCATTTTGTGCGAAGTGCGCGACCTCGAAACACGCGGCTACAAAGAGATAACGCTGCTCGGGCAGAATGTCAATTCGTACCATTTCGAAACGGCCGATGGCACCATTGTCGATTTTCCGGCACTGCTCGAAACGGTGGCCCAAGCCGTGCCGACCGTGCGCATTCGGTTCACCACATCGCACCCGAAAGATATGAGCGACGCCACGCTGGAGGTGATAGCCAAATATCCGAATGTGTGCAAATTCATTCATCTGCCTGTGCAGAGCGGCAGCAACGCCGTACTCAAAGCGATGAACCGCAAATATACGCGCGAGTGGTATCTCGACCGCATTGCCGCCATACGCCGCATTGTGCCCGATGCCGCCATCGGCACCGATGTATTCTGCGGATTCCACGGCGAGACCCTCGACGACCACGCACAAACACTCAGTCTGATGCGCGAAGTGGGATTCGACAGCGCCTTTATGTTCAAATATTCCGAACGGCCGGGCACCTTTGCCGCCAAACATCTGCCCGACAACATTGCCGAAGAGGAAAAAGTACGCCGTCTGAATGAAATCATCGCCCTGCAATTGGAGTTGAGCCTCGAATCGAATCGGCGCGATGTAGGCAAAACGTTCGAAGTGTTGGTCGAAGGCCGCTCGAAACGGTCGGCCGACGATATGTGCGGCCGCACGTCGCAAAACAAATTGGTGGTTTTCCCGAAAGAGTCGGCCAAGATAGGCGATTTGGTACAAGTGCACATCGACGAGGCCTCGGCGGCCACCCTTATCGGCAAAATAGTACCGCAGCCTTAAAAGTTTTGTTTCGGTCTATATGGAAACGCCCGCCAACGAAAAACTATGGAACGCCAACTACATGAAGTTGTGGGTAGCCAATTTCATGCTGTTTTTTTCGTTCATGTTGCTGATGCCGCTGCTGCCCATCTATCTGAGCGACACTTTTGCCACCGACAAACAGACGATAGGCATTGTGTTGTCGGGCTACACGATTACGGCACTGTTGGTGCGCCCGTTCAGCGGTTTTGTGGTCGATAGTTTTCCGCGAAAAACCGTATTGTTGATCTGCTATTTTTTGTTTTTCATCTTTTTTGCCGGCTATTTTATTGGCGGTTCGTTAGTGCTTTTTGCGGTGATACGCACGTTACATGGAGCGCCGTTTGGTGCCACTACAGTAGCCAACAGCACCGTTGTCATCGATGTGTTGCCGGCCTCGCGGCGCGCTGAAGGCATCGGCTACTATGGTTTGAGCAACAACATTGCCACGGCGCTCGGACCGTCGGTGGGTATCTATCTGTACGATGCTTACCACAATTTCGATTTGGTATTTTTGTTGGCTTTGGTGGTGTCGTGCATCGGCCTCATTATCGATGCCACCATCAGGGTGCAACGGCGTGTCGCGCCAGCGTGTCCGCAGCGGCCGGTGTCGTTCGACCGCTTTTTTCTGCTGAAAGGTTGGGCGCAAAGCCTCACGCTCATGCTGTTGTCGTTTGCTTACGGTATCGTATCGACCTATTTGGCCATTTACGGCCGGGAGGAGTTGGGCATAACCGGTGGCACCGGCGCATTTTTTGCGCTATTCGCCATCGGGCTGATGTTGTCGCGCACGTTTGGCAGCATGCTGCTTCGTCGCGGATTCATCACAGGCAATGCGTCGGTAGGCATAGTGGTGGCGTTGTGCGGCTATCTGACCTTTGCCGGTGTGCCACATTTGGCCGGTTATTATGGTTCGGCCTTTATCATCGGCATTGGTTTGGGATTGCTGTTTCCGGCGTTTCAGAATATGTTTATCAACATGGCTGAACACAGTCGGCGCGGCACGGCCAACTCCACCATGCTGACCTCGTGGGATGTGGGCATCGGTGCCGGCATACTTGTGGGCGGCATCGTGGCCGAACGTTTTGGTTACCATTGGGCCTTTTGGCTGGCGTGCATGGTTTACACGCTGGGCGGCGTACTTTTCTTTGCCTTCGCGCGCGCGCATTTCATGCGGCACCGGCTACGGTGATACAAAAAAAACGAATTTGTTTAATGTTTTGCGGGCTGTTCCACGGCTGCGGCCACACGTTCAGCCAAGGTGCGGAAAATATCGCTCAAAACAGTATTATCGCGCAAGGCCACAGGTGCGCCATCGTCGCCACTGTCGCAAATGCTTTGCACTATCGGTATTTGTGCCAGCAAAGCGATGTTTTTCTCTTCGGCCAAACGGCGACAACCCTCTTTGCCGAAGATGTAATAGCGATTTTCGGGCAGTTCGGCCGGCGTGAACCACGCCATATTCTCCACCAAGCCGATAATCGGCACGGCGATTTTGTTGTTTTCGAACATCTGTATGCCTTTGCGTGCATCGGCCAGCGCCACTTGTTGCGGCGTGCTGACCACAATGGCGCCATCGAGGCGGAGTGCCTGCACCAAAGTCAAGTGGATGTCGCTCGTGCCGGGCGGCAGGTCTATCACAAAATAATCCAAATCGCCCCACAAGGCATCGTTTATCAACTGTTTGAGCGCATTGCCGGCCATGCCGCCACGCCACACAAGGGCAGTATCGGGGTCGACAAAAAAACCGATGGAAAGAATTTTGATGCCGTATTTTTCGATAGGCACAATCCAATCTTTGCCATCGATATTTTCGGCTACGGGACGCGCATCTTCTATGTCGAACATTTTTGGAATCGATGGCCCAAATATATCGGCATCGAGCAATCCGACTTTGTAGCCAAGTTTGGCAAGCGCTACGGCCAGATTGGCCGACACGGTCGATTTGCCGACACCGCCTTTGCCCGACGACACCGCAACGATGTGTTTGACTTGCGGCAGCGGTTTGGCAGCGACCACGGGCGGCGCCTGCCGATATTTGATACTGATGTTGCCCACAATGTCCACTTCGGGCGACACATACGTCAGCACAGCCTGCTCGCACGCCTTGACCAACGACCGCGCGAAGGGGTCGTTTGCCTTGTCGAACACCAACGAAAAACTCACTTTCAGCCCTTCGATGCGCAAATCGTCCTCCACCATATCGGACGACACAATGTCTTTGCCCGTGCCGGGATAGCGCACATGTGTCAACGCATCGAGAATCAATTTCGGATATAAAGTCATGACAGTTACACTTAATTGTGTGCAAAAGTACAAAAAAATCCGATAAACACCCATCATTTTTTTGTAATCCGATAAATTTATTTTCGCCAAAAATTTGTATCTTTGCAAATTGGAATCGTTGGCACGGAAATTGCTCCGTCAACGAACAGAAAAAGATTGATTTTTATCACCAAACAAAACAAAATTATGCTTAGAAAAATTTTGACCATCACCGGTCGCCCGGGCTTGTACAAAGTGATTGCCCAATCGAACAACAAGATGATTATTGTGGAATCGCTCATCGACAAAAAACGCACGCCGTCGTTTGCCAACGAGAAAGCCGTGGCGCTGGCCGACATTGCCATGTTTACCAACGACGACGAAAAACCTTTGCGCGAAGTGCTCGAAGCCGTCAAACAGAAAGAGAATGGCCAAAAAGCCTCCGTTGACCCGAAAGCATCGGGCGCCGAACTATTTGCATGGTTCGAGAGCGTACTGCCCGATTTCGACCGCGACCGCGTACATCCGGGCGACGTCAAAAAACTCGTTCAGTGGTACAATCTGCTGATAGAGAACGGAATAACCGATTTTTCGGAACAAACCGAAGCGGTCGAGGAAGCCTAACAACACGGAAAATCCGTCGTTGTACGATGCCTCGAAAAACGACACCATAAAAAAAACAATAAACCTGTTTCATACAACTATGAAGAGAGAAATAAAATTCAGCCTCGTCTATCGCGACATGTGGCAATCGTCGGGCAAATATGTGCCGCGTCGCGACCAACTTGCCAAAGTGGCGCCCGTCATCATCGACATGGGTTGTTTTGCTCGCGTCGAAACCAACGGCGGCGCATCGGAGCAAGTGAATCTGCTCTACGGCGAAAATCCGAACTTGGCCGTACGCACATTCACCAAGCCTTTCCACGAAGCCGGCATACAGACACACATGCTCGACCGCGGGCTGAACGGCCTGCGCATGAATCCCGTTCCGGCCGATGTGCGCCAACTGATGTACAAAGTGAAACACGCACAAGGCACCGACATCACCCGCATATTCTGCGGATTGAACGACCCGCGCAACATCATTCCGTCAATTCGCTGGGCTAAAGAGGCCGGCATGACGGCACAAGCCGCCATGTGCATCACACACTCGCCAGTGCACACGGTCGATTACTACATCGACTTGGCCGAACAACTCATCGAAGGCGGTGCGCAAGAGATTTGCCTGAAAGATATGGCCGGCATAGGGCGTCCAGCCACCTTGGGCAAGATAGTGGCAGCCATCAAAGCCAAACATCCCGACATCACCATTCAGTATCACGGGCACTCGGGTCCCGGATTTTCGGTAGCCAGCATGCTCGAAGTGGCCAAGGCCGGTGCCGACATCCTCGATGTGGCCATCGAACCGCTCAGTTGGGGCATGGTGCACCCCGACGTCATCACCATACAAGCCATGCTGAAAGACGCCGGTTTTGCAGTGCCCGACATCAACATGAAAGCCTACATGGAAGCCCGTCGCCTGACGCAAAGTTTCATCGACGACTTTTTGGGCTATTGGATCGACCCGCGCAACTCCAAGATGACATCGCTGTTGGTAGGTTGCGGCCTGCCCGGCGGCATGATGGGTTCGCTGATGGCCGACCTGAAAGGCATTCACGCCGCCATCAATGCCAACCTGCGCAAACGCGGCGAAAGCGAACTGTCGGAAGACGCGCTGCTCGTCGAACTGTTCGACGAGGTACAACGCATTTGGCCGATGCTTGGCACACCATGTTTGGTAACGCCATTCTCGCAGTATGTGAAAAACGCGGCGCTGATGAATCTCTTCTCCAAATCGATGGGCGAAGCACCATTCACACGCATGGATCCGGCTATGTGGGGCATGATTCTCGGCAAATCGGGTAAACTGCCCGGACAACTCGCACCCGAAATCGTCAAATTGGCCGAAGAAAAAGGCTACGAATTCTACACCGACGACCCGCAAAAACTCTATCCCGACGTGCTGCCCGAATACATCAAACAGATGGAAGAACTCGGCTGGGATCGCGGGCAAGACGACGAAGAACTATTCGAATTTGCCATGCACGAAAAACAGTATCGCGAATACAAAAGCGGCCAAGCCAAAGACCAATTCAACAAAGACCTGCTCGAGCGCATGGAAAAAGCGGCTGCCGGCGGCAAACAGGTTACGTTCATCTCGGCGGCCGACAAACGCGCCATTCTGCATCCGAATGCCGAACCGATAGCCGCCACGGCAAGCGGACGACTGATGTGGGAGTTCGACTATATCGACAAATCGGTGAAACCGCACGAAGGCAAGCCATACAAAGCCGACGAAGTGCTGTGTGCCCTTCAGACGAACGGCCGTGGTTTGGAAATAATGACCGCTCCATTCGCAGGTAAAATCATCGAACCATTGGAACAAGGCGCCGTAGTACAAAAGGGCGACATCATTGCCTACATCGAAAAATAGTTGCCGATGCTGACGTTCGACACACAACGCCACCTCGATGCACACACCCAAGCGTGGTTGGTACATCTGTTCGAGAGCGCTTTTCCGCCCGAAGAACGCCGCCGTACGACACAGTTGCTCGACCTGATAGAATCGGGCAGAACAACTTGTCATACAGCGTATTACGATGGCAAGTGTGCTGCTTTTTTGACCGAATGGAACCTTGGCGACTTTCGTTATGGCGAATATTTCGCCGTCGATGCCGGTCTGCGGGGACAAAACATCGGTTCTGCCACGATGCAGCATGTGCTATCGTTGAGCCAACAGCCGTTTGTGCTCGAAGTGGAATTGCCCGACACCGACATTGCCCAACGACGCATCGCCTTTTACGAACGTATCGGGTTTGTGCTGTGCGAAAAGCACTATCTGCAACCGCCTTATAACGAGGGGTTTCCGGCTGTTCCACTGCGTTTGATGGAGTACGGCGGCCAACTGACAAAAACCGATTTCGACCAAGTAGCGCACACGTTACATCGTGTTGTGTATAACCAAACCAACGTATGACACGCCTGCTGAACACACTACTATTGGCACTCTGTTGCCTGCCGACGAGTGCTGCGCCCAACGACCCGACGCTCTTTGCCGCCTACTTGGCACAGGACGTTGACACTTGGCGCAAAGTAGTGGAACAAACCGATTGCAGCACACGCGATGCCTTGGCCGACCTTGTCAACTACGAATATGGTTACATCGGTTTCTGCCTCGCACGCAACGACGAAACACAAGCCACCACAACCATCGCGCGCACCCACAAACACCTCGAGACATTGCAGACGATGGGTTACGACGAAGCCATGCTGAACATGTATCGTTCGGCATTGGCGGCTTTCGAATTGTCGATGAACCACTCCAAGTTTGCCACCTTAGGCATCAAAAGTGTCAAGTTGGCACATCTGGCAGCCCAACAGGCTCCCAAAAATCCCTATGTACTGAGCCTGAACGGCAACACCTATTTCTATAGGCCGGCGCTGTTCGGCGGTTCCAAAAGCAAAGCCATCGAACTCTACACCGAATCGGTCAGACAATTCGAGACGCAAAAACTGACGCAAAACAATTGGAACTACATAGCCACACTGCTCACATTGGCACAGGCGTACGAAAAAACCGGCGAATTGGCCAAAGCCAAGGCTGTTTGCAGCAAACTATTGGGCATCGTTCCCAATTTCGTCTATCTGCGCGACACCTATTACCCCGCATTGCTGAAAAAAATAAACGATTAACACACACCAACCATGACAACCAAACGACTACTCCTGTGGATAATGCTCCTCCCCGTATGCGCCTTGTCGGCAGCCGAATACACCTATGTGATGACCGACTACACGGCGCCATCGTTTACCACCACCGACAACCGTTTCGAGTTGAAATGCGCAAAAGGTTCGGGAATAAGTGCTCCCCAAGCCGGCGCCACCGACAAATTTGGTGACAAAGACATGCGCTACTATGCCGGCAACACGCTCACTATCACATCTCTCGGCGAGGGCAACATCACACGCATCACTTTTGCCATATCGCGCAACGGGCATGCCAGCCTGACACAACCGACCGTTTCGACCGGAGCAATGGAAGCAACTCCGGACTACATCACACAAGACGGTCATCGTGCATGGGAATATAGTTGGAATGGTTGCGCCCACAGCATCACATTTACCATTGGCGAATTGTGCACCTATGGTTACGAGTGTACCGAAAACAACAAATACGATGCGGGAACGCTCTTTTTCAAAGCCATCACCATCACTACCGACGAGACATCGGCTGTAGAACAGACTCCCGCCACACGTTTCGAAATGTTTGCTGCCGACGGGCACCTGAACATCATCGGTGTAGCCGATGGCACCATGGTGCATATCTACGACATCACCGGCGCATACGTGCTGTCGGCGCCACTTGTCAACGGGCGTGTGCCCATCGCCACCCTGCATCGCGGCATTTACCTTGTGCGCACCGACAACCACACCCGCAAACTGATGATCAAATAAGCAACATCACAAGTGGGAAAAGTGTAAGAGGTTTAAGAGTTTAAGGGTTGGAAACCCGCCCGAAAAAACTTTGTTTTTTCTCGTCCCCCTGCCTACCGGCAGGCAGGCTTGGAAAGTGGACATTTTTTTCGCGCCAAAGTAGCTTCAGTGCGAAGATTTGCCCTTTTCAAGGGAAATGTCGCGCAGCGACAAAGGGTTCAAAATAGTTTCAAAGTTTAATGTTTACGAGTAGGGACGCATTGCATGCGTCCGTAACTACCGAAGGACGTAGGGTTAAAAAGCACACAACATAACAAAAACGCAGAGCAAGAAAAAACTCCTCACTCCGCATTCCTAATTGTCTATGTTCTAAAATCTATGCTCTTGGCTCTATTCAAGAACAGGGCGGACGGATCGACCGCAGCAGCGGCCGTCGCTGCTCCTGCTCACGTCGTCCGAACCGAAGTACACGCCCCACGCGTCGTCCGGGTTGCCCGCGCGGAGCGAACTCGACCAATAGTAGCCGTAGTAGCCCGCGTAGTACGAGTCAAAGCCGTCGCGATAGCCCGCCGCAGGGAGAAAGATAGAGTTGCCGTTAGCACCTTTCACTTCGTAGCCGTTCTTGCCGTTCAGATTTGTCCATGTCCATGTGCAGTTTTCGCGCAGTTCCGTCCATTCGTCGTCGGTAGGCATACGCCATTGTCCGCCCCAATTGACACGGGCAGCATCGTCGGTGGTTAGGGTTTCTAAATCCCACCACTCATATTCTTCATCGTATGTAGCAGTTCCCCATTTGTAGGTATTCCCATCGTAAATCGTCCTTGGTTCGGTTTCGCCCCAAGCGAAGTGCTTGCCGTACTTTTCGGGCGTGGTGGCGCCTACGTTGCAGGTTGCCCATTTCAGGCCGCTGGGCAGGCCGAGGTCAACGTATTCGTGGCCTTTTTCGGTGGTTTGCGCCGTAGCGCACCATGCGCCGCACAGCAAGGCGGCAAGCAGAAATGTAGATTTTTTCATAGTTGTAAGAAGTTTAAAAGTTTAATGTTTAAGAGTTTCAAAGTTTAATTGTAGGGACGCGGCGCGCCACGTCCCTACAATCTATGTTCTCAGTTCTATGTTCCGGACGTACCTGCCTACGGTAGGCAAGTTCAATGCGTCCCTACATTTCTCACTACTCATTTCTCACTGCTAACTAAATTCAGAGCCATTTTTTGTGTCTGAAGTACCACAGAATGCCGGCCACACACACAATCATCAGCCCGATAGCCCACAAATAGCCGTATTGCCAATGCAACTCGGGCATCACATCGAAGTTCATGCCGTACATGCTGGCTATGAGCGTCGGCGGCAGGAATATGACACTGACGATGGTAAAAATCTTGATGATTTTGTTCTGCTGAATGTTGACCAAACCCAAAAAGGTGTCCTGCAAATATTCCAGACGGTCGAACGAAAAGCGGGTGTGTTCGAACAACGAATTGATGTCCTTGATGATGATGTTCAATTTCACTTTGGCCTCGCCGGGGAACAATTCGCTCTTGAGCATATTGGAGCAGACGCGCTGCTTATCGACAATGTTTTCGCGGATGAGCATCGTTTTTTCCTGCATCTCCTTGATGGCTATCAGAATGTCGTCGCTCACATCGTCGTCGGTTTTCAGTTGATTACTCAGTTTGGTTATTTCGCGGGTCATATCCTCTATCATGTCGGCATCGTATTCGACACGGGTTTCGAGCAGCGCCACCAAAATGTAATAGCCGTTGGGATAGTTGCGCGGGTTGGCAAACATTTTTTTCACCGTTTCGTTGAACGAGCGCAACTCTTGGCTGCGCACCGACACCAAGATGTTGTTTTTGACGATGAACGAGATGGGTTCCTCTTCGTAATTGTCGAGCAGGAACCGCGAGTTGGCCACAAGCGTGTCTTCGGTTTCGATGTAGCGCGAACTGATCTCGATTTCCTCCATCTCTTCCTCCTCCTGAATGTAGATTTTGAGGAATTGTTCGAGTTCGCTTTCGGCATCTTCGGGCACGTCGTTCAGGTCGATCCAGAGAATATTGTTTAGCGAAATCTGCTTCAGCGAAGCGATATCTTTCGAGATTTTCAGGCGATTGTTTTCGCGATAGAACAAACGGATTTCTGACATGGTTTTTCGTTTTTTTTGTACGATACGCATTCCGTCGCGAAATCCGTATCAGTGTGTTAAACGTCCGATTTGGTTGCCATTAGATTTGTCAGCGCCACGAAGTCGGCAACACTCAGTTGTTCGGGACGCTTGTCGAATATCGGCTCCGCGCACGCTGCGTTTTGCAACAAGGGTTTCAGCGAATTGCGGAGCGTCTTTCGTCGCTGGTTGAAGGCTGTCTTCACCACGCGCACAAACAATTTTTCGTCGCAGGCAAGCCGCTCGGTGTTGTTGCGTGTCAGGCGAATGACAGCCGATTTCACCTTGGGCGGAGGGTCGAACACGTGTTCCGGCACAGTGAACAGGTATTCGATGTCGTAGAACGCCTGCAACAACACGCTGGTGATGCCGTACACCTTGTTGCCGTGCGGCGAGGCGATGCGTTCGGCAACCTCTTTCTGCACCATACCCACGACACACGGAATGCGGTCGCGATGGTCGAGCACACGGAAAAATATCTGACTTGAAATGTTGTACGGAAAATTGCCGACGACGGCAAATTTTGCCCCTTCGAACAGGCGGTCGAGGTTCATTTTCAGAAAATCGCCCTCGACGACATCGAGCGCCGGCAGATGTTGGCGCAGGTATTCCACCGATTCGCTATCTATTTCGACAGCCGTAAAGCGGTTGGGCTTTTCGACGACAAATTGGCTGAGCACGCCCATGCCGGGGCCGACCTCAAGTATAGGCAAAGTGCAGTCGGCCGGCAAACTGTCGGCAATGCGCCGGGCAACGGACAAATCCGTGAGGAAATGTTGTCCCAAATGCTTTTTTGCTCTTACTAATGTCATCTAAAAGCGGGTCGTCGGGCATTTTTACTGATTTACGTCTAACAAATTAAAGAAATTTTTGCTAACTTTGCAGCGCAAATTTTGGGTGGTGCAAAAATAGACAAAATTTTTCAAAACACAAAAATTTTTGCCCGATTCCGACAAAAGAGCATGACAAAAATCGAAAAAATAGTACAGAAAGCCATTTTGGCGGTTGTCGATGTGTGCTACAAGCCGTTTGCACACCTTGTGCCGCGCGATTTTTTTCGTTACGGTTTTGCCGGTGCATCGAACATGGTGCTCGATTGGGTGTTGTACTATCTGCTGTACCACTACGCGTTCCATGCCGAGGTGGTCGATTTGGGTTTTGTGGCGTTCACACCGCACATTGCCGCGTTTGTGTTCAAGTTTCCGATTATTTTTCTGACCGGTTTTTGGCTCAACCGCCACATCAGTTTTTCGGGGTCGCGCCTGATGCGCCGCACGCAACTGTTCCGCTATCTGTTGGTGGTGGTGGCCTGCATTTTCATCAACTACGGCTGTTTGAAATTGTTTGTCGAGGTGTGCGGTTGGTATCCCACGCCGTCGAACATACTCACCACCATTGTGGCGACGGTGTTCAGTTATTTTTCGCAAAAATATTTCACGTTTCGTAAATAACCAACTCAGTATTAACAACTTAAAAAAAAGAATCGTATGTTCAACAATCAACCCAAAGGGCTTTTTGCTCTGGCGCTGGCCAACACAGGCGAGCGTTTCGGCTACTACACCATGTTAGCCGTGTTTGCACTGTTTTTGCGCGCCAATTTCGGCCTTTCGGCATCGGCCGCAGGTGCTATCTATTCTACATTTTTGGCGTTAGTCTATTTCCTGCCATTGGTCGGTGGCATTCTTGCCGACAAAATCGGTTACGGTAAATGCGTAACCATCGGCATTCTCATTATGTTTTTGGGTTATGTGTTGCTGGCTGTTCCCGTGGGCGGCATCGACAATGGCAGCATCGTCGTGCCGATGATTTTCATGATTGCGGCGCTGCTACTCATCTCGCTGGGCACAGGCTTGTTCAAAGGCAATTTGCAAGTGATGGTGGGCAATCTGTACGACGACCCGCAATATGCCGACCGCCGCGATGCCGCATTTTCGCTCTTCTACATGGCCATCAACATCGGCGCCATGTTTGCTCCGACGGCGGCCGTCAAAATTATGGATTGGGCGCAAACGACGCTCGGCACAAGTGTCAACGACTCGTACCACTTTGCTTTTGCCGTGGCGTGCGCATCGCTGATTTTTTCGATAGCGATTTACTACACGTGCCGTCCGTGGTTCAAGCATGTGGAAAGCACCGTGAAACAACAGGCTACCACCGGCGCCAAAGTGGCCGAACTCAGTCCCGAGCAGACCAAAAAACGCATTGTGGCGCTCTGCTTGGTGTTTGCCGTGGTCATCTTTTTCTGGATGGCATTCCACCAAAACGGTCTGACACTGACCTACTTTGCCGACGAATTTGTCAATCCCATATCGACCGGCATACAGACCATGGCATTCGACATCATCAACCTGGTGGCTGTGGCTGTGTTGGTGTATGCGTTGTTCGGCATATTTGGCGATGGCAGCGCCAAAGCCAAAGGCATCTGGGGCGGCATTGGAGCGGCAGCCATCGGGCTGTTGGTTTATAAGTTCTTCAACCATCCCGACAGCGTGGACATATCGGCGCCCATTTTTCAACAATTCAACCCGTTCTATGTGGTTGCGCTCACGCCGGTGAGCATGGCCATTTTCGGAGCCTTGGCCAAACGCGGCAAAGAGCCGTCGGCACCGCGCAAAATAGCCTACGGCATGTTGGTGGCTGCTGCCGCATACGCCATCATGGCGGTGTGCAGCATCGGACTGCTGTCGCCGGCCGAACAAGCCGCTGCTGCCGATGGAGCCAAAACATTCACCGACTCCAACGTGCTGATAGTTACCTATTTGGTACTGACCTTCGGCGAATTGCTGCTTTCGCCGATGGGCATTTCGTTCGTATCGAAAGTGGCGCCGCCGAAATACAAAGGCATGATGATGGGCGGCTGGTTTGTGGCCACCGCACTTGGCAACTTCCTTGTATCGGTGGGCGGCTACCTGTGGGGAGCACTGCCGTTGTGGAGCGTTTGGGCTGTATTCATTGCGCTTTGTCTGATTTCGGCCATCTTTATGTTTGCCATGATGCGCAAACTCGAAGACGCTACAAAAGATTAAGACACAGCATCGTCAATCACATGCAAGAGGTTCACCTGCACAAGGTGGCCTCTTGTTTTAATCGCACAAACCAATGTGGATTCTGTTTGCCTTTCTGTCGGCCGCGCTGCTGGGCGTGTACGATGTATTCAAGAAGATTTCGCTCTCCGACAACGCCGTCATTCCTGTGCTGTTTCTGAACGTGGTGTTTTGCTGCATCATTTTTCTGCCGCTGATGGTGCTGTCGTTCGCAGCGCCCGAACTGACAGCGGGCACCATTTTCCACATGCCGCCACTCACGCTGCGCCAACACGCGCTACTACTGCTGAAAGCCGCCATCGTGCTGTCGTCGTGGATGACGGCCTACTACGCCCTGAAACATCTGCCCATCACCATCGCATCGCCCATCAAAGCCACGCAACCGATACTCACGCTCGTGGGCGCGCTTGTGGTGTTCGGCGAGCGGCTCAACCTCTATCAGTGGATAGGCGTAGCCATCGCCATCGTGTCGTTTTTCATGCTGTCGCAGTCGAGCAAACGCGAAGGCGTCAACTTTGCGCACAACCGTTGGGTGTGGCTCATGGTGTGCAGCATCGTCATGGGCACGGTGAGCGGCCTGTACGACAAATGGATAATGACGCACATAGACCGCATGAACACGCAAGTGTGGTACAACTACTACCAACTGCTCATCATGTGTGTGGTGCTGTTGGCGGTGTGGTACCCCAAACGCCGACAAACAACGCCGTTCCGGTGGTCGTGGGCTATACCGTTGATTTCGGTTTTTCTGACTGCCGCCGACTTTTTCTACTACTTCGCCTTGGCCGACGGTGCCTCGATGATAGCCATCGTGTCGTTGGTGCGACGGTCGAGCGTGGCGGTGTCGTTCACGCTGGGCGCGCTCTACTTCAAGGAGCGCAATTTGCGTGCCAAAGCCATCGATTTGCTGCTCGTATTGCTCGGTATGCTGTTCATCTTTTTGGGCAGCCGATAGCGACTATTTGCCCGACTTGCGCCTGTTGCATTCGCGGCAAAGCATTTGGCAGTTGTCGGCAATGGTGCGGCCGCCGGCGTGCCACGGTGTGATGTGGTCGGCCTCCATCTGCTCTATTTCGAAGTGTTTGCCGCACTTTTTGCAAATGCCGTTTTGGCGTTCGTACACTTCGCGGCGGGTGTTTTCGTCGAATGCGCGGATGCCAAGGTGATGTTCGTCGCCATCAAGCACATAAGCATAAATGCCCGACTTTTTTTGCACATCGCTGTCTTTCATCAGTTCGGCAATTCTCGTTTCGAGTTCGTTGGCATCCAACTTATCGTCTTTGTGCTTATTGTAGAGCAAGCCCCACGCCACTTGTTTCATCTCTTTACGCCTTTTGGGGAATTTTGCCTTCACCCAATTCATCACGTTCTGAAAATAGAGCCACAAATCGTCGGCGTTACTATCGTGCTGATGTTCAGCCATATATTCTTCGATTTTGCCATCGTTCAGCCACGCAATGGCCGTCTCCAAATAATCCTGCCGAATGGGCGAACCGCTCATATAATCGCTGCCGATTTTGTACGCCACGCAGCCGGTTTTGCTAAACTTGCGCTTGGCAGCCGTAACCCATTCGCCGCAGTACACGGCGTTGCGAATCTCCTGATCGGTGAGCCTTTCGCCGGCTATGTTGATGGTGCGGAACCAATCGAGTTTTTCGCTATCGGTGCCATGGCTGCAAATGTACACCATCAGTTTGTAGTCGAGAAATTTAGCCATTTCGTCGGGAGTAAGATTTCCGCCACTTTTGAGCGTACCGTTCCAATCGACAATAAAATTGCCGCTCAAGAACTCGCAAATGCTCATGGTGCGTTGTTGGCCGTCGAGCAGTTCGTAGGTGCCGTCTTCGTTTTCGACCCAATACATCACGTTCAGCGGGAAACCTTTGCGTATGCTGTCGATGACCGCCACTTTTTGCTTTTCGTTGTAAACAAACTCGCGCTGGTACTTGGGGCGAATGTTTAGTTTGCCACCGTAGCCGAAAACGCCTTCTTCGTCGCTGTTGCTGAAGCCCGCATACAAATCGCCGATGCGGATTGGGGTCAATGTTATTTCCATGGTTTTATTGTTTTTTGCGGATTAAAATACGAGCATAAGGAACATCAACTATTCCATTTTTCATCATATATAAATCTCCATCTACTGCTCCTCTTTTTTGAATTTCTTTTCTATACTTCTTATGTTCTGGTTTATAAGGTTTTACTCCACACTCTATACCTGAATTTGATATTCCTAAACCTACGATTTCAAATTGTTCAGGATTGTACTTGTCCAAAAATGTGATAGGCACGCCCATCACGCCATCATAATCACACGGGATTTCGGCTGTTTTACTTACCTCTATTGCATCGTAGTTCTCATATCTCGGATACTCTTCGGGCGAATAGGTTTTGTATAAATCCAAAAATTCATGACGCTTGTTGTGGTCAAGGTTGGTAAACCAAATAGCCTGTGCCCTTGCTTTCAAAACACCATCAACTATTCTATAACCGCTTCCTTGCTTTTTAGTGTTTTTAATTGTTTCCGAATATTCACCTGGAATGTCAAACACCAAATCTACACTCATAGGAGTGACCCCAATCCATAATTTATTATCCCTAATAAGCTTAAAACACTCTTTGTAAGTGATGGCGTTTTTATTTCCAATTATCAAGAACTTTTTATCGTATTGCACAAGTTGTGCCACATATTCACGAAACAACGAAAACGGCGGATTGGTAACCACGATGTCGGCCTCTTTGAGCAGTTCCACACACTCGGGCGAGCGAAAGTCGCCATTGCCTTGCAGGGTTGTCAGTATGTTTTTGTCGTTCTTAATCAACCATTCCACGTCGGCAAGGTCGGTTGCGCCGTCGCCGTTCGTATCGGGCACTTCGGTAATGACAATTTTGTGTGGCACGCGTGTTTTTTGCTGCTTGCCGTAGGGTGCTTCGGGTTCAAACAGACACATTTGCGTGTCGGCCACGGGCGAGCCGTTGTAGCAGGTAGCAATCAGTTTTTTCAAACCTAACTGATTGAAATTGAGCGCAAAATATTTGAAAAAATTGCTTTCGTAGGGGTCGTCGCAGTTGCAAAATACGGTTTTGCCTGCAAAGTGTTGTTTGTAGTGTTTCAGTTCGTTGGCTATGTCGGACAGTTGCGTGTAGAACTCGTCTTTTTTTGCCTTGTTGGCGGCATGTAAATTACTATTCCCTGCCATAATGATTGATAGTTTTTGTGCATCACTATCAATCCACGCAACGCAAAAAAGAAAGTGCGAGTTTCTTATCGCGTTACCAAGGCAACCCTGCAAGGAGACCTTTTCTAAAGAATAATCAACTCACACCTTTTTGGTGTAAGCATCATTATATTTCCTTTAGAATAAAGCCTTAATGCAAGACTTCGCTTACTATTTCAGTGTCGTTTATCTCCAAAAATTTTGCAGGGTTTTCGGTAAACGCGAAATAATAGTCAATGCTTAGTTAAAAAATAAAATGTCGTTGCACGCTTGCAACGTGTCGGCAAAGATACAAAAAAAGTGCGGTTTTCCCAACAAAAAACGGACAGATTTTTAGTTGTCTGTCCGTAGTCGTTCGGCAAGAATCGTGTTTTTGCGATTAACTGCGTATGAGTTGGAAAAATTCCTCGCGAGTCGTTGCGCGCTCAAATGCGCCCGTAAAGTCGGATGTGGTGGTTACGGAGTGCTGTTTTTGCACGCCGCGCATCTGCATGCACATGTGTTGCGCCTCTATCACCACCATCACGCCGAGCGGGTCGAGTGTGCGCTGTATGCACTCCGTTATCTGCCTTGTCAGGCGCTCCTGCAACTGCAGGCGGTGCGCATAGATATCGACCACACGCGCTATTTTGCTCAATCCCGTAATGGTGTTTTTGGGAATGTAGGCCACGTGCGCTTTGCCAAAAAACGGCAATATATGGTGTTCGCACATCGAGAAAAACTCGATGTCCTTGACCACCACCATTTGGCGGCACTCCTCGTGAAACATGGCACTGCGCAGCACCTCTTCGGGGTCTTGGTCGTAGCCCTGTGTCATGAACTGCATGGCTTTGGCTACGCGCTGCGGCGTTTTCAGCAGGCCTTCGCGGTTGGTGTCCTCGCCCAGCAGACTGATTATCTGGCGGTAATGTTCGGCTATTTCGTCGGTTTTGTTCATGGCGACAATGTTTTACTGATTCAGCAAAATCTGGTCGGGCACAATGTATGTTTCGGTCGATAGTTGTGGCAGTTGCTCTATCAGATATTGTCGCAGGCGTTGCGCATCGTCGTGTGTGGGGCAGTTGCCCACGCGCACGCGCCAAAACGGCGATGTGTAGGTTACATACACGGCCATGTGCGGCAGTTTCTCGCGAATGGTCTTCTCGACTTTGAATGCGGCCTCGCGTGCGGTGCGGGCGTTGTTGCTCGAGAAGAGTTGCACGCGGAATCCGCGCATCGTGGTTTCGTTGCCACGCACCTGTTGTGCCTCGAGTGCAGCGCGCATTATCGAATCCTGATGCACCACCACATTGGCTTGCGTGGCCGAATCGGGCGCAGCCAAGGCCTCGAACAGGGTTGGTTCGGTGGCGGTGGCGACGGCTGTGGCACAGCCCAAGGCGACTATCATCAACACTATTTTTTTCATACGCATCAATATCTAAAACTACTGCCGCCCAAAAATTCGCGCAACAACGACGTCGGCGGAATCTCGCGGTCGTGAATGGGTGTGAAGTATTTCAAAAATTTGAGCAATCGGTGCGCTTCGGTGTACTCTTCGCACGACTGCGGCACTTCGGACAATATGGGTTCGGCATGGCGTTTCAGCACGGCCAATTCGAACAGCAACGCCGAGTTGAACATCACATCGGCCTGCTCTTGGAAGGGGAAAATCCAGCGTTCTTCGCCGCGACGCACGCTTGGTGCACGGGCTATGGTTTCGCGTGCCGAATAGTTGCGGTAGCGATAGTCGCGCACGATGCGGCGCAACAAGCGCGTGTCGGTGGTGGGTATCCAGTTGTGGTTGTCGAGCGAAATGGTTGTCAGTGTCGAAACGTAAATTTTGAACATGGCCTCGCGCGGAATGGCGGTTGTCAGTTCGGGGTTCAAAGCGTGTATGCCTTCGATGATGAGCACGTTGTCGGGTTTCAGGCAGATTTTGTCGCCGCGGAAGTAGCGTTTTCCGTCCTCGAAGTTGAAGAACGGAATTTCGACCTCTTCGCCGCGCAGCATTTGCGCCAACTGTTGGTTCAGCAGTTCCAAATCGACGGCGTGAATGTGTTCGAAATCCCATTCGCCGTTCTCGTCGCGCGGTGTGTCTTCGCGGTTGACGAAATAGTTGTCGAGCGACAGAACTATCGGTTTGAGCCCCGCCACCATCAGTTGCACCGACAGACGTTTGCTGAATGTGGTTTTGCCGCTCGACGATGGTCCCGAAATCATCACAAATCGGCTGTGCGGTTGGCGTGCGTGAATCATGTCGGCTATCTGCACGATTTTGCGTTCCTGCAACGCTTCGGCTATTTTCACCACATTATATATATTGCTGGTTTTGCGTTGTGCTTCGACGTTGAAGTCGCCCACATTGCTGAATCCCATCTGTTTGTTCCACGTTACGAATTCGTCGAACACATCGAACATTTTCGATTGGTCTTCGTACTCGGCCAAGCGGTCGGGCTGCCGGCGGTCGGGCACCCGCAGCAAGATGCCGTTTTTGTAGGGTTCCAAGTCGAACAGTTGCACATAGCCTGTCGAAGGCACCAACACGCCGTTGTAATAATCGACGAAATCGCCTATGCGCACAAATCGTGCATACGGAATGCCCAGCGTTTCGAGCAGAATCACCTTGTCCATCTCGCCGCGTTGGCGGAACATTTCGATGACGGCGGGCGTCTGTCGCTCTTCGGACACGATAGGCAGGTCGGCATCGATGATTTCGCGCATGCGTTGTTTCAGTTTGGCGATGGTTTCGTTCGACACCGTTTCGTTGCGCCCGTTGATGCAGCAATAGTAGCCGCGGCAAATGGGGTGTTCGATACGCAGCGTGGCTTGCGGGTCGATGTCGTTGAGGGCTTTGGCCATGATGCAACTAATCGATCGCGTATAGACCCGATAGCCCGACGGCGTGCTGGCATCGATAAATTCGATGTCTTTCGGTTTATACACGGCAAAATTCAGATCTTCGGCCTTGTAGTTGACACGCGCTGCCAGAACGGGATATTTCAACTGAATGTTCAGGTCGCGATACACATCGAGCAGCGACAACCCACAGCGATAAGTGTGGAATTGGTGGTCGTTTTTGCAAAAAATTTGTACTGAATGTTCCATTTTGCTGTACGAATAGGTATGATTATGTTTTTTGATTTTAATTCAACATGCTCATTATCAGTGAATTAACACACTGTCGAAAAATTCTGTTTTTCAGTGTGTAAAAATAGGCATTTTTTGTCAAAAAAATAGCGGTCTGATAAATTATTTTGAGTAAATTTGCAACGCAAAAATAAAATTAGTAATCTGTAACGTTTGTAACGCACGGCGCATGCACAACGCGCACAAGCCCTGACGTCTGTGTCGAGGCCGGCAGCAGACACTAAACTTCACCTTTTATGCAATTCGGAATATTAGAGATTTTGACACTCATCGGGTCGGTCGGTATGTTTTTGTACGGCATGAAACTGATGAGCGAAGGTTTACAAAAAGCCGCAGGCGACAAGTTGCGCCACATTTTGGCCATGATGACCAACAACCGTCTGCTTGGTGCGCTGACCGGTATTTTCATCACAGCGCTCATTCAGAGTTCGTCGGCCACAACGGTGATGATTGTCAGTTTTGTGAATGCCGGCTTGCTGTCGCTCGGGCAGTCGATGGCCGTCATCATGGGTGCCAACGTCGGCACCACACTCACAGCGTGGATTATCGCGCTGTTCGGATTCAAAATCAACATTGCGGCATTTGCCATTCCGCTCGTCGGATTCGGCGTGCCGCTTCTGTTTCTGCACAAAAACATCTATAAGAGTTGGGGCGAATTTCTCATCGGCTTTGCGTTGCTATTTTTGGGATTGGACTACCTGAACCACTCGGTGCCCGACCTTCAGGCCAACCCCGAAGTGTTTGCCGTGCTGCAACAGTACACGCAACTCGGCTATTGGTCGATACTGATATTTGCGCTGGTGGGCATGGTGCTCACCATGATAGTGCAAGCCTCGAGCGCCACGTTTGCCATTGCGCTCATCATGTGCAGCAAAGGGTGGATTTCGTTCGACATTGCCGCCGCCTTGGTTTTGGGTGGCAACATCGGCACCTGCATCACACCGCTCATTGCGTCGGTATCGGGTAATATTTGGGCAAAACGCGCCGCCGCCGGACACCTGCTGTTCAATCTGCTTGGCTCCATTTGGACACTTGTGCTGTACTATCCGTTTGTGCGCCTGATAGTGTGGATTTCGACCGCCATCACCGGCGACCCGAACGCGTTGGCCGCATTCATCAGCACGGCCGACCCCGCATTAGTCAACCAACTGAATGACAAAACATTAGACCTTACAAATCCTGAAAATCAGGCGTTGAGCGAACAGTTTGCATCGATGCAATACTATGTGTCGTTCGGCCTGTCGATGTTCCACACGGTATTCAACCTCATCAACATCTCCATCATGATTTGGTTCACGAAAGCCTATGTTTTCATCGTTACCCGACTGATTCCGAGCAAGCCGTCGGACGAAGAGCAAGAGGAGTCACACCTGACATTCATCTCGGCCGGTATGCTCTCGACGGCCGAATTGTCGATAGTGCAGGCGCACAAAGAGATAGTGCTTTACAGCCAACGCACACAACGCATGTTTGGCCAAGTGCGCGACCTGTACCACGAGACAGCCGAAGCCGAATTTGTCAAAAAATTCTCGCGCATACAGAAATACGAAAACATCAGCGACCGCATGGAAGTGGAGATAGCCACCTACCTGATGAACGTATCGAACGGCCGATTGAGCGACGAATCGAAACACCAGATACAGTCGGAACTGCGCATCATATCCGAAATAGAAAGCGTAGCCGACAGTTGCTACAACCTGGCACGCACCATACAGCACCGCTACGACAATAACGCAAAATTCACCAACGAAGTGAACGACAACATCGAATTGATGTTCAACCTCGTGGATAGCGCCATTGCACAAATGATAGTGGCACTCGAATCGACACCGATTAAAATAACCGACGTAAACAAAACCCAAAACCTCGAAAACGAAATCAACAATTTCCGCAACCAACTGAAAACCCAAAACGTGCTCGACGTGAACGATGGCAAATATCCGTATGCCACCAGCGTGTTGTACATGGACATGATTGTGGAATGCGAAAAAATGGGCGACTACATCGTCAATGTGGTCGAAGCCATCGCCGACTCGAAACTCTACGCCGTGAACCAAAAATAAGCACACCATGAGCAAAACCGAAGAACAATTTGACCGCATAACCGCCGCCTGTCGCGAAATATTCATCCTGAAAATGAAGGACTACGGTCCGGCATGGCGCATCATGCGCCCACAAACGGTCAACGACCAACTTTTCATCAAAGCCAAACGCATACGCACCATCGAAACCACCGGCGAAAATCGCGTCGGCGACAGCATCAAAGGCGAACTGATGGCCATAGTCAACTACTCCATCGTTGGCCTCATACAACTCGAATGCCACTACGCCGACGCTGTCGATATGACACGCGACCAAGCACTATTGCTCTACGACAAATATTTGGCACAAGCCAAAAAATTGATGCTTGACAAAAATCACGACTACGGCGAAGCGTGGCGCGACATGGCCTCCACATCGCTCACCGACATCATACTGACAAAAATAAACCGCAACAAATCCATTGCGGCGCACGACGAGAAAACGCTCGTCTCCGAAGGCTCCGACGGCAACTATTTCGACATGCTGAACTACGCCGTTTTCAGCCTGATACAAATGGAAGAACAACACTAAAACCACCCAACCATGAATACCAACCGACAAAAACAATCGCTGCAGTGGCTCGGACTCGCATGCCGCATATTGTTCGGTGCCACATTCATCTTTTCAGGCTTTGTCAAAGCCATCGACCCGCTGGGATTCTCCTACAAAATGCAGGACTACCTCGAAGCGTGGAATCTGACCCAACTCAACGACCTGACACTGTTTGGCGCCGTGTGTATGTCGGCCGTCGAATTTTTGATAGGCTGCTGCGTGCTGTTCGGCCTGCAACTGAAATTGGCCGCTTGGGGCGGACTGGCTTTTATGGCATTCTACACGCCGCTCACGCTGTGGATTGCACTGACCAATCCGGTGTCGGACTGCGGCTGCTTCGGCGAAGCCATCATCATCACCAATTGGCAGACCTTTTGGAAAAACTTGGCACTGCTGGCGTTGGTCATCGGCATTCTGCTGACCACGAAATACAACCGCTGCCGCTTGTCGCCACTGCCAACGTGGCTGCTGGTGACCACATGTTTCGCCATATCGGTTGCCATTTCGTGCTTCTGCCTGAAATATCTGCCCATCATCGACTTCCGGCCATATAAAATAGGTGCCAACATAGCCGAAAACATGACCATACCCGAAGGCGCACCGCAGGACAAATACAAAGTAACATTCACCTACGAAAAAAACGGCGTAGAACAACAATTTACGCTGGCCGACTATCCGTGGCAGGACACCACATGGCATTTTGTCGATCAACAAAGCGTGCTGTTGGAAAAAGGCTACACACCGCCAATACACGATTTTTCGGTTACCACCATGGACGACGACGACATCACCGACGAGGTGCTGACCTACACCGGCGACACCTATCTGGTAGTGATGTACGATTTGGAGAAAACCGACACCACACACTTGACCGACATCATCGAACTCTGCCAACGCGCCACAGCCGCCAACGCCCACGTGTACGCCCTGACAGCCACCTACAAAGACGATGCCCTGCGCTTTGCCGAACAGCACAGATGGCCGTTCCCGGTGTGCAGCACCGACCCCATACAACTGAAAACGATGGTACGCGCCAATCCGGGCATCGTCGTACTGCGCAACGGCACTGTCATCGACAAATTCAGCCACAACAGCGTCCAAAAAAGACTACAACAACAATAATCAATAACATAAAACGCATAAGAACATGAGAAAAAACATTGTAGCAGGTAACTGGAAAATGAACAAAACCCTGCAAGAAGGCGTAGCCTTGGCTACCGATTTGAAAAACCTTTTGGCCGATGCCAAACCCAACTGCGAAGTCATCATCGGCACACCATTCATCCACTTGGCCACAGTTGCCGAATTGGTCAAAGATTCGTGCATCAAAGTGTCGGCCGAAAACTGCGCCGACAAAGAGTCGGGTGCCTACACAGGCGAAGTGTCGGCTGCCATGGTAGCCTCCACCGGTGCCGAATACTGTATCATCGGCCACAGCGAACGTCGGGCCTACTATCACGAGGACTACGACATCCTGCGCGAAAAAGTGCAACTCGCCCTCGCACACGGATTGAAACCGATTTTCTGCATCGGCGAAGTGAAAGAAGAGCGCGAAGCCGGCAAACAAAACGAAGTGGTGAAAGCGCAACTCGAAGGGTCGCTTTTCAACCTGTCGGCCGAAGATTTTGGAAAAATAGTATTGGCCTACGAACCGGTTTGGGCTATCGGCACCGGTTTGACCGCCACGCCGGAACAAGCGCAAGAGATACACGCCTACATTCGCGGTCTTGTAGCCGAGAAATATGGTCAGGCAGTGGCCGACGATTGTTCGATTCTCTACGGCGGCAGTTGCAAAGGCAGCAATGCCAAAGGTCTGTTTGCCAACCCCGACATCGACGGTGGTCTGATTGGCGGTGCATCGCTCAAAGCAGCCGACTTCAAAGAGATTATCGACGCATTCTAAACCCCAATCACAACTGTCGAAGTACACAAAAAATCCCCGAAATTCGGGGATTTTTTGTGTTATTCAGCGGTGCGGGGAGGCACTTTCGTTGATAAAAACAGCAACAAATCTCCATAAAAATATTATTTTTTTGTCGACATCTTTGCAGTTACAAAAAAAATATATATCTTTGCACCGCAAATTTGCGCAAGGTCATGGTGGATTCGTCTAGTGGCCTAGGACACCGGCCTCTCACGCCGGTAACACGGGTTCGAGTCCCGTATCCACTACAAAAAAATGCCCGATCATCGGGCATTTTTATTTTTCTGTCGCCATCGGGCGTTAGGCTATTTCTTCCATTATCTTCTCGATGTCGGCATCTGTCCGGCGCAATTTGTCTTTACACATTTTGATCAACTCGGCAGCCTCTTCCACCTTTTTGGATAACTCGTCAATGCCAAGTTCGCCATTTTCTATCTGCGCGACAATCTCTTCCAACTGTTCGGCGGCCTGCCGATAACTCATTTTCTTGTTCATAATGTCTATTTTTATTAGGATTTTGCAATATTACTTTTCGCGTTGTTGCACCATGGCGGTGAATGCCCCATCGGCCAAATGTGTGGTTACTATGTCGCCGGGTGCGACATCGCACACCGATTTCACAATTTTTCCATGCTTGGTGGTGAGTGTAAAGCCACGCTGCAACAAGGTGGCCGGGTCGGCATATTCGATCGATTTTTCGACAAGTGCCATCCGTTTTTCTTCCGATGAAATCGCCATTTTCGCCGCATTGCGCAAACGCATCGTCAGGTGTTGCAAGGCGGCATCGTGGCGCACACATACACGCTGCACCACACCGAGGCGTGCGATGCGTTGTTGCAAACGCAAGAGCTCGTCGTGTACGACTTCGCGTGCCGAGAAAGCAACATTTTGCGCCATTTCATCGATATTTTTTTCGAAATCGTTGATGCGCGCCACCAAAAATTCGGCAGCAGCAGTGGGAGTTTTTACACGCGTATGAGCCACCAAATCGACTACACTTTCGTCGCGCTGATGACCTATGCCGCTGATTATCGGCAACGGGAACTGCGCACAATGCAGCGCCAGGTTGTAGTTGTCGAAAGCCACCAAATCGGAAGTTGCGCCACCGCCACGAATGATGACCACTACGTCAAAATTGTCGATGAAATCGCAGATTTTGTCCAATGCAGCGACAACAGATTGTTCGGTTTGGGCGCCCTGCATCGTGGCCGGAAAGAGTTTGGTGTAGAACGTATAACCGAACACATTGTTGCGCAGTTGGTCGCAAAAATCGCCATAGCCGGCTGCCGTAGCCGACGAGATGACGGCCACTCTTTGCGGCACCGGCGCCAACGGCTGTTGTTTGTTCATATCGACAATACCGTCGTCGGTCAAGCGGCGGATAATTTCGGCACGCCGTACGGCCATTTCGCCCACGGTGAATGCGGGGTCGATGTCGCGCACATTGAGACTGACGCCATACACTTCGTGAAATTCCACTTCGCAGAGCAACAGCACTTTCATGCCGGCACGCAAGGTTGCTCCCGTTTCGGATTCGAAATAGGGTTTCAGCATACGATAGGTGAAAGCCCAGATGGTAGCCTTTTGCTTAGCCACCAACACGTCGGTGTCGTCGGCTTTTTCTATCAGGTCGAGATAGCAGTGCCCGCTGACGTTTTCGTGCATTTCGCTTATTTCGGCACGCACCCACACCGGCTCGGAAAAGGCGGTTTTAAGCGTCATTTTGATGCATTTGCCTAACTCCGAAAGCGAATAAGATTCTGTCATAATTTCACACATTTTTGTCAATCAATAAATCCGCCACCGACAACTTTTCCGTCCTGATAGAGCACCAACGACTGCCCCGGCGTAACGCCCCACACCGGTTCGTCGAACAGCAAACGACATCGGTCGCCATCGATGGCAATGGTGGCGGCTGTAGCCGGACTTTTGTAGCGTATGCGTGCCAAAACGCGCGGATTCATCGACAATTTTTGGCTATCGGTGAACCGACATCCGCCGGCTTCGAGCGTAGTGGTGAGCAGGTCGTCGCGGTCGCCGAGCGTTACACGATTGGTGGCAGCATCGATGCGAGTTACATATTTGGGTGTGCCAAAAGCCACTTTCAGCCCTTTGCGCTGCCC
The DNA here is from genome assembly GCA_004557405.1 of Bacteroidales bacterium. Taxonomy (GTDB): domain Bacteria; phylum Bacteroidota; class Bacteroidia; order Bacteroidales; family Paludibacteraceae; genus W0P28-013. Next base: position 82,228 of record SFDZ01000006.1, read on the forward strand.
GATGGTGTAGTTTGGGAAACCCTCGTGCGTGCCGATTACTTGCCCGTTTTTATCGATGAAATCGCCACTTTTGCACGTTTCGTCGAAATTTGGAACTTGCTGTGCCAGGAAGTCGCGATAGTCGTTGTTCGGCACGAAACAAATCTCTTGGCTTTCGGTTTTTTGCGATAGTTTGACGAAGCCGCGCTCCGCCGCCATGTCGCGCACCTGCTGTTTGGTGTAGCCGCCCAATGGGAAAACGGTGCGTGCCAAATTGGCCTCGGTGAGCATCCACAAAAAATAGGTTTGGTCTTTTTTGCCATCGACGGCGTTGGCCAGATAGACGTGTCCGTCGGACTCGACGATTTGTGCATAGTGTCCGGTAGCGATTTTTTCGCAGCCGAACTCATCGGCCATATCGAGCAGTTTGCCCCACTTAATCGACGAATTGCAAAGCACGCACGGGTTCGGCGTGCGTCCGCGCAGGTACTCATCGACAAAGTTGCCGATGACACATTGTTTGAACGTGTCGCGAAAATCGAGAATGTGGTGTTCAAATCCGAGTTGTTCGGCCATACGTTTGGCCTCCATGATGGAGTCGATGCTGCAACACCCTTTCTCTTTGGCCAAGCAACTCTCGCGTATGCTGTCGAATGTGCGGAACGTTACGCCCACGAGGTCGTAACCTTGTTCGCGCAGCAACATGGCCGACACCGTGCTGTCGATGCCGCCACTCATGGCCATCAGAATTTTTCCTTTCGACATAGATATGTTTATTTTTTGTTTAGAATCCCAACTCCAACCGCACGCGTATGCCCCATTTGATGGCATCGGGCGTGTCGCGATAGGTAACGCGCCAAATGGACTGCACCGACAGCAGACGCAAAATATTGCAAATGCCGACGCCGGCTTCGATGTAGGGCATTTTTTGCAGCGAGCCCACCGATTCGGGCAACGCCAACACGTTGTTGTGCCCTGCGCGCAAACCGCCGTATGCGATGCGGAAAATCAACTCCTCGCGCAGATTCGCTTTTTTGACATACGGAATGTAGTTGAAAATCCAACCGCTGGTGATGTACCGCACATTGGCCGTAACATAAGCGTCGGACATGAACTCCATCGGGGTGAGCAAGCCAAAATCGTACTGCGACCAAAAGTTGCGCTGTATGCGTGGCGTTTCGAGCAACAGCCACGGCACATCGCCAAAAATATAGCCCGACTCGAGCGTATATTTCAGCCGCCCCGAAAAGAGCGGAACATCTTGTTTCAACGCCACGCGCACTTGCCCGAAATGTCCCTGCGCCGCGCCGGCGGTGTAGTAACCATATTCGCCCACCACATTCACTATCGGATAATTGGTGCGCAGATAGTAGCGATGGAAAAAATAATCGAGCGTATTCTCCTTGAACGACAAGCGCAATCCCGCCGACACGGTAGCCGCACGCACCTGCTGCAAAGATACATCATTTTGCACAAACGGCATCGCCTCGTTGCTCAAATATTCGGTACCTTGCGCACGCAGCGTGAAACGCAGGCCAGCTTGTTCGTACCGATATTGCGCCGCTGCTTGGTGAATCTGATACAAATTGCGATATTTCACCACAAACGAGCAGGTCGTCAACAGATTTTCGGGGCTGCCGTACATGTTTTCGCCCACCAATTCGGCAAAACGGTAACCATGCCGCACCACATCGTTGTCGTAAAACAGCCCGATGGAATGGCCGTGATTGGCGCCCCAACGCGCCTGCAGTTCGCCGCCGTACTTCCATTGTTTGTCGCCGAAACCATAGCCCACATAACCGCCGACGGTAAAATATTCCGTCAACTTTTCGCCGGTGCGCAGCGCAAGGGTCGGCCGAAAGCCCTCCAACTTGTTGTAGCGAAACCAATTGATGCCCGGTCCGATGTCGAATTTCCACGCATGCACATAACCGTTCAGCACAAAATCGACCAATCCGTAGGCAATGCGCTGCAGTTTGCTCTGATTGAGGCTGTCGATGGCTGCGCGAAAACGGTGCCGTTCTTGCGCCGTGGAATCGGCAAACAGCGCCACCGAATCGGGTTGTGCGGTCGGCACCGAGTCGCCGGCAACGCCGCTCGCCGTTTGTCGGTTTTCGATGCGCTGCGCATAGACGACCGAAGTGCCGTTTTTGGCGTTTTTATCGAACAAATTGAGCGAAAACGACATGGCATAATCGCGCCGGTCGTAGTAGAATTTGCCGTTGTCGGTTTTGGCAAATGTCTGTTCTATTGTCAGACCGTTCAGGTAGTTGATGGCCGCCGCCGGCGACAGCGAAGCCTTGATGCGCCGCAGTGCCAGCGAAGCCGAATCGATCCACATTTCGCCTTTGAACGCCAACTCTTTGTCGTTTTTCGGTCGGAATCTGATGTAATACGTTTTGTCGGAATCGCACAACACGCTGTCAATCAAAAAATATTGATAGTAGAGCGTGCCCTGCGCCGAAAGCGGACTGATGAAATTGGTTTGCAACGCCGTGATATGGCTGCGGTAGAAGTTGACATTCGGTGCATAGTTCTGCAAAAACACGCCCACCTGATTGGGCGGCAATAGTTGCAACGTCGTTTCGTCGTGCGACAAATTGTGGCGCACCACGCCATCGATACTGTCGGTCGTTACGGCATCGACCTGCACAGCATCGTACAGCGGCATAAACAGCGTGGAATCGGCGGCAGCGATGGTGCCGGCCGCCAACCCGCGCAACAGTTTTCGCTGCATGGTTTTACGGCGGATATTCGTGAGGCTCAAACGCAGATTTTGCTGCTCGACAGTCGAAAAATTGCCGATTTTATCGGGATTATTTTCGGAAGCACGTTCGCGCACGCGCCGCAACAAAGGCAACGCTTCGTTGTCGGACGGCAGCACTATCAACTCGTTCAGCATATTGCGTTCCTCTTTCAAGGCGATAGTCAGCACTTGGTCGCCGCCGGTCAGTTTCACCTCTTTGCGCCGAAACCCGATGACCGATACGCAAAGTGTTTTGTACGGTTCGTTACTGCGCAGAATGAAATAGCCTTCGTTGTTGGTGGCGGTACCTATTTGCGTATTTTTGAACCAAACGTTGGCCGCCTGAAGTGGTTCGCCATCGGCAGCGCTAGCCACCTGGCCGAAGATGATGATGTCTTGCGCCGACACTACACCGACTGCAAGACACATCGTAAATATGAGATAAAATTTCTTCACAAAAACGCAAAAAGTGGCGATTTAATCGGCAAATTTCTCGAAAAAATTTATTTAGACTAAATCTAAATAACAGTATGTTTAGGCATTTCTATCACTTCCAAATTGCGTATGTCGCGCCCATCGATTTCGAAGCGCAGCAATGTGCGCACCTGATGGAAACCATAGATGCCGGCGGCTCCGGGATTCATGGTCAGCATCTGCAATGTGTTGTCGTACTGCACTTTCAGTATGTGCGAATGTCCGCAGACAAACAGGTTTGGCTTGTCGGCCAGAATTTTGCGATAGGCCTGCGGGCTGTAACGTCCGGGATAGCCGCCGATGTGGGTCATCAGCACATTGACCTCTTCGCAGCGAAAGGCCAAAAATTCGGAATAATTGAACCGAACAGCGCCGCCATCGATGTTGCCGTACACGGCGCGCAACGGGCGAAATGCAGCCAATCGCTCGGCTAAATCGTCGGAGCCGATGTCGCCACAGTGCCAAATTTCGTCGCATGACGCAAAATGGGTGAAGTAGCGTTCGTCGAAATAGCCGTGTGTGTCCGATAACAATCCGATACGTTTCATGCTGTTTATTCGGCTTCGAAATCGCCGTTCAAGATAGCGAGTGTTTTTTTATAGTCGATATTGTTTTTACAACTTTGTGGTTTTATTTGATTATCACCTCTTCGCCAAAAGCGTCGTTTTGGTTCAATTCGTGGCGAATGTTTATCAATTCCTGCCGCATGGCGAGCAATTTGTTGCGTATTTTGGTTTTACGTTCGACGTCGGTTTTGTCGGTTTTAAGTCGTTCGCGTGCGCCGGCAATCGTCAGTTTTTGGTCGTTCAGCAGATATTGTATCTGTTTGACGACTTCGATGTCGGCGGCTGTATAGAAGCGCCGGCCTTTGTCGTTGCGTTTGGGATTCAGTTGTGGAAATTCCGTTTCCCAATAGCGCAGCAACGACTGTTTGACGGCAAACATGTCGGCCACTTCGGCTATCGAGTAATATAGTTTTTCCATAAGTCTGCGAGTGGAATGTTATCTGTAAATTTTCAGACGTTGACCGATGCGAATCATCGATCCGCGCAGTCCGTTCCAGCGTTTTATTTGGTTCACGGTGCAATGATAGCGTGCTGCAATGCCGCCAAGTGTATCGCCCGAACGCACTTTATAATAGGTAACGCGTCCATCGGACGAGGGATTGTATTGTGCGGGTTGCACTTCGGCGCGATTGGCCACAAGTTCGGCGGCGCGGTGCAGCGGTATCGTGTCGCGGTTGTCGATATAGGCGCTCAATTGGTTGAATGGCAGCACCAGCGGATAGGGTTTTATATTGCCGGGGACGATGTCCTGCCGATACTGCGGATTCAGAAAGCGCAATTCGTCAAGCGAGATATTCAGCAGTTCGGACACCTGTTGCAAGTTGATGCGTTTATCGACCATGATGGTGTCGGTGGCCACCGTAACGGTAGGCTGCATGGGACACATATTGTGTTCGCGGTAATAGTTCATCACGTAGTTTGCTGCGATGAAAATCGGTACATAACTGCGTGTTTCACTTGGCAGGTAGGGATATATTTGCCAATAATCTTTTTTGCCTCCGCCGGCATAGCGTGTGGCTTTGGCCACGTTGCCCGGGCCGCAGTTGTAGGCTGCTATCACCAGATGCCAATCCTGGTAGATGTTGTACAAATCGCGCAAGTAGCGTGCGGCGGCATCCGATGCTTTCAGCGGGTCGCGGCGTTCGTCCACAAGGCTGTTCACTTCCAAGCCGTAGAGTCGTCCGGTGGGCACCATAAACTGCCACAGTCCTGCTGCTCCGGCGCGCGATGTGGCACGTGCGTTCAGTGCCGACTCTATCACGGGCAGATATTTCAGCTCGAGCGGCACGCCGTAGCGTTCGAGGGCTTCTTCGAACATCGGGAAATAGTAGGTTTGCCCCAAACCGAGCATATATTCTACCTTATCCGATTTTTGAAGATACATTTCGATGAATTTTTTCACGATGTCGTTGTAGGGCATCTCCATCACATAGGGCAATTTCTGCAAACGCTCGATGTAGATTTCCTTGTTGCCTAAAACCAATCCCGTATCTTTGCGGCAATCGCCCAACTGTGCGTTGGTGAGGTACCAATTGTGTACGATTTCGTCCAAGTCGGCATCAAATTCGACCGGCACTACAATGGCCGTATCGGGGCCGACTATCATTTCCAGCGTATCGGTTGGCTCGGTGGCGGCGATGGTGCCGCTGATGCTCAATGCGGCTATGGCAAAAATTATTTTCTTCATATATGTTGTTTTTCGTTTAGTTTATCGTCATTTCGCCCCGCAACGACAGTTGCATATAGCGTTTCACTTGTTGGCTGTCGGTGTGTTGTCCGAGCAGATACATCAATTTGGCGACGGCCGCCTCCAGCGTCATATCGTTGCCGCTGACGACGCCGGCGCGTTGCAGATTCACGCTGGTTTCGTAGCGTCCCATCTCCACACTGCCGGCACGGCATTGTGTGATGTTAACAATGACAATGCCGCGGTCGTCGGCCGCTTTCAGCAAGCGGAACAGCCATTCGCTGCGCGGCGCGTTACCTGCTCCGAAACTCTCGAGCACCACAGCGCGCAATCCGTTGACAGACAAGATGGTACGCACGGTTTCTTCGCCAATGCCGGGAAAAAGTTTCAGTATGGCGATGTGCGTGTCCAAATTGGTTTGAATGGCAAACGGTTTTGGCACATTGTCGCGATGGATGGCCGGCAAAGCATATTTGATGTGTACGCCTGTTTTGGCCAATTCGGGATAGTTGAACGAGGCAAAAGCGTTAAATTCTTCGGTATTGCGTTTAGTGGTGCGATTGCCACGCATCAGTTTGTCTTCGAAAAACAGACACACTTCGGGCACGCGTGCATTGCCAAACTCGTCTTTGGCCGCCGCCAACTCGATGGCGGTTATCAGATTTTCTTTGGCGTCGCTGCGCAACACGCCCACCGGCAACTGTGCGCCTGTAAAGATAACAGGTTTCGTCAGGTTTTCGAGCATAAAACTGAGCGCCGATGCCGAATAAGCCATGGTGTCGGTGCCGTGCAGCACGACGAAACCGTCGAAATGGTCGTAATTGTCGCGAATGGTTTCGGCGATGCGCGTCCATTCGTCGGGCTGCATATCCGACGAATCGATGAGCGGCATGAACGACACGGACGAGATGTCCACATGCAACATCTGCAATTCGGGAATAAAACTCAACACCTGCGCACTATCGAGCGGTGCAAGCGATTGTGTATCAGGATTCTCGCCCATACTGATGGTGCCACCCGTAAATATCAACAGAACAGAACTTTTCGTCATCATGTTGTTTATTCAACGGTTACAGATTTTGCCAAGTTGCGCGGCTGATCAACATCGCAGCCTTTGACCACGGCAATGTGGTAGGCCAGCAACTGCAACGGCACCACGGCCAACAACGGTGCCAAGCACTCTTCGGTTTGCGGAATGGTGATGGCATAGTCCGACATGTGGCGCACAATCTCGTCGCCCTCGGTAACCACCGATATGATACGACCTTTGCGGGCTTTGATTTCCTGTATGTTGCTCACCACTTTCTCGTAGGTGCCGCATTGCGGTGCAATGACCACCACAGGCATCTCTTGGCTGATGAGAGCGATAGGTCCGTGTTTCATCTCGGCGGCGGGATAGCCTTCGGCGTGGATGTACGAAATTTCTTTCAGTTTCAAAGCGCCTTCCATGGCTACGGGATAGTTGTAGCCGCGCCCGAGGTAGATGAAGTTTTGTGCATATGTAAACGTCTTGGCAAACTCGGCTATGCGGTCGTTTTGTTTCAAGATTTCGCCGATTTTATCGGGAATTTTACCCAATTCGGCCACAATCTGCAGATAGCGTTCTTCGGACAGCGTGCCTCTTTCGCGACCAATCATCAGAGCCAACATGGTCAGCACGGTAACCTGCGCCGTGAACGCTTTGGTCGATGCCACGCCGATTTCGGGACCCACATGCGTGTAACATCCGCTGTGAGCCGCGCGCGGAATAGATGCGCCCACCACGTTGCAGATGCCGAAAATGAATGCGCCGTGCGATTTGGCCAATTCGACGGCAGCCAACGTGTCGGCTGTTTCGCCCGACTGCGAAATGGCTATCACCACATCGTCTTGGTCGATGACCGGCTTGCGATAACGAAACTCCGACGAATACTCCACTTCGACCGGTATGCGGGCAAACTCCTCGATGGCATACATGCCTATAAGGCCGGCGTGCCACGAAGTGCCGCACGCTGTGATGATGATGCGTTTGGCTTTGAGAAATTTCTCTTTGTTGTCGATGAAACCGGCCAACGTGATATTGTTTTGTTCCACATTCACACGGCCGCGCATGCTGGTGGCCAAAGTGGTCGGTTGTTCAAAAATCTCTTTCAGCATAAAGTGCGGATAGCCGCCTTTTTCGAGTTGGCTGAGCGTGAGTTCCAACTTTTTGACGACGGGCGTTTTCACCACATTGCCTATAGTTTTGAGCGTCAACTCCTTACCGCGTTCCAAGCAAACGATTTCCTCTTCGCCCACATATACCACTTTGTCGGTAAATTCGACTATCGGTGTGGCGTCGGATGCGAGGAAATATTCGCCATCGCCAATGCCCACCACGAGCGGACTGCCTTTGCGTGCCGCCACGATGATGTCGGGGTTGCTGCGGTCCAACACGGCGATGGCATACGCTCCAACCACCTGATTGAGCGCCAACTGTACGGCCGTTTGCAAATCCACTTTGTCCGTATGTTTGATGTACTCGATGAGTTGCACCAGCACTTCGGTGTCGGTAGCGCTTTTGAAAGTATATCCATGCTGAATCAGTCCCTCTTTGAGTACGGCATAGTTTTCGATGATGCCGTTGTGAATGATGGCCAACTCTTCGCTTTCGGAGTAGTGCGGGTGAGCATTCACCTGATTGGGTTCGCCGTGCGTTGCCCAACGTGTGTGTGCTATGCCTATCGTTCCCGACACGTCTTTCGATTCGACCGCATGCTCCAAATCGGCCACTTTGCCTTTGGCCTTGTACACATTCAGTTTGCCATCGGCATTGATGAGCGCCACGCCGGCACTGTCGTAACCGCGATATTCCAAGCGATGCAGCCCTTTGATGAGAATGGGATAAGCTTCGCGACGACCTATATAACCAACAATTCCACACATATAAATACAAATTTATCAATTAGCGTGCAAAGTTCGCAATTTTTCGTCAAAAAAGCAAGTCGCGCGACCGATTTTCTTTTAATTATGGTATAAAAATCCGTTTGGCAAGGTATTGTGTGTGTTTATTATCGCTGAATTGCGCAATTTTTTATATCTTTGCAGGTCGAACCGCAACACGCACACATTGAGATATGCACACTGACGAACTATACATGCGCCGCTGTTTGCAACTTGCGCATCAGGCAGCCGGCCACACCGCCCCCAATCCGATGGTTGGCGCCGTGGTAGTGTACGACGGACGTATCATCGGCGAAGGTTACCACCACCGCTGCGGCGAACCCCACGCCGAAGTGAACGCCATAGCCTCGGTACAAAATCCGGAGTTGCTGCGCCATGCAACCTTGTACGTCAACTTGGAGCCCTGCTCGCACTACGGCAAAACGCCACCCTGCGCCAAACTGATTATTGAAAAACAGATTCCGCGAGTGGTTGTAGGCATGGGCGACCCCAACGAACGGGTGAACGGACGCGGCATAGCCATGTTGCGCGAGGCCGGTGTCGAAGTGGTTACGTTTGTTTTGGAAGACGAATGTCGCCAACTGAATCGTCGGTTTGTAACGTTTCACACACAACACCGCCCGTACGTCATTCTGAAGTGGGCACAAACAGCCGACGGATTCATCGATGTGGCACGCACCGACAATCATACACCGCCTTTGCGCATCTCGAACAACATCACCAAGACCCTGAATCACCAAATGCGAACAGAAGAAGCCGCCATTTTGGTGGGCACCAACACAGCGTTGCTGGACAATCCGCACCTGACGGCACGCAAGTGGTCGGGACAAAATCCCGTGCGCATGGTGGTGGACCGAACACTGCGCATACCTGCCGATTATCACCTATACGATGGCACTACGCCAACCGTGATTTTTACCGATGAAACGGCCGAAAATCGCACTAACATCACCTTCGCAAAATTGGATTTCGGGCACAACATCGTGCCGCAGATTCTCGACTATTTGTATCAAAACAATTTGCAATCGGTCATCGTCGAAGGCGGGCGGCAACTGCTGCAAGCGTTCATCGATGCCGGCGTGTGGGACGAAGCCCACATCGAAACCGCGCCAATGGTCGTCGGCTATGGCGTGCCGGCGCCAAAAATAACGATGAATACGACAGAAACCATCATGTACGAACAAAATCGCATGGACATCGGAACACGCATCACCACTTAATTCACCATCAATATGTTATTCCCCGAACCGGTCTTCGGACCCATACACAGCCGCCGCCTCGGAGCCTCGTTGGGCATCAATCTGCTGCCCGCCAACGCTAAAGTTTGCTCTTTTGAGTGCGTTTATTGCGAATGCGGATTTGCCACCTCGCATGGCGAAGCACGCATACCCGCGCGCGACGAAATTGCACGCAAACTCGAATCCAAATTGCGCGATTTAATCGATAAAAAAGCACCATTGGACGTCATCACATTTGCCGGTAACGGCGAACCGACACTCCACCCGCATTTTGCCGAAATCATCGACGACACGTTGGCACTGCGCGACCGCTATTTTCCCGACGCCAAAGTTACCGTGCTGTCGAACGCGACACGGGCGCACAAGCCCGATGTGCGGGCTGCATTGCTCAAAATCGACAACAATGTACTGAAACTCGACTCGGCCGTTCAAACCACCGCCGAATGGATAAACCAGCCCAATTCGCCCGATTTTGACATCGCAAAAATTATCGATGAAATCGCGCTTTTCGACAACGCCATCGTACAAACGCTCTTTTTCAGCGGCAACTACAACGGGCATTGCATCGACAACACCACCGAAGCCGAAATAACCGCGTGGATTGAGGCGCTCAAAACAATCCGACCCCGCGAAGTGATGGTCTATTCGCTCGACCGTGCCACGCCGGCTCACAACCTGCAAAAAGCCTCGCCCGAAACGCTTACACACATAGCCGAACGCGCCCGCAAGGCCGGTTTCACCGTACAATTAACGCTTTGACAGAGATGCTGCCTACCGACATCACAGCCGATGTGCGCGGCGCACGCGTCCTTGTTTGCCCGCTGAATTGGGGCTTGGGACACGCCACGCGCTGTGTGCCGATTGTGCGCGCCCTGATGGCTGCCGGTAAACATGTGATTGTAGCCGCCGACGGCGAACCATTGGCTTTTTTGCAACAAGAATTTCCGAACATTGAAACCATCGAATTTGGCGGATTGACCGTAAAATATGCTCTCGGAAAATCGCAAATAGGCGCCATGTTGCGGCAGATGCCTAAATTTTTGCTCCAAATTTGGCGCGAACATCGCAAAATAGGCGAAATAATCGAAAAAAAACAGATTGACACCATCATTTCAGACAACCGCTTCGGACTATGGCACAAACAGATTTGCAGCATTTACATCACACACCAACTAATGGTAAAAATGCCGATGAAATGGCGCTTTTTAGAACCTATCGTTTGGCGTATTCATGGTTGGTTTATTGCGCAGTACGACTATTGTTGGATTCCCGACAAAGCCGAAAATGGGCTGTCAGGCGACCTATCGCACAAATATCCATTGCCCGAAAATGGCAGATTCATCGGCATTTTGTCGCGTTTCGATGGCGGCACCAATCAGGCGCCACCACCGACATCGCCCTACAACACCATAGCATTGGTGTCGGGACCCGAGCCGCAGCGCACACTATTCGAGCAACAACTCGTCGAACTACTGAGTACCACACACCGGCCAAACCTCATCGTATGCGGCCGACCAACCACACACAACACCCGTCGAATTGGGCAAATAACGCTGATTGACCACCTCGACAGCGCCACCCTGCAAACGCTGCTGCAAACAACGCCGCACATTATTTGCCGTTCGGGCTACACCACATTGATGGATTTGGTCACACTGCAGCGCACCGCCACCTTGGTGCCGACACCGGGACAAACCGAGCAAGAATATTTGGCCGAATATGTCCAAAAATTTGGATTCGAACTCCTCGTCCAACGTTGATTCGGCAACCGACCCACGCAAAAAAAACAAACTACATTTTGGCCGATTTCATCGGCAAAATTCGCTGAACCTCCTTGCGAAAACGAGGATGCCGAAAAAATATTTTGGCAAAACGGCTGTTGGTTCAAAAAAGTTACCTATATTTGTAATTTGAATTACAAACAAAAAAATAGCGATAAAACGGCGAAAAAGCCATCTTTTGTCGCAGCATAACGAAATCAACATCGGTCGAATGAAACAAAATGTGCTCATCATCTGTTTTTCGGGCATCAGCAATGTGGCAGCCATTGTGCCGCTGCTCGATGCGCTCGACAGGCGTTACCCCGACTGCCGATTTACGGTGTTGAGCCGCACATTTTTACGACCGTTGTTCGACAGTTTTGCGCACGTCGAGTTTGTCGGTGCCGACATTCGCCGCGACCACAGCGGGCTGCGCGGTGCCTACAAATTGTTCAATCTCTGCCGGCGCACGCCATTCGATGTAGTCATCGACCTGCAGGACGCATGGCGCACGCGTGTCATCAGGCGGCTGTTTCGCTTGCACGGCACCAAAACGGTGGTGGTGGATAAACAACGTCGCGAAATGCGCAAACTGGTGAAACAGGGTGCGCTGAAATATCGTCCGCTCAAAACGATATTCGAACGCTACGCCGCAGCCTTTGCGCAAGCCGGATTCACGGTCGATTACCAATTTGAGCACCTCCCGTCGGCCGAAGCCGAACGCCGGCAGCGAGTAACCGACGTGTACGGCACCAAAACGGGGCATTGGATTGGCATTGCGCCGTTTTCGATTGCGCGCGGCAAAACACTGCCGTTCAGGAAGATGAAAAACGTGATACGCCATTTCGACACACAACCCGACACACAGATTTTTTTGTTCGGCGCGGGCGAGATGGAAAACGAACTCTTGTCCGATTGGCAAACCATTTTTACCAACGTGCATGCCGTGCATACCTCGTTGCGGCTCGACGAGGAGTTGGCTTTGATGGAGCAGTTGGACGTGATGGTAACGATGGATTCGGGCAATATGCACTTGGCTGCGCTGACGGCTACGCCGGTAGTCAGCATTTGGGGTGCCACACACCCGTATGCCGGATTTGCCGGATGGCACCAAACGGTCGCAAGCCAAGTGGGCGTCGATTTTTCGTGCCGGCCATGTACGGCGCACGAAGACCGCCGTTGCAAATACGGCGATTATCGCTGCCTGGAGTCGATACCATCGGCCAAAATAATAGAACGAATAGAACAAGTTTTAGAGAAATAACAACTTAAAAATTAGAAGATTATGGGAAAAATCATTGCTATTGCCAACCAAAAAGGCGGCGTCGGTAAAACCACTACGAGCATCAACCTTGCAGCCTCGTTGGCGCATTACGGTAAAAAAGTGTTGCTTGTCGATGCCGACCCCCAAGCCAATGCCTCGACCGGTCTCGGTTTCGACATCGAAGGTCAGGACAAAACCATCTATCAATGTATTTTGGGCACTATAGAAACCACCGAAGCCATCAATCACACCGAAATCGAGAACCTCGACCTACTCATTTCGGACATCAACTTGGTGGGCATCGAAGTGGAGTTATACGAAACGAAAGACCGCGAACTATTCATGCGCCACGCGCTGCAGCAGGTGCGCGACAAGTACGACTACATCATCATCGACTGTTCGCCGTCGTTGGGACTCATCACCGTCAATTCGCTCACGGCTGCCGACTCGGTCATCATACCCGTTCAGTGCGAATATTTTGCGCTCGAAGGTATAGGTAAACTGCTGAATACCATCAAGATACTAAAAAAACGTCTGAACCCGACGCTGAAAATCGAAGGATTCGTCCTCACCATGTTCGACGCCCGTTTGCGCCACGCCAATCAGGTGGCACTCGAAGTAAAAAGCCACTTCAACGACTTGGTTTTCAACACCATCATTCAGCGCAACGTAAAACTGAGCGAAGCAGCAAGTTACGGTCAGCCGGTGCTGTTGTACGACGCCAAATCGACCGGCGCCATCAACTACCTCGACTTGGCCAAAGAGTGCATCGAACGCGAACATAAGAAATAATCAACAAAAAAATAAAATACAGACAAACATGGCAAAAAAATCACCATTAGGTCGCGGTTTTGGCAGCGGATTGGGAGCCTTGCTCTCCGATGTCGAACCCAACGCACAACCGCAAGGCGGCTCGTCGATAAACGAAATAGAATTGGACAAGATAGAAGCCAATCCCGGTCAGCCGCGCACCAATTTCGACGAAGAGGCACTATCCGAATTGTCCGAATCGATACGCACCATCGGCGTCATCTCGCCCATCACCTTGCGCAAAATCGACGACGAACACTATCAGATAATCGCCGGCGAACGTCGTTGGCGTGCAGCCAAACAAGCCGGCCTCGATAAAATTCCGGCCTACATCAAAACCGCCGACGACGAGCAACAAGTGCAACTGATGGCGCTGATCGAAAACATTCAGCGCGAAGACCTGAATGCCATCGAAATAGCGCTGAGTTACAACAAGTTGATGACCGAATACGACTTGACACAAGAGGAGTTGAGCCAACAAGTGGGCAAAAAACGCGCCACCGTGGCCAACTATGTGCGTCTGCTGAAGTTGCCCGCCGAAATTCAACTCGGGCTCAAGGACAAAAAAATAGACATGGGACACGCCCGCGTGTTGGCCGGCATCGAAAGCGCCATCGACCAAATATCTGTATATGAGCGCATTGTAACCGAACAACTATCGGTACATGCGACCGAAGAATTGGTCAAAGAGTCGCCGACCATAAAATCGGGCACCAAAAAACGCACCTCGGCACCCGCCACCACACACGCCGAACTGAACGAACGCTTAAGCCGACTGCTCGGCAGCAAAGTGCAAGTGTCGTCGGCTGACAACGGCGGCGGCAAACTAACTGTCAAATTTGGCTCGCAGGACGAGTTGAACGCCCTTGTGGCAAAACTCGAAACATTGGCCGAGTAACCGATGAAGAGAGGTTGGGTGTTGGTTTTGACGATGGTCGGCCTGTCGTGTGCGCTACACGCGCAACAGGCCGGCAACGATTCGGTGCACAGTGTTGCAACCGACATGCGGGAATTCGATGTGCGTGTAACCGACATGGTTGCGCCCCCCGCCGACACTGCCGCCATAATGGCAGACACGCGCCACAAAACCGACCACGCGCCGCAAGCCGTATGGCTACCCGACCCACAGAAAAGCCTTTGGTACGCATTCATATTCCCCGGAGCCGGACAGATATACAACCGCAGTTATTGGAAACTACCCATTGTGTATGGCGGAGCCGTAGGATTGGTTTACGGCATATCGTGGAACAACCGTTACTACAAAGAATATGCGCAGGCCTATCGCGACATTATGGACAGCGACCCCAACACCAAAAGTTACGAAAACCTGTTGCCCTACGGCACCGACCCCAATTCGAGTTACGCGCAAAATCTGATGAAAAACAAGCACAACACCTATCGCCGCTATCGCGACTTGTGCATTGTGGGCGCCGTGGCATTCTATGCGCTCACCATCATCGATGCGTATGTCGATGCGCAGTTGGCCGATTTCGACATCAGCCCCGACCTATCGATGCGCGTGCGACCCACATTGTTGGTAACAGAAAATACGCAAAAACCGAGTTTCGGCGTCGGCATCGGATTTAATTTTTAAGACACACAAAGTGATGAATCGTTTTTTATACTTCTCGCGCGGACAACAAATCGGCATCATCGTACTATTGGTGCTGATAGTGGCAGCCATAACCCTGAATGCGCTGCTGCCTCGCTTAGTGCCATCGCCTGCCGCCGACACCGATTCGACTTTTGTGGCCGAAGTCGGTGCTTTCGAGCAATCGCTGCGCGACAAGCCACGTCCCGTATGGCAATCGCCGTTCGAGGCACGTCCGACCGAACGTGCGCACGCCAAATCCGCACCACAGCCCGCCGAATTGTTCGAGTTCGACCCCAACACGCTCGACTCTGCCGGTTTTGTACGCCTTGGACTGAAGCCATACGTTGTGGCGCGCATCGCCAAATTCCGAAACGACGGCAAACGATTTCGCACGGCGGAATTTTTCGTCGAATTTTGCCACTTATCCGCCGAACAAGGCGCACAACTGCTCCCTTACGTGCGCATAGCCAACCGGCCGGCAACCGACAACCCCCAGTCCACCGACAACAAGCCCCAAAAAGCCTACACACACATAGAACTGAATGCTGCCGACACCGCCACCCTGCAACAAATGCCCGGCATCGGTAGCGGACGCGCCAAACAGATTGTTGCTTATCGCCGACAATTAGGCGGCTTTGCCGGCAGTGAGCAGTTGCTCGAAATAAAAAACTTTCCGCCCGATGTGTATGCCAAAATTGCGCCCTACTTGTCGGTTGACCCAAGCGGCATTACCAAAATACCAGTCAACAAAGCAAGCGTCGAACGGCTGAAAAACCATCCGTACATAACTTTCTATCAGGCCAAAGCCATCTACGAACTGCGGCGCGCCAAAGGCATGTTGGGCAGCATCGACGAGTTGAAAACACTACCCGAATTCGAAGGTTACGATTTCGGCAAATTGCAGCCATACCTCGACTTCCGCGAAGTGAAATACGATTACAAGCGCAAATAAACAACGTATATCGCACACTTTCAGAATATTATGAAGCAGAAAATCGTCATATTATTTATCTTGGCTACCTGCCATTCGGCCTTGTTCGGACAAGCCGGTCGCGACACCTATCAATTTCTGAATCTGCCCTCGTCGGCACGCTTGGCGGCCTTTGGCGGCAGCAACATTTCGGTGAACGACGGCGACCTGAACATGGCGTTCCAGAATCCGGCACTGCTGAGCGCGAAAACGTACAATCAGTTGACTTTCAACTACATGTACTACATTCAGGACATCAATTTGGCATCGGTGGCCTACGGTCGCTCGTTTGGTGAACACAACCACATGTTGTTTGGCATACAATACATCGACTACGGCAAATTTTTGGAAACCAGCGAAACCGACCAGATTCTCGGCACATTCACGGCCAAAGACTTTGCGCTGTCGATAGGCTATGCGCGCACGCTGCCGCTCGGATTCACCGTCGGAGCCACCTGCAAGCCCATCTATTCGGTGTACGAACGCTATCATAGTTTCGGAGTGGCATTCGACATCGGAGCGCACTACCAAAACGACAGCATCGGGCTTTCCATCGGCTTGACGCTGCGCAATGCCGGTTGGCAGTTCAAAGGCTACTACTCCATCGACGGCAAACAGCACCGCGAGACACTGCCGCTCGACTTGGAACTCGGCATCTCCGAACGGTTCAAACACGCGCCCATACGTCTGTCGCTCACCATACACAACATGCAGCGTTGGAACCTCGGCTACGAACGCGCCGGCACCGTGTTGGCTGCCGAAAACACCACAGCCGACGTCAAATGGTACGACATGATGTTTCGGCACACCATTTGGACAATCGAAATATTGCCCACCAAAAATATGTACTTGAGCGTGAGTTACAACCACCGCCGCCGTGCAGAGATGGCCGCCAAAGATTGGAAAACCGCTGCCGGATTTGCCTTTGGCGCCGGCATTAAAATAAAAATGGTCAACATCGGATTTTCGCTCGTTCCCTACCAAGTGGGTAACCTATCGTACCACGCCACAGTGGGTGTGAACATGTCGGAATTCGGTGTGAAATAAAAACAGAAAAACAGCATCATGAAAAAAATCATCGTAGCCATCGACGGGTATTCGTCGTGCGGCAAAAGCACCATGGCTAAAGAGTTGGCCAAAAATGTGGGTTATGTGTATGTCGATACTGGAGCCATGTATCGGGCAGTGTCGCTGTTTGGCCTGCGCAACGGCATCATCACCGACGACACCATCGACGAAACGCGGCTGCAACAAGCCATGCACAACATACAAATCGGTTTTAAGACCAACGCTGCCGGCAAACAAGAGACCTATCTGAACGGTGAAAATGTCGAAAGCCTGATACGCACGCTCGAAGTGGCCAATGGCGCCAGCCGCGTGAGCGCCATCGGGTTTGTGCGCCGCGAACTTGTGCGCCAACAGCAGCGCATGGGCATCGACAAAGGCATCGTGATGGATGGTCGCGACATCGGCACCGTGGTTTTTCCCGACGCCGAGTTGAAAGTGTTTGTTACCGCCTCGCCCGAAGTGCGCGCCCAACGCCGCTACGACGAATTGCAAGCCAAAGGACAACCCGAAGCCTACGATGCCGTGCTGGCCAACGTGAAAGAGCGCGACTATCGCGACACACACCGCGCCGAAAGTCCGCTGCGGCAAGCCGACGATGCCGTACTCATCGACAATTCGCACATGACCAAAGCCGAACAAAGCGCCCTGCTGCAACACCTCTTCGACGAACGAACACGGTGAAAAACAGTATAATTTTACAATGAAAAACACAAAACGTGAACAAATAGGAAAACTTATTAGACAAGCCATTAACAACGAGAAACTGCTATTTGTTAACTACTCTAATCGCAGTGGGGAAATTGTCAAATTTTGGCTTGCCATATTGGACATTATTTTTGACGAAAAAACGCCCATTATTACGGGAAAAATATATAATCCTGCCCTAAATATCAATGATTGTCGAAATGCTCCTAAATTATATCTCGACAATATACAATCGGCCGAAATCATAGAATTTTCTCATTATGATGTACCGGCACCATTAAAAGATACACTCGAACAACACACGGGACACTATAGTTGGTTGCAGTTCAATACCGAAGTCAAGGCTTTAATCGATTATTACAAATCTTGTTATTATTTTGATTGTGATCCATACCGTAAAGATTATTGTTTAGTACGAGGTATCGACACACATATCCTACTCCAACGCCACGAATATTGTTTGGATGAACAGCAGAAAAAGGATATCATTAACATCTTGCAGCATCACATCAACCGACAAAGCAACACAACCATCACCGAACTGATTATATCAAAATATGCGATTGACAAAGGAGATAACAAACTATATGTCATTTGCTACTATCATGTCAATTATAATCCACTCAAAGGAACACTCTGTATAAGCGACAAACTACAATTCAATTATTCATTTCTACATTTCCGCAAAGCAGAAACCACTATCAAAGCAGAAGCCGAGAAATCGCTCTTAAATCAATATATTGAAATGGACGTGGATAAGTTTGTAAATTTATACATGACCAATGAAACTGAAGCACGCTCCATCATAGAGTCGAATTTAAGAACCGGTGAAACTATTAACACACGCCCTGTGATAATGTTGCTCGAACGAAGATGTGCCTACGACATTTCTCCCACATTCGATGCCATATTGAAACGTGATACCGATAACACATTGAATGTTCCGCTTAAAGCATTTTTAGGGAGAATGTCCTCGCGATATAAACGTACAAAAGAGCCCAATATCATTGTGTGTGATGAAAAAATAAATATCGACCAAACGCGCGTTTTATATAATGCGATGAAACAACCTGTTACCTATGTACAAGGACCTCCGGGAACAGGCAAAACACAAACGATTCTAAATGTTGTTATCAATGGGTTTTACAATCAAAAAACCGTACTTGTATGCTCGTCGAACAACAAACCCGTTGATGGTATAATAAATAAACTAAATTTTACATATCGGGGCGAACGAATACCCTTTCCTTTTATTCGATTGGGCAACTTTGACGTAACAACCGAAGCATTGGAACAGATAACGCAACTCTTTGATTATCAATCTCGTTATGAACCTGACGAGCGTAAACTCAATCATATACGCACATCCACTGACACAAAAAACGAAGCCCTACGGACAATCCTTGCACAACAGGAGAAACATGTCGACTTGGAAATATTCTTGAATAGTTCGAACGCTTTTATGGCCAATTTACATGGACAAGAAAGCAAAATCACCAAAAATGTTCAAGCCTGCATCAATAAGATTCAGCGAGAATTGGAACAAACTCCACGCGTAGAAAACGATGAAATTCTACACCTTTATACTCCACTTGAAAAAGATGCCTTTCTACAACAATTTATGTATTACTACTCTTTGAGTAGCATTCGGTATTTGCAATCAACGGCATTCAACGAATTAAGAGCCATTTGCGCCAAAGAAAACGCACAAGAAAAAGTTTTCGAATTCAACAAATGGCTTGCCATCGATACTAACATGCAAAAATTTACAAAAGCATTTCCCGTCATTTTTACCACCAACATTTCTGCACGTCGGTTAGGTTCGCCCAATTATATGTTTGACCTTGTAGTGATGGACGAAGCAGGACAATGCAATGTTGTATCGGCACTGATACCAATAACCAAAGCCAATGCCTTATTGTTAGTGGGCGATCCTCAACAACTGAAACCTGTAATCGTACTCGACGACACCATCAACAAATTCATTCGTGAACAATACGCTATTCCTCAAGATTATG
>SFDZ01000028.1 GCA_004557405.1 Bacteroidales bacterium
AACCATCACCTTGCCGTTTTCATCCATAAAACCATATAACTCTCCTTCCTTAAAAACTATACGATTGGATGCACACCAGTGAGCCTCTTCATACTTTTTTGCATTCTCAGGCAATTCTGGTCTTTGAGGCTTTTCTACCTCAGGTGCAGGAACTTCTTTCCCAAGCTTTGCGTCAAAGAACTTCGCGCACTTGATAACTCCATCCGTATTGAGCCAAAGTTCGAACACATCATCGCTGTGATGGAAGACTAACTCATACTTCTCTGCCGGAAGGACAACCTCACCCTGACGGTTGATGATTCCTTCTTTTTGGTTCTCCGTCGTGTAGACTGCGAACTCGCCGGTGAAGGCGCCGAAATGGTTGAGATTCTTGATGTCTTTTACGTTCATAATGCTGTTGTTTTTATGGTTAATTATTGTGATTTTTCAAAAACCGCTGCAAAGATAGTGCTTCAGAGTGCCGAATTACGGCAGAGGTTACAAGAAAATGCAAAATTAATACAAATTAAAATGTTCTGCAATAGTGGTTATCATTTTATCATTGATCGTTTGATATTTGAAAAAAGAATCCGTTACACTTTGCCAAGCACGAATCTCATCTATACACTTGTCAATCAGATCATATGCAAACTTGCGCAGTGTTTCAATATCTATATCAATGTCTTTTCCTAACAAATCCGCTCTTACTTTTGCAATGAAAGTTTCTAAATCTGGAGTGTTTTGTACTTTTGAAGCAACAGCAACAGCCCAACCAAGATATTCCACCATGATATTATCAATAATTGGTGTTCCATCATCATTAAGTGGATAATCATCAATGTTAATGTCAAGTTTTTCCTCTATGCTTGCAATTAGCAAATCAAGGAAACTATTGACACATTCATAATCAAGAAGATTTTTCATAATGAATATTATTTTTAGTTAAACATTTCTCAATATATATAAGGGATTGAAACCCGCGCAAAACGCCAACCCTACATTTGCGTTACTTCTTTTATGCGTCTTATTAATAATTGCTTTCGCTTACTGTAAAATAATTCAAAATCTTTAAAATCACAACTAACGTCCTCAGGAATCAGTTGCGCTGCTTTGCTGATAAGATGCGTATCTAGCCATTCTTGCAAGGGTTCGTCGTTTTTCGACTCGTTAAGGCTACCATCCAATAATTGTAAATTAACTATGCTATTCCAGCACTCTGGCTTTAAGTATATAGCAGGAATCTGCTCTTTGGTTCCAAATACCTCTATTAGTCTTTTCTCCGAAAAACTTACTGCTGGATGCAGATGATCTTTGTGGTACTTGATTGCAGCATCAAATGGTTTATGCGAATACAATAACGCCAAGATGGAGTAACATACCGAATCATCCTTTTGTGTTTGTAAGAGATTCTCTATAAAATCCTCATCAAATCCGAAGTTCCTTTCTTGACCTCTAAATTCGTCAACAATTTGTTCCAGAGGAAACATTTGTTGATTTGCATTCGCCTGTAATACTTTTTTTATCTTCGTTAAGATGGCATCCGTCTGACCGCCGAAAATACCTTTGAGAATAGCTATGCAAAGCCATTTTTTAATTGCATTTTTTTCATCCAGCAAACGAGTCTGATTGTTGATGCCATTCTCAAATTGATGGTGATAGATATAATAGATGATTGGTATTACGGCATTTTTAGCACGCAAACTGGAATTGTTGAATCCCCAAGATTCCAACAATCTAAATGCCTCCACAATGCATTTCCTTATTCGCAACCAATTATCACTAAATTGTTGAACTGTGGATGCATCAAAGTTCTTCACATTGAATTTTATATTATCGCTAAATAGAACCAAACATGTTTTAAGAATAAAGTCTTCAGAAATCATGAATCCAGGCTTCCCTATTGCATATATTTCTTGCACCAAATCAGCCAATGCCTTTCTCGCATCAGAGCCATCCGAAGAACTCCAATTAGCAATAGTGATTGACATTAGTAAGTTAGAAAAACTCAAGGGAGTGCCACCACTATTTGTCCTAATAAAAATATCTAGTACCGCATCAATATCTTGGTTTTCCTCAAGATAGTAGTTTATTAATTTATCTTGATGTATACGTTGGAATAATGTAGCTAACACATCGCTCTCGTTTTTGTTTAAATTATGCTCCATCGTATACGTAATGATATCCGGGAAGGACGAAAACCCTAGAATATCACGAACCAGCATCCATTTATCATTGGTAGCAGTAATTTTTTCATATTCTTGCTGCGTTAAGAAGACAAAGTTATACATGAAATCATCTTCCTGCAATCCTTCTCGTACGGAAGACAAATTGAGATACAGTCGACGAGTAGGTAATGCATCTTCATTATCCACCCACCATTTACGCGGCATTTTGTATGCGTAAGTTCCTTTCAAACCAATATATAGGCTGGTCAAACGTTGCTGACCATCAATAACGGCATAAAAAGACTCTTTGTTAATAGCATCAAAATCAGGATTGTCAACCTTAAAGAAATCACGGTAGGCATCTAAGAACTGGTAGAATTTAAAGTTCTGTTTAATCTTCTTGTCCGTAATATTCCAAAACATAAACGAATTGATGGGATAACCACGCATAATACTATCAAATAGCGTTTCTATCTGATAAGCCGACCATACAAATTTTCGTTGGATGGATGGTAATAAGTAGTCGTGCGAGTCAATTTTTTTGATTGCGTCAGCAATTGTAATAGGAGTCTGAAATCCGGACATTTTAGTAGTATAATTAACCTATATATTGTGAGGTTTTATAATAAAATATTTCAAAAATCGCTGCAAAGATAGTACCTCAGAGTACCGAATTGCGGCAGAGTGATTGATTATTTGTACAATTTATGCATTTCTGCTATTTCTTCTTTGATTTGCTCGCGAAGTGCCTTAGGCGAAACGACCTCTACATTCGCTCCATGAGAGAGGATTTCTTGGCGCAGTTCGTAGGTGGGAACGACATAATAGGAGAAGATAGAATAATCTTTAGCTATCTCTTCTTCTTTCTGCGAGCGATGGAGTGGTAAAGAACGGAAATAAGGCACTTGCGAAGCGTCAACTTTTAGCTGAACCAACTCAGGCGAACTATTTAAACCCGTTACTCCGTACGACAGTTGAAAATGCCGCGCCACGTCGAAGTCCTCAGGGATTTCGTAAGTCTCGTCCGTGCGCTCCATTGCCTCGAAGCGGTCAAGTGCATAGACGAGGAGCCGGTGATCCGGGTATTCGGATTCCGCCAAGACGTACCAGCGCTGCTTGAAGATCTTCAGACCATAAGGCTTAATGTTGAAGGTAGTTGGTTCCGGCTTGGCGAACCCGCGGTGGGTTACACGCAAAGTCACTTTATCACGGATGGCTTCAAGAATGGTAGTAAGGAAACGCTGACCGGAAGGAACTTCTTCCAAGCTAATATGTTGGCGCAAGTGTTGGCCCTCGTTGATAAGGTTGTTCACTGCGAAAGTATTGATGAGCCATTTGCGCATAGAGTTGCGCTCTATGTCGTTACGGTCTTCTATATAATAGCCTCTCCTTTTATCGTACTCAATAGAAATCTGGAAGAGTTCTTCGATAGCTATGCGCCAACGGTGGAAAGTGCGGGGAGGAATACTCATCTCATCTTCACTAAGAAGCGAGCTACACCAACGACGATCAATCTCGTCTCTTGTAATGTGACCTGCTGAATAAATGGTGTCAATTAACCAAATATACTTATTCAGCAATATGGCAGAGTTTTGCTTTGGCATATTCTTAAAACTTTTGCGCCCAAAAATACAATTTTTTTTTGATAAAAGCATTTTTTTTGGCAAATTTATTGCACAAATAACATATTTGTGTGCCAAATTGCGGCTTTGGCAGTCCTTTGGCATTTTGGGGCTGGAGCAAGTGAAGAGTCTTTGTCCTGTTTGCCGCTGATGTCCTGATGTTCTTGCAAGGCAGTTGCTCCGATGGCGACACAGCCAAGGGACGGGCGATGGTGGGATTTGGTGGTTTTTATATTGTCGGTTTATTTTTGCGTGTGTTTATTTGTGTTTATGGCATAAAATAAATTTTCGTTGACAACCTGTTGACAATAAAAAAAAGCGAAACGACTGAAAATCAATCGTTTCGCTACATAATTTGTATTCCCGGAGGGGCTCGAACCCTCGACCCGCTGATTAAGAGTCAGCTGCTCTACCAACTGAGCTACGGAAACAAAACCTTCGACAATTTCGGGTGCAAAGGTACATAAAATTTTTCACTTACCAACACCGAAACGCTTTTTTTTTGTATTACATTAGAAATCAGGCGTTTGAAACGGCTTTTTCGACCTGTTCGACGATATACGCAAGTTGTTCGTCGTCGAGTTCGGTGTGCATCGGCAACGACAACACACACGCTGCCAAGCGTTCGGCCACAGGGAAATCGCCGGCCTTGTAACGCGCATCGCGGTAGGCTTTTTGCAAGTGCAACGGCACCGGATAATAAATCATCGACGGGACACCGGCCGCCGCCAACATGTCGCGCACCTTGTCGCGGTCGATGCCCTGCAAGCGCAACGTGTACTGATGAAAAACGTGCGTAGTGTGCGCAGCCACAACGGGCGTCAGAATATGTTCGTTGCCGGCAAAGGCCTCATCGTAATAGGCCGCCGCCCTGCGACGCGCCGCAATGTAATCGTCGAGGTGCGGCAACTTGGCATCGAGCACCGCCGCCTGAATGCTGTCGAGCCGCGAATTGACGCCAACGCGGTCGTGGTGATAACGAACCTCCATGCCATGATTGGCCACAGCGCGCATTTTTTTGGCCAAATCGTCGTCGTTGGTAAAAATGGCACCGCCATCGCCGTAACAGCCTAAATTTTTCGACGGGAAAAACGAGGTGCAGCCAATATGCCCCATACAGCCCGATTTGAGAGTGCGCCCGTCGGCAAACGTATAGGCCGCGCCGATGCTTTGGCAGGCATCTTCGACGACGAACAAATCGTGCCGTTTTGCCAATGCCATCAACGCCTCCATATCGGCATTTTGGCCGAACAGATGCACCGGCACGATGGCTTTGGTGCGCGGCGTAATGGCACGTTCGACCGCCGACACATCCATGCAAAACGTATCGAAATCGACATCGACAACCACCGGCGTCAAGCCCAGCAACGCTACCACTTCGGCCGTGGCAATGAACGTGAAAGTCGGGGTGATGACTTCGTCGCCGGGTTTCAGCCCCAAAGCCATCAGTGCTATTTGTAGTGCATCGGTGCCATTGCCCACGGGAATGACATGCCGAACGCCAAGATACTGTTGGAGATGTTCTTGAAAATCAGCAACTTTAGGCCCTTTGACAAATGCCGCCGAGTCAATCACCTCGTGAATGCCGGCATCAATTTCGGCTTTTATTTTGTCGTATTGCGACCGCAAATCGACCATTTGAATTGTTCTCATAATCACCTTGATTTTACGTTTGCAAAATTACAAAATAGTATCCACACAGAAAAATTTTATACATCAAAAAAAATCCGTATATTTGCAACTGAAAAAATGAAGCAAAAAACATGCAGGCAAAAACTATTTTTACAGTGGTTATCGGGGCAGTGTGCAGCGTGCTGTATGCGCAAGATGCGTCGCAAACGTACCTCGAAACCTTCACACGCGGCGACTTCAAGCCGAAACATCCGGCAGCCGTTTACCACATGAACGATGGCGAACACTATGCCGCGCTGAACGCCGACGGCACCAAAATCATGTCGTACGACTACGCCTCGGGGCGCGACAGCGTCTGTCTGTTCGATGTGGCCACAACCAAAAATTGCGCCATCAAACAAATCGAAGGATTTACATTTGCCGACAACGAACAGAAAATGCTGATTCACACCGGCGCCACCAAAATTTATCGGCGTTCGACCACAGCGGCCTACTACGTTTACAACATCAAACGCAACACATTCGAGCCACTGAGCGACGACAACACGATACAAGCCGCCGCCTTTTCGCCCGACGGGCGCATGGTGGCGTTTGCCAGAAATAACAATCTGTTTATCAAAAAGTTAGATTTCGGCACCGAAATAGCCATCACCACCGATGGCGCCAAAAACAGTATCATCAACGGCACGCCCGATTGGGTTTACGAAGAGGAATTTGGGCTCACACGCTGTTTCGAATGGAGCGCCGACAGCAAATTGCTGGCCTACATACGTTTCGACGAAAGCAACGTGCACGAATTTTCGTTTCAAACCTTCGGCGACGACTACCCTGCCCTGACCACCTACAAATATCCGCGCGCAGGCAGTGCCAACTCGCAAGTGTCGTTGCGGGTGTACGATGTACAAAATCGCACCACCAAAACGATGCAAACCGGCGACGACACCGACATCTATCTGCCACAAATACGCTGGAACAACGATGCCGAAACACTGACGGCCGTCCGCCTGAACCGCAACCAAACAACACTCGACCTGCTGGCATTCAACGCACGATCGGGCGTGGGAAAACGCATCTACCACGAACAAAGCAACACCTACATCGACTATGCCAACCTGAACTGTCTGCATTTCTGCACCGACAACAGTTTCATCATCATGAGCGACAAAAACGGCTATCGCACGCTGTACCACTTTGCCGCCACAGGCACGCCCATCAAGCAATGGAGCGCCGGAGCCGATGCCGCCGAAATAACCGACTTCTACGGCTACGACGAAAAAACAGGCACCATCTATTTCCAATCGACACTTGGCAACCCCACCGAACGCTATGTGGCAAGTTCGCGCAACGCCAACATTGTCATCTACAACAGACGCAACGGCTGGCAATCCGCCGAATTTTCGAAAAATTTCAAATACGCCATCTTCCGATTCAGCAACTGCACCACGCCCGACATCTACACCATAATAAATAGCAAAGGCAAAACCGTGCGCACACTCGAGGACAATGCCGAGTTGGCCACCCGCTTCGAACAAATGCAGTTGCCGACCAAAGAATTTTTCCAATTCACCACCGACGAGGGCATCACGCTGAACGGATGGATAGTGAAACCGTGCAACGCCGCCGATGCCACGCCGATGCCACTCGTCATGCTGCAATACAGCGGCCCCGACTCGCAAGAAGCCCGCAATCGTTGGAGCCTCGATTGGGAGTACTATTTGGCACAAAAAGGGTTTGTGGCAGCCTGTGTCGATGGACGCGGCACAGGAGCACGCGGCCGCGACTTTCGCACATGCACCTACAAAAATTTGGGCGCCATCGAAACCCAAGATCAGTTGGCTGCCGCACGTTATTTGGGTAACCTCGACTACATCGATGCCAACCGCATAGCCATCTGGGGATGGAGTTACGGCGGATTCATGACCCTCAACTGCCTGACACACGGCAACGGCACATTCAAAGCCGGCATCGCCATTGCTCCCGTAACCGATTGGCGCTACTACGACACCGCCTATGCCGAACGATTCATGCAACGACCGCAGGAAAACGACCGCGGCTACAACACATCAAGCCTGATGGACAAAGCCGACCAACTGCAAGGCAAACTGCTACTGATACACAGCACCGCCGACGACAACGTACACACGCAACAAACATGGCTCTACATCGAAAAACTGATAGAAGCCGGCAAACAATTCGAAATGCAAATGTACCCGAACAAAAATCACAGCATACTCGGCGACAAAACACGCCTGCACCTATACACACGCTGTACAGAATTTTTGCAACAACATCTTTAACCAATCAAAAAAAATAAAAACACTATGGAAAAACCGTATGTAGTAGGCATCGACATCGGTGCCACAACCGCCAAAATCGGGCTCGTCGATGCCCGTGGCACCGTACTTGTACAAACCGCCATACGCAGCAACGACACCACCGACCCGCAACAATTTGTCGAAAACCTGTGCTCCGCCATCACCAAACTCGTGCAAAAGGACTACGACATGGAACAAATACGCGGCATCGGCATCGGCGCACCAAACGCCAATTACTACAAAGGCACAATCGAAAACGCCGTCAACCTCACTTGGGGCGGCCAACAAACCATCGCATTTGCCGAAATGATAACGCAAGCCATCGGACTGCCCGTCAAAATAACCAACGATGCCAACGCAGCAGCCATGGGCGAAATGACCTACGGAGCCGCCCGCGGCATGAAAAACTTCATCATGCTGACCCTTGGCACCGGCGTCGGTAGCGGCATCGTCATCGACGGCAAATTGGTTTACGGCAGCGACGGTTTTGCCGGCGAACTCGGCCATGTAACCATGGTACGCAACAATGGCCGATTGTGCGGCTGCGGCAAAACAGGCTGTCTCGAAGCCTACGCATCGGCCACCGGCGTGGCACGCACCGCACGCGAACTGCTCGAAGCCACCGACAAACAGAGCCTGCTGCGCAACATTCCCGCCGAAGACATCACCTCGAAAGATGTGTTCGAAGCCGCCCAACAAGACGACGCTTTGGCCAAAGACATCTTCGACTTCACCGGCAAAATGTTAGGCGAAGCCATGGCCGATTTTGTAGCATTCAGCGCACCCGAAGCCATCATTCTGTTTGGAGGGCTCATCAAATCGGGCGACCTCATCATGAAACCGACCGTCGAAAGCTTCAACAGCAACCTGATGCCGCTGTGGAAAAACAAAATCAAAGTCGTGTTCTCGCAACTGAAAGAGTCGGATGCCGCCATTTTGGGCGCAAGCGCATTGGCATGGGAAGCCTAAAAACAGCTTGTTCATAAAAAAATGCAAACTTTACAGCATTAAATTTGGCAGTATCAAAAAAAAAGTGTAATTTTGCACCGCAAAAATCGAAAACTATCAACTAACAACTTATAAGACAATGAAAAAAGGAATTCATCCAGAAAGCTATCGTCCCGTGGCATTCAAAGATATGTCGAACGAAGAGGTGTTCATCTCGCGTTCCACTATCGCTACGAAAGAAACCATCGACATTGATGGGGTAACTTATCCTTTGGTAAAACTCGAAATTTCGAGTTCGTCGCATCCTTTCTACACCGGCAAAACCAAATTGGTTGACACCGCCGGCCGCGTAGATAAGTTCATGAGCCGTTACCAAAACAGAGTCAGCAAAAACAAAAAATAAGTTTTGCGTTTCTTTTTTTGACGATACACAGAAAACTCCCGCGCCACACAAGGTGCGGGATTTTTCGTTACAGACGGTTGGGTGAATCGATTTTTTTTCGTAACTTTGCAGCATCGAGCATAAATTCACGGTATGAAACATTTACTCCTCACACTACTCGGCACGGCACTCGCAGGCATTGTTTGCGCCCAAGAGCCAACCGAAAAAGCACCAATCGTGCTGAAAACATACGCCGAATACGGCTACAACAACACTTGGGAACACTTCGGACACATTGCCGTCGGCGGCTATTTCCCCATCAATACCTACTTCGACCTGCAAGCCGGCATCGACCTCTGCACCGCTAATAGTTACGCCATCGACGGGCGCGCCACAGTACGTTTTCCGCTCCGTGTGGGACAACTCGCGCTCGAAAATCGCCTGCTCTATCGCGCCATCGTTTGCAGCCGCACACACGAAGCCTGTGCTGCACTGTCGTTGGGTTACAGCATGGACTATTTTGCCATATCGATAGGCGCATTCAGCCGCTTTTACAGTGTAATGCCGACCGAACATCACATCCAAACCGCCGACTATATCGTCGAACCATTCAATCTGCTGTGGAACATCGAAGGATATGTGCGGCGCGAAAGCGATTTTTGGAATCTCGGATTGCGCATCAGCAATTTCGACGATTTTCAGATAGAACGTTTCAACGAACCCATTTTTACCCTTATCGGGCGTTACAATCCCACCGACAAAATTCGCCTGTTTGCCGAAGTTTATTGCAAACCATCGGGCATGCTGCACGGTGCGGCCAATTTCTACAACGCCGGCGCACGCATCGGACTTAACTACATTTTCAAAACACGCAAACTATGAAACAAAACATCGTCTATATCATCGCCCTGACAATATGTTGCAGTTGCGACCTCGATTTGAGCGGCTTCATTGCACCGCCAAGCGACACTGTCCGCCAACGTTTCGAACAATCGCAAGCGTGGAACGATGCCCACGACGCCATCCACTTGTCGGTACCAATCGACAACTACACATTCTACGTCGGCACCGACATACACACCCAAACCACCACCGACAACCTGACCGCCATGCTGACCGCCATGCGCAACGACAACAACGCCTATTTTGCCCTGCTGCTCGGCGATTTGGTACACGGCAAAGGTCATTTTGCAACTTTCGCAAATGCGTTGCAATACGACGCAGCCACGCAAGCACGCAACGACACCGTTTTCACCGCCGTTGGCAATCACGACCTCTACTTCGACCAATGGAACGACTATCGAACGCACTTTGGCACAGCCACTTACGCATTTGTAGTGCAAACGCCGCACCACACCGATTTGTTCGTTTGCATCGACACCGGCAGCGGCACCTTGGGCAACGAACAACAACAATGGTTGCAACAAACACTCTCCGAAAACGATGGGAAACACCGACACACTGTCATCTACACACACACCAACCTGTTCAAAGACGACAATACGGGTTTTCCCACCAGCAATATGGCGTTGGAAGAGACATTTGCGCTCACCGCGCTGCTGCAACAACACCACGTTACACTCTATCTGCAGGGACACAACCACTGCCGGCACGACATTTTGTATCGCGATGTGCGCTATCTCACCATCGAAACCATGCAAGACAAAGCCGAAAGACCCTATTACATGACCGCTACGATGAGCGACTCCGATATCGACTGCCAATTCGTATCGCTCCGCGAACAATAAACAAACATTGCTATGCCACAACACCCGCTCGCATCGTTTGTATTCTGCCCGAAATGCGGTTCTAAACACTTCGTTATCAACGACTTCAAATCGAAGCGATGCCAAACATGCGGATTCGTGTACTACGACAACGCCGCTGCTGCCGTCGCCGGATTCATCGTACACAACGACAAACTGCTGCTCTGCACGCGAGCCAAAAATCCCGCCCAAGGCCTACTCGACTTGCCCGGCGGATTCATCGACCACGCCGAAACGGCCGAACAAGCCCTTGCACGCGAAATCGACGAAGAATTAGGTTTAACCGTCGTGCAAGCCGAATACCTGTTTTCGTTACCAAACACATACATCTATTCCGATTTCGCCGTCCACACCCTCGATTTGTTTTTCAAAGTCGAAGTGTCCGATTGCGCATCCCTGCGATGTGCCGACGATGTAGCCAAGGCCGATTTTTACGACTTTCGCCAAATAAATCTCGAACAAATAGGGTTAAATTCGATTCGCCGTGGTGTCGAAAAATTCATTTCACACGACTTCTAATCGCCCATGCGATGCCCAAAAGTACCGATTTTATGCTAAATAACACATTTTTGAACAATCCCCTACAAGGACATATTTATTAAATACATATTGAACAGCATAGTTTTCATAACATTTAACTAATATATAACCAACTGATTATCAATACAATAAACAAAAATTTGGAAAACACTATGTTAAAACGCAAAAAAAATTGCACTTTTATGCTTGTAGTTTCAAAATAAGTCGTACCTTTGCATCGTGTTTTTCATGGTATTAGATTTAAGGTTAAGAGGATTGTGGTTGTCGTGATGACAACCCTTTCTGTTTTTATACCCCTCACATTCCGACCATGGCAAATTCGACCTTTCACCTTCAGACACCCATAGGTTGGCTACGGATAACAGACAACGGCCGCGCCATCACACACATACAAGCACACCCGCATGCGGGCGTAGCCGACCCACCAACAACGCCGCTGCAACTCCTTGTCTGTCAGCAGATAAACGCCTATTTTCAAGAACAACTTCATGTGTGGGACGTACCCATCGAACCGCACGGCACAGTCTTTCAGCTACGCGTATGGAACACCCTGCGCACCATACCGTATGGTCAAACGCGCAGTTACAGCGACATAGCACAAAGCATCGGCCAACCGCAAGCTGCTCGCGCCGTCGGCAACGCCTGTCGGCACAATCCCATTCTGCTCCTCATTCCCTGCCACCGCGTCGTCGGCAAAAACCATCAACCGACCGGATTTGTCGCCGGGTTGGACAACAAACGCACATTGCTGCAAATGGAACAGCAATTTGTTGTGGCAATATGAGGATTTTTTTGTAACTTTGCATCCTCAAATTGATATAAAATTCATTTTCAAAAAAAACAATAGACTCATGGAAAAAAGCGCATTACAAATTGCACGAGCCGCCTACCGGCCTAAATTGCCGGCGGCACTCGTCGGCGGACTCGCCCTGAAAGAAGGTGCTGCCACCGAATCGGTTGCCGACCAAGCAGCCATCAAAGAGTTGTTCCCGAACACCTACGGCATGCCGTTCGTTACGTTCGAATCGGCCAACACGCCCTTACAAGCCACGGCCAACGTAGGCGTCATTCTGTCGGGCGGACAAGCACCCGGCGGCCACAATGTTATCGCCGGATTGTTCGACGGGCTGAAAAAACTGAACCCCGACAACAAATTGTACGGTTTTTTGGGAGGTCCCAGCGGTTTGGTTGACCACAAATACATCGAACTGACAGCCGACATCATCGACGAATATCGCAACACGGGCGGTTTCGACATCATCGGTTCGGGACGCACCAAATTGGAAGAAAAAGCGCAATTCGACAGCGGTATCGAAATCTGTAAGCAGTTGGGCATCAACGCCATAGTCATCATCGGTGGCGACGACTCGAATACCAATGCTTGTGTTTTGGCCGAATACTATCTGCAAAAAAATTGCGGCATTCAGGTTATCGGCTGCCCGAAAACAATCGATGGCGACCTGAAAAACGCCATGATTGAGACCTCGTTCGGATTCGACACAGCCTGCAAAGTCTATGCCGAAATGATTGGCAACATCGAACGCGACGCCAACTCGGCCAAAAAATATTGGCACTTCATCAAACTGATGGGACGTTCGGCATCGCATGTAACGCTCGAATGCGCCCTGCAAACACACCCGAACATTACACTCATCGGCGAAGAAGTCGAAGCCAAGAATCAAACCTTGGACGAAGTAGTAACCTACATAGCCGAAGCCGTAGCCGCTCGCGCCGCCAAAGGATTGAACTTCGGTACGGTGCTTGTGCCCGAAGGACTTATCGAATTTATTCCGGCCATCAAACGTCTGATTGCCGAACTTAACGATATGTTGGCCGCCAACCAAGCCGAATTCGACACTATCGCTGCCGACGACAAGATTGCTTATGTCGTAAAACACCTGACAGCCGAAAACGCTGCGCTGTTCGAAAGTCTGCCGGCTACCGTTTCGCGCCAACTGGCTTTGGAACGCGACCCGCACGGCAATGTACAAGTGTCGCTCATCGAGACCGAACAACTGCTTGCCGAAATGGTCGGTAAAAAATTGGACGCATGGAAAAAAGAAGGCAAATATGTTGGCAAATTTGCCACACAACACCACTTCTTCGGCTACGAAGGCCGTTGCGCCGCGCCCTCGAACTTCGACGCCGACTACTGCTACTCGCTCGGCTTCAACGCAGCCATGCTCATTGCCAGCGGCAAAACGGGCTACATGTCGTCGGTGCGCAACACCACCAAACCGGCAGACCAATGGTTGGCCGGCGGCATACCGATTACAGCCATGATGAACATGGAAAAACGTAACGGCAAAATGAAACCGGTAATACAAAAAGCACTCGTTGTACTCGATGGCGGACCATTCAAATACTTTGCCGCCAATCGTGCAAAATGGGCTGCAGAAACCGATTTTGTATATCCCGGCCCGATACAATATTTCGGTCCGAGCGAAGTGTGCGACCAAACCACCAAAACGTTGGCTTTGGAACACGAATAATCGGCACACACCGAAACGACAAAAGCGACCTCATTCGAGCGTCGCTTTTGTTTTGCAAACGGTCCGTTTCTCGGGTCAGAAAACCGACAGATAACGTTCGCCTGTGTCGGGCAGCAAAGCAACAATCATCTTCCCCGCGTTTTCCGGCATTTTGGCCAATTTCAACGCCGCGCTGAAAGCCGCTCCCGACGAAATGCCGACCAACAACCCCTGTGTTTGTGCCAACAAGCGCGCTCCGGCAAAGGCCTCGTCGTCGGCAACGGTCAGCACCTCGTCCACCACTTGTGGGTTATAAGTGTCGGGCACAAATCCCGCGCCGATGCCCTGAATTTTATGTTTTCCGGGCACGCCTGTCGACAGCACAGCCGACGATGCCGGTTCGACCGCCACCACCCGCACTGCCGGGTTGTGGTGTTTCAAAGCCTTGCCTGTGCCACTCACCGTGCCGCCCGTGCCCACACCGGCCACAAAAATATCGACACGTCCATCGGTGTCGCGCCAAATTTCTTCGCCCGTAGTCCGTTCGTGCACGGCAGGGTTTGCCGGATTGGTAAATTGCCCCAAAATGACGGCGCCGGCAATCGCATGGCGCAACTCTTCGGCACGACAGATAGCGCCCTTCATACCTTCGGCACCCGGTGTCAGTTCGAGTTGTGCGCCATAGGCTTTCAGCAAGTTACGTCGTTCCACACTCATCGTGTCGGGCATTGTCAGCACTACCCGATACCCGCGTGAGGCGCCAACCCACGCCAGCCCGACGCCCGTATTGCCACTGGTCGGTTCGATAATGGTGGCGCCGGGTTTGAGCAGCCCGCGCTGCTCGGCATCGAGAATCATAGCCAAAGCGATACGGTCTTTGACACTTCCTCCCGGATTGAAATACTCCAATTTTACAACAACATCGGCCAACAGGCCTTCGATACCATGCACACGCAACAGCGGTGTTCCTCCGATTAAATCGGTCAATCGTTCGTTAATCATAAAGTTATATTTTTGAAAATTAGCACTATCTTTCGACTCATAAAAACATCAAAGCCTGCCGAATCGAAAGTTGATTGGCAGGCCTTGAAATAGGATTATCGCAAAAAAATCCGACAACATTACACGCACAGAGTGGCACACCAATCAAAGCGATGCGCACAACAACATGCAATATTTTGTCGAACATTCATACCAATGTTTTCAAGTATTCACGCTGCAAAAATACTATTATTTTTTCGAACATGCAGCAAAAAAATCACTTTTTAACACTTTTATTTTTCATCACTCTTCTGTTTCGCGATATTTCAATGGCGTGGTGCCTGTGTTTTTCTTGAAAAATTGCACCATAGCCGACGAACTCGAAAAATGCAGATTTTCGGCTATCTGCCACACGCTTGCATCGGTTGTTTTCAGTTGTATTTTGATTTCCAAAATGACGGCATCGTCCAGCCACGCCATAACCGATTTGCCGGTAATACTCACAATGGCTTTCGACAAATATTTGGGTGTCAGATGCATTTTGTCGGCATAAAATTTCACGGTACGATTGTCCTTATAGTATTGTGCCACGTATTTGAAAAACGTGTCGGACAATTTTTCGGCGTTATATTTGGCGGTCGCTTCGTCCGCATCGACTTCGGAGCGTTTATATATGCTTCCAATGACCAGCAGCATAGCATAAAAAAATGTTTCCAGAATTTCGGTGCGGTAGCATTGGGTTGTGCTGTTGTAATTTTTGCCAATCAATGCCAAACAATCCTGCAACATTTCATAGTCGGTGCGATTCAGGCGTACAGTCGGTCGGCGCCGCGCCATGCCGATAATATCAGTATTGAGCGACATCGGGAAATTTCTGATTACATCGAGCGTTACCACTATTTTTGTAGCCGCGTAGTCGGGTGTGGCACCATAATATTTGAGCACCGCATCGGGCGCCAGCAACAGCAAATCGCCGCCACACACTTTGTATTTGTGCCCATTGACCGACATTTCGGCACGACCGGTTTGAAACAACGCCACTACAAACCCATCGAAGGAGATAGGTACAGCATTGGCATAACGCGCCACAAGTTGATCGGTTTCGAGGTAAAAATCGCCATGTGTACACTCCTCATCGTCCCGCCGCAAGGCATCTATCGTTAGTTTTTCAATTTTTTCCATTTATCGATATAAGTTTACGCCGCAAAATTTGATATTTTTACAGCATCAAACATCGTGCAAATCGCAGTAATTTTTATTTTTTTTAATAACATTTAACCACAAGAGAATAGTATTACAAAAAACTATGTCGGCAAATGGCAACATGTACCATTTTTTTTTGTAATTTAGCGGTCGCATAACAAAGCAACGTATCATGCAACAAAAAATCGTATTGGTTACCGGTGCATCGTCGGGTTTTGGGCGCGCCATTGCCCAACAATTATCGCGCGAGGGGCACATCGTATTCGGCACGAGCAGGCACGCCACCCACGCCGACTACTGCCATATACTGCAAATGGACGTAACGTGCGGCGCTTCGGTAGCAGCCGGCATTGCGCACATCATCGACACCTATGGGCGCATCGATGTGGTGATAAACAACGCCGGCATTGGTATAGGCGGCGCCGCCGAATTGGCCACCGACGACGAAATACGTTTGCAGATGGAGACCAATTTCGGAGGCGTGGTCAACGTGTGTCGCTGCGCACTGCCACACATGCGCCGACAACGCAACGGACGCATCATCAACATCAGTTCCATCGGCGGACGCTTTGGCATACCGTACCAAGGATTGTACAGCGCATCGAAATTTGCCATCGAAGGTTACAGCGAAGCCTTGAGCCTCGAGACGGCACAATTCGGCATCGATGTTACGATAGTGGAGCCCGGCGATTTTTGCACGGGATTCACCGCCAACAGACGCATTTCGGCCGTAACCTTGGCCAACGACGACTATCGGCAATCGTTTCAGCGCGTGTTGACAAACATCGAAAACGACGAAAAACACGGTGGGCAACCGGAATATTTGGCACGCCGCATCGCAAAAATTGTAGCGAGCCGCCATCCAAAATTACGCTACGTCGTTACGCCCAATGTGGTGCAGCAACTATCCGTACGGTTGTCGCACTTGCTGTGCGGCCGCCATTTTCAGGCGCTGCTGCGTTATTTCTACCGCGTGTAGCAGACGAAAATTTACAAAAAAAGCGAAGAAAACGTCAGTTACTGCCGCCCACGTTTGGTGATAATCATTTCGCAACGAGCGCAATCGAATGTGAGGAGTAAGTCGGCACTACCGCATTGCAAAACCAGTGGCTCACGAGGCGGATTTTGCGGTTTTTGTTTGGGGCACCAACCAAAACTGTAGCGCAAACAATGTTTCGTGCGCATCAATTCGGCGCCATCGACCGGCGAAGCCTCGAAAGCACGCTGCACAACCTGTGCGCCATGACGTTCGTAAAAAGCGACAGCCTTGTTGTTCAACACGTTAGCACGATAATCGAGCACCGACTGCGGGAAAGGATGCGTCGTGGGACGCACCACGACTGTCCGTTTCGGGAACTGCGACTGACGCACTTCGGCCAAACGCCGCATCAACGTGCGCCGAGTATCAGCCATCTGCGACACAGGCACAAACCAAACATCCGACATATTCAACTGAAAATCAGACAATTCAAAATCCGTATCGCCTAATTTAGAAAACTGTGTACGCAACACTTCGCGTGCACGTTCAACATTGTTGGCCGGTGTTTTGACTGTTTCCATCAGACAAGTTGCAACGTTGTTGTCCTCGTCGCACGCGGTACAAAGCAAGCCTTCGGCATGGTCGGACACCGTGATGCGGACGGCGATTTTGCGTTCGGCCGTTTTGCCCGCCAACACTTTTTCGAAAGCCGTATCCTGATTACGATAAAGCATAGTGCCGGGTTGTATTGGCGGCATTTTCAGCGGAAACAAACGTCCCTGCTCCACTCTATTGACCCGAAAGCCTATCAAATCGCCCGCTGTGCCAATGCCACACAGGCCGTCGCCATTGACTATCGGTACTTGCGAATCGACAGTTAAAGCATTATCCGACAGTGCTTTAACCCTTCCAATCGGTTCGCCAAGCGATTTAGGCGTATCGAACGACACCATATCGGTACGCCGGCCGGTGAGGAAATAGTCGGTAGCGCCGCGATAGAAAGTTTTTTGCGGATTCGGGCTGAAAAAAAAGCGCGTTTTACCCGACGATGCCCGGCATGCGGTGCGCCCTTCGAGCAGTGCATCGAGTTGACGGCGATAGTAAGCCGTCAGATTTTTGACGTAGTTTTCGTCCTTCAAGCGTCCCCGAGGCATCGAAATCTTTGAGCGACAGCAGATGTTTGCCATCAGCCAACATGCGGCCGTCGGCATCGAGCAACGTATATGGCAAACGGCACATCTGCGCACACGCCCCACGATTGGCACTGCGTTGCCGCAACGCTTCGCTCAGATAGCACTGACCGCTGTACGAAACGCACAAGGCACCATGCACAAAACACTCGAGCGACACTGTCGTATTGGCGGCAATATGGCGTATTTGCGCCAACGACAATTCGCGCGCCAGCACCACCTGTTCGAAGCCGCACTGCTCAAGGAACTGCACCTTTTCGAGTGTCCGATTGTCGCACTGCGTGCTGGCATGCAGCGGTATCGGCGGCAAATCGAGTTCGAGCAATCCCATGTCCTGCACTATCAGTGCATCGACACCGATATTATACAAATTGTTGATTATCAGACGACTTTGTTCCAATTCATCGTCAGTCAGAATGGTATTCAGCGCCACATATACGCGTGCATAAAAGCGATGAGCGTACGCCACCAAACGTGCGATTTCGTCGAACGAATTGCCGGCGGCCTGTCGAGCGCCAAATTTCGGAGCACCAATATACACAGCATCGGCGCCATGGTTCACTGCCGCAATGCCCACATCGGCATTTTTGGCCGGCGCCAACAATTCTATTTTCTGCCGCGAAGTCATAAAGGCATCGATTCGCGGTCGCGTTTGGGGAGTCCGCCGTACACCAAGTGATAGGAGTTGTCAATCATTTCGTGCAATACGGTTGTAGGCACATCGGCTTGCAAATAGACTGTGTTCCAATGTTTTTTGTTCATGTGCCAACCGGGCACCACGCCCTCGTAGCGTTCGCGCAACTCGACGGCGACATCGGGTTTGCACTTTAAGTTCACACGGTCGGCACGTTCCAAATCGACCAATGCAAACATGTGTCCGCCGATGCAAAACACCAATGTTGTGTCGTCGAACGGGAAACGCTCTTCGACATAGGGCAACGCCAAGCAATAGGTGCGCAAATCTTCGATATTCATAGCACGTTTATCAGAAAATGAGCGAACCGAATCGTGTCGCCCGAAACGATTTTGGCGCGTTTACGCCATTCGGTCTGTCCGTTGCGACAAACCAATCCATCTGTTACCACTTGTTGCGCCATGCTGCCCGATTCCACCACATTCACCGCCTTCAGTAAGGCTATCAACGGGATAAAACTTTCGCCGGTGCGCAAACGAAAATCGATTGTTTCCATTGGTTTTCAGAGAGTTACCAGCCAAAAGGATGTTTTGCAGCCGGCAACTTGGCCAACGGATGATAATCGCCCACCAAGCCCACGGGCTGCGCATTGCGAATGGCATGCACGATGTTGATGGACTCACGCGCATCTTCGATGCCGAAACCATTTCCGGTCAGAATCCGTTTGTAACTTTCGGTGTGCAATTCGGTAAATCCTTGGCTGAATTCAAACTCCGAGCCATCGATATTGATGGTGCGATAGGTACGTTTTTCGCCTTGCACAGCATTTTCGGGCAGATTGTCGGCGTTGATGCTCAGGAAGTAACGCACCCGCGCCTTTTCGAGTTCGAGGTATCCGGCGCAGCGGTCGTGAGCCATGACATGGACAATGTTTTTTGTAACTTTGCCGAACACCCATTGCAGCATGTCGTAGAAATGCACGCCGATGTTGGTGGCTATGCCGCCACTTTTGTGAACATCGCCCTTCCAACTCGTGTAATACCAGTTGCCGCGCGATGTGATATAAGTCAAATCGACATCGAAAATTTTGTCTTTCGGTGCGGCATCGACTTGTTGTTTCAACGCCACGATGGACGGGTGCAAGCGCAGTTGCAAAATAGTGTTGATGCGGTGTCCGGTTTCTTTTTCTATCTGCACCAATTGGTCGATGTTCCACGGATTGAGCACCAATGGTTTTTCGCAGATGACATCGGCGCCGAGCCGCAAACTGTAACGCATGTGCGCATCGTGCAGGTAGTTTGGCGTACAAATCGACACATAGTCGATTTTTTTGTCGGTAGCCTTGATTTTCGAGCAATGGCGGTCGAAAATTTCAAACTCGGTAAAGAAGTCGGCTTGCGGGAAATAACTATCCATAATGCCGACGCTATCGAACTTGTCGTAAGCCGCCACCAAGCGGTTGCCGGTATCCTTAATGGCGCGTAAATGTCGCGGTGCAATGTAGCCCGCAGCGCCTATCAACGCAAAATTTTTCATCGCTATTGATTTTTATTTTTTTGATTTTCAACGTTTTAACGACACTTCGCCATTCATCAGTTGGTAGTGTTCGCCCGTGGCCGGACAAACGGCTTCGCCATTGAGGTCGAATTTGAGTTTTTCGCCGTATGCGCTCACCCATCCGATTTGTCGTGCGGGGTTTCCCACCATCAGTGCATAGGGTTTCACATTTTTGGTAACGACCGAGCCTGCGCCAATCAGAGCATACGCACCAATCTCGTGTCCGCACACGATAGTGGCATTTGCGCCAACGCTTGCTCCGCGATGAATGATTGTCGGGCGGTATTCGTTTTTGCGCGACACATGACTACGCGGATTTATCACGTTGGTAAACACCATCGACGGGCCAAGGAACACATCGTCCTCGCACACAACGCCGGTATAGACCGACACGTTGTTTTGAATTTTCACATTGCGTCCCAAGCGCACATCGGGCGAAATAACCACGTTTTGGCCAATGTTGCAATCGTCGCCGATGACGCAGCCCGCCATGATGTGTGAAAAATGCCAAATTTTGGTGCCTTTACCGATATGGCATCCCTCGTCGACATACGCCGACTCGTGTTTGAAGTAATCGATCATTGCCTATTGTCTTTTCACCACAGCAACACCAAGCGGAACAGCATTGGTTCCGGTTCCCACGTCGTGTCGATTTCGTAAT
Source organism: Bacteroidales bacterium (assembly GCA_004557405.1). Classification (GTDB taxonomy): domain Bacteria; phylum Bacteroidota; class Bacteroidia; order Bacteroidales; family Paludibacteraceae; genus W0P28-013. The sequence goes on from SFDZ01000028.1 coordinate 21,026, forward strand.
TGAAATCACTCTGCGTGAGATAGATACGCACATTACCTATGCCATAGTCGTAATCGATGGTTTCGGTGTAGAATACCCATTTTGTTTCGCCGCCTTCAGTTACCGACTCCTCGCGATGCCGAGTGATAGGCAATAATTGTTGTATGCGATCTTCGGTACCTGAGTTATACTCTATGTAGCACTGCGTCATGCCGTAATCATAGATGAACTCTGTCAGTTCCGGCACATTGAAATCGGCATAGAAATAGTTGTTATTGGCGGCATTGGAGTATTGCCATTTATCCACTTTCAGGTCAATAATTTTCCAAGTGCCCACGCCGGGGTCGCCTTGGTCGCCTTTGGGTCCTTGCGGTCCTTCGCAAGCCACCAACAGCAAAGCCGTCAACATCAAGAACAGTACTCTCTTCATAAGTATTACATTTTTATAATTCATTATCAACCATTTAGTAATTTATCATTACCAACGATAGCCACAAAATATCATTTGCAAAGATACTACATTTTCGATATTGCACAAATTTTCCGTCCTATTTTTTTTACGCCAAGTAGCGCCAAGAGATTAGGCGATGATGGCGACAAACGTTTGAAATATAAGTTTAATGTCGTACCAGAAACTATGGTTCTCTACATACTCCAAGTAAAGCCGTAATTTTTCTTGCATTATGACTTCTATATAATACTTTTCCGGGTCTTCTGCTTTCTCTAGCAGTTCGTTCTCATTTCGGAATTTAATGCTTGCAGGGTCGGTAATCCCAGGACGCACATCCAGAACATGCAACTGCTCTTTGGTCCAATAATCCACATAGTGTCTCACTTCGGGACGCGGTCCCACAAGACTCATATCACCAATAAACACATTTATCAACTGCGGTAGTTCGTCTATCTTGAATTTACGAATGAAATAGCCCGAGCGTGTTACGCGAGGGTCGCGCCCTCCTATGGTAACGAGGCTACCTTTGTCAGCCCCAACACGCATGGAGCGGAACTTAAAAATACGAAAATCTCGGTTGTAACGCCCTACACGCACCTGACGATAGAAGACCGGTCCAGGCGAATCTAACTTTATCCAAATAGCGACTAAAAGAAACAAGGGTGAAAGCAAGAGTAAGCCAAACCCACTCGCCACAATGTCAAATAAGCGTTTCATCTTATCGCACTATTTGGCAGATACAATAGCCACAAAGTTATCTATCACATACTGCACTTCTTCGTCCTTCAAGCAAGTATGAAGCGGCAATGTAATCTCATTGGCAAAACGAGCATACGCATTTGGATAGTCGGCAATGTCAAATCCTAAGTTTTTGTATGCTGTCATCATCGGTAGTGGCTTATAGTGTACATTCGTCGCTATACCCTGCTCTGCCATTTTGACTATGATTTCTTGTCTTCGATCGGTATCTGCGCCCGGTATTCGTGTGATATAGAGATGTCCAGAAGATTGGTGCTGCTCGCTATAATGGTCAAGCACCTCTATTCCCAATGGTCGGAAAGCCTCATCATATCGGTGGATAATCTGCTTACGCCGTTCCAATAACGAAGGATAACGCTTCAACTGTACTAAGCCAAGTGCTGCCATGATATCGGTCATGTTGCACTTGTACCAAGGTCCGACAATATCATACTCCCATGCGCCCAACTTCGTTTTAGCCAATGCGTCTTTGGACTGTCCGTGCAGAGAATAGAGTTGCGCCATGTGGTAGAGTTCATCTTCGTCTATACCGGGAATGGGCCTCCACGTGAGTGCTCCTCCTTCCGCCGTGGTCAGGTTCTTCACTGCATGGAAGGAGAAAGATGTAAAATCCGCTATTGAACCCACCATCTTCCCATGATACGAAGCACCAAAAGCATGTGCCGCATCCGCACTAATCGCCACACGCCCTATGGCACGCTGAATATCATTAGAGGGTTGGAAGAGGTGTTTCTTTCGCTCCACGATAGCAAAAATACGGTCGTAATCACAAGGGATACCGGCAAGATCAACCGGGATAATCGCTTTCGTAGCAGGCGTTATTGCTTTTTCCAACGCCTCATAGTCCATCTCCAAACAGTCGGGCTGTACATCAACCATTACTAACTTTGCTCCTACATGGCAAACAACTGATGCAGTAGCAGTATAGGTATAAGCCGGAACGATTACCTCATCGCCCGCACCTATACCCAATAAGCGCAATGCCATCTCAGCACAAGCGGTCTGGGAATTGAGACACACCGCCTTGTTCACCCCCACATAGGAGGCTATCTGACGCTCCAACTCTTTGGTTCTCGGACCGGTCGTTATCCATCCGCTCAAGATGGCATCCGCGACCTCTTTCACCTCCGCCTCTGTCATATCCGGCGGAGAAAACGGAATATTAAAACGTTTCATATTCTTCTACTATTTTTTCTTGTTTCTAACATTATGAAAAAGTATTCCATTTATAGTCCCGACACCATATGAGATATGCACACATAGGAACAACCAACACAATGGTAGAGAATACTTTAATCCGCCTTTATATGTTGCTTGTATAGATGCCACAATATCACACAGCAAATATGCACAGCCCCCCACTAGCCAAAGATATAAAAATGGTCTCCAAAAAAACGCCAATATAGGTCCAAATACTAATCCTAATACAAAAAACAAAGGTACAAGATGGCGTAAACCAATAGCATCTCTATCAATATACAATAGATGTCCTATTGACTCACCATTAGCAAACATCTGTTTGCAAGAAGAGCACAAGGTAGGACGAGCATAGTAATAGATTTTGATTTCGGGGTTATAGTAGACATCATACCCTGCTTTATGAATACGCGAGTTGAACTCATTATCTTCGCCGCGCGGTAAATCTTCGCGCATACCACCAATCTTCTCTATTACAGTTCTTGGAAAGGCTCCAAAAGGCACAGTATCCACATTGCCGGCTTGATTACCAACACGGAAAGTCGCACCACCAATGCCAAATTTGGAGTAATTTAAGATTTGATTGCACACCGCCCATAGAGAATCATTTTGCGCCTGAATTAAAACCCTCCCCCCTGCATTTCCGCGTTTACTATCAGCTTGCAGCGCCTCTATACAAAGGGCTATATATTCCTTGTTGTAAGTAGCATGCGCATCCAAACGTACAATATATGGGGCAGTAGAATTTGCAACACCTATATTGAACGCTATAGACTGGATTTTCCGTTCATTGTACAGCAAACGGATATTTTCGTGCTGCCGGTGGTATTGCTCCACGATGGCAGTTGTATTATCAACACTGCCACCATCTACTACCATAATATCCATCTTTTCCAACGGATAAGTTTGCCCTAACACAGACTCAAGACAAGTAGCAATAAAATGCTCCTCATTGAGTGTGGGAATGATGACAGCAACATTTGGAAAATTATTCATCATAACGTATATCCTTTACTAATTGGTCAATTAGATATTTGGCTTTCTTTGGAGGGTAGCGATAGTAATCAGATTTCAACAAAGTATTTATCGTAGTCTCGTCAAAACGGTATTTCATGATTTTAG
>SFDZ01000029.1 GCA_004557405.1 Bacteroidales bacterium
TTATCCCATGTTCAAGGGACTGCAAAAGCCCCTTGAATTTATGGGGTTTCAAGGTCGCTACATCACCTGGGCAGCCTGTGCCGTTGGTGGAGCCATTCTCGGCTTCATCATCACCTACTGCATCCTTGGCTTTGTAGTGGGTCTCCTCGTCCTTGCTGTTTCTCTCTATACTGGTGCAACTACAATAATAAAAACGGAATGTAGCCAGATGTAGGTAGTGAGCTACACAATTCATTATTTCACCGACAAAGTTACAAATAAAAATTGAAACAACAAAATGAAATTACCAAAATAGACAAAACAGCAATACATCGTCATCGGATCGGTGGCAGGCATCAGTGTGATGGCGGCCATGGTGGTGGCTATTGTCTTTGTCCACGCTTGTAAAAGGTTTAAGTTGTGTATCTTGTGATAGTTTTAGGATTTCATATAGGCAACAAGTTAGCAAGCGAAACGATTGATTTTCAGTTGTTTCGCTTTTTTTTTTTTTTATTGTCAATAAGTTGTCAGCGGATTTTTTTTGTACTTGCAGCGCACCATGACGGTTGCCGGCGTGTGTTAATGCGCCATTTTTGCCGCTATCATATCGGCGCAGCGTTCGCCATCCATGGCCGACGAGGTGATGCCGCCGGCATAACCCGAACCTTCGCCGGCAGGGTAGAGGCCGCGCAGTTGGCTATGCTCGAGGGTTTCGGTGTTGCGGGGAATGCGTACCGGCGACGACGACCGGCTCTCGACCCCGACAATGACGGCGTCGTTGGTCAAAAAACCACGCATCTTGCGGTCGAATCCTTTGAATCCTTCTTGCAGGCGTTTGCCAATGCGCTCCGGCAGCCATTCGTGCATGGGCGACGAGGCGATGCCCGGCAGGTACGAACATGCGGGAAGCGTGGTCGAAAGACGATTGCCGACAAAATCGGCTAAACGTTGCGCCGGCGCAGTTTGCAAGTCTCCGCCGTTGTGTGTATAGGCCAAATGTTCCAAATCCATTTGGAAATGCAGCCCGCACAATTCACCATAATGGGCATATTCCGTGAGATCGTCGGGGCGCAATTCGACCACAATGCCCGAATTGGCAAAGGGTGAGTTGCGATGCGACGCCGACATGCCATTCACCACAATCTGTTGTGGCGCCGTGGCCGATGGGACAATGTGCCCACCCGGACACATGCAGAACGAATAGACACCGCGTCCATCGACTTGCTGCACAACGTTGTAGGCCGCAGCCGGCAGATGTGGGTTGCGCGTGGCGTGGTGGTACTGAATGGCATCTATCAGTGCTTGCGGATGTTCGACCCTGACACCCATGGCAAACCCTTTGGCCTCGATTTGTAGGTGTTGGCGTTGCATGAGTTCGTAGATGTCGCGAGCCGAATGACCTGTCGCAAGTATCACATTTTCAGCCCGAAACGTGTCGCCTTGCTCGGTGCGTACGCCACAAATATGGTCGCCATCGATGAGAAATTCGGTTACTTTGCTGTCGAAATGCACTTCGCCGCCATTGTCAATAATCGTTTGACGCATATTTTTGATGACGACGGGCAGTCGGTCGGTGCCGATGTGTGGATGCGCTTCGTAGAGAATGGCATCTTGCGCGCCATGATAGTGAAAAATCTCGAAAATGCGTTGCGTATTGCCGCGTTTGTTGCTGCGTGTGTAGAGTTTCCCGTCAGAGAAAGTGCCTGCGCCGCCTTCGCCAAAGCAGTAGTTCGACTCGCTACACAGGGCCACGTTTCTGTTGAGTTGCGCAATGTCTTTTTTGCGTGCCGACACATCTTTGCCGCGTTCCAATACGATGGGGCAGAGGTCGCATTCTATCAGTCGCAGTGCGGCAAACAGCCCGGCCGGTCCGCTCCCGACGACAATCACGCGCGGTTTGCCGGCTACGTGATGATAGTGAAATGTGTTCTCGTATTGGCAAGTAGGTTCGCCGGCATCGAAAACGCGAATTTTGAGCAGCACTACCGGCCGCCGACTGCGCGCGTCGATGGATTTTTTGACTACCTGCAGTTGTGCAATGTCCGACACATGGCAGTGCAACATTTGCGCAGCGCGTTGTCTGATGGCGTAGTCGTTGGCTGCCTCATCGGGCGAAAGTGTCAGTTGAAGTTCGGTCATGGCGGCGTTGTATTTTGGTGCAAAGTTACGATTTTTTCGATAAAATATAGCATCTTTTGCGGATAAGTCGCAATAATTTGTTATCTTTGCATCTCGAAAACATTTGAGTATGGTAGAAATCGGGGATACGGTTGTCAGTTTCGACCTGTTCGAGCAGCAGTTTTGTTGCGATTTGGGCGTGTGTCGTGGGCAATGTTGTGTCGAGGGCGATAGTGGCGCACCACTCGAAATGGACGAGGTGGCCGAATTGGAAGCGGCTTTGCCTGTGGTGTGGAACGATTTGTCGGACGCAGCGCGGCGTGTCATCGACGAGCAGGGTGTGGCTTATGTCGATTGTCAAGGCGATTTGGTAACTTCCATTGTCGATGGTCGCGACTGTGTTTTTGCTTACACCGACCCTGCCGACGGCGTGTGCAAATGTGCTCTCGAAAAGGCTTTCCGCGAGGGACGGAGCACGTTTTACAAACCTATTTCGTGTCATCTCTATCCGGTGCGACTGACCAAATATAAGCAATTTACGGCAGTGAATTATCACCGTTGGGAGGTGTGCTCTTGTGCCGAAAAGCATGGCCGTGCGTTGAAACTGCCTGTCTATCAATTTTTGAAAATTCCGCTTGTTCGTCGTTTTGGCGCGGCGTGGTACTCCGAACTCGAACAAGCAGCGCAAGCCTACGAAGCTGCCTTCAAGCAACACGCTGCTGCCGGAAAATGAAATAGCATTCGTTAATGAATATTTAGATTATGTCGTACTTCGAAATATGTTTACTCTCGGTTGGTTTGGCCATGGACTGTTTTGCCGTTTCTATTGCTGGCAGTGTGGCGCATGGCCGCTACGATTGGCCGAAAATGTTTCGTATGGCATGTATGTTCGGATTGTTTCAAGGCGCTATGCCGCTTGTTGGTTGGTTGGCCGGTGTCGGTTTTGCCGAACAAATAGCCAAAATAGACCATTGGCTGGCATTTGGCATTCTGTCGTTTCTAGGCGGCAAAATGGCGTTCGAAAGCTTTCGTGGCGATGCACACGACGATACCCGCACGCCATTCGGATCGTTAAAGATGCTTTTGTTGATGGCGGTGGCCACCAGCATCGATGCGTTGGCCACAGGGCTGATTTTTGTACCGTTGGGCAACTTGGTTTATACCGCTGTCGGCATCATCGCATTGGGCAGTTTTTTGTTTACGCTTGCGGGTTGTGTCGTCGGCATAACGTTTGGCAAACGCTTTAAGTTGAATGTCGAATTGATTGGCGGCATCATTTTGTTCGGCATCGGACTGAAGATATTGATAGAACATTTAGTGAATGGCTATTGAAGGAATGACGACTAAAGAACGATATGTAGTGTGGGCGGCCGAGCAAAAAGACCTTCCTATTTTCTTGCAGCCATGGTGGATGGAGGCGGTATGCGCGGGCAAAGAGTGGGACGTCCTCTTGGCGGAGAACGAACAAGGCGAGATCATGGGTGCTATGCCGTATCTCATTCGCAAACGAATGGGGATGCGTTTCATCGTTATGCCGCAGATGACGCAGATAGGCGGCATTTGGGTCGCGCAACAATACACCGACGACCAGTGTCAGGTGGCGGAGATCTGCCGTATGCTTGCCGAACAGTTAGACAGCCTCCACCTCGCTTACTACTACCAGCAGTACGCCCCCAAGTCCCTCTGCGTAGAGCCTATGCAAGCGCTTGGTTTCAAGGCGCGCGAGCGTGTTACTTACCGCATCAACGACCTCAGCGACCTCAACGCACTCATTAGTCGCTTCTCCAAGAACAAGAAACGCCAACTCCAAAAAGCCCTCGCGCTGCATGCCGACTACACCATGTCCCCCGAGGACTTCTACCGCTTCCACGCCGCTTGCATGGCGGAGCAACGCAAGGCGATAACCTATTCCCGCGAGTTCTTTCTCGTCCTCGAGCGCAAACTCCACTGCCTCAACCAATGCACCATCATAGCCATCAAGGATGCCGACAACCACACCCACGCTGCCGCCTTCCTCGCATGGGACAACAAACTGATGTACTACCTCATCCTCTGCTACTCATTGGAGTTCAAGAATTCTGGCGCAGGGGCGCTGCTTGTATTGGAATCTATCAAATTGGCGCGCGAGAAACAAGTCCATTTCGATTTCGAAGGCTCTATGGTGCGCTCCATCGCTAACCACTATAAGCAGTTCGGCTCCGAGCCTTATAAGTATTACAGCGTAGAGAAATACTATCATCCCATTTTCCGCCTCGCGCTATTCTTCAACCACCTTCGCAACCTGAGGTATAAGTTGCAATAATCTATGAAAGTCCTTTTCCTTGCTGCATGGTATCCTACACCGCGAGACGCGATGGCGGGGCTTTTTGTGCAAAAGCATGCCGATGCACTGCGCCTACAAGGAGCAGATGTGAGAGTGCTGTATTATGAAAGCACAGGCGTACAATGGTTGCGGGATATGTGGCAAGGATGGAAACGCTTGCGCAAGGAATGGGGACTGCCTGATGTCGTGCAGATGAATGTGTTGGACAAAAATGGGCTTTTGGCACTCTATCTCAAACGCCGTTATCATATTCCTTATTTTATAATTGAACATTGGTCGGGCTATCTTCCTGCAAACTTCGCATTTCGTGGTGGTTGGCACGGATGGATTATGAGACATATAGCAAAGCATGCAAATGGTATAATGCCGGTAAGCAATGTTTTGAAAAATGCAATGCAGACTTGCGGAATAGAGAATGCACATTGGCAGAAAATCAACAATGTGGTGGACGATTTCTTTTATGCCCCTTATACGAAACTAATACGTGCAAAAAAAAGGTTATTACATGTTAGCTGTTTTGATGATAAGGCTAAAAATATCAAAGGCTTGTTGCAGGCTACTCGAAAAGTAGCGGAAAAACGGCAAGATTTTGAATTAGTATTGGTGGGAACCGGTGTTGATTTTGAAGCGGTTAAAACTTATGCTGATTCGCTCCAATTTCCCGACGAAATGCTTCTCTTTACCGGAGAAAAAACACCCACGCAAGTCTGCCAATGGATGCAACAATCAGATGCATTCGTCCTATTCTCGAGATATGAAACTGCGGGTGTTGTACTTGCAGAATGTTTAGCAGTAGGATTGCCAATAATTGGTGCTAATGCGGGAGCAATACCGGAGGTGGTGAATGCTCAAACGGGCATGTTGGTCCCGTCCGAAGATGAAAACGCTCTTGCGAATGCCATTTCCTTTATGCTTGACCATTACCAAGAATACAACACCGCACTCATTCGCGAACAAGGTAAGCAATACTCCTTCGCAACAATAGGACAGCAACTAATCAGTTTATATGAGAATCATATTTCTTGACCAATGCGTATAACCATACGAATTGTGCAAGAATCGCTATCGCACTACTGATAGCGTATCCGACAACAGCCACATTGAAACTGTTTGTCAAAACTCCGGCTAACACGCCGATGGCGCGTAAAGCAGCAAGCAGTATCTCAAACCATAGCCCGATACGTTGTTTTGCAAACACATCCGACAAAAAACAAACGCTGGCCGTGAGTAGGCTGCAACACAGCCACGGAAGCATCCAACGGATGTATTCGCCCGTTACTTCCCAACCAGGACCAAGTAACCATCTCGTCAGCCAAGGCAATACAAAAGAGAGTACCGCAAAACTCGGAATCACTATGAATAACGTGCTTTTGACAAATTTACGGAAAAACGGCAAAATGCTTTGTCGGTTTTGAACTTGTTCCGATATGCGTTGAAATAGTACTTGATACAACGAACCGGAAATCATATTTATCGGACGAAATGCCAATGTGAAAGCCATGCCGAAATAACCGATTTCGGTCAACCCGAAAAATGGAGTCAACAATAAAATCGGTAAATTGCCACTGAGATTGTTAATCAGCGCGCGCGGTAATGAATATTTTGGAAAATTTACATACTCCTTGGCTGCAACGCGGCAATCGTGTTTGTTGTATTGGCACAGTGGCCGAATGTTGCGGCGGAAGTGGCGACAAATACTCGCCGCAATGGCTATGATGGGCGCAATGATTATTGACCACACAAGGCCGCCATTGACCATACCGCCAACACCAAAACTATATTTCAGTCCGGCTCCGGATATACTTTGCGTCAGTTGGTAGGTCGATATTCGGCTAAATTGCTTGTTGCGTGTAAACCAATAGTTTAGCAATGTCCATAACCCCGTAACAAATACAAATACACACAAAAGTGGGTAATATTTTGTTAATGCCGGCGCATTAAAAAGTGTTGCTATCTGTGTTTTGAATGGTATTGATGCGGCACACAAGGCCGTGATGGCAAGCAGCATGAAAAAACCGACATGAAAGCAAGCAACAGCCTTGTTTTGTGTTTTTGGCAACACAATCGCATACTGATACTCGGCGGTGGAAAGAAGAGCCAGCACGCCGCCAATGCTCAAAAACAAGTTCAGTAAACCAAAATCTTCGGGGCTGTAAAGACGCGTCAAGATGGGATAGACCAACAGCCCTATCGCTTGCGCCACAACATTGGCCGATAGTAGTTTGGCAGAGTTGCGTGTCAACTCCGAGGTAACGATCTTCCGTATGTAATTGCGTGGTTGCAGCAATTTGTTATTCCGGTTTGTAGAATGTAAGAATTGTCCAATCATCATCGATGGCGCTGTCGGCATAGTGCAGCCCACAGCATTCGGCTTTGGCGCGTAGCGGTGGCACGTCGGCGCTGTAAAAACCGCTGATTATCAACGTTCCGCCGGCGTTTAGCATTGCGGCGTATGTGGGTAAATGTTCCAGCAAAATGTTGCGATTGATGTTGGCTAAAATGATGTCGTAGGTGTTGTCTGACACTTGTTCGACGCTGCCCAACAGCGCACAAATGTTGTCGATGTGGTTCAAGGCGCAGTTGGCTGTGGTGTTGCGCACCGACCATTCGTCAATATCGACGGCTGCGATGTGTGCTGCACCGCGCTTGGCTGCCAAAATGGCTAAAATGCCTGTGCCGCATCCCATGTCCAAAATGGTTTTGCCGACCAAGTCCATGCTAATCAATTTTCTGATAATCAGACGTGTAGTTTCGTGATTGCCGCTCCCGAAGGCCTGCTGCGGGTCGATGGTAATGTCGTATTCGTACGGATGTGTCGGTGTGGTGCGTGTGTTGTGAATGATGCATCGTCCGTCGATGTCGATGGGTGTAAACGAGTTTTGTTCCCACACAGCATTCCAATCGATGTCGGGCATATCGGCAATACGGTAGTCGTACGTCAATGGCACAGGCAGTGCAGCGATGGCTGTGTTCATGGCTGCCTCGTCGAATAGGGCGGTGGGGCAGTAGGCCACTATGCCGCGTGTCGTTTCTTCGAAACTATCGAAGTGTATTTCGGACAAGGCTGCAGTCAGAAGGTCGGCAGCAAAATCGCTGTCGCTCTGCAGACGGAATGTTACTTGTGTGTATCTCATCGCGCGGACAAAGTTACATATTTTTTTCGTAATGACGGCAATATGGGCGTAACCCGCATTCTGGACACTTGGGTTTGCGCGCCACGCACACATAACGCCCGTGCAAAATGAGCCAATGGTGTGCCTTGGGTATCAGATGTGTCGGTATGTGTTTCACCAATTCGCGCTCGGTTTGAAGCGGATTCTTCGAGTTCGTGGTCAAACCCAAACGCTCGGCGATGCGAAAAACGTGCGTGTCCACTGCCATGCGTGGCTGTCCGAAAATGATGGATGCTACCACATTGGCGGTTTTGCGCCCTACGCCGGGCAGGGTTTGCAGTTGCTCTACCGTGTCGGGTACACGACCGCCAAAGTCGCTGACAAGTTTCTTGGCGATGCCTGACAGATAAGTCGCTTTGCTGTTGGGATACGATATGCTCTTGATGTCGTCGAAAATGGCCTCGACCGATGCAGCGGCCATGGCTTCCGGAGTCGGAAAGTCGGCAAATAACCGTGGTGTCGTCAGATTGACACGCTTGTCGGTACATTGCGCCGACAAAACAACCGCAATCAGTAGTTGAAATGGCGTGTCGTAATGCAATTCGCTTTGAGCCACAGGCATGTTGGCTTCGAACCACGCGATGATGTTTGAATAACGTTCCGATTGAGTCATAATGCTGATTTTCTGATGATTGCTTCACGCATACGCATCGCACGTAATTGTCGGACAAGGAAAATGGCTGCCAATAGCGTCGATACAAAGTCGGCTATCGGAAACGAAATCCATACGCCGCAGGCACCAAGCGTGCGCGGTAACAAAAATAGCAGCGGTACCAAAAACAACAGTTGGCGAGTGAGCGATGTAAAAATGGCCAACGGCGCTTTGCCGATGTATTGAAAAAAATTGCCGGTTACAATCTGAAAACCAGCCAACGGGAAAATGGCCATAATGATGTGCAATCCCTGCGCTGCAATGGCAATGATGGCCTGCTCGTTGCCGCCTTTGTTGCTGTCCACAAACAACTGCGCAATCTGTTCGGGCATCAATTGTGCCAGCCCAAAACCGAGTGTCGCCACACCGACGGCGCAACCGATGGTGCAGAACAACGCCCGACGAACACGACTAAACTGCTCGGCACCATAATTATAACCCACAATCGGCTGCATGCCCTGATTCAAACCTTGTATCACCATGATGAACAACAGCAAGATGCGGTTGGCTATGCCGTAACCGGCTACGTAGATGTCGCCAACATTCGGTAACCCGCTGATAATGTCGTAAGTTCCTGAACCTCCGTGTTTTAGCAGTGCGTTGTTGACAAATGCGGCCACCAACGAAGCGCAAAGATTCAGCAAAAACGGCGCAAGACCAATCGACAAAATGGCGCCGATGACTTTCCATTCGAAATGCAACGACCGCCGACTGAAATGAATGTAACTTTTGTGCGAACAGAAATGCGACAAGGCAATGCCAAAAGCCACAAACTGCGCAATCACTGTGGCTGCCGCCGAACCGCGAATGCCCCAACCAAATTTGAAAATAAACAGCGGATTCAGCAATAGCGTGATGACCACAGTGGTCAGCGTGATGAACATCGCTTTGCGCGGATAGCCCGACGAACGTATCATCTCGCTCATGCCGAGGTATAAGTGTGTGATGACGTTGCCGGCCAAAATAATTTGCATGAATTGGCGCGCGTAACCAATGGTTTCGGCAGTGGCGCGGCCGCCGCTGAACAGCAGCAATATCGGGTCGAGAAATACCAACATGGCTATCATCACCAGCAACCCGATGACCACATTGAGCAAAACGGCATTGCCAAGCGTCTTCTCGGCAGCCATCTTGTTGCCCTCGCCAAGACGCAACGATATGGTGGCGCCGGCTCCCACGCCCACCATGGCGCCAAAGGCCGAACCGATATTCATTATCGGCATCGTGATAGCCATACCGGCAATGGCGGCACCGCCTACGCCGCGCCCTACAAATATGCTGTCGATAATGTGATAAAGCGACGACGACGACATGGCAATAATTGCCGGCAACGAGTATTGCAACAGCAATTTGCCTATCGGCTCGGTGCCAAGTTGGTCGGCATTCGATATGGTGGCGGTTGTGCTCAAATGCGTAACTCTTTTTTACTTTTTACAAAGAAAGAGCACCATGTGCAGTGCTCTTTCGGAGTTGATGTTATGGCGTTTTTATCCCAAATAACTTTTTAGAATCTTGTTTTTCGTGTTGTTGCGTAGTCGCCTGATGGCCTTCTCCTTGATTTGACGCACACGCTCGCGTGTCAGCGCAAATTTTGCGCCAATCTCTTCCAATGTCATCTCCTGACAACCAATGCCGAAAAACATACGGATGATGTCGGCTTCGCGTTCGGTCAGCGTCTCAAGGGCGCGGTCTATTTCGGTTTGCAGCGATTCGTTCATCAACGTGTGGTCGGCTACGGGCGAATCGTCGTTGGGCAATACGTCGAGCAGACTGTTGTCCTCGCCTTCGACAAACGGCGCATCGACCGAAATGTGGCGTCCCGACACTTTCAGCGTGTCGGCTATTTTGTCAATCGGAATGTCCAACTCCTCGGCCAACTCCTCGGGCGAGGGACGACGCTCGTTCTCCTGCTCAAATCGCGACAAGGCCTTGTTTATCTTGTTGAGCGACCCTACTTGGTTCAACGGCAAACGTACTATGCGCGATTGCTCGGCCAACGATTGCAAAATAGATTGACGAATCCACCACACGGCATACGAAATAAATTTGAAACCGCGCGTCTCGTCAAACTTTTGGGCGGCTTTTATCAAGCCCAAATTGCCTTCGTTGATCAAGTCGGGCAGACTGAGCCCCTGATTTTGGTACTGCTTGGCCACCGATACAACAAAACGCAGATTGGCGCGCGTCAGCTTCTCGAGGGCGGCACGGTCGCCTTTGCGGATGCGTTGTGCCAACTCAACCTCGTCTTCTACCGAGATAAGTTCCTCGCGACCGATTTCCTGCAAATACTTGTCGAGCGATGCGCTCTCACGATTGGTAATGGATTTGGTGATTTTTAGTTGCCTCATTAATTCCTGATAAGTTTTGGTTAGACATGACTAATAGGCGTAAATAAATACACACCTAATACCGACGTTTCGAAACGCCGATATTAAGCGTGCAAAGATACAACTTTTTTCGGAGAAAAGCAATAGTTCTGGTTAAAAATGCTTAAAATATTACATTTGTCTGATAATCAAGTTGTTGTTGTGTGTTAGTTGCCCAATTCCGACAAAAATTTGATGCGTATCAATCTGATTTCGGGTTCGGTGTAATCGTCTTCGCCCAAGTTGCGCAGCGCCTCTTCTACGTTGTCGGTTTGCGCCTGATTTTTGAAATAATCGAAGGCTTCGTCGATGCGCTCTTGGTCCATAATTTCGTGCAAAAAGTAGTCGATGTTGATTTTCGTGCCCGAATAGACGATGCTGTCCACTTCGTCGAGCAGGTCGTTGAAGTCGAGCCCTTTCGATTCGGCCAAGTCGTCGAGGGCTACTTGGCGGTCGATGGCTTGTATGATTTCGATTTTCAGACGCGATTTGTTGGCTACGGTGCGCACACGCAGGTCTTCGGGGCGTTCTATCTCGTTGACATCGACGTGCTTGCGTATCAGGTCGATAAATTCTTGCCCGTAACGTTTGGCTTTGCCTACGCCTACGCCGGGAATGTTTTGCAATTCTTCGAGGGTGATGGGGTAGGTGGTGGCCATGGCTTCGAGCGACGGGTCCTGAAAGATGACGAACGGTGGCAATTCCATGCGTTTCGAGAGTTTTTTGCGCAAATCTTTCAGCATGCTGAACAAGGCCGGATCCATGGCACAAGCCGATCCGCTGCGCTGAGGCGTCTCTTCGAGGTCGCTGGCGTATTCGTGGTCTTTGGTGATGGTGAACGATTTTGGATTTTCCAAATATTCCTTGCCGGCCTCTGTCAGGCGCAATACACCGTAGTTTTCTATCTCTTTGGCTATGTAACCGTTTATCATGGCTTGGCGAATCACGGCGTTCAGCAGCGCCACTTCGTCGCCGGTAACGGAACCGAAAGCGTCGAGTTCTTCAAGGTGGTACGATTTGATTTCGGCCGTCTCTTTGCCGCTCAAAATGTCGATGATGACTTCGGCTTTGAATTTCTCTTTGCCGGCGGCGATGGTTTCGAGCACGGTGCAGAGCAACTCTTGTGCCTCAACCTGTTTTTTTGGGTGCAGACAGTTGTCGCAGTTGCCGCAGTTCTCTTCGGTGTACTCTTCGCCAAAGTAGTGGAGCAGCATTTTGCGGCGGCATATCGACGATTCGGCGTAGGCTGCTGTTTCGTTGAGCAGTTGGCGGCCTATCTCTTGTTCGTTGATGGGTTTGCCTTGCATGAATTTTTCCAACTTCTGCAAATCTTTGCTGTTGTAGAATGCCAGGCAGTAGCCTTCGCCACCGTCGCGTCCGGCGCGTCCGGTTTCCTGATAGTAGCCTTCGAGGCTTTTGGGTATGTCGTAATGCACCACATAGCGCACATCGGGTTTGTCGATGCCCATGCCAAAAGCGATGGTGGCCACAATGACGTCTACTTTTTCCATCAGAAATTTGTCCTGATTTTCGCTGCGCACTGCCGAGTCGAGACCGGCGTGGTAGGGCAGCGCCGGAATGCCGTTTAGTACCAACGATTCGGCCAATTCCTCCACTTTTTTGCGGCTCAAACAGTACACAATGCCCGATTTGCCCGATTGCGATTTGATGAATTTGACCAAATCTTTATCGACGTTGGCGGTTTTTGGGCGCACTTCGTAGTAGAGGTTTGGTCGGTTGAACGACGATTTGAATACGGTGGCATTGGTGATGCCGAGGTTTTTTTGTATGTCGTGCTGCACTTTGGGCGTGGCGGTGGCCGTCAGTGCAATGATGGGCGCGCTGCCTATCTCGTTGATAATCGGTCGGATACGACGGTACTCGGGGCGGAAGTCGTGTCCCCACTCCGAAATGCAGTGTGCTTCGTCGATGGCGTAGAACGAAATTTTGATGGTGCGCAAAAAGGTGATGTTCTCCTCTTTGGTCAGCGATTCGGGTGCTACATACAACAGTTTGGTCTTGCCGCTTTTCAGGTCGGCTTTCACCTCTTCTATTGCCGGCTTGTTGAGCGACGAGTTCAGAAAATGGGCGACGCCGTCTTCTTCGCTGAAGTTGCGCATGGCATCGACTTGGTTTTTCATCAGCGCAATCAGTGGCGAGATGACGATGGCCGTGCCTTCGAGCAACAGCGAGGGCAGTTGGTAGCACAACGATTTTCCGCCGCCGGTCGGCATCAGTACAAAAGTGTCTTTGCCGTCCAACACGTTTTTGATGATGGCTTCTTGGTTACCTTTGAACCGGTCGAAGCCGAATTTGTTCTTCAATTCTTCGGTGAGAATCGATTTTTTTGCCATAAAATTATAAAATTAAGACCATTTTATATGCAGATGTCAAGTCGCAAAACAACTCGAATTTATCTGTTTGCGTTTGTTAATGTGCTGAAAATCAGTATTAAAAGTGCGATTTGTGGTCGCAGGGCGAATGCCTAAAAGCCTCGTGGCTAATCTTGAACAAATTTATATACAAAAAATTATTCGCTCCAAATTTTTTTGCAGAAAAATGCAGAAAAATTTTTTTTGCAGAAAAAAATCGTATTTCTGCGCATTTTGATGACGCATTTGTCGAAAAAAATACATATCTTTGCAAATTGGAATCAACAAATTTGTATACCATATAAAAATGATGCTTTATCCGTTAAAGTTCAAACCTATATATAAAACAAAATTGTGGGGCGGCAACCGCTTGCAACGTTATTATCGTCATGATGCAGCCGGCGCGGCCGGCGTGGGCGAAACGTGGGATGTGTCGGCCGTGCGCGACAACGAGTCGGTGGTCGAAAACGGATTTCTGGCCGAAAATACGCTGCCCGAACTTATAGAGGTGTATTTGGGCGACTTGGTGGGCGATGCAGTGTACGAACGCTACGGTAACGAATTTCCGCTGCTGGTCAAACTGATTGACGCGGCGCAACACCTTTCGATACAGGTACATCCGAACGACGACATTGCCGCCGAACGCCATCAGAGTTGGGGCAAAACCGAAATGTGGTATGTGCTCGATGCGGCGCCCGACGCATTCATCGTGGCCGGTTTTACGCGTGCCATCGACAAGGCCGAGTATCTGAAACTTGTGTCCGAGAATCGTTTGGAAGAGGTGTTGCAGAAACATCCGGTTAGCAAAGGCGATGTATTTTTCATTCCGGCCGGCTGTGTGCACTCGATAGGCGCCGGCTGTGTGCTGCTCGAGATTCAGCAAACGTCCGACATCACATACCGCATCTACGACTACAATCGCACCGATGCCGATGGCAATCCGCGCGAATTGCATACCGATTTGGCGGTCGATGCTATCGATTTCGAACATTGGAAAAACGAAAAAATAGCGTTGCCGCATCAGCACAATGCGCTGCAAACGGTGGTGAAGTGTCCGTATTTCACCTCTAATCTGATGATATTGACCAAACCGCAGGAGTACGATTTGGCACCCATCGATTCGTTCGTGCTGCTCACCGTGCTCGAGGGGCATGTAACGTGTCGCTATGGCGACGAATACATCACGGCCGTCGATGGCGAAACGCTGCTGATTCCGGCCGAAATGAACGAATTGCTGCTTGTGCCTACCGGCGAAACCAAATTGTTGGAAACGTATGTTGTGTAAAAACAAAAAATAAATTCAATATTAACCTTAAAATCTTCAATTTGTATGAATGACGAACTGAAACAAGTGATGGCCAAAGCCCAAGAGTGGCTCGATGGCAATTACGACGAGGAAACAAAAGCCCAAGTGCGTGCAATGATGGAGGCCGACGACAAAACGGAACTCATCGAATCGTTTTATCGCACGTTGGAGTTTGGCACCGGCGGCTTGCGTGGCATCATGGGCCCGGGTTGCAACCGCATGAACAAATACATTGTGGCGCAGGCAACACAAGGCTATGCCAACTATTTGCTGAAGGTGCAAAAAGAAAATGGATACAAAAATCCGGTCAAGCAGGTGAGTGTCGTTGTGGGACACGATTGCCGCAACAATGGTCGCATGTTTGCCGAAACGGTGGCTGCCGTATTCTCGGCCAACGGCATCAAAGTCTATCTGTTCGAAAGCCTGCGCCCCACACCGGAAGTAAGTTTTGCCATACGTCATTTGGGCTGTCAGGGCGGCGTCAACGTTACCGCTTCGCACAACCCGAAAGAGTACAACGGCTACAAAGCCTATTGGGAAGACGGCTCGCAAGTGCTTATGCCGCACGACGCCGGCATCATCGCCGAGGTGAACAAGGTGAAAATGGAAGACGTGAAATGGGAAGCCAACAAGGATTTGATTCAAATTATCGGTGGCGAAATGGACTACGACTACATGCAGGCCGTCAAGTCGGTAATGATAGACCAAGAGGCTATTTTGCGCCAAAAGGATTTGAATATCGTCTATACGCCGCTGCATGGCGCCGGTCGTCAGATTGTGCCAATGTGCTTGCGCAGTTGGGGCTTCCAAAATATCCACGTCGTACCCGAACAAATGGTGATTGATGGTAATTTCTCGACCGTCGTGTCGCCAAATCCGGAGAACGCCGAAGCCATGACTATGGGTATGAATCTAGGCACAAAACTGAATGCCGACCTTGTGGTGGCCAGCGACCCCGATGCCGACCGCATTGCCATCGTTTGTCGCAACGACAAAAACGAGTGGGTCATCATCAATGGCAACCAAACGAACATCATGTATCACCACTACATCATTAACAACATGAAAAAACTCGGCAAACTGCGCCCCGAACATTATGTTGTTAAAACGATAGTAACCAGCGAGTTGATTCGTAAAATCGCTGACCGCGAAGGCGTAACGCTCACCGACGAATACACCGGTTTCAAATGGATAGCCAACCGTATTCGCGAGTGGGAAGGCACGCGCAAATATATTGGCGGCGGCGAAGAATCGTTCGGATTCCTGCCCTACGATGCCGTGCGCGACAAATGCTCGCCGTCGGCCATCTGCCTGATTTGCGAAATCGCCGCTTGGGCTAAAGACCACGGCATGTCGCTCTACGAATATCTGTTGAGCATCTATATGGAATATGGTTTCCAACGCGAAACGACTATCAATGTGGTGCGTCCCGGCAAATCGGGTGCCGAAGAGATTAAACAAATGATGGTGAACTATCGCGAACACCCCATAACCGAAATTGCCGGCAGTAAAGTGGTGAAAACCAAAGACTTCCAATTGCTGAAACAGCGCGAATTGAAAGACGGACAGTGGGTCGAAAGCGACATTGTGATGTCGCTCAATGCCACCAGCAATGTGCTGCAATATTTCACCGAAAACGGCCTGAAAGTGTCGGTGCGCCCATCGGGAACGGAGCCGAAAATCAAATTCTATTTCGAGATTCCGGCCGACATGCCCACACCGAAGGATTACGACAAAGCCACGGCCGAAGCCGAAGCCTTGGTTCCGGCCATCAAAGCAAGTTTAGGCATCTGATCGATTGGAAATAAATAACCAAAAAGCACTCTGTCCGATAAGGGTAGAGTGCTTTTGTTTTGCGCTGCGATATTAAAAAAATCAATGTGTAAATATCAAGTGGCGTGTGATGTTTTTGCCATCGGGCTTTTGTCCATCCCAACGACTCAAATGAAGTTCGTTGTCGGTAACGGATACAATGTCGTAGGTTATTTTTGTATCCGACAAATCGCCGTTGGCAAACACTAAATTTCCGCCCGAAATGGTTAGTTTTTTGCCGCTGACCGACCAGCGCAACTGCTTATTGCCGTCGGTGCCCAAAAATCCTTTCTCGTAACAAGTGCCATTGGCGTTGAATTGTATCCAACCCGACGTGCTGCCGTGGTTGTCGAACATTTGTCCGCCGGCTACTTTGTACACTTGCAATCCGCGCCAGCGTTTGGCCAGCATTTGTGTTGTGGTGCTCGATGTGCTTTGTGCCGATGTAGATGATTGGTTCGAAGGCGCGAAGATAAAACATCCGGTTTGTCCGACGCATATCAGTGCGAGGACAATAATATTAACGAGTTTTCTCATTGTACTTTGAGATTAAATCTGGTGAATTCACCTAAAAATTGATTATAGACAACCCACATGCGCATGGCTTCGCCGATGTCGCCTTGACCTTTGATTTGATGCACTTTGTATGTGGCTACGGTTTCGTTGGTGGCCATATCGACCACATCGATGTCGCCTATCAAAATGATGCCGCCGGCCTTGCCAACGCCAAACAGCGCCGCAGCGGTGCTGCCAAAGTCGATGCCTTTCACATGGAACGTGATAAGATAGTCCGGCGTGTCGGTGGCCGATGCCAGCCGCATGCGTTTTCTGTTCATCACATTCCAATTCTTAAAAAAACGTTCGTAGGCAAATTCCTGCAATCCCGGCCAATCTTTCAACGAATCGTCGCCGCGCGCTGCAAGGTATTCTTCGAGCGGTAGCGCACCTTCTTTCAGCACACCTTTCGAAATTTCGCCGCCATAGCAATCGTCATAGTCGAACACAAAGAGAGCCGTTTTGCTCGCATCCTGAAACATATAGTTATGTCCCGATGTGAGCGTGATGTTTTTCTCGCCGGCATAGGCCAATGCCGACAGCGCGATGATAACGCTTAGAGATAAAAATTTTTTCATAATGATTTTTTTTTATGTGTAAATAATTGCAAAGATACATATATTATTTTTACGAGCAAAATATTGTTACAAAAAATAACGAACAAGCGAAATAAATGGTCGTTACGGCTTGTGTTATGTAGTTTTTTGATGATGAAGTGATTTTTTTTGTGTAAAAATTTGGTGGTGTCAAAAAAAAGTCGTACCTTTGCACCCGCAAATAAGCCCAGATGGCGGAATCGGTAGACGCGCTGGTCTCAAACACCAGTGGAGCAATCCATCCCGGTTCGATCCCGGGTCTGGGTACAAAGCAAGCAGCGAAGCGATTGATGTTCAATCGTTTCGCTTTTTTTTGTCAACGAATTGGCAACCTTGCGTTTTTTTGGATAAACTTTTTATTCTTTTATTACATTTTGTTTGGCTATATCCCAAAAAAAACTTACCTTTGCGCTCGCAAAGACATACAAAAGCCCTCCTCCTATGCAAAATAGGGGGGGGGCAAATTGTTGATAATCAGCACTTTTGCTGTTGGCGATACTATCAAAGTAGTAAATGCCGACCCGGCGTACACTTTGTACTACAAAGTAACCGATGCTACAGAGGGGTCTCGCAACGTGGCGTTGGTTCCACAAAGTCAAACCGCACCCTATTACAATGTTTATCCTTCGGGCGATGTAGTTATCCCTGATAGCGTGTACGATGGAGCCGGTAATGCTTTCGCCGTACGTGCAATAGAGGCCAATGCACTCAGCGAATGTAAAAACATCAAAACACTTACATTCAAGGCTACCGATTACATTAGTCTTCCAAGCAAACCTTTCCTTGCCGGTACGCCACTCGACACGTTGGATAT
Source organism: Bacteroidales bacterium (assembly GCA_004557405.1). Taxonomy (GTDB): domain Bacteria; phylum Bacteroidota; class Bacteroidia; order Bacteroidales; family Paludibacteraceae; genus W0P28-013. Next base: position 18,067 of record SFDZ01000029.1, read on the forward strand.
TACCAAATTCAGCGTAGATGCAGGTTGGTATGTAACCACATTTCAAGGTAATTTGATAAAATGGTTCAAAGGTAAAAGCGCTTGGTATGCCGGTATCGATGGCGTGCTTTGCTATACCTATTACTATTATCACTCCGATAAAAAATTGAATTTTGGTGTTATAGGTGGTGCCCGTACCGAAGATATTCACTTGCCGGACGATATAAAAATGTTGGTGTTTTATAATGGGGCACTTTCTGCTCAACATGATATTGTTATATACTCGCCTTCTAAAAATGTTTCAACAATTTATAACTATGCCAATACAGCGTCTCACATCACACGTATTGTTGTGCCTTGCCAAGTAGAATCTATATATAATGAACATTTTCCTAAGGACAAATTCTCTATCGAAATTTCAGCGGTAAACAATGTGTCGTATGCTGTAACCTATGTGGCTGAACATGGCACTTTGTCGGCCGATACTACAGGTTGCGAAGAGGTAACCGTAACTGCCACTGCTGATGCCGGCTACAAATTCAGCCAATGGGCCGATGGCGAAAAACAAAACCCGCGTGTGTTTAGCATTACCGAAGACACCGAAATTTCGGCAATATTCGTGGCTGATGTACCTTCGGCGCTCGACCAAGTAGAACTCGGCACTATCGAAGTACGCGATGGTCGCGTCTATTGCGCAAGCGACTTCCGTATCTA
>SFDZ01000030.1 GCA_004557405.1 Bacteroidales bacterium
GGAAAAAAAAAAAAAAAAAAAAAAGAGTGCAACACTGTTACACTCTTCGCGAAAAAAAACAATTAAAAATCGTCGGGGTGACACGACTCGAACGTGCGACCACCTGGTCCCAAACCAGGTACACTACCAACTGTGCTACACCCCGATTTTGCGAGTGCAAAATTACAATTATTTTTTGGAATATGCAAATCGCAGCCTATTTTTTTTTCGTTCTTTGCAAAAAAATTGGTCATTTGAAAGTTATTTTGTACTTTTGCATACATTTTTTCTCGAACAAACCAGAACGATTATGATTTTACCGATGTACTTATACGGGCAACCGGTTTTGCGCAAAACAGCCACACCGATATCAAACGACTACCCCGACCTGCAAACGCTGATTAGCGACATGTTCGAAACCATGTACAAATCGGACGGAATCGGGTTGGCGGCGCCGCAAATAGGACTGAGCATTCGCGTCATAGTCATCGACGCATCGCCGCTGGCCGACGACTTTCCAGAATTGGCCGACAGCAAACTGACACTCATCAACCCGCAAATACTCGCAGCCGACGGCGACGATGTTACAGCGGAAGAAGGCTGCCTGAGCCTGCCCGGCGTGCACGAAAACGTAACCCGCAAAAATCGCATCCACATCACCTACTTCGACGAGCAGTGGCAGGCGCACGACGAATTGGTTGAGGGATACTTGGCGCGCGTCATGCAGCACGAATACGACCATCTGGAAGGACACGTTTTTACCGACCGCATCTCGCCCATCCGACGCCAACTCATCAAAGGCAAACTCACCAACATAGCCAAAGGCAAAGCGCGCTGTTCGTACAAAACCAAGCGATAACCACCGCCACGAATGACACGTTTTTCGTTCAAGCAGTTCGACATCGCCCAAGATCGCTGCGCCATGAAAGTAGGCACCGATGGCGTGCTGCTCGGCGCATGGTGCCACATCGATGAGGCGCGCCGCATACTCGACATCGGCACAGGCACAGGTCTGATAGCATTGATGGCGGCACAACGCAACCCACAGGCACACATCGACGCCATCGACATAGATGCCGACGCTGCACAGCAAGCCGCTGCAAATTGCGCCGCATCGCCTTTCGGCAAACGCATCGCCGTGATACAGGCCGACGCCCGCACATTTGCCATCGGCCACGACACCACCTACGACGCCATCGTGTGCAATCCGCCCTACTTTGTCGATGCACTAAAATGCCCCGACACGCAGCGTACCACCGCACGCCACAACGACACACTGCCATTCGACGCCCTATTGGGAACCGTTGGACGGCTGTTGGCCGACGACGGCCGTTTCAGCGTGATTCTACCCTGCCGCGAAGCCGCACTTTTCGTCGAAGCCGCCGCCACGCAACAGTTGCATCTGACACGACTCACGCACCTGCTACCGACACCCTCGAGCACAGAAAAACGACGCTTGATGGCATTCGAAAAACATCCACGCACGCTGTGCGAAGACACCCTCGTCATCGAGTTGGCACGACATTGTTATTCGCCTGCATATCGCGATTTAACAAAAAATTTCTATCTAAAATTTTGAGATACAAAATTTTCTTTGTAATTTTGTTTTCTTATTAGCAACAACATACCATTAACCTTTTAATTTCTATACCTATGAGAGTCATTCCACCTTCAGAACTGATTATCAACGGCGACGGCAGCATTTTTCACCTGCACGTTAAGCCCGAACAGATTGCCACCACCATCATTTTGTGTGGCGACCCCGAACGCGTTTCGATGATTGCGAGCCACTTCGACAGCATCGAGTGCGACATTTTGAGTCGTGAATTTCACACGATGACGGGCATGTACAAAGGCAAACGCATTTCGGCTGTATCGCACGGCATCGGACCGGACAACATCGACATTGTGCTGACCGAATTGGACGCCTTGGTCAATGTCGATTTTGCCACACGCACCATCAAACCGGAGCACACCACACTGACATTGGTACGCATCGGCACATCGGGCGGTCTGCAAGAGATTTCGCCCGTCGGCACATACGTCGTATCGAAATATTCGATGGGTTTCGACGGCGTATTGAACTACTACAAAACGCCTGATGGTCTGATGGATTTGGACATGGAAGCAGCGTTCTGCAAGCATGTCAGTTGGAATCCGCGCTTGGCACAACCCTACTGTGTGAAAGCCGACGAAGAGTTGGTGGAACGCATCGGATTCGACATGGTGAAAGGTATCACCATTGCCGCACCGGGATTCTACGGTCCGCAAGGTCGCTATGTGCGCGCCGAACCGGCCGATTTGGATTTGAACAAAAAAATTCAGTCGTTTGAATACAAAGGCGACGTCATCACCAACTTCGAAATGGAAGGATCGATGGTAGCCGGTTTGGGTAAACTGCTGGGACACAAAGCCATGACTGTGTGCGCCATCATCGCCGGACGTGTAGCCAAAAACATGAACACGGACTATCACGGATCGATCGAAGGATTGGTTGAAAAAGTGCTCGAACGCATTTAATCAAACGACACATACCATTTTTACAGCCCGAGAATTCCCGATGGACATGCCTGTCGGGAGTTCTCTTGGGTATTGATATTAAGTATGAGCGACAACCAAACCATTTGTGCCGTTTCGACGGCGCCGGGCATCGGTGGCATTGCCGTTGTTCGTATTTCGGGACACGATGCCTTCGGCGTGTGCGACCGCATTTTCCGCGCGGCCGCCGATGGTGTAACCATAGCAACGATGCCTGCCAACACGGTGCGTTTCGGGCAAATAAGCGATGGCAACGACCCGATTGACGAGGTGTTGGTAACAAAATTCTGCGCGCCACATTCGTTTACGGGCGAAAACGTGGTCGAAATTTCCTGTCACGGGTCGCTCTACATTCAGCAAACGATTCTGCAACTGCTGTTGGCGCAAGGTTGCCGCATGGCTGCTGCCGGCGAATTTACGCAACGCGCCTTTTTGCATGGCAAGATGGACCTGTCGCAGGCCGAGGCCGTAGCCGACCTGATTGCCTCGCAAAGCCGTGCGGCACACCGCTTGGCCATGAACCAAATGCGGGGCGGTTTTTCGAACGAACTGACCATACTACGCGACAAATTGCTGCATTTCACCTCGCTCATCGAGTTGGAACTCGACTTTGCCGACCACGAAGAGTTGGAGTTTGCCGACCGCAGCGAACTACATCAATTAGCAAACGAAATTGAACTGAAAATCAAACACTTGTCAGATTCGTTCAGCGTTGGAAATGTGATCAAAAACGGCATACCGGTAGCCATTGTCGGCGAAACGAATGCCGGCAAATCGACGCTGCTCAACGCGTTGGTCGGCGAGGAACGCGCCATCGTGAGCGACATCAGCGGCACTACGCGCGACATCATCGAAGAGAGCGTCAACATCGACGGCGTGCTGTTCCGTTTTGTCGATACGGCGGGCATCCGCCAAACCACCGATACCATCGAGCGTATGGGCATCGAGCGGTCGTTTGGTGCCATTGCCAAGAGCAACATTGTGCTGTTGGTGATTGATGCAGCCGCCGTTCAAAGCACTGATAAACAGCAGATAAACAAAATTTTAACCGAAGCCGACGGCAAAAAAATCATTTTGGTGTTCAACAAAACAGACCAAGTAACACCGGCGACGTTGCAAGAAATCATGCGCGCATACGCGGGCGCGCAGGTCGAAAGTATCGGCATTTCGGCCAAACAACACCTCAATATTGATGCGTTACGTCGGCAGTTGTCGGCTGCGGCTCAAGTGCCGGAGGTTGGTCAGAATGACGTTACCGTAACCAACATGCGGCACTACGAAGCCCTGCTGCATGCGCACGATGCCATTCTGCGCGTCATCGACGGGCTAAACAGCGGAATATCGGGCGATTTTCTGTCGCAGGACCTGCGCGAATGCCTCAACTACTTGGGCGAAATCACCGGTCAAATCACCACCGACGAAGTGCTCGGCAACATTTTCAGCAAGTTCTGTATCGGGAAGTAGTTTGTTACTCATTTACGAGGTACACGGAAAAGTCATTACGCACCAAGCAGCATTTTCTATTCTGTTTTATCTTTATATTGCAGAATATTCTATATCTTTGCAGCACAATATTTAATTTTAATAATAACAAAATGGATAAACCCATGAACCGCATAAAAGAGGTGCTCGAAGAGCGCGGAATCAAACAAACTTGGCTTGCTGAGCGACTTGGCAAGAGTTTCTGCATAGTAAATGCGTATGTTTGCAACCGCCGCCAACCCAGTCTCGAAGTCCTCTTCGAGATAGCTAAGATATTGAATGTGGATCCAAAAGATTTAATTAAAAGCAACTAACCCCATGACTATGATTTTAAATTCAACAACCAAATCAACTAGATGTTTATATCATTCAACTATTTCTGAATTTATACAATCTAAAAATACAGAAATTTTAGGGGAATTGGTATCGTCTTATCATGGCTCTAGTTTAACAACTACAAATGAATCGTGGGAGGAAGAAATTCGGATCCTAAAAGATGTTTTAGAAGCATGGAAAAATGAAAATGCACATATTATATTCGAATATGCAATACCTCGTCTTGGCAAACGAATAGATGTGGTACTACTATTAAAAGGCATAGTGTTTTGTCTCGAGTTTAAGGTCGGTAAAAGCGAAGCTTTACAAAATGATGTAGAACAAGTTCTTGACTATGCCTTAGACTTAAAAAACTTTCATCTGTATAGTGGCAACAAACCTATTGCTCCGATATTAATCCCGACAAAACACAATAAAAGTGTTGCGAATATTCAGCCATCCGTTTACAATGATGGTATTTCAAACCCTATTATTGCATCAGAAATAACACTAAAGACCGTAATAGAACTAATTTTAGAGTCTATGCAGTGTGAATTTGATCATGAGCAATGGGGACAAAATTGGATAATAAGCCCTTATGTGCCAACTCCTACTATTGTAGAAGCAGCACGTACATTATACGAAAATCATTCAGTAGAAGATATTACGAAACACGAGGCTGATAAAGCATCTACTGATGCCACAATTAATTATCTTTTAAAAGTAATTGAAGATAGTAAAAAAAGTAAAAGAAAGAGTATTTGTTTTGTTACGGGTGTTCCTGGTGCAGGGAAAACATTGGTCGGACTAGATGTTGCAATTAAGCAGACTTATAAAGACGGAGAAAAGGAAAAAGATAATGGCGCTATATATCTTTCCGGAAATGGACCTCTAGTAGCCGTATTGACAGAAGCTTTAGCTCAAGATAATCAAAAAAAATGTAGACTTAAGGGAGAACAGAAGAATCTTTCAGATTCCCGAAGAGAAGTTTCTGAATTTATCCAAATAATTCATCGCTATAGGGATAACATGCTCGCCAAAATCAAAAATCCAGTAGAAAATGGAGTGCTTGAGATTGATCCACAAAAAGCCAGAAAATATAAAGAATCTGGTTATGGTGAAGTTGAACACATTGCCATATTCGATGAAGCACAACGAACATGGACGCATGAACGTCTAGCTCTTTACCTTAAACGAGGTGGTACGTATGGTAATAAACTAAAAGTGCCAAATTTTCCAATGTCAGAAGCAGCTTTTTTGATATGGTCATTAGACCAGAGAGAGGATTGGGCCGTAATTATATGCTTGGTAGGTGGTGGTCAAGAAATCAATACGGGAGAAGCTGGCATTTCAGAATGGATTAATGCTTTAAATACACAATTTAAACACTGGAACGTATTTATATCTAATAAGCTTACAGAACCTGAATATGCTGAAGGTAAAATTAACGAATTACTAGAAAATAATATTAAAGTTACAAATTCAGACAACTTACATCTAAGTGTTAGTATGCGTTCCTTTAGAGCAGAATCTTTATCGAGTTTTATACATTCGTTGCTTAGCTTCAACAATGATGCTATCTCACTATATAAAGATATTCAACAGAAAGGATATCCTATTTTCCTAACTAGAAATATTGAAACTGCAAGAATGTGGCTTAGAAAGAATGCGCGAGGGACACAACAAACAGGGATATTAGTATCAAAAGTCGCAGCTCGTTTTAAACCTCAGGCCGTTAACGTTATTGCACAAGGTGATGAAAATGCAGTTCATTGGTTTCTAGAAGATAAGACAGATATACGTTCGTCTAATTATTTAGAGGAAGCAGCAACAGAAATTCAGGTCCAGGGGCTTGAATTGGATTATGCCTGTATTTTATGGGATGCAGATATGCGATATAACAATCACACATGGGATTTCTTCAAATTTAATGGAAAAACTAAATGGATTCCTGAAAACAATTTAAACAATCAGAAATATATGCTAAACGCCTACCGAGTTTTATTAACGAGGGCTAGGCAGGGGATTATTATTTGCGTCCCCAATGGTAATCCCAGGCTCAATTCAGAAGGATTTCCCGAAGATGCAACAAGATTACCAGAATTCTATGACTGCACATACAAATATTTCAAAAGCATAGGAATAGAGGAAATATAATGGGAAATATAGAAGTCGTAGCTGCAATCATATATAAAAACGGAGCATACTTTGCCACCCAACGTGGATATGGCGAGTTTGAGGGTATGTGGGAGTTCCCTGGTGGAAAGATTGAGCCTGGTGAGAGTCGTGAAGTTGCCCTTAAACGGGAAATCCGAGAGGAGTTGGGTGTTGATATAACTATCGACAAGTTTCTATGTACGACAGACTATAACTACCCATCGTTTCATCTAACAATGCATTGCTATCTATGTAGCGTAGTGTCAGGCGAGATAGAGCTGAGAGAGCACATGTCTGCTCGTTGGCTAACCACTAAAACTCTTGACAGTGTAGAGTGGTTACCAGCTGATAAGGAGGTTATTGACAAACTCATAACAAAGTAAATTATAAGATTGTATGAATAAGATATCCATTCGATTCTACAATGACAGTGAGGCGTGAGCTGTTTGGGATTAGGAGAAATCCAAATGGTGGTTCTCTGCGGTTGATATTGTGGCAGCTATCACAGAGAGTCCCAATCCAAGAAAGTATTGGAGCGTATTTTAACTTGCAACTATCAAAAAATGGTCATCAGCGCCGACTGCGTGTCCTCAGAAAGACGAATCTAACGGCAACTTTGGCGGCAGATTGTGCATCATGCGGATGATGTGTTTCTGGCGTTTCAACATATATGGTCCCGGATGGACAACATTATAGATGCGCGGTCCGGGCAATGCCGCTGCCAACAAAGCCGCCTGCTGTTCCGACAATTTAGCGGCCGATGTGCCAAAATAGTGTTGTGCCGCCGCCTCGACGCCGTAGATACCATCGCCCCACTCCACTATGTTCAGATAAATTTCGAGTATACGGCGTTTGCCCCAAATCAACTCCTGCCCCACGGTGAAATAGGCTTCGAAGACCTTGCGCACATAGGTACGCGTGCCGAACGTGAATACGTTTTTGGCTGTCTGCTGCGATAGGCTGCTACCGCCGCGTCGTTTTTTGCCGTTCCGGTTCGATTGATACGCTTTTTGTATCTGTTGCCACACAAAACCATGATGCTCGAAAAACGTGTCGTCTTCGGCAGCAACGACGGCACGCACCATCTGCGGCGACACTTGGTCGAGCGACACCCACTGCCGTTCGAAATGCACCGGACGCCCATCGGCAAACGCTTCGACCGCACGACGCAACATCAGCGGTGTGTAATAAACCGGCACAAATTTGAACAAAAGCAGGCTTCCAAGCGAAGCGACGAAAAACCACAAGACGATTTTCAGAACGATTCTTTTCATGCTTGCAAGGTGTTTACAAACGCCATCACTTGTGCGATAACACTCTGTGAATCATCGTTTTCGACAATCCAATCGGCCTTGGCACGCATATCGGCGCTCGCCATTTGTTCGGCCATGCGTTTGGCAACAGCCTCCGAGGTTGTAGCGTCGCGCTGCGCCACACGCCGCAAGCGCACCTCGACCGGTGCATCGACCACCAACACCCGATTTGTGTATCTCCGAAAGTCGGTTTGCAGCAAAATGGCCGATTCCACAAACACTGCCGCAGCCGTTTGTTCTCGACACCAGCGCTCGAAATCGCGAAAAACCGCCGGATGCACCAACGCATTCAAACGCTGCAGTTGTTCGGGATTGTCGAACACCGCCTCGGCCAACACACGCCGACAGACATGGCCATCCTTGTAAACATGCGTGCCAAACATCGCCATCAACTTGTTGCGCAAGTCGGCATCGGTGTCGTACAAAGCCTTGGCATGCGCATCGGAATCGTACACGGGAAAATCCAACATACGCAACAGCCGCGACACTACCGATTTGCCGCTGCCAATACCTCCGGTGATACCAACAATCATCATCAGAATCGTCTATTTTTCCAACAAAAACTCGACTTCGGTCGGCGCATACCGAAACGTATGCACATATTCATTCGTCGTCGAAACCGACACCGGCAGTTTGTACGAAGCGCTGTTTTTAGTATCGGCAAAATCGACCACCGCCTCGAAATCATCGGCAGTGAGCAACGGGAACCGACTGAGCCCGACCGATGCCGTAACCTGCACCACGGCCGGGAATGCGCGCAACATCACGCTGTCGGGGAAATGACGGCCGCACACCGGAACTTCGATAACTTTCTCGGTGGACATTTCGACCGGCACCGACACCGTAACCGTCGGTGTGGCAAAGCGTGCGCCCGCAATCAGCGCCAACGAGCATTGCCATTCGACACTTTTGTTCAATGGTTCGTAGTCGGGCAGCAACACCGACACCGAGTCCAGCGTATCGAGCAGATTTTGCGGAGCAAACACCTCGACCATGCGCGGTGCGACCGTCGGCTCGTCGCGAAACACATACGATGGTGCCAAGCGTATCGGCTCGGCAAACCGCACAGGTTTTAGTTGTTGTTCGAGCCGCACAAAGGTAGCCGTGGCCGTTTCGGGTTTCAGCGCCACTATCTGCGATGTCGCGGGCAAGCGCGTCCGTATGGCCGCAGTCATGGCGCGATAGTCGATGTTGAGCACATTGTCGCTCCAGATTTTTTGACCGACATTCACGACAAGCGTATCGGGGTCGGCCATCAGTTTGTAGTTCATCAGCACTTGGCCTTCGTCTTTGATGGTAACCGACAAGACCGCCGGCAACTCATTCGTCAGCAAGATGTCGTTCGGCACGCCGATGTAGCGTAGCGGGATTTCGGCCTCGACAACACGCCGTGTGCCGACATTGTACATCACCCAAAAGAGCGCCGACAGCAATAAAAACGACAAAAAAGTTACCATGTTCTTGGTGAAAAGAACATTGGCAACTTGCTTAAAGGCAGCGCGTATTTTCTTCTGCACCGCAATATGATCAAACTTAAACATATTCCGGTAAAAATTCGGCCAACGCCGTTTGTTTGTTATTTTTCGTCCTTTTTAGTTTCGGGCTGCGCTGTTTGTTGTTGCGCATTTTCGGGCGAATCGAACACCATGGATTTGCTCACTTTGATGCGCACATTGTCGGCCACTTCGAGCACAACGACATCGCCTTTCACCTCTTTGATTTTGCCGTAAATGCCGCCCGAAGTGATGACACGGCGACCATTTTCGAGTGAATCCTGAAATTTGCGGATCTCTTTTTGGCGTTTGCTTTGCGGACGAATCAAAAAGAAGTAGAACACCACAAAAATCAGCAACATCATGCCAAGGCTCATCCATCCGTTGGTCGAAGTAGCGGCCTGTTCCTGCAAAAGAATGCTTAACATACTCATAATCAAATGTTTTTATATTTTACTTTATGACAAACTATCGGGTTTTACCAATAGTCCCTGTTTTTTAAGATTGCCGACGATTTTGTCGAGCACGCCATTGATGAAAGGTGCGCTGCGTGGCGTACTATACGCTTTGGCTATTTCGATATATTCGTTGAGCGTTACGCTGACCGGTATGGTTGGGAATGTAAGCAACTCGGCCAACGCCACTTTCATCACCAAAATATCCATGAAGGCGATGCGGTCGAGTTCCCAGTTTTTGGTCGTTTCGTCGATGAGTTTATTGTACTGCTCGGAGTTGTCGATAACGGCATCGAACAAGCGATGCACAAATTCGGCGTCGTCGTCGTTGCGGTACAATGGCAGGATCTCGTCGTCGACACTTGCATCGACCTTGCATCGTTTGATGGTTTTTTGCACAAAACTTGCCACCGTTTCCAAGTCGTCGTTCCAATAGACGCTGATTTCTTCGAGCAAATTATCGAGGATTTCGCACGCGGGAATGTCCACTTTGAATATTTTGCGCCAAAGTTCTTTGTCGGCCTCGTAGGAGCGCACATCGGCGGTCATGTAACTTTGGTAGTGCGGTGTACCGACAATGTATTCAAAAAAAGTTTTCAGAAACGTGTCGTCGTCGGTCCACGAATAGGAAACGCGCGCGGCGAAATCGGCCAAGACATGGCTTTCGGCCATCTGTTTTGCCAAGATATTGTCGGCGAAACGTGTATTCGGGTTCAAATCGGCATCGGTCGGTATGTATTTATTGCGTCGATTGTCGATTTCGAGTTCGGCATAGCGTGTCAATGCCGGTATCAGCGACAACAGAAACAGATACAAGTCGTGTGCCTGATCGATGCTTTTGTCAAGTTCCTTCTCGGCCATTCGTTTGGTTTGATGCTCGTTTTTGTAGTAGGCATACAGCACTTGAACAACCTTGATTCGAAGAAGCGCTCGGTTTATCATAGAACGTTTGGGTATTGTATTTTTTTCGCCTGCAAAGTTACAAAAAATTCGGCAATCTGCGAAAAAAAAACGGTTGTTTTTACTAAATTTCGTTCACCACGGTTGCCAGATGGCAAGCCACCACGCCGGCTGTTTCGGTACGCAGGCGGCTTGCGCCCAACGTAACCGGCTGAAAATGTTGCTGCAACGCCCAATCGACCTCTTCGCGACTGAAATCGCCTTCGGGGCCAACCATAATCACCACTTCCGAGCGAGGCGGGCACACATGCAGCAGATGCGGTTTATCGCCTTCGTAGCAATGTGCCACAAAGCGATACGGTTCGCGCACTTGTTGCACGAAGTCGGCCACCGCCGTCATCGGGTTGAGTTGCGGGATGCGCGCTTTGTACGACTGTTTCGAGGCCGACACCAAAATTTTCTCGATGCGGTCGGGGCGAATGGCTTTGCGTTCGGAATAGCGGCACAGCAACGGCGTTATCGTATCGACACCGATTTCGGTGGCTTTCTCGACGAACCATTCGAAACGATCGCTATTTTTGGTTGGCGCCACCGCCAAGTGCAACCGCCACGGTCGGCAACCGAAATCGTGCTGCACCGACAAAATTTTCACTTCGGTGCGTTTGGCGTGCGGTGCCACTATCGCCGCTTCGTACAAATTGCCCACACCATCAATAAGGTGTACCACGACACCGGCCTGCAGCCGCAACACTTTGGCACAATGCGCCGATTCGTCGTCGGGCAAAAACGGGCTGTTCGCTATGTCGGGAGCATAAAAAATAGTCATAAAAACACGGGTTGTTTGATGCGGTTCAAATTTTTTGACAAAAATACAACGGATTTTCCGAAAAACCGACACCTTGATACAAAAAATATTTGTATTTTTGCAAATGATTCCATACACCACCTTTTTGAAACACACTTTTGCTATGAAACGCACCATTCTGTTTTTGTTAACGCTTGCCCTTGTAGCGGCATGCAACCGCAGCGAAACGCAGTATCGGGCCATAGCCGACACGCTGAACACGGCAGAGCCGTTGGAATTGTCGCGCATTACAAAAGCGCACGACATGATTATCGATGCAAGCAACCTAACCGACGAGCAAACCACCCATTTGCAGGAATTGTTTGTTAAATATATTTTTGCCTGCGCCGATGTTCAAACAAGCCTGATGGAAGAGGCCTACGGAACGGCACTCACGGCAAACGACCCGCAACTGATGGAGCAACAACTGGATTCGCTCAATCGGGCGATGAGCAACCTGCGCCAATACGGCATCGTGATGTACACGTCGGAAGGCGGCATCAACACCGATATTATGCCCATGTTCATTGCCGAAGCCTTTTGGAAGTATATGACGCCGTTGGAACGCACCATCGCCACCTTGTCGGAACTGGAAGTCGAAACGCCCTCGTTGAACGACGCCGCCATCAACATTTCGTACGAAGAGGTTGCCCAACGCCTGAAAATGTGCGACGACATGCTGGCACAATATCCCGACGACCCGCTGACACCGCAAATCACCGCGTGCCAAAAATACTACTTGGCCATTTTGCTGGCCGGCGACGACAATTCGCCCGTGTTCGATTGGCAAACCCACACACTGATGCCGCAAGTACAACAAATCATCGAACTATACATTGCCGAATATCCCGACGCCGTCAGCACCCCGACGCTGCAACAATTCATGGCATTGGCGGCGGCATCGAATTTCAAAAAAAGCGCTGATATTGACACATTTATCGAACAACATATTCTTGAACAAAACTAAAAAACAAGCACTATGAACACGTGGTTTACCGTAAAAGTAAAATTTGACAGTCAAGGCGAAAACGGCCTCATAACGCCGGTTACCGAAGCATTTCTTATAGATGCGCTCTCGTATGCCGAAGCCGAAAAACGCATTCTCGAAGAAGTAAGACCCTACGCCACATCGAACGAAATAGAAATAAAAGACATACGCAAGGCCAAAATCGCCGAATTGTTCTGCAACGAAGGCGGCGACAAATGGTATCGTTGCAAAATCAACTACATCATCATCGACGAAGACAAAGGCATCGAGAAAAAAGCGCCACAAATAATGATGGTGCAAGCATCGGATTTCAAAGACGCCGTCGATACGCTGATAGAGCGAATGAAAAGCGCACTTGGCGACTACGAGATTGACACCGTCAGCGAGACAAAAATTCTCGACGTATTCTTCTACCAAGTGGCCGACGCCGAAGCCAAATGACCATTGCCGACAACATACGGCGCCTGCGCCAACAGATACCCGACCATGTGCGGTTGATTTGCGTGTCGAAATTTCACCCTGCCGACGCCATCAAAGCGGCTTACGACTGCGGCGAACGTCTGTTTGGCGAGAGTCATGCGCAAGAGTTGACCGCCAAATACGATGCGCTGCCGCGCGATATAGCCTGGCACTTCATCGGGTCGTTGCAAACCAACAAGGTGAAATATGTCGTGCCACGCGCTGCGCTTATCCACAGTGTCGATAGCGAGCGTCTGCTGGCGGCCATCGACCGCTGTGCGGAGCGTAACAATCTGACAGCCAATGTCTTGTTGGAAATTCACATCGCACGCGAGTCCACCAAACACGGTTTTGCGCCCGACGAAGCCCGCACATTTTTTGCCCGACGCGGTTGGGAACAATTTCCGCACACGCACATCTGCGGCCTGATGACCATGGGCACCGCCACCGACGACCGCACGCAAACGCGAGCCGAGTTGCACCAAGTGCGCAGCCTGTTCGACGAGTTGCGCCAACAGTGTGCGCTACCCTATTTCACCGAGTTGTCGATGGGCATGAGCGACGATTTCGACATCGCCATAGACGAAGGCAGCACCATGGTACGCATCGGGACGGCCATTTTCGGTGCCCGCTGACAGTGTTTCAGCATCTTGGTAAAAGATATTTCGTAAATTTGCAGTTATTACATAAACACGGCTTAATCGGCAAGCAATATATCAAACTTTCATACTTCAATATGGAGCAGGCACAATATAGTAAATTATTTTCGTTTCTTTGGAACATAGCCAATGATGTTCTCGTTCATGCCTTTGAGAAAGGCAAGTATAAGGATATTATTATGCCGATGTTGGTGCTTCGGCGCATCGACGTGCTTCTTGAACCAACAAAGGATAAAGTGCTTGAACGCAAAGAGGCAAACGATGCAGCTCTGCGTAAAGCATTCGCCACTCTCGGTTTTACACTTGAAACGAAAGTAAAATAAGAATTTGGTTATTTTACTTTCAAGGCTAAAACTAAAATAACGAATTATGGAAATCAATAGAATTACATCTTATACAGAATCCTTCAATGCAATCGCAAACCATATAGAGGGTGAAAATGGAGAAAAAGTAGAAGTGTGGTTTGCTCGCGATTTACAATCACGTCTTGGCTATGCTCGATGGGAGAATTTTCAAGTGGCTATAGGTCGAGCTGTAGAATCATGTAAATCACAGAATATCAATGTCGATGACCATTTTCGTGAAGTCACGAAAATGGTTACACTCGGCAGTGGAGCACAGCGAGAAATACAAGACTATATGCTCACCCGATTTGCTTGTTATCTTATCGCTCAAAATGGCGACCCCAAAAAAGAAGAAATAGCATTTGCGCAAGGATATTTTGCCGTACAAACTCGTAGGGCTGAATTAATCGCAGAACATTTGCAATATTTAGCTCGTATTGAAGTAAGAGAACGATTAAGGTCGTCGGAAAAGCAACTTTCGCAGAACATATACGAGCGCGGCGTGGATGACAGAGGTTATGCACGTATCCGGTCAAAAGGTGACACAGTACTTTTTGGCGGTCATACAACAGAAGATATGAAACGTAGGCTTGGTGTTAAATCGAGCAGGCCTCTTGCCGACTTTTTGCCGACTCTAACCATTGCTGCTAAAAACCTTGCCACTGAGATGACAAATTACAACGTTGAACAAAAAGACCTTTATGGCGAAGCATCAATTACCACCGAACACATGGATAACAATCGTAGTGTGCGGCAAATGCTATCTCAGCGTGGTATTAAACCTGAAGAATTGCCACCATCGGAGGACATTAAGAAAATTGAACGCCGCGTGAACTCGAATGAGAAAAAAATTGAAAAGACATCTTCAAAATTGCCGCCCAAGGATAAAGACTAATATGGCATACGACGTAACAAAAATATTTCAAGGCAGCACCATGGTACGCATCGGGACGGCCATTTTCGGTGCCCGCTGACAGCGTTTCGGCATCATAGTAAAAATATTTCGTAAATTTGCAATGATTGCGAATATTGGCATCGGCTCCTCAATGACATTTTTCTCCTCATCAACTACTCGCCAAAGCATGATGTTACGGGCTTCGGAATAGATGCTCACACGGCACTTGGAGACTTTCCAGCCGTCTCACTCAAAGGGATAGCATAGCCCTTGGATTCTATCTGGGCCAAGGCATTATCTACAGAGTCATCGACTTTCAGTTCGAGGACATAGATGTCGTTCTTGGATAGTTTGTCAGGCTATACACCATGCCTTGGCGCACCTCGTAGTTGGGGAAGTGAAGTACATAAACATCATCCTCCTTATTATAATAATCTATGGTAACATAGATGTTAGACATGGATTTTGTTATATATTAATAATTCATAAATGATCGTATTGTAATGTGTTGGTTATCAGCAATTGTTTCTTTAAGGTTACTAACTGTCTCAACTGTTAGTTCTTGCTTATATCAGGATAAATATGTAACTTTGCAGCGTTAAAACAATAAAGGAATTAATATTATGAACCAAGTAGAATTACAGAAATCGTCAGAGGGTTATAGCATCGCCACTGTCGGAGACATTGCCTCTTTTGAGGGAAAAGCATTTGTGAAGGACATTCTTAACACAACATCCATGGAAGTGTCGTTCGGCACACTTGCACCAGGATGTACAGTACCGTTTTTCCATCATCACAAACAGAACGAGGAGGTATATGTGGTGTTGAGCGGAGAAGGTGTATTCATTCTTGATGGCAAGGAAGAACCTGTCACTTCTGGCAGTATCGTAAGGGTTGCGCCATCTGTAAGCCGCAATACCAAATGCACGGGCACCGTACCTTTGGTATATATTTGCATCCAAGCAAAAGCCGGCTCGTTGGAGCAATATACCATGGGCGATGGTGTTGTGGAGCAATAATTCTCCTATAAAAAAATAAAAACGTGAAAGACAATAATCTTACTGCCTTTCACGTTTTATATTATATGGATAAAAACAACAATATCTACTTGGGCGAGACCTTATTCCCCGATTGTCCCGTACGCAACATTCTGGCGCGGGTAGGCGACAAATGGTCGCTTTTGCTGATGCACCAAATGATGCAGCAGCAAGAGCCTATGCGATTCTCTGACCTTAAAAAGGCCATTCCCGACATATCTCAGAAGGTGTTGACATCGACATTAAGAAATCTTGAAGCCGATGGTTTTCTTGTGCGTAATGTTTATGCCGAAGTGCCGCCTCACACCGAATACTCTCTTACTCCCCGTGCCCATTCCTTTATGGCAGCCTGTCGCCCGATGGTGGATTGGGCCATCGACAATTTTGCGGCGATAATGAAAGACAGGGGCAGAACTTCTGCTCGACGATGACCTTGCCATCCTTATTCACTCCATGCCATAAAAGTCGCTTGTCTTTCTGTTGCCTGCAGGTGTTCCACAACCCATACAATTCTATTCCCGACAAGATTAACCTTATTGCCGATGAAGGTTGCAGGCTTCAGACAAGCTCAGATAAGGGCATTCCTGTATGCGGAAGGGGTCTTGCCGGTGTGTGACTTGAAGAAACGGACGAAATGCTGAGGGTAGTCAAAACCCATACGTTCGCTAATCATTGTGATGGTCAGCGCCTCATCATTAAGAAGTTGTTTGGCATAAGCAAGAACATGGTCGGAAATGATGTCCTTGGCAGTACGCCCCGTTTCCACACGCACCAGATTGCCGAAATACCCGCTCGACAAGCAGCATTTGTCTGCAAAATAAGCTACCGTAGGCAACCCATCACGCAGGGCTTTTGTGGCGATATAATCGTCAAGTAGTTCTATGAATTTCTTTACCACAGAATGGTTTATCTCCTCGCGGGTTATGAACTGGCGGTCGTAGAAGCGGAGACAATAGTTCAGTAGCAGTTCAATGTTGGAGACGATAAGTTCGCGTGTATGCTTGTCGATGGCTCGGTGCAGTTCCTGCTCTATCATGGTGAGCACACCCCGAAAGACTTCCACTTCCTGTGCGGAGAGATGCAAAGCCTCGGTGCTGGAATAGCCGAAGAACTCGTAACGGTTTATCTGGCGGCCTAAAGCGGTGCGGTTGAGAAGGTCGTGATGGAACACCAAGGCTGTGAACTTGGCAAAAGGCACATCGGGGTTTGGCTCTACCTTCACCACCTGCCCCGGGGCAAAGCTGGTCACGGTCATCTCGTCGAAGTCGTAGGGGGTGCGGCCGTAAGAGAGCTTGCATCCCTTGTTCTCCTTAAGATAGATGGCATACAGTCCATAATGCATCACACATTCCTTGATGTGCTCCGTGTTCTCCACATGCACCACGCTCACCAGGGGATGAAGTGTCTCCACCCCCTGATAGTCGTTGAAGTCTTGTATGGTATTGATAAAAATCTCT
>SFDZ01000031.1 GCA_004557405.1 Bacteroidales bacterium
TAACTCATTTGAGGGAGTAAAACAATCAAAATAATGTACGATTTTTAAGAAAATAGTATCATTTATTTAGGAAACGACTAAAGTTTTATATTTTTACCCCCTTTGTTACGTATATATATAATAAAGGGCAACAATATGCCTAATGTTGAACCATTAAAAACGTAACAAGATGAAAGGAAAAATTGAATTGTTCTATGCGCTACCGAACATTGGTGCGTATTTAGAAAAGAAAGGTATTCCGGAACTGCATTTCAAACCACTAATTTAGATGTTGGTTGAAAATATCACTTAAAAGAGAACCTTGAGAACTTAGAAGGAGTCATTGGTCATTATTTCCAGGAAGAGAAATTAGACCCATTACTAAGGAAACTTTTGATGACTTAGCGTCTATGCATTGCAAGGTGTTGGTTGAATTAGACGAGCATATATTGGACAGAACTGTCGAGCACCTCGCTAAACACAAAAAGAAATGAAAGTGATCTTTCTTGATTTTGACGGAGTACTGAATAGTAGCAATTATTCTGCAACTCTATTCGAAGCCGGGAGACCGACAAAGGATGAGTATGGTCAGGAACTATTCGACCCAGAGACAGTGAATCTGCTCAACCGCATAATTGACGAGACGGAAGCTAAAATAGTTATATCCTCATCGTGGCGTTATTTAGGCATCACCGCTCTGCGGGATATGTGGCAGGAACGCGGATTGCACGGACATATAATCGGAATGACATCCATGCACGCGGTCGATGAGTATATTATGGAGCATGGTCTTGACTGGCTCGACAAAGGGGCTATCGCAAGTTCGCCGCGAGCCGTGGAGATTGAAGCCTGGCTGCATGAGCATGACAACGTGGATAGTTTTGTCATCCTCGATGACATGCCGATGTCCGTAACTTTGCAACCGCACTTCGTGCAGATAAATCCAATACTTGGCTTGTTAAGAGCACAAGCTGAAAAAGCAGTAGAAATCTTAAACTCTAAATAATATGAGACAGTTAACAAATTATTTATTTGAATCACTGAAAGAAATTAAAGGTGAACTTCATTCGTTGCTGGAGTATGTGAAGGCTGATGACACATTAGATATGGAATTCAGAGGTGATTCGATAACGCTATATTATCGAGGTGGAGCTATTTTGACGGTGGAAGTAAATCCAGACGATTCCTTCGAATGGAAGGAATTGAGCAAAGAATATCTTCTGGGATGCGATTTAAGTCATAGAGCAAAATCGTATGAAGATTATATTCCTGAAGCTAAACACATTATAGATCGTTATATATGTGATGGACCAAAGAATCACCTTGGCGAGAAAGAGATCCAACAATTGGTCGTAAAGGAGAATAATTACTCTCCGTATTCAAATGATACTGACTATTTCATAGTTGATATGGAGTTTGAGGAAGGGAAAGATGGGGACGGTCGGTTTGATTTGATTGCATTACGTTGGGATTCTAATGTCCCTTCAAGGAGGAAAGACAAGGTTTCTTTAGCTGTAATTGAAGTTAAGCAGGGCATAAAGTCTGTTGCTTCATCCAAATCAAGTCCAGGGTTACACAAGCACCAAAAAGATTTCAGTGAGTTTATTCAGAAGAAAAAGAAAGCTGATACATTGTCTGCCTTTTGTGATGATATGCTGATGATATTTAAGCAGAAATGCGAGTTGGGCTTAATTATCGGAAATGATAGGACAGCCCGGATGAATGTGGATGATAGATTGGAGTGCAGCAGGAAGATTGATTTTATTTGCTTGTTGGCTAATTATAAAGCCGCAAGTTCGAATTTGGTAGCAGAGTTAATGGGTAAAGGCATTGATGACTTCATGCGCCCATGTAAGATAATTGTTTCAAATTATATGGGCTATGGATTGTACTCTGCGAACATTATTGATTTCTCGTCGGGTATAGATGATGGGAGCACTTACTTAGACGCGGAAAAAAGGAGGCAATCTTTTTTATATGCAAACGAGTTAAGGAATGGTGAAAAGAGCCTCTTTGGTAATGCCAAAAATTTCGGAGGTGTTTGGAGTAGAAGCTTGTCGAAGTGGTATCACTATCCTTATATTCTTCGGCATGAAGATAGTTTGTACAATCTATTTTCTGGAATTAGGGAAGATGCTATAGATTACTTTGAGCGTCATGATATTGCATGGTGGAGCCAAGATTCCGATCGGTATTTCCCGACTGGAAATCTCGTTTCTTCGCAGAACCACTGCCTGAATCACTTATTTGCCATGCGTGCCGACAAGCAGGCTGTTTTATCTATCATACAAGGTGTTTGTCCTGGAATCAAGGATATCCTTCCGTCACCAGTTGATTGTTATGAGACTAAAATTGTAAAGGGTAAGTCGGTTCCTTGTGATTCTTATATAACTTTTGAGTTCTCGCTCCGCAACAATTACCTTTTAGGAGAGCGTAGCGATAAGAGAGGGAAAAAGTGTACGTCCGTAGATGCTTTTGTATATGCTATAGACCAAAAAGAGCGCCCAATTCTAATTCCTATAGAGTGGAAGTATACTGAATCTTATGACCGTATTTCAGCGTATAAGCGTGCTGTGCAGTCGAGTATCAACAGGTACGTAGGACTTGCAAACATGGACTCTTCCAATCTAAAAGAGTGGATAAGTTCCTATGAGTGGGATCCTCTATATGAGTTTGCACGTCAGGAGCTCTTCATGGAGAGGATTATTCAGATGCATCCAAAATGCGGTCGTGAGCATGAACCTTTGGCTGCTGAAGATTATATCCATATAATTGTTAGACCAGACGAGAATGAATTGATCCGGAAAGACATTAGCGATTTTAGAGAGACGATTGTTGATAAGGAGAAACTTATTGAGGTTGATCCTAAGGTGTTGCTTGCACCACTCAACGGGAATGTGGCGTATGATGAGTTGCTAAAGTACCTCAAAAAACGCTATTGGGAGAATGTGAAATAGTCCACTTTTTTCTGCTGGAATATAGAACATTTTGAGACAAGGCAAAGACCGGTTGCTTTGTATGGGTTTTGTGTCCAAAAAAGAGATACCCCGAAAAAATCTATTTTCAATTATTAAGATTAAATTGTCAGTTTTTAAGAATTGGCGATTTTTAGGAGCGTAGAAGGTTGAGAATTTCGTATTAGAGTTTGGAAAAAATTTCAACCCATTAAAATTATGAGAAAAATTAAACTTTTGAACACTAAAAACGAGCCGAAATGTCGCCTTCAGAAAGTAGCAAATTTCCAGACTTCCGCAGCCCCGAAATCAGGGTACTTTGCATCGTATGAAGAAAATGTATTTCCTTCTGCTCGTGAAGCCATCCTAAATAAAAGAAGGCAAGTTTTATGACATGTTCGTAGCTGGTGACAGGCATAAACTCGAAGACTACACCGACTGTAACGGCGTAAGCCGCCTTGCTCATGCAAAGTCGGCACTGTCATCGTCAATGCTCGCGTACAATTTCTTCCACTGGGTAAGTCCAGAACATCCGCTCACGTGGCATGGCACCACCTTCGACAAAGTGTATTTCGAAGTCAAGTTCCCTGTGCTCGCCAAGAACTCCGACTGCAGCCGGAACAACAGCCCCTCTAACATGGACGTCGTTCTCATCAGCGATGATTGTCTGACCATGCTCTGCATCGAGAGCAAGTACACCGAGCAGACCGACCGCCATTGTTTCGGCTGCAGTGGCCGGTCTCTACACGCAAGCCGGCCGCATCGTGTGCGAGGGCGAGTTCCGCATCTACGACCTGCTCGGTCGCGATGTAACCACTGAATGGCGTTTACGTAGTAAAAACCGCGAACGCTGCACAAAAAGTGGTGGTGAAATAGAATAGAACCGAGATTTAAAAACCAAGATTGTAGGGACGTGGCGCGCCACGTCCCTACGTTTGTAACAATCGCACTACTTTGGTTAAGCAAAAGAAATGAAAGAACAAGAAAACCGATATTGTTTCCCCCCACGCCTTAAACTTGGGAACTATAAAACTCACAAAAAATTAGGCAAAACAAAAAAAAGACACCTCACATTTATGAAGTGTCTTTTTGTTTACTGATTTTGGTGCGTAGGATGAGACTCGAACTCACACGATCTTGCGACCACTACCCCCTCAAAGTAGCGTGTATACCAATTTCACCACCTACGCAATGGTGCCCAAGACAGGACTCGAACCTGCACATCTCGCGACACACGCACCTGAAACGTGCGCGTCTACCAATTCCGCCACTTGGGCAACAGACTTTTCAAGAAAAAAAGCAGCCTCATACTGCTTTTTGCTAATGAGCGGAAAACGGGACTCGAACCCGCGACCCCGACCTTGGCAAGGTCGTGCTCTACCAACTGAGCTATTTCCGCAATAAATCAAAGTGTGTGCAACTCTCTTCCGAATTGCGGTGCAAAGGTACAGCATTTTTTTGAACCCACCAAATTTTTTCGGCAAAAAATGTCATTTTTTTTGTTTTTTGCTGATTTAAGGCAGATTATAGTGGTTTTTTGAAGAAAAAAAAGTAATTTTGCACCGCTAAATTTTCAAATTATGACAACAACAGTGGAAGAAACTCCGAAAAAAAGTTTGAACTTTATCGAACAAATCGTCGAAAACGACTTACAGGAAGGACGCAACGGCGGCCGCATCCAAACCCGTTTTCCGCCCGAACCGAATGGTTATCTGCACATTGGGCACGTCAAAGCCATTTGTATGGATTTCGGCATCGCCGAAAAATATCACGGCACCTGCAACCTGCGTTTCGACGACACGAACCCCGTAAAAGAAGATGTGGAATACGTCGATTCCATCACCGAAGATATCAAATGGTTAGGGTTTAAGTGGCAAAACATCTATTACGCCTCCGACTATTTTCAGCAGTTGTACGATTTGGCCATCCGTTTCATCAAAGAGGGCAAAGCGTATGTTGATGAGCAGTCGGCCGAAACGATTGCGCAGCAAAAAGGCACGCCTACCGAAGCCGGCACCAACAGTCCGTATCGCGACCGCCCGATAGCCGAAAACCTCGACCTGTTCGAACGCATGAATCGCGGCGAATTTGCCGAAGGCTCGATGGTGTTGCGCGCCAAAATCGACATGGCGCACCCGAATATGCACTTCCGCGACCCGATTATGTACCGCATCATAACATCGCACCCGCACCACCGCACAGGCTACACATGGAAAGTCTATCCGATGTACGATTTTGCGCACGGACAAAGCGACTATTTCGAAGGCGTAACGCACTCCATCTGCACACTCGAATTCGAAGTGCACCGACCACTCTACGACTGGTTCCTCGACCAATTTGTCGAGGGCGACTATCGTCCGAAACAGCGCGAATTTAACCGTTTGAACATCACTTATACGGTGATGAGCAAGCGCAAAATGCTGCAACTCGTGCAAGAAGGGCTTGTCGCCGGCTGGGACGATCCGCGTATGCCGACAGTGTGCGGATTGCGCCGACGCGGTTACACCCCGCAAGCCATTCGCAACTTTATCGACAAAATCGGCTACACCAAAGTGGAAGGCATGATTGACGTGTCGCTGCTCGAATACGCCGCCCGCGAGGATTTGAAACCGAAAGCGACACGCGTGAGTGCCATTTTCGAACCGATTAAGTTGGTCATAACCAACTACCCCGAAAATCAGACGGAAGTGTTGCAAACCGAGAACAATCCCGACGACGAACAAGCAGGCACGCGCGATTTGCTGTTTGGTCGCGAATTGTACATCGAACGCGGCGATTTTATGGAAGAGGCACCAAAAGACTTTTTCCGCTTGTCGCCAAACGGCCGCGAAGTACGCCTGAAAAGCGCATACATAGTGAAAGCCACCGGCTGCGACAAAGACGCCGAAGGACACATCACCACGGTCTATTGCGAGTACGACCCCACCACCAAAAGCGGCACCGAAGGCGGCAACCGTAAAGTGAAAAGCACCATCAATTGGGTGAACATCAACGACAGCGTCGAAGCCGAAGTGCGCGTGTACGACCGTCTGTTTGCCGTCGAAGACCCGTCGGCATCGGACAAAGATTTCCGCGAATTGCTCAATCCCGACTCGCTGAAAGTGGTGCAAGGCGTGCGCGTGGAGGCTGCTCTGGCCAAAGCACAGCCGCTCGACAAATTCCAATTCTTGAAAGTGGGCTATTTCTGCGTCGATCCGGACTCGACGGCCGAACACCTGATATTCAACCGCACAGTCGCGCTGAAGGACACTTGGGCAAAAAAAGTGTAAGCAACCAACTGACACACTGCAGGTTACAATACGAAAAGCATATTCTCGGCGGAGAATATGCTTTTTTTTATGCAAAAAATTTTGTTAGTTAGATAAAACTAACTATCTTTGCGCCGAAAAAAAATTAGGTTTTTCTGATGGAAAGAATCATCGGTGTCATAGCCAAACTATCGCACAGTTTAGGCGAAATGGAAGAACAGGCCAAAGAGTATTTCGACCTGAAAGATTTGACGCTCACGCAGATGCACTACTTGGAAGTCATCAGTCAGTTGGACAATCCGAACATCACGGAATTGGCATCGGCGTTGCAGTTGACCAAACCGACGGTAACTGTCGGCATCGACAAACTGATAGAGCGCAACTATGTGTACAAGGTGCCATCGGACGACGACCGGCGCAATTCGCATCTTCATCTGACCGACAAAGGGCGACAAATAAACGCCATGCACGCGTATGCACACGAGCGTTTTTCGGAACTGATAGCGGAAACCTTGGAGCCGCACGAGATAGAAACATTGGTACAAATTCTTGAAAAATTGACACTAAAATTATGAAAACCAACAAGCAAGAAACGCGCGAACAGGCCATCTACAAAGTAACATGGATTGGTTTTTTTGTGAATGTGCTCTTGTCGGTCGGCAAATTGATAGCCGGTTTTGTGGGGCGCAGTGGCGCTATGATTGCCGATGGTGTACACTCGGTGTCCGACTTTGCCACCGACATTGTGGTGCTGCTGTTCGTGCGCATCTCGGCCAAGCCGAAGGACGAAGACCACGACTATGGTCACGGCAAATACGAAACGTTGGCAACGGTAGTCATCGGAGTGGCTTTGGCGGCCGTAGCAATCGGCATTTTGGTCGATAGCACCGAACGCATTGCGCAAGTGCTGCGCGGCGAGAGCATCGCACGTCCCGGCATAGTGGCATTGGTAGCGGCTGCCGTGTCGATAGTGGCCAAAGAGGCACTCTATTGGTACACCATGCTGACAGCCAAGCGGGTCGATTCGCCGGCCTTGAAAGCCAATGCGTGGCACCATCGTTCCGATGCTTTTTCCTCCATCGGGACGTTGATAGGCATCGGTGGCGCTTATTTTTTGAGCGAACAGTGGCGCGTGCTCGACCCCATTGCCGCCATTGTGGTGGGCGCGCTGATCATCAAAGTGGCCTACGACTTGGTGATGCCCGGACTGAACGAACTGCTGGAACGGTCGCTACCTAAAGAGCAAGAAGACGAAATCGTTGCGTTGGTGCTGGCTGACAAGCGTTTGAGCGACGTACACAACCTGAAAACGCGCCGCATCGGGGCAGGCATCGCCGTCGAACTGCATGTGCGGGTGCAGGGTAACATGACGGTGAACGAATCGCACGCCATAACACGCAATATCGAACAACTATTGCGCCAACAGTACGGCGACCGCACACAAGTTATCATTCACATCGAACCGCTGAAATAACCACTTGCATGCCGGCAAAAACAATCCCCGCCCGAAAGGCAGGGATTTTTTAGCGTTCGTAACGACCGATGCGGTTTATTGTTTTACAAATTTGCCTACCGACGTTGTGCCGTTTTCCAACGTAGCACGCAAAATGTACATACCGTTTTGCAAACCGGTTACGTCAATCGTTTGTGCCGGTGTGCCGGCGGTGTGTGTAGCCACCAGCGCGCCCATGCACGAGTAGATTTCGATGCGTGCGATATTGCTGTCGGCATTGACGGCCAACGTGCCTTTGGTCGGATTCGGGCACAAGGTCAAAGCGGCAGCGCGCGTAATAGTAGGCAGCGCATCGGGCACATAGTTGCAATCGACGGCAGTAGCACGACGTTTCCACGACTCAGAATCGCCTTCTACACCGGGACCTTTCGAGGTTACATAGTAACATGTACTTTCGCTCACGCCTTCAATATCATCGGTTTGAAATGCGAGTGCACCACCCCAATCATCACCATTTAGGGCAATAATATTAAATGGCGTTACCGTACCTTCGGGAAACGTGTAGGTATACCAACTACCTGTCTTATCGGCTTTGAAAAATTTGCCATCGTTTTCGTCGTGCCACATCCAATAGGAGACGCCCTGCGTCAAATCCCAATTACATTCGTCGGCGATGCGGAAACGCACCGTAATACCGGTTGTCGGCATCGGGTCGGGTTCCTCTTCGACCGGTTTTTCGATGACATATTCACGCGTTACCACTTCACTTTTACTGCTACCGCTGATAGCGATGGCTTTCAACGTGGTGGTGGCATCCACCGCAAATGGTGCCGTATATTTGATCGATGCAGCCGAAGGTTCGGTGCCATCGAGCGTGTAGTAGATGGTTGGTGTGCCGGTGCTAGCAGCCGCCATGCTGACGGTGATAGCCTTGTCGTAGGTGCCCGAAGCCGGCGTTACGGTCAGCGAAACCGCGTTCGACAATGTCGTTTTGTAGTAAACGGCGTAACCGGCGTCTTTGCAAGCCAACGTGTAGCCGCTCGGTGCAGCATCGTTGTAGGCCGAGCCGAGATACATGATGATACTACCAGTTTTGCCGGTGATAGTGGCTTTGTAGTAACTGCCGGCAGCCTCGTCGGAGACAGCACTTTCGCTGTGTACGCCCGCCAATTTGCGCGCCATAATCATCGGTTTTATTTCCTCTTTGTATTTCACCCAATGCGGATAGAATACGCACGGAATGCCCGGCATCGACAGAATGTAAGCGTTACATTGCAAAATAAGACTCTTGTTATTGATGCTGCTGCCGTCGTTTTTACCCATAATGTCCGCCGCATCTTCGCGACCGAACGAGTCGTGCGAATCGATGAACGTTACCGCATATTTCGAGTAGCCGGCGCCCAACAAGCCTTTACCCTTAATTTGGTAGTTTTGGTGCGCCATAGCATTTTGGAACACATCGTATTTGGTAGCAAAGTCGAATGTGAGTGTATTGTTCTTTGCACGGCCGATAGCGGCTTTCAGTGTTTCCGTATTACCGTCCCACCACTCCATCACCGAGAAATTGGCTTGCGAAGCGGTGTTGTATTCGTTGATGTGCGATTCGTGAAAACCTTTGCAGTAGTCGTAACGCCAGCCATCGTAGTGCATTTCGTTTTTCATCCACTTCAGGTAGGCGTTGCACATCTTGCGCACTTGAGCATTGTTGTGATCCCAATCGCGTGCGGCGCCGTAGTTTTTCGGTTCACCTTTACCATCGTCGTACGAAGCGCCTGCACCAACCGTACAACCTGTTGCCGAGGGGTCGCTCCACACTTCATCGTCACGCGTAATCCACGAGGCATCGGGTTCGAACACGCCATATTCGCCGAAATCCATCTTGAAGAAGTCGCACCAACTTGATTTGTTGCCGGCGTGGTTGATAACGATGTCGGCTATCACTTTGGTATTGCCGGCGTGCATGGCCGCAATAAATTTTTCGAGTTCGGCACGCGAGCCCCAATCGCTGGTTTGGTTGCTATACTGTTTGGGAATATAGCCAACGCCGCCACTCGATTTGGCCGATGGCGGCAACCAAACGAGGTCGAAGTAGGCGGCTATTTCGCTGGCTTGAGCGTTGAGTGTAGTCCATTTGGTATCGCCGTAGCCTTTGTCAACATTCGAATCCCAATAGAAAGCCTGCAACATCACATCGGGGCATTGGCTTGGTACGGACGAGGTGTAATTACCGGTTTCGCCACCGCCTGTTTCGCCACCGCCTGTTTCGCCGCCACCGGTTTCACCACCACCTGTTTCACCGCCGCCGATGGTTTCCCCGATATTGCCGGAGCAATCGCCCGTTGCAGCACCAACGTACAATTGGTCAGCTTTGTATTTCAATTTGATGTAGCAATCGTAACAGCCGTCGGCAGTGCAGTTGTAGCGGTCGGAAGAGAGCGTGACACCTGTAGTACTGTAGCTATTCAAAGCAACTGCCCATGCTGCAGCGTTTTCTTTGTCGTAGAGTTGAAAGTAATCACCGCTTTTTAACGGAACGCCCAAAGCCATGTATTCTTTGACACTCGAATCAGTGTTTCCGGTGTTCAGCGTACCGGCAAAATAGGTGGTACCGTTCACCAAAATGCCATAGGATTCAGCCTGCAATGTAAAGCAAACAAGCAACATCCCAAGGAAAATGCTAATTTTTTTCATGTTGTATTGATATTAAAGGTTAGAAAATTCAAAAATCGAATAATCGCGTCAAAGTTAGTGATATTTTTGAAAAGAAACAAGTATCGGGAGCATTTTTTTAACAAAAAACGAAAAACTCCCGACGAAATCGGGAGTTGGAGTCTTTTTTTTACATGCTCATGCCACCACAGCAGTGTATCACCTGTCCGCTGACGTAACTCGAGAGGTCGGAGGCAAGGAATGTGGCAACATTGGCCACATCGTCGGGTGTGCCGCCGCGGCGCAACGGAATGGTTTTGATCCATTGTTCGCGCACATCGTCGGGCAGTTGCTGTGTCATGTCGGTGAGAATGAAGCCCGGCGCAATGCAGTTGGCGCGTATGCCGCGCGACCCGACCTCTTTGGCGATGGATTTTGCCAAGGCAATCATGCCGGCTTTCGAAGCGGCATAGTTGCATTGTCCGCCGTTGCCATTTACGCCGACCACCGAACTCATGTTGATGATGGAGCCGCCGCGTTGGCGCATCATCACAGGCACGATGGCGTGCGTGAAGTTGAATGCCGATTTCAGATTGACGTTGATGACGGCGTCCCATTGTTGTTCGGTCATGCGCAGCATCAGACCGTCTTTGGTGATGCCGGCATTGTTCACCAAAATGTCGATGTGTCCGAAATCGCGATGGATTTGCTCGACTACAGCATGTGTGGCCTCGAAATCGGCCGCATTCGATGCGTAGGCGCGGCATGTTACGCCGCAGGCCTCAATCTCCTGTCGGGTTTGTTCGGCTTGGGCGTTGAGTTCCAAGTCGGTGAAGGCGATATCGGCACCTTCGTGTGCAAATTTCAGTGCGACGGCCTTGCCGATGCCACGGGCAGCACCGGTAATCAGAGCCACTTTTCCTTTCAGTAATTCCATAATTCTATAAAATGTATCAATTATTTATAAATAAGAAAAATACACGGCACTTTACCAATATCGGGCAGTGCTTTTTTCCACGCCGCCAACGTGTTTGTTTTGATGTACTCGTTGGGTCCGGTGATGTCGGCTGCGATGCAGAGTTTGGTGTGCGACTGCAAGGTGCGGCACAGATCATCGACGAGTTGTTTGTTGCGGTATGGTGTTTCGATGAAAATCTGCGTTTGATGTTCGGTATAAATGCGTTTTTCGAGCATTTTGAGTTGTTGCGCACGTGCATTTTTGTCGATGGGCAGATAGCCGTTGAACGCAAAACTTTGTCCGTTGAAGCCGCTCGCCATGAGCGACAGCAGGATGCTCGATGGTCCCACCAACGGCACCACTTTAATGCCTTTTTGTTGTGCCAACGCCACCACATCGGCGCCGGGGTCGGCTATGGCCGGGCAGCCCGCCTCGCTGATGATGCCGACATCGCAACCTTGCAGCAATGGTTCGAGATAGGTGCCGATTTGTTCGGGCGCGGTGTGTTGGTTCAATTCGAAGAAACGCAATGCGTCGATGTCGATAGCCTTGTCCACCTGTTTCAGAAAACGGCGTGCTGTGCGCACATTCTCCACGATGAACACCTTTAAGCGCAGGACTATGTCGGCATTTCCGTCAGGCAAAATCTGTCGTAACGGACTGTCGCTCAATGTAGTAGGTATCAGATACAGCGTTCCGGACATGCGTACAAAGCGTCGGTTAATCGGTTACGTTGGGTTGTTCGAGGCCAAGTCCTTTTTTCTTGTCCCACGCTTTCAGCACAAGGCCCAGCAAGAAGGCCGCGATGCCCAAGCACGCCAACATGACCAAAGGCCAAGTGTAGTCGTAGCCCACAGGATCGTCAACGCCCTGATTGGTTTTGTCCAAGACTTTGCCAATCAAGAGCGGGAAGAGCCACAAGCCGATGTTTTGAATCCAAAAGATGAGCGCATAGGCCGAACCGATGATTTTTTCGTCCACCAATTTCGGAACGCTTGGCCACAAAGCCGCCGGCACCAACGAGAACGATGCGCCGAGCACCAAAATAGTGATGTAGGCCACCATAACGCCACCCACGGCGTTGCCTTTGAACTGCGGCAACACAAATGCAAACGTGAGGTGACAGACGATGAGCAGCAACGAACCGATAATCAGCATCGAAGCGGCCTTGCCTTTGTGATCGACATAGTTGCCGAGCACCGGTGTGATGGCTACCGCCAACAACGGGAACACCGCAAAAATAGTTTCGGCGGTGCCACGCATATAGCCCATGTAGCAATAACCCACCAAAGCCACAACAGCAACGGCCATCAGGCTGTATTTCAGCACTTTATTTTTCGAGAAATTGCCGGCAAACGAGCAGCCTGCCACTATCAGCATAACGATGTATTGGATAATGGCCACGCTGTCGCCCTGCCAAAACGATCCTTCGGTAGGTTGTGGCAACGTCAGGTTGCATTGCAGCATGTTGACAGCATATTTTTGGAACGGGAAAATGGCGCTGTAGTAAAGCACGCAAAGCAACGCCACCAACCAGAATCCGCCACTCGACAGAATTTTGCCGATGTCGCTGATTTTGAACGGGTCGTCTTTTTCTTCGGCTTCGCCGGTTTGCGCGTCCAATTTTTTGTCCATAAAAAAGTAAACGACAAACATGATCAGCGCGATGCACAACAGCACAACGCCAAACGCCACCGACCGCGACACATCGACCGAACCGCCGAGGTGCGCAAAAAACGGCGAAAAAATCATGCAAGTGGCCACACCCAAACGTGCCAAAGCCATCTCGGAACCCATGGCCAAGGCCGTTTCGCGACCTTTGAACCATTTGACGATACCACGCGACACAGTGATGCCGCCCATTTCGGTGCCGCAGCCGAAAATCATAAACCCGATGGCTGCCACTTTGGCCGAGGCCGGCATGCCTTCGTAGAACGGCGAAACGCCCAACTCGTCGAACAGCGGAATGTAGTTCAAATGTTCGGTGAACCACACCTCGACACTACTGCCGCTGAAGGCACTCGAAATCGCATAATACTTAATGCCGGCGCCTATCAGCATAACCACGCCCGATAGCACAGCCGTGAAACGCACGCCCATCTTGTCGAGAATGATGCCTGCAAAAATCAGAAAGAAAACAAATACGTTCAGAAAAGTTTCGGCGCCTTGCATCGTGCCAAAAGCAGTGGAATCCCAACCACGTTCACTTTCCATCAAATCTTTGATAGGCGACAAAATGTCCATAAAAATGTACGAACAGAACATGGCCAAAGCCAAGAGTAACAGGGCAATCCAGCGCATGGCAGCACTATCCCTGAGGGTTTGAAGTTTTTCGGTCATAATGAAAAATTTAGAAAATATTGCCGCAAAAGTACAAAAAATTCGGAGAAAAATCGTATATTTGCAGGAGTTTTTTCAAACAAACAGCAATTTTGGAGGTAACGATGGACATTTTTCTGATTATTGTAGGCGCAATTTGCTTGTTGGTTGGTCTTGTGGGTACCATCGTGCCGGTGTTGCCGGGCGTGCCGTTGGGATATGTCGGCCTGCTGCTGTTGCAAGCCACGGACAAAGTGCAATTCTCGACACCTTTTTTGCTGATCTGGGCAGCCGTGGTGGTCGTCATACAGTTGTTGGACACCTTTTTACCGGTGTGGACCACCAAATGGTCGGGCGGCAGCAAAGCCGGCGTTTGGGGCAGCACCATCGGGTTGCTGATCGGATTTTTCTTCGCACCGTTCGGCATCATCGCCGGGCCGTTTGTTGGTGCCTTGGTAGGCGAACTTATTGCCGGTAAAGCATTTATCGAAGCGTTAAAATCCGGTGCGGCATCGCTGTTGGGATTTTTGTGCGGCACCATCGCCAAATTGGTGGCCGTCGGGTTGATGATTTACTATTTTGTCGTAGCCTTATTGTGATGAAAACTCGTGCAAACATCAAAACCATTGGGATTGCAACACTCATCGGCATACTTTTGTTGGCCGCTACGGTGCTGTGTTGTCTGCGGTG
Organism: Bacteroidales bacterium; assembly: GCA_004557405.1. GTDB lineage: Bacteria > Bacteroidota > Bacteroidia > Bacteroidales > Paludibacteraceae > W0P28-013. The sequence continues at coordinate 14,251 of SFDZ01000031.1, forward strand.
GCAGGCTTGGTTTGGCAATCCGCCCGAGCCGCCTTATGTAGCCGGCGATTCTATTTGTCGGATACAACTGACTTTTGGGCGAGCGGGTGCGCAGTCGCGTGCCGTCTCGTGGCAGTGTGGCGACACCATTCAACCGGCCGAACTGCATCTTACGAACAAACAACACGCTGACACTCAACGCATTACAGCCAACTCACGCCTATTTATCACGGCGGGCGGACAAACGGCCTATTACTTTGCCGACATGGGACTATTGCCTGCCGGCGACTATACATATCGTGTGCAGGTAGGGCTACAGCGGTCTGCGTGGCAGCGGTTCACGGTGCGCCCGACTACGGATGCGACTACCACATTCGTGTATGTGGGCGATGTGCAAGATGCCGATGGTGGTAAATTGCACACACGTCTCGCCGACATCAATCAGCGATTTTCGCCCGATTTTTGGCTGTTCGGAGGCGATGTCATCGAACGCCCGCACGATGGTTATTGGCAGGCCTATTACGACATGGTAGCCGATTTCGGCACTTCGACGCCTTTGTTGGCCGTGCCAGGCAATCACGAATACATCAAAGGCATCGACAAGCGTTTAGACGAACGTTTCGTGTGGGCATTTCCCTACTTTCTCGATGCCGACACACGGTTTGCAGGCATAGCGCAATACACGTTCAGCGTAGGCAACGCCGCATTCTATCTGCTCGATAGCAACAACGACGTATGGACACTGCCCGGCGAGCGTGCGTGGCTGCAGCGCGCCATGACCACCGACACGGCTGTGTGGCACATTGCCACCCTACACCACCCTGTCTATTCGCTGCGCGGCCGCCTAACCAATTTTTGGGTGCGACAGGCCTTTGCTTCGCTTTTCAACAACAAGTGCGACCTCGTATTGTCCGGACACGAACACGCTTACGCACGGCGCGCCACCAACGGCACCACGCCGGTGTATCTCGTGTCGCAATGTTCGCCCAAAGACTACCGCATCAACCTCGATGCCGGCTACGATCGTTATGGCATCGGCTGTCGGTTTTACCAAGTGGTGCACATTGCCAGCGACACGCTGCAACTATCGGCCTACACGCTCGACCATGTGTTGTACGACCAACTGACGTTGCTCAAAACGGACGGCGGAATAGTTTTACACGACACTTTTACCAATGCGCCCGAATATCTGCAAGTGGATTCGACACGCTACCGCAAAAGTGCCGCCAAGCGCGCTGCCTACCAACAGCGCATCCTACAACGCTGTAGCCCCCCGACCCCCTGCCTACCGGCAGGCAGGCCTGAAGGGGGAGTAGGGACGTATTGAACTTGCCTACCGTGGTAGGTGCGTCTGCCTACCGCAGTAAAACACCCCCTTTAGGCTTTTTCTACCGAAGGTAGGGCCTGCCTGCCGGTAGGCAGGGGATTTAGGGGTAGTAGAGATTTTAGATTTTTACCCTACGTTAAACCTTAAAACTCTTAAATTCTTAAACTTTATATATGCGGACACGCCGCGCCACGTCCCTACATTAAGCCCTAAAACTCTTAAACATTATTAAACACACAAGAGGATACTCATGCGAGTACCCTCTTGTAGTTTTGCTGTTTTCGTGCAGGACTTATTCTTTCACGAATTTAGCGGTGTGTACGCCTTCGGCATCTTTGATGGAGATGAAGTAAACACCTTGAGCCAAGCCGGCTACCGATACGCTGTTTTGTACATGCGACAGCGACATCAGTTGTTTACCCGTAAGGTCGGTTACAACGGCAGAGGCATCCGAAGCCAAATTGCTGATGTACAGCACATCTTTAGCCGGGTTCGGATAGATGGCCAATTTGCTGTCGGCTACCACACGTTTGATACCAACTGCTTCCGGTTCGGCACCTTGGAAAGTTACATCAGCCATGAACATAGCAGTAGCTGACCAATAATAACTTTCACCTTTAATTTCTTCATAAACACCTCCTACAGCACCATTATACGTTCTTTTTTCGCCTTTGTAAATAATGTACGAGGTATTGTCCGAGTAATACAGTAAATTCGGTTCGGAAGACTGTCCACCTGCAATTTCATAGAACAAGAACTGACAAATTTCACCATCAACAAGTTCAAATGCATCGGCTTCTACAAATACATAGAACGTACCATATACATTGATAGGTTCAGGTAACTCAATAACATAAGGTGTAGGAATGCCGGTAATATATTGATCAGCGCCAAATGCATCGGCGAACGACAAACGTACTTTGCCGATACAGTCGCCTATCGAAACTTCTTCGGTTTCTTCGTCATAATTCTCGGCATACACACTGATGGTAATACTATCAGCGGTTTGATGATCCTCTTCAATCCAATAGTTGTACAACACCAAACCAACACCATTCAGTTGAGCATAGTGCGGATTCTCATCGCCCAAAGCCGTTACACTGAAACGTTCGCCATAACCGGTAAACGGATTTGTTTGATATTTCGAGCTGAAATAAGTATCACCCAACAAGTCGAAATAGATATTTGGACCAAGATCCGGGCGCAAATTTGTTACAAGATCGCTGTGGTCGCCATTATAATTGTGGAATACAGCATACTCGTAGGCAGCAGAATCCTTACCTTGTGTACTTTCTACATAAAATTCGTACGACAAAGCCAACGGATTGTCTTCGGTGTCGAGTCCAGCAGCAATCACATCAGAATGTTTACCATCAAATACATCCACGATGCCGGATGATACATTGCGGAAATAAGCAGTGTCGGCATAGGAATAGTCAGCATAAATAATAAAATTAGACGAGTCGCTG
>SFDZ01000007.1 GCA_004557405.1 Bacteroidales bacterium
GCTTTGCTCGGCAATACCATCCAAGACTTTAGATTACCCATAGAAGGATTAGAGTCCCATGGTACTACTTCTGTCTTTTGTGAGATTGATGCCAACCCTTATAGTTGGGTGTATCTCCCCACACCTGCACATAGTGCGCACCGCATCATCTGCACCGGCAACTTCTCTCCAACGAACAATGCAGAGTCTAAAACAACTGCAACCATTGAGTTTACCGACGAAATCTCCGAGGAGCAACTCCTGCGTCAACTGCCATTGTTACCATTTCGACCAAAGTATATCGCCCACCATTACTCTCCCTATACCTATCCTATACAATCAGCTTCAACTCGCGACATGATTCAAAAACTTAAACGCCACCTATCGCCTATGCGCTTCTATTTTACCGGGCGCTTTGCAGATTGGGAGTACTACAATATGGATATTGCTATGGGTGCCGCGATGGATTTATGCCGCACATTGTAGCAAATTCTCACTTCTCGGAATTTACTTTGCAAATAAAAACAGGCTGATTATCAGTGTTTTGCGATTTTTTTTGGATTTACTTTGCAAATAAAAATACCTTATTCTTTCTTCTTGCGGCGAGTGTATATCTCGTAGCCTATTACGCCGCAGAGGGTGAGTAGCATAATAGCGAAGCATACCAACGAGAGGATATTGCCTTTGCGAACGCTGTCGGGATCGAAGACCATGCGTAGGTGGTGGCTGCCGGCAGGGATGACGGCTGCACGAAGCATATAGTTCACGCGAGCGAGCGAAAGTTCCTGATCCTCCTTTCCATCCTTATCCAACATATAGAGTTTCCATCCGTGCGGATAGTAAATCTCCGAGAAGACGGCTATTCTGTTATGTTCGTTTTCGGCATGATAGTCTATATAGCGCGGTGTATATGTCGTGAGTTCTATTTGATCATCTGCAAACGCCATAAGAGGAACTACATACGGCTGCGATATATTCAACTTGTTTGTAAATGCCTTATCCACTACCGCAGTAGTATGAAGGTCTATCTGACTGAGGGCGGCTATCTCGTCGTTGGCGTTATCTACCACCATCAGACTATCCACAAACCAGCAGTTGCCCATCGCGTAGGGGTTCTGCACCGGCATCTGGCTGCCGTTTTGCAGCGGCACAATGGCGTACTTCATATTGAGCATGTTCAGCACCGGGAAGATGCTATCGCCGTTGCAGGGCAACATGAAGCCGTTGGTCTGCATGATGGCTTGCATGAGCGGATTTATCTCCGATGCGATATGCACATCTATCAGGTCTTGGTAGCGGCGTAGTTTGGCAGCCGAGTAGCCGCCGATAGACTTGAGGTAGTAACTCGTCCGCGCCTCGTTGAAGGTGTTGGTCGAAAGGTTCAGCACGCGGAAATGGCTCTCGTCTTTCAGCAATTCTTCCTCATAAGGCTGTATCTTGAAGGCACGATATACATCTTTCTTTGGTTGGAAATAACTATCGTTGCAGAAGCGTTTATCCACTGTCCACATATCTGCCACAATCAGCGCGCAGAGGGCGATGCCTGCATAGAGGTTGAGGTTCTTCACTGCGTCTTTCTTGTAGCGTGCGTAAGCATAAGCAAATGTTACCGCAAAACCCAATACCACGAACAGTAGCGACCGCCAAGCGTCGGAGCGTATCATGGCGGTGCGCTGGTTGAGGATGGCATCATATATCTGTTCGCCCACTTGTCCTTTCCACTGCGCGTCATACGAAGAGGTTATATCTATCGCCCCTGCAAAAAGCGCCACCAATAGGCATATCGCTGCCGTGATACCACCCGAGATAAAGAGGCTGTCGCGCAATCGCTTCCAGTCCATACTGCCCTCACTGATGGTTTTTAGCGCCAACATACCGAGTAGCGGCATCGTTATCTCCGCCACGATGAGGATGCTCTCCACAGCGCGGAACTTATTGTACATCGGGAAATACTTGAAGAATAGCTCAGTAAGCGGCATGAAATAGTGTCCCCACGCGAGGAAGACGGAGAACAGCGTGGCAACGAGCAGTGCCCACTTATAAGGTCCGCTCACTATCAGCAAGCCTAGCAGGAAGAGAAAGCACACGATAGCACCCATATAGACAGGACCGCTGGTGAAGGCTTTCTCGCCGCGGTAGGTAGGAGCCGATTGGCAGAATTTCTTCGCGCTGCCGGAAGGCACGCCCATCTTGCGTAAGTCTTGCTCCAACTGCGAGTCCTTGCCGAGGTTATATCCGCTGCAGCCGCCCATGTAGTTGGGAATCAGGAAAGTCATGGTCTCGTCTATGCCGTAACTCCATGCCGTGGCATAATCGAGGTCAAGTCCTTTGGTTTTGTTGGTCTCATCGCTTACTTTCTCTAAATCGGAGTGCCCACCGCGCATGGTCTCATTGGCATATTCTTGGTTGGCGAAGATGTTCGCGCTGCCCATACCCATACCTACCGCGAATGAGGCGGCAAACACCGCCGTGGCGATGCCGAAAGGTTTCCATGCCTTTTTTTCCCACGCTTGGGCAAGTTCGGCAAAGAAGAAAATACCAATCATCATGCAGATATAGTAAGACATCTGCGGGTGCAGGAAGAAGCCGATATAGGTAAAGAACATCACCAGCAATGCCCCCCATCCGTACTGCTTTCGATAGGTCAGCAGGAACCCCACCACTACGAGGGTCATCCAAGTGATGGAATAGCATTTCCCGTGGTGCGAAGCCGCGATAATCACGAAGAAATAAGACGACAGCGCAATAGCAAACGCGCCTGCCATACTGAGCCATTTGTCCACTTTGAACGATCGGAGCAGCAAGAAGAATGCCAGCAGGTAGAAGACAAATATCATGGCGGTGTTTCTGTTCCCCCATGAGAAAAATTTGCGAATAGGTTGCAGGATTCTATCCAACGTAAATCCGCCACCGCCACCAATCTGATAGTTGGGCATACCGGAGAACATGGAGCCTGTCCACCACGAGTAGTCGCCCGTATCTTTATGGTATTTTACTGCTTCCTGCACAGCGGCGCGACCATTGATACCATCGCCGGCATAGATGATTTTTCCTTGCACCGCAGGCCAGAAATAAATCATACCTGCCAATACGAACACCAACAAAATGATTGCGTTAGGCAACCATGACTTCCAATTGATTTTGTGCATAATAGTATTATCCCTAATAATTTTTTTGCAAAGATACGCATTTTTTGCGTTCGGAATGTCGTTCTTTGCCGTTATATTTGGCGGAATCGTTTTTTTTGCGTATCTTTGCCCTAATATTTGTCTAAAATGCCACGTTATGTCATTGCAAAATAGTAAATGGGTGCTTTGCGGAATGTGCCTGTGGGCGTTGCTCGCATGCAGTCGTGCCGGTGAAGAACCTGCTGCAGTACGTGACTTGCCGCAAATTGTCGAATCGGGCGAGTTGCGGGTGATAACGATGGAAAATTCGCTGTCGTATTTCGTGTCGGGCGACGAGGATATGGGGTACGAATACGACTTGGTGCGCAACTATGCCGACCATATCGGCGTGCCTGTCAAACTGATTGTGGCGCGCTCTATCAACGAGATGAAACAATTGTTGCTCGATGGCGCGGGCGATGTCATTGCTTATCGCTACGCATGCTCGCGCAAAAATCGCGAAGAGTTGGCTTTCGTTAATCGTACCATGCAGTCGTATCCGGTGCTGGTGCAGCAACGTTCAAAAACGATGGTGCACGATGTTACCGGCCTGGCCGGCAAAACGGTCTGGTCAAAAAAAAATAACAAATATTGGGAACGCCTGCACAATCTGAACGAGGAAATTGGCGGTGGCATCGTCATCAAGGCTGCACCCGATAGTCTGTCTATCGACCAATTGGTGATGATGGTGTCGAAGGGCGAAATACCCATGACAGTGGCCGATGTCGATTTGGCAAAAATGAGTCGTATGACGTTGCGTAATCTCGATATTTCGGTGCAAATAGGCCTGCCGCAGGCAATGGCTTGGGCGGTGCGCAAAGATGCTCCGCTACTGCTGCAGTCGCTGAACGAGTGGGGCGACGAAGTGGAGCAGTCGCGTTTCTACAAACAACTATATGCCAAATACGCCAAAAGTCGCTACTATAAGGATATTCGCGCACAAATCCCAAAAGGCGCCATCTCCCCTTACGACGATTTGTTCAAGCAATACGCTCCGCAAATTGAATGGGATTGGCGTATGTTGGCCTCGTTGGCGTTCAACGAATCGCACTTCGATACGAATGCCGTGTCGTCGGCCGGCGCGCTCGGCATGATGCAGATGATGCCCGGCACCGGCGCTAAATATGGCTTGGATTCCGCTACCATCTTTCAGGCCGAACCCGCCATCGCGGCAGCAGTAAAGTATATTGGCTGGCTCGACAAAATTTATCTCGCCGTCGATGACCGCGAAGAGCGTATCAAATTTATTCTGGCCTCGTACAATGCCGGACCGGCGCACGTGCTTGATGCGCGCGCCTTGGCCGCTAAATATGGCGAAAATCCCAATCAGTGGAGCATCGCCGAAAAATATCTGATGCTGAAATCGGAACCGGAGTATTACAACGATACGGTGTGTACGTTTGGCTATTTCAGAGGCAATCACACGGTGCGCTACGTAAACGATGTGTTCGACACCTATAATAAATATTTGGGAAATGTGGCTGCCAAATCGGAGAAAAATGATGATAGTCCGCCCGCAACAAACGACCAACAATGAATAAACGAAAAATAATCAATGACCCTGTGTTCGGGTTCATCAATATCCCGAACGATTTGCTGTTCGATGTCATACAGCATCCATATTTTCAGCGCTTGCAGCGTATCAAACAGTTGGGATTGTCGGCTTTTGTGTATCCCGGAGCACAACATACACGCCTGCAACATTCGCTGGGAGCCATGTACCTGACCAACGAGGCACTCAAACAGTTGCGCCAGCAAGGGTGCAACATCACACAGGCCGAAGCCGATGGCGTGCTGACGGCCATCTTGCTGCACGATATTGGGCACGGCCCTTTTTCGCATGTGTTGGAAGAAACGCTCGTACACCATGTGTCGCACGAGGACATCTCGTTGATGCTTATGCAACGGATGAATGACAATATGAACGGGCGGCTTGAATTGGCTATTCGCATCTTTCGCGACGACTACCCGAAACGCTTTCTGCATCAACTGATTAGCAGCCAACTCGACATGGATCGCATGGACTATCTGCAGCGCGACTGTTTCTTCACCGGCGTGGCCGAAGGCAAAATCGGGTCGGCACGCATCATCAAAATGCTGAACGTGCACAACGATAAACTTGTGGTCGAGGCCAAAGGCATCTATTCCATCGAAAACTTTTTGATAGCGCGCCGATTCATGTATTGGCAGGTCTATTTGCACAAAACATCGGTAGCAGCCGAAAAAATGTTGGTGCAGATTTTGCGCAGAGCCAAAGAGTTGGCTCTGCGGGGCGAACGGCTGTTCGCATCGCCGGCATTGGCCTATTTCCTCGAAAATCGAATTGATGAGAACGATTTTGATGATACGGCTTTGCAACATTTCGTGGCGCTCGACGATACCGACGTGTGGTCGGCTATCAAAGTGTGGTCGCAGCACGACGATGTGGTGCTTGGCACACTCAGCCGTATGTTCATCAATCGACAACTATTCAAAACGATGGTGTGCGCACCGCTCACGGCAGCAGAACGCACCGATTTGCTCCGGAAATATGCCGCACATTTCGGCGTGTCGATGGACGAAGCCGCCTATTTCGTGTACGAACAGACGGTAACGACACGCACCTACGACAATCGCGATTCGCAAATACTGATACTCTTCGGCGATGGCACTACGCGCGATATAGCCGACGTTTCGGATATCCTCGATAATGACTTTTTGGGCAAACATGTCGAGAAAAATTACTTGTGTTATCTGCCATATTGAACCTTTTGACAGAAAAATCGTGCGATTATTGCTCGAAAATGAACACGTAGCCGATTTTTTTTGTACTTTTGCAGTCCCTTTGGTGTAACACGTACACCAAAGCGTAACTATTTGATTTGTAACTTATGAAGAAAAAATCTGCTGTAATTTGGTCGCTTGTGGCGCTCGTTTTGCTGCTCGATCAGACGCTGAAGATTTATATTAAAACACATTTCACGCTTGGCGAAGCGGTGCATGTGTTCGATTGGTTCCAATTGGTACTCATCGAAAATCCGGGCATGGCGTTTGGCATGACTATCGGTCCGAAACTGCTGCTGACGCTCTTTCGCCTTGTGCTGTCGGCTGCCTTGGTGTGGTATATTGTGAAACTGATTCGCGACGACGATAGTTACGGCTACCTGACCTGCGTAGCGCTGATTTTTGCCGGTGCAGTGGGCAATATCATCGATTGCTTGTTCTATGGCATCTGCTTTGGCGAGAGCACTTATACGCAGGTGGCCGAATTTTTGCCGGCAGCCGGCGGCTACGCATCGTTCATGCAGGGCAAAGTGGTCGATATGTTCTATTTCCCGCTCTTTACCTTCCCCGATTGGGTACCGTTGTTGGGTGGCGAAATATTTTTCAGCCCGGTGTTCAACCTTGCCGATTCGGCCATCACGGTCGGTGTGTTCTTGCTGCTGATAGTTTTTCCGAAAAATTTCAACGCTTCGATGGAACGCTATTTCCCTTCGAAAAAGAAAACCGCATCGGACAACAAACGCACTGTAGATGAATAAATCGCTGATATATAGCGTGTTGTTGCTCCTTATGGCAATGTTGAATACAGCCTGCGATGTGCCGTATGGCGTCCTGAATCAAGATGATATGGCGGCGGTGCTGACCGATATTCATCTGACGGAAGCGCTCGTCGGACAACAATACTCGTACAACGACTATGGCACGAAACGCGCCTGTTTCGAAAGCGTGTTCCAAAAACACGGCATCACGCGCGACGAGTTCAACAAGTCACTCGATTGGTATGCACACCACCCGAAAGCGTTTGCCGACGTGTATGTCGTTACCGTGGCGCAATTGGGGCAGAAACGCGCCGATGTCGAGGCTTATCTCTATCATCCGGAGGCAAATCCCGAACGCCGGCACGTCATCGACAGCATCGATGTGTGGACACGCCCGCAGCGACTGTTTGCCGACAGCACTTGTTACGAAACGTTGCGCTTCGAACTGGCTGATAGCCTGTTGCTTGTAGGCACTGAACGTTATTTGTGGCAATTCCGCCGGCGCATGGAACGTCGCGATACGGTTGAACCCTCGTGGTTGCGTTGGTATGCCGTCTATGCCGATGGCACCTGCGACAGCATTGTGTACCGTTTGGCCGACAGCGTGGCAACGTATGCCTACAACGTGCGTTACAAGGTGCGTAACGATGCCGCCTTGCAGCGTGTGTACGGAACGTTTTGCTCTGTGGCCGACAGCACTTGGCGGATTACTATCGACAGCGTGAAGTTGTGGCGCTACTACAACCGCGAGACTTACCCGCCGGATAGCGCCATGCTGCTGAAGTTGGACTCGTTGCGGGGCGCATCGGCTACGGCCGAAAATGCTGCCATGCACGACACGGTGGCAGCCGCGATGCCCGAAACGCCGGCACCGCAAAAACTCGACCGTCAACCTGCTCAACAAGGTACGCTTCCGCCGGAAATTATGCGTAAACGATTGATGCAAATGAAATTACATGAAACGAATAGCGGCAAATAAAATATTGCTTGATGCCGAAACGCTGCTGCTGAATGCGGTGATTGAGGTGGACGAAGGTGTTGTGCGCAATATCTTCGAGTTGGGTAATTGTCAGGTCGAACCGGCCGGCACACAATTTTTCAACGGACTGATTACAACGTTTGTGCCAAAAGAAAATCGTATCGTTGGCCGGCCCGTCCCCGAACTTGTTGCCGAATCGTTGGCCATCGGCTATAGCGGCAAAATCATTTTATGGCAGCATTTGTCGTTGTCGTCGTTCAAAATTACGGCCGACACGCAGATGATTGAATTGTAAAACAGAAAGACCAAAAACATAAAAGAATATGGCAGAATTAAAAAACTTGACCAAACGAAGTGAAAATTATTCGCAGTGGTACAACGAATTGGTGGTGAAAGCCGATTTGGCCGAACAGTCGGCTGTGCGCGGGTGCATGGTTATCAAACCCTACGGCTACGCTATTTGGGAAAAAATGCAGCGTCAACTCGACGATATGTTTAAGGCAACAGGGCATGTCAACGCCTACTTCCCGTTGCTGATTCCGAAGTCGTTTCTCAGCCGCGAAGCCGAACACGTCGAAGGATTTGCCAAAGAGTGCGCCGTGGTAACGCACCACCGACTGAAAACTTCGCCCGATGGACGAGGCGTGGTGGTTGACCCCGAAGCCAAACTCGAAGAGGAACTGATCATTCGCCCAACATCGGAAACTATCATTTGGAATACCTATAAAAATTGGATAAAATCCTATCGCGACCTGCCGATTTTGTGCAACCAATGGGCGAATGTGATGCGCTGGGAGATGCGTACGCGCTTGTTCTTGCGCACCGCCGAATTTCTGTGGCAGGAGGGACACACCGCTCATGCCACGCGCGAAGAGGCCGAAGCCGAGGCTGTAAAAATGTTGAACGTCTATGCCGATTTCACCGAAAAATATATGGCACTGCCGGTTATCAAGGGCGTAAAATCGGCTAACGAACGCTTTGCCGGAGCGCTCGAAACCTACACCATCGAGGCGATGATGCAGGACGGCAAAGCACTGCAGTCGGGCACATCGCACTTCTTGGGACAGAACTTCGCCAAGGCGTTCGACGTGCAATTTATCAACAAAGAGAATAAATTGGAATATGTGTGGGCAACATCGTGGGGCGTTTCTACACGCTTGATGGGCGCACTCATCATGACGCACAGCGACGACAACGGACTTGTGTTGCCGCCGCATCTGGCACCGATTCAGGTGGTCATTGTACCTATCTACAAAAACGACGAACAACTCCGTCAAATCGATGCCAAAGTGGCCGGCATCGTCGAAAAATTACGCAACCGCGGTATCGCCGTCAAGTACGATAATGCCGACAACAAACGGCCCGGTTTCAAATTTGCCGACTACGAACTGAAAGGCGTGCCGGTACGTTTGGCTATGGGCGGACGCGATTTGGACAACGACACCGTGGAACTGATGCGCCGCGATACGCTCGAAAAACAGACGCTACCGTGCGAGGGCATCGATGCCTATGTGCAGGATTTGCTCGAAGAAATTCAGCAAAACATCTACCACAAGGCGCTCGCATTTCGCGAAGCACAAACACGCGAAGTCAATTCGTACGACGAGTTTAAGGAGGAAATCGAAAAGGGTGGCTTCTTGCTTTGCCATTGGGACGGCACGCCCGAAACCGAAGAAAAAATCAAAGAAGAAACCAAGGCCACGATTCGCTGTATTCCGCTCGATGGCGACCGCACGCCGGGCAAATGTATGGTTACGGGCAAACCGTCGGCCGGCCGGGTCATCATCGCACGCAGTTATTGAACCGAAGCCTACGTGCCACACATCAAAGAAAAAGTATCTGTGCAGAGCAGATGCTTTTTTTTTATTCGAACAAGTGCTAAAAACTTATATTTCTTGTTATTGTTTGTAAAAATTACGTTTTTTTTTGAATAAAATTTGTTTTTGTAAATATTATATCCTATCTTTGTAGCGATGGAGGAATCTGAAAATCCATAACAGAGTAGGAGTCTATTTTAAATTTTTTTATTATGAAAAAAGCATGTTTTTTGATTGCAAGCGTGGCTCTTGCGTTGGGCTTCACAGCCTGTGAAAATGGCAATTATTATTGCTGGGAGGTGCAGTATGAGTATTCGTACAAGAGTGATAATAACATACGCGTCGAAAAGAAAAGTAGTACCACTTACGAGTGGAATACCAAGTCGGGAATCGATGTGCAAATAAAATATATGAAGGAAGAGCTTGTGGCTGAAGGCTGTTACGATATCAAAATAACCAAGCGCAAAATGAACAAGAGCAAATTGGATTGTGATAATTTTGATATGTAATTCACAATTAAAAAACAAGCGGCGTCAATCATTGATTGATGCCGCTTTGTTGTTGAGGTACCTAGCAGAATCGAACTGCTGTATGCGGTTTTGCAGACCGGTGCCTAACCACTCGGCCAAGGTACCCGAGTTTTGCGACTGCAAAAGTAGTGTTTTTTTTTGTAACTGCCAAATTTTTTGCGATGATTTTTTCTTTTTCGTTGCCCGACGCCGACAAAAAAGCCCAAAGGCGCCGTCAAAAGGCGTGTCTTCGGGCTGTGAACGGATTGCTGACGCTGCCGTTACGCATCGACGTTGGCGTAGGTGGCGTGCGTTTCGATAAATTCGCGGCGCGGCTCGACATCGTCGCCCATCAGCATGGAGAATGTCTGGTCGGCTTCGGCAGCATTTTCCAAAGTTATTTGGCGCAGTGTGCGGTTTTCGGGGTTCATGGTTGTTTCCCACAGTTGTTCGGGGTTCATTTCACCAAGACCTTTGTAGCGTTGTTGCACGATGCCTCCTTCCTGTCCGCCGCCATACTGTTCGATGAATGCCAAACGTTGTTCTTCTGTCCAGCAGTATTGTGCCACTTTACCTTTTTTGCACAAGTAGAGTGGCGGAGTGGCTATGTAGATGTAGCCTTGCTCGATGAGTTCTTTCATGTAGCGGAAGAAGAATGTCAGAATCAGCGTGGCTATGTGTGCGCCGTCCACGTCGGCATCGGTCATGATGATGATTTTGTGGTAGCGCAACTTTTCGATGTTCAGTGCTTTGCTGTCTTCTTCGGTGCCGATGGTTACGCCGAGAGCGGTGTAGATGTTGCGTATCTCTTTGCTTTCGAACGCTTTGTGGAACATGGCTTTTTCGACGTTCAGAATTTTGCCTCGCAGTGGCAGAATGGCTTGGAACGTGCGGTCGCGGCCGCTTTTGGCCGATCCGCCGGCCGAATCACCTTCGACGAGGAACAATTCGCTGACGGCGGGGTCTTTGCTCGAGCAGTCGGCAAGTTTGCCGGGCAGTCCGCCACCGAATGTCGATTTGCGTAGTACGCTTTCGCGGGCTTTGCGCGAGGCTACGCGTGCGGTGGCGGCTAAAATCACTTTCGATACGATGGTTTTGGCTTCGGTGGGGTGCTCTTCTAAGTAGTTGCTCAGGGCTTCGCCGACGGCTTGTTGCACGGCGCCCATCACTTCGCTGTTGCCAAGTTTGGTCTTGGTCTGACCTTCGAATTGCGGCTCGGCCACTTTGATGGACAGCACGGCAGTGAGGCCTTCGCGGAAGTCCTCGCCGGCGATTTCGATATTGTTTTTCGCAATTTTTTCGAGTTCTTTTTTACAGTTGTCGTCGGCGTATTTTTTCAGCGTACGTGTCAGCGCGATGCGGAATCCGGCCAAGTGTGTGCCGCCTTCGATGGTGTTGATGTTGTTGACATACGAGTGTATGTTCTCGGTGTAGCCGTCGTTGTACATGATGGCCAATTCTATCGGGATACCTTGTTTTTCGGTGTTCAGGTAGATGACATCGTCGAACAGGTGCCGGCGGCTTTGGTCGATGTAGCGTACAAATTCGCGCACGCCATCTTTCGAGAAGAAGGTTGCCTCTTTGGTCTTGCCTTCTTCGTCGGGGCGCAGGTCACGCAGAATGATGGTGATGCCGGCGTTCAGAAATGCCAATTCGCGCATGCGGTTGGCGAGAATTTCGTATTTGTATGTGGTGGTGGTGAAAATGCTGCCGTCAGGCCAAAATTGTTGGCGTGTGCCGCGCAGATGGGTTTCGCCTACCACTTTTACGGGATACAGCGGTGTGCCGCATGTGTATTCTTGTTGGTATATTTTGCCATCGCGAAATACTTGCGATTTCATGTGTGTCGATAGCGCGTTGACGCACGATACGCCTACGCCGTGCAGACCGCCCGACACTTTGTAACTGTCTTTGTTGAATTTACCGCCGGCGTGCAGCACGGTCATTACTACTTCCAATGCCGATTTGTGTTCTTTCTCGTGCATATCGACGGGAATGCCGCGTCCATTGTCTTGAACGGTGATGGAGTTGTCTTCGTTGATAGTTACTTCGATGTGTGTGCAGTAGCCGGCCAGCGCCTCGTCGATGGAGTTGTCGACAGTTTCGTACACCAAGTGGTGCAGACCTTTCTCGCTGATGTCGCCAATGTACATGGCCGGACGTTTGCGCACGGCTTCGAGTCCCTCGAGCACTTGAATGCTGCTCGCTCCGTAGTTCGACTCGGTTCCTTGTTTTTGTTCTTCAGACATATTTTCCAATTTTATTGTTTTTAATCGACCTTAATAAATAGGGTGTTGCATAAAACAAACAAAAGTACAAAAAAAACGGATACGGAAGTGTATTTGCTGCAAAAACTTATCAACAATTTGCCAAAAAATGCGTAATTTTGCAGTCTGTATTGTGGCAATGGAGGTAAATATGATGAAAGCGTCGTTGTGGCAGTTGTTTTGGACGTTTACCAAGATTGGGGCGTTTACCATTGGTGGCGGTTATGCCATGATTCCGCTCATCGAGCGCGAGGTGGTCGATCGCCGGCGGTGGATTACGTCCGACGATTTTCTCGATATGCTGGTGGTGGCACAGTCGGCGCCGGGCATCTTGGCGATGAACATTGCGGTGCTGGTGGGTAATAAGGCGCGTGGCAAAATGGGCGCGTTGGTCAGCGCATTGGGTTCGGCGTTGCCATCGTTTGTGCTGGTGCTGCTGTTTGCCATGTGTCTGACCGAATTTCAGGATTCGCCTGTGCTGGCCAAAATGTTCCGGGCGGTGCGTCCTGCGGTGGTGGCTTTGATTGCCGTGCCGGTGTTCAATCTGGCCAAGGCGGCCAAACTGAATTGGAAAACGGTGTGGATTGCGGTGGCGTCGGCGGTGCTGATTTGGTATTTTGGCGTGTCGCCGGTGTGGATTATTTTTGCGGCCGGCGTGGCCGGGGTGGTCTATGCTGCCGTGGAGCAACGTCGCGATAAGCAAAACCGCTCGAATACGTCGTCCGATAAAAAAAGTTGATGCTTTATGGTCTATTTGCAACTATTTTATGCGTTTTTCAAAATCGGCTTGTTCGGGTTTGGTGGTGGGGCTGCCATGTTGCCGCTCATTCAGTTCGAGTTGGTGGAACATTACCATTGGGTGTCGTCGGCGGAGTTCGCCAATATGGTGGCGGTATCGCAAATGACGCCCGGTCCTATCGGCATCAACTGTGCTACTTATGCCGGTTATTTGGCTACGGGCGGTGTGTTGGGGTCGTTGGTGGCTACGGTGGCGGTGGTGTTGCCATCGTTCATCATCATGCTGATAGTGGCCAAAATGCTGGCTAAATTCAAAAATAATGTCTATGTCGAAGGCGCATTGCGCGGCTTGCGACCGGTGGTGGTCGGTCTGATTGCGGCGGCGGCTTTGTTGCTGATGAACGAGGAAAATTTTGGCGAACATTGTGCCGATTATGTCAGTTGGCTGATTTTTGCAGTAGCATTCGTGGCTGTTAAGTTTCTGAAAATCAACCCGATTCTAATGATAGTGCTGGCGGCTGTGGCCGGCTTGGTCATTTATTGACGCCGCATGGCGGAAACTTGCACGCGGTGTGGCGGTTGTTGCCGATTTTTTCTGTATCTTTGCAGTGCAATAATGTTGGTTTGTAAAAAAAAACGATGTCTATGTGGGAAGAGCGTACGCAACTGATGTTTGGTACTGACAAATTGGCACGTTTGCGCGCTGCTCATGTGTTGGTGGTTGGTCTTGGCGGCGTAGGCGCTTATGCGGCCGAGATGTTGTGCCGTGCGGGCGTTGGCGAACTGACTTTGGTGGATGCCGACATTGTTTCCGAAACCAATATCAACCGACAGTTGGTGGCGTTGCATACAACCATCGGTCGGCGAAAAACTGACGTTTTGGCAGAGCGTTTGCGCGACATCAATCCGCAGGTTAAATTGCATCTGTATGCCGAATTTTTGCGCGACGAACGCACGGCTGCCCTCTTGCGCGCTACGCACTACGATTTTTTGGTCGATGCCATCGATACGCTCAGCCCGAAAGTGTTTTTGCTGCACGAGGCGTTTGTGCTTGGCATCCCGACGGTGTCGAGCATGGGATCGGGCGGTAAACTCGACCCTACGCAGGTGAAAATTTGCGACATCTCGAAATCGGACTACTGCAAGTTGGCTCACATGGTGCGCAAATATCTGCACCGATTGGGAGTGCGCAAAGGCATAACGGTGGTCTATTCGCCCGAAAAAGTGGCCGAAAGCCGCATCGAAACAGTTGATAATGAACAAAATAAACGTTCGAACGTGGGGACAGTGTCGTATATGCCGGCGGTGTTTGGGTGCTTTTTGGCGTCGCATGTCATTCGTGCCATCACCGACGAATTGACGCCTTTGTCAAACGGAAAATAAAGACAAAAACGATGATAATCACCAAAAATTTGACAAAATCATTTGGCAATTTGCAAGTGTTGAAAGGCGTTGGCTTGCATGTGGCACCGCACGAGATTGTGTCGATTATGGGGCCGAGCGGCGCCGGCAAAACTACCTTGTTGCAGTTACTTGGCACGCTCGATCGTCCCGATGCAGGGTCGGTGGAGGTGGCCGGCACCGATGTGCTGCGGCTGAAAGGCGACGCACTCTCCGATTTCCGAAACAGGCATATCGGCTTCGTGTTCCAATTCCATCAACTTTTGCCTGAATTTACGGCTTGCGAGAATGTGATGATGCCGGCGCTGATTGCCGGCGAAACGTTTCGTGCTGCCGAAAAACGTGCGATGGAACTGCTTGATTATCTGAATCTTGCAAATCGTGCCAAACACAAACCTGCCGAATTGTCGGGCGGCGAAAAACAGCGCGTGGCAGTGGCGCGAGCGTTGGTCAACCGGCCGGAAGTGCTCCTGGCCGACGAACCGAGCGGCAGCCTCGACAGTGTCAATCGCACCGAACTGCATAAACTCTTTTTCGACTTGCGCGACCGCTTTGGGCAAACCATCCTCATCGTAACGCACGACGATGAGTTGGCGGCCATGAGCGACCGCATTGTTCGTATGCGCGATGGACGCGTGTGCGATTAGTTATTTTTCTGAAAATGAATCTGTTACGAGGTTTTCGGATGACGAAAATCTCGTTTTTTTTACTTTCTTTGCTAAAAAAATGACGATTTTTTCGTTTTTTGTGGAAAAATGGCTATCTTTGTAGTTTGATAAAAATACTAAAAAACCATGTATAGAATTGTTGATAAATCCTATTTTTCGCCGAATGTTTTGCGCTTGGAAATCGAGGCACCGCTGATAGCCAAAGCACGCAAAGCCGGCCATTTTGTCATCGTTCGTGTGGACGAACGGGGCGAACGCATTCCGCTGACCATTGCCGGTGCCGATGTGCAACGCGGCACTATCACGTTGGTGGTGCAGAAAATGGGCGTTTCGTCCACCAAGTTGTGCAATCTCAATGTTGGCGACGAGGTAACCGACGTGGTCGGCCCGTTGGGCAAAGCCACTCATATCGAACGGTTTGGTACGGTGGTTTGCGCTTGTGGCGGCGTCGGCACTGCGCCGATGTTACCCATTGCCGAAGCGTTGAAACAAGCCGGCAATCGTGTGATAACGGTGTTGGCTGCCCGCACCAAAGATTTGGTTATCCTCGAAGAACAGATGCGGCAATTTTCCGACGAAGTAGTGGTGATGACCGATGATGGATCGTATGGCCAAAAGGGCTTGGTAACGGCCGGCGTCGAATCGGTGATTCAACGCGAAAAAGTCGATTTCTGCGTTACCATCGGACCTGCCATCATGATGAAATTTGTGTCGTTGTTGACAAAAAAATACGAAGTGCCGACCATCGCATCGTTGAACACGATAATGGTCGATGGCACGGGCATGTGCGGCGCCTGCCGCGTTACTGTTGGCGGACAAACAAAATTTGTGTGTGTCGATGGTCCCGAATTTGATGCACATCAGGTCGATTTCGACGAGATGATGATGCGTCTTGGCGCCTATCGTGCCGAAGAACAAGAAGCAAAAGAACATTTGTTGGAACAAAAATGATAGTTCGAAACAATGGAAGAACAAAATAGAAATGCCGCTTGGCGCGAAGCCTTGCGCAAAACCAAAAATCCGAAAGAACGCGCCGCTATCGAACGCGTCAAAATGAGTGAATTGTCGGGCGATTACCGTAGCCACAATAGCGAGGAGGTCAACCAAGGCTTGACGGCCGAACAAGCGGTGCTCGAGGCGACACGCTGCCTCGACTGCCAAAATCCGCAGTGCGTTACAGGCTGTCCCGTCGGTATCGATATTCCCGGATTTATCAAAAATATCGAACGTGGCGAATTTTTGCAAGCCGCCAAAGTGCTGAAACAGACCTCGGCGCTGCCTGCCGTTTGCGGACGTGTGTGCCCGCAGGAGAAACAGTGCGAATCGAAATGTATTCACCTGAAAATGAAACATCAAGCGGTGGCCATCGGCTATTTGGAGCGTTTCGCAGCCGACTACGAACGCGAGAGCGGATGCATGTCGCTGCCCGAAGTTGCTGCACCGAACGGCATCAAAATAGCGGTCGTCGGGTCGGGCCCGGCCGGACTGTCGTTTGCCGGCGATATGGCAAAATTCGGCTACGATGTAACGGTGTTTGAGGCACTTCACGAAATTGGCGGTGTGCTGAAATATGGCATTCCCGAGTTTCGCCTGCCGAACAAAATCGTCGATGTCGAAATCGGCAATTTGGAGAAAATGGGCGTTAAGTTTGTAAAAGATTGCATCGTGGGCAAAACCATCACGTTCGACGACTTGAAATGTGAAGGATTCCGCGCGATGTTTGTGGCGAGTGGTGCCGGATTGCCTAATTTCATGGGCATCAAGGGCGAAAATCTCATCGGCATCATGTCGTCCAACGAATACCTGACGCGTGTCAATTTGATGGGCGCCTCTCGTTCTGATACGGATACGCCGGTGCTCAAAGGCAAACGCGTGGCAGTGATTGGCGGCGGCAATACGGCGATGGACTCGGTGCGCACCGCACGTCGTTTGGGTGCCGAACGTGCCATGATTGTCTATCGTCGCAGCGAGGAGGAGATGCCCGCACGACTCGAGGAGGTGCATCACGCCAAGGAAGAGGGCGTCGAGTTTCTGACTTTGCACAATCCCATCGAATATCGTGGCGACGACAAAGGCCGTGTAACGGGCATGCTGCTGCAAAAGATGGCGTTGGGTGAACCCGATGCTTCGGGACGTCGCCGTCCGGTGCCGGTCGAAGGCGCGCAGGAGTGGATCGATGTCGATGAGGTGATTGTCAGTGTGGGCGTGTCGCCAAACCCATTGGTGCCGCGCTCGGTGCCAGGCTTGGAGGTGTCGCCCAAAGGGACTATCGTGGTCGATAGCGAAGCGATGCAGAGTTCCATTCCGACCATTTTTGCCGGCGGCGACATTGTGCGCGGCGGCGCAACCGTTATTTTGGCCATGGGCGACGGACGCAAAGCCGCTGCCTCGATGCACGCCAAAATACAACGTGGCGAGATTTGAGCGGCTCCGTGCCGAATGACCAAGAAAACAGCGCGTACAAAGTGAAAATTGTGCCGATAAAATAGAAATTTGTCTATGAATATTTGTGTGTTTTGCGCCTCGAGCGATGGTGTGAGCGAGGCTTTCAAAGAAGAAGCGCGCGTGATAGGGCGATTCATCGCCACCGGCGGACATACCCTTGTGTATGGCGGAGCCACCGGCGGTTTGATGGATGCCGTGGCCGAAACGGTGGCTGAACAACAAGGCGAAATCATAGGCGTGGTGCCCGAACTGATTGTCGAAAAGGGACGCCGAAGCACGTTGCCGATGCAGTTGTTCGAAGTGGCCGACATGAGCGAACGCAAAGAGATGATGAAAGAGTTGGCCGACGTGTTTGTGGTGCTGCCCGGCGGTTTCGGCACCTACGACGAACTGTTCGACGTGTTGGCATCGGGCATGGTGGGCTATCACGACAAGCCGCTGGCGCTGGTCAATACCGACGATTTTTATGCCGGCATCAAGCAGCAGATTCGCCGCATGACGACCGAAAACGTGGGCTATGTGTCGCGCACATCGGGATTTTTTGTGCACAATTCGGCTGCCGAAACGATCGAGTGGTTGGCTTCGTTTGCCGCCGCACACGACAATGACCGATAATAAACGACGAATTGGCAACGACGCAATAGTTTGGTGATTATATATTTTTTAACCTTAATATACAACATTTATGAATCTTTTTTGGAAAAGAATTTTAGGACAGATGCAGAGCACGTCCAAAATGGAGGCTCAATTTGCAGTTTTGAACGCAGATTTCAGACGCTATGTCAGCATCGAGGAGTCGAAGGAATTGGCAGAATATCGCGAATTGTTCGACAAAGTGAAATCGGCCGATTTCAAAGAGAAAAAGAGAGTGCTGGTCAATCGTAAATACAAAGATACGCAGGAGTATCGCGACATGCGCAAGTTCGAAAAACTGAACGGCGACCGCAAAATAGCCTTGTATTACGAAACCTTGCAAAACCCGTTGCTGGCCGAGTATTTGGAGTTTCGCAAACGTCCGGAATATATGCTGCTGAGCAAATCGAACGAAGTCAAGAAAAATCCCGATTTGCAGCGTTTGAAGAAATTTGAACGCTCAAAAGAGTACAAAAACTATATGCGTTTTCACAATTCGTATGTCATCAAAGAACTTGAATCGCTGCGCGAAAAAGTAACAACGCCCGAATTTCAGGCGGCTAACGCTTTCTGGAGCGACCCATGCCGTTGGGACAAAACCGATGAAGCCGCACTCGAAAGACGTTTCAACGAATTGGCTGAAAATGAGGATATTAAATTCTACGAAAAAACCGATGGCAATAAATTTGCACGTTTGCGCCTCTACCAACAGACTTTCCACGATAGTTTCGATTGGAACTCGCTCAATGCCTCGCGCTGGGAAAGCGGATTCAATTATCCGAGCGATAAATTCGTTGGAAATCACTCGTTTACAAACGAAAAGCAGGCCAACAACAACGGCGATAATGTCAGTGTGTATGGCGGCGAATTGAGCATCTACACGCGCAAAGAACGCAAATTGGCGTTGGCGTGGGACAAGGTACGCGGCTTTGTCAATCACCAATTTGAGTACACCTCCGACGTGCTGCACGGCACCAAAGGCGTGTGCCAAAAAGAGGGCTATTTCCGTGCCAAAATCCGTTTCGAAGGCAAAGGCCTGACACAGGCATTCTGGCTGACGGGCGAACACATATTGCCACACATCAACATCGCCGTGTGCGATGGAAAATCCATCGAAGTGGGCACGCATTGGGCAACCAAATTCGAGAAAAAATATACATCGACACGCATCACCGGCCTGAAACTCAACGAATATTACATCTATTCGTTGGAGTGGACTGCCAAAGAACTGATTTGGCGCATCAATAATATAGAGGTGTTCCGAACCACCGAAGGCGTGCCTACCGAACCGCTGTTCCCGATGTTGAGTGCGTTCATCGCACAAAACCAAAAAGGCGGCGAAGGTGTCATGCAGGTCGATTGGATTGAAGCCTGGTGCGCATGCAAATAAACGTGCCAAAAATACATTCGAAAATGAACGAAATAGTTGTAAACGAGCGGTTTACAATCGGTGGCGGCCGACCTTTTGTGCTGATTGCCGGTCCGTGCGTCATCGAAAACGAAGCCATGGTGATGCACACCGCCGAGACGTTGAAACGCATGTGTAACGACTTGAATATCAATCTGATATTCAAAGCGTCGTTCGACAAAGCCAATCGCACGGCGTGCGACTCGCCACGCGGTGTCGGCATCGACGAAGGATTGCGCATCTTGCAAAAGGTGCGCACCGAACTCGATTTGCCGCTCGTAACCGATGTGCACGAGTGCTGGCAATGCACGCCGGTAGCGCAGGTGGTCGATGTGCTGCAAATTCCGGCATTCTTGGCGCGACAAACCGATTTGTTGCTGGCAGCAGCGCAAACCGGCAAAATCATCAATGTGAAAAAGGCGCAATTCATGGCGCCTTGGGACATGAAACAGGTGGTAACAAAATTGGAATCGAAGGGTAATCGCAACATCATGCTGTGCGAACGCGGCACATCGTTCGGCTACAACAACTTAGTGGTCGATATGACCGGCTTGGTCGAAATGCGTGCGTTGGGTTATCCGGTGGTGTTCGATGCCACGCACTCGGTGCAAAAGCCCGGCGGCAATGGCACTTCCACCGGCGGCAATCGCGCCATGGCTCCGTATCTGATGAATGCTGCTTTGGCTGTGGGGGTCGATGCGGTGTTTGCCGAAGTGCATCCCGACCCCGACAACGCATGGTCGGATGCGGCCAACCAACTGCGTCTCGATACGATACGTCCCATTTTGGAACACGCAAAAGCCATCGACGAAGTAACAAAACATCTGTAAATCAAATTGTTAAAAAAACAGACAATCGTGGATATAATAGCACGCAGCAAAGAGGTCTTTCGCATCGAAATGGCCGAAATCAGTCGCGTTGGCGACCGCATTGGCAACGAAATGTGTCAGGTTGTCGATTTGATATATAATCATCAAGGCAAAGTGGTGCTGACGGGCATCGGCAAGACGGGTATCATCGGTAAGAAGATAGCCGCTTCGCTGGCATCAACCGGCACACAAGCCATTTTTATCAATGCCGCCGAAGCATTGCATGGCGATTTGGGCATGGTGTCGCGCGGCGATGTGGTCATCGCTATTTCGAACAGCGGCGAGTCCGACGAGATACTGAACGTGGTGCGCAACCTCAAAAAAATGAACTGCCCGATAGTGGCTATGACCGGCGATAAACAGTCGTCGTTGGCACAGCAGAGCGATTTGGTGCTCGATATTCATGTCGAACGCGAAGCCTGCAAAATCGGTTTGGCGCCAACCACTTCGACCACGGCGGCGCTCGTCATGGGCGATGCGCTCACCGTTTGCCTGATGGAAAAACGTAATTTCCAACCCGAAAATTTTGCGCTCTATCATCCCGGAGGCGCGCTCGGACGGCGCATGCTCACGCAGGTGAAAGACTGCATGACCGATGTGGTGCCGATGGTGCGCGAAGAGACGCTCTTCAAAGACGTGATTGCCGAAGTAAGCCTGAAAAAATTGGGCATCACGATGGTGGCTGATGCGCAGGGTTGTGTAACCGGCATCATTACCGATGGCGATATTCGGCGTGCAGCACAGCATTTCGACAACCTGCAAACGCTGAAAGCAGCCGATTTTATGAGTCGTGGTTGCAAAAAAATCGAAGCCGATGCTATGGTGAACGATGCGCTCGAACTGATGGACAGATATAAAATAACAACACTTGCCGTGGTCGAAAAAAACGAACCTAATGCTCCGATTATCGGCGTTTTACATATTCATCACATTTATGGATTTACGCGTCAGTGATGATGCGGGTTTATGTTTTATTACTACTTGGTTGTTATTTTTAATATTAAAAATGGCGCCGTTTGACAAAAAATGCCGACCTTTGCAGTTCTTGTGGCTGCGCATTTTTGAATCAAAAAGGACGTTTGTTGTCGTTCGTTTTTGAGTATTGTGAAACGAAAAAAAGTTTTTTATGATTTTAATAGGAAAAGCAGACAAACCTGCGGTTGTGCATCGTGGTCGCCACTTTTCGTACAATCAATTGTTGCAATATTCGGCGTGTTATGCGCAGCGTTTTGCTGCGGTGGCACAGCCGCGCATAGCTATTGTTTTTGCCGAAAATTCGGCGGAATGGATTTTCGCATTTTATGGTTGCGTGCGTACCGGTGCCATCACGGTGCCGGTTGATGTGCAATCGACGGCGGGCGAATTGGCCTACATTGTGGGCGATTGTAAGCCCGATTTGATTTTTACCACTTCGTCCAAACAGGCTGTGGTCGATGAGGCACTGACGATGGCCGGTGCCACATGTGCTGTCCTGACCGACGAAGACATTGATGTGTCGGCAGTAGATGCCGTGGCTGCGGACGAAATAACATTCGACGATTTGTCGCAAACGATGCTCATCATCTACACATCGGGTACAACGGGTTCGCCCAAAGGTGTGATGCTGTCGTACAACAATGTGATGTTCAACGTCAATTCGGTGTCGCAGTCGGTCAAGATTTTCACGCCCGAACGCAACACGATGATTTTGTTGCCGTTGCATCACATTTTCCCGTTGCTGGGGTCGTTGGTGGCGCCGCTCTATGTGGGCGAAACGGTTTACATTGCCGATGGTCTGAATGCCGAAAGCATTGTTAAAACGTTGAACGAGGGCAAGATAAATATTGTCATCGGCGTGCCGCGTCTGTACGAATTGTTGTCGAAAGGCATCATGGACATCATCAAACGTTCGTTTGTAACGCGCGCGTTGTTCAGCATGGCCAAAGCCATTGGTTCCAAAGGTTTTTCGCGCATGTTGTTTGGCAAGGTTCACAAAAAATTTGGCGGCCACATCGACTATTTGGTGAGTGGCGGTGCCGCTTTGCCGCCCGACATCGGTTCGATATTCAAAACACTGGGTTTCACCGTGTTGGAAGGCTATGGCATGACCGAGACGGCTCCGATGATATCTTTTACGCGGCCGTGGAACGTGCAGGTGGGGTATGCCGGCGAGCCGGTGCCCAACATCGAGGTGCGCATTGCCGAAAATGGCGAAGTGTGTGTCCGTGGCGAGAACGTGATGCAGGGCTATTACAATCGTCCGGAGGAAACGGCCGACATTCTGCGCGATGGCTGGCTGCACACCGGCGATACCGGCGAATTGTCGCCTACAAAAGGCCTGAAACTGACCGGACGCATCAAAGAGATTATTGTAACGCCAAACGGCAAAAATATCAATCCCGAAGAGTTGGAACAGGCGGTATTGCATCACACCGCTTTGATTAAGGAAATAGGTATATTCCTGAAAGACAACGTGTTGCAGTGCGTTATTGTACCCGAGTTGTCGGAGTTGCGCGACAAGTCGGTGGAGAATATGGAAACGGTGTTGCGCGAGGAGATAGCCAAATTTAACCAGACGGTGGCCACTTACAAACGCATCAAAAATATTCATATTGTGTCGGGCGAGTTGCCCAAAACACGGTTGATGAAGTTGCAGCGTTTCAAACTGCCCGAACTTGCCACAACCCACAAACGCACCGCCGACGAACCGGATGCACCGCAAAGCGAAATCTACCTGATGCTGAAGGCTTACATCGACAAGGAGATGAAATGCAATGCCGGCGCCAACGACGATTTTGAAATCGATTTGGCGATGGACTCGTTGGGCAAGGTTGCCTTGCTCACGTTCATCGAGACATCGTTTGGCATCAGCATGAACGAAGCGCAGTTGGACAATTTGAGCACGTTGACCAAATTGAGTGCCTACATCGAACAGAACGAACAGGACATCACGGCCGGCGCCAATGTAACGTGGAAAGAGATTCTGACCAGCAAAGTGCGTAGGGTAGTGGTACCGCGTGCCGGATTTATTCAGGCGTTTTGCAGCCGCAGCATCAAAGTGATGATGCACGCATTTTACAATCTGAAAAAGCATGGCGGTGTCGAGTTGTCGGAGCAACCATGTATCATTGTGGCGAACCATCGCAGCATGCTCGATGGCTATTTCATCACGTCGAAGTTGAAGAGCAAATTTGTGAAAAACACCTTCTTCTTTGCCAAAGAGAAACATCTGCGCAGCAAAGTGGCCTCGTACTTGGCGCGTAAGAACAATGTGATAGTGATGGACATCAACAAGAATGTGCGTGAGTCGTTGCAGCAGATGGCCATGGTGTTGCAGGAGGGTAAAAATATCATCATTTTCCCGGAAGGAACGCGCTCGAAAGATGGTAAGTTGCTGACTTTCAAGGATAGTTTTGCCATTTTGAGCAAAGAGTTGAATGTGCCGGTGGTGCCGGTAGCGATTTTCGGTGCCGAGCGTGCCGTGTTCAAAAAGGTGAAGTTGCCGCGCCCGTTTGCCAAAATTTCGGTCGATTTTCTGCCAACGATTTATCCCGAAGGCTTGTCGGTTGACGAGATTCGCCAACGTGTGGTCGAGGTCATTACGGCGCGTTTGCTCGCTTACGCAAAGCCTGTTTGATTTCCGCATCGATAAAAAAAAGTGCCACGGTCATTTCCGTCTAGAAAATGTGCTGTGGCACCTATTCTTTTGGTATGGCTGTTGCCAACTTTATTTGCTCATTTCCAGCATTTTGAGTATTGGTCGAACGGCTTTTGCGCGAATGTTTTCGTCGATGGTGATTTCGGGCGTTTCGTGCAGCAGACAGTTGTAGAGTTTGTCTAACGTATTTAGCCGCATGAAGTTGCAGTTGTTGCAGCCGCAAGTGCTGTCGATAGGTGGCACGGGAATAAAGTTTTTTTGCGGGCAGCGTTTTTGCATTTCGTGCAGAATGCCGCTCTCGGTGGCTACCAAAAATTCGGTGTCGTCGCTGTGTATGGCGTAATCCAGCAGTTTTTGTGTCGATCCGATGACGTCGGCCAATGTCAGCACCACATTTTTGCATTCGGGGTGTGCCAGCACTTTGGCGTGCGGGTGTGCCTGTTTCAGTTCAACCAAGCGTTCCACCGAAAACTGTTCGTGCACATGGCATGCGCCGTTCCACAGCAGCATATCGCGGCCGGTGGTTTTGTTGATGTAACTGCCGAGGTTGCGGTCGGGACCGAAGATGAGTTTGGCGTCTTTGGGGAATTGTTCCACAATTTTTTGTGCGTTGCTCGATGTTACCACCACGTCGGTCAGTGCTTTGACGGCAGCGGTGGTGTTGACGTATGAGATGACGGTGTGGTCGGGATGTGCGCCGACAAACGCAGCGAACTCGTCGGCATTGCAACTGTCGGCCAGCGAACATCCGGCGTTGATGTCGGGCACCAACACTTTTTTGTCGGGCGACAGTATTTTGGCCGTTTCGCCCATAAAATGAACGCCGCATACCACCAAGATGTCGGCGGTTGTTTTGGCAGCCCATTGTGCCAATGCCAAACTATCGCCCACCACATCGGCTATGTCCTGAATGTCGCCGGTTTGGTAATAGTGCGCCATGATGACGGCATTTTTCTCGTGGCGCAAGCGGTTGATTTCGGCAATGAGAGTCTCCTTTTCCATACTTTTCACGTATTGATAAAATCACAGCGCAAAGTTACAAAAAAATCCGGGATAGTTGGCTGCCCGCACCAAAAATTTATGGCTCGATACTCACACCCTTCAAATTCTTAAACTTTGCAACCTTTTTGCGCTTTATTGCAAATTTTGCGTGCAACTATTTTGTATATAACGGAAAATGCGTAACTTTGTAGTTTGTAAACAAATGTTCCAAGTTATGGCAAAAAAAAGTTTGATGGGATTGGTCGTGTGGCTGCTGGTGGGCGCAAACGGCGTGGCGCAAACGGCCGTGGTTGCGGCTGATAGCAGCGCCGCCGCCGATAATGCGGTTTTGTACTATCTACCTAAAACAGAGCTAGTTGTGTTGGCCGAGGCCGAGTGCACGGTGCAACAAAACGGACCGTTCTACAAATATGCCGAGCGTTATCTGGGCGTGTCCGATGTGGTAACGGCGCCGACCAAAACGTGGCGTTTGAAACGCGTATGTGTGCAGGCGCAACCCGTGCGCGACGAACAAAAATGTTATGCCGTGGCTGTCAACAAAAAAACGACTGCCTACTATCTGCAAACTACCGACGATGGCGTTTTGGTGGCTGTCAATGCGCCGACACCGACGCCGGACTTACAGCCGCAGCCGACATGGCCTGTGGCAGCCGAGGCAGCCGACACAGTCGTAACGTTCGATATGGCACAGTTGGGCGAAGAGGCGTTGGTGGCAAGTTCTGTCCCGAAAATGGCCGAATTGGCGGCTAAACAGATTTATCAAATCCGCGAAAGTCGTGCGGCGTTGTTGGCCGGCGACAACGAGACGTTGCCCGATGGCGCCGCACTCGGTGTGATGCTGCAACGCTTGGACGAGGCCGAACGCGAATTGCTGGCACTATTCGTCGGTAAGTCTGTAACGTATTGTCGTTCTGCGGTTTATAGCATCGTTCCCGATAAACCTGTGGAGCGCGATGTGCTGTTCCGGATGTCGCGGTTCGAGGGCATAGTGGCGGCCGACAACTTGATTGGCGAACCGGTCTATTTGTCGGTTACTGTGCCGAAACAGCCTACACGCCGGCGTGCTGTCGGGGCAGAAGCGCCTTGCGGCATTGTGTATA
This sequence comes from Bacteroidales bacterium, assembly GCA_004557405.1. Taxonomy (GTDB): domain Bacteria; phylum Bacteroidota; class Bacteroidia; order Bacteroidales; family Paludibacteraceae; genus W0P28-013. The sequence continues at coordinate 26,141 of SFDZ01000007.1, forward strand.
ACGTGCCGACGGAGGCTGTGGTCGAATTGTCGGACTGCGTTTCGGTGTTGGCGCACGCTGTGGTGCCGATGCCGCAGTTGGGCGGTGTGGATTGTTTGCCGGCCATGCTGTTCGATGGCAACGCCACCCGTGTAACGCTGACCGAGTATGGAGCACTGAAATCAATTAGTCGATAGTTGGCTGTGGAAAAATTTATCGAGATACAAAATGCACGTGTTCACAACCTGAAGGGCGTGAATGTGCAGATTCCGCGCAATCGGTTGGTGGTCATCACCGGCTTGTCGGGGTCCGGCAAATCGTCGTTGGCGTTCGACACGCTCTATGCCGAGGGACAACGGCGCTACGTGGAGAGTCTGTCGGCTTATGTGCGGCAGTTTTTGGGGCGGATGAACAAGCCGGAAGTCGATTTCATTCGGGGCATTCCGCCGGCCATCGCCATCGAGCAAAAGGTCATCAGCAGCAATCCGCGCTCGACGGTGGGCACCACCACCGAGATTTACGAATATCTGAAACTGCTTTTTGCACGCATCGGGCGCACTTATTCGCCGGTGTCGGGCATCGAAGTGCGGCGCGACAGTGTGGCCGATGTGGTCGATTTTATGGTCAATCTGCCCGAAGGAACGCCGGCCTATCTGATGGCCGAATGCCGTCCGCAGCCCGATCGACCGCTCGCTCGACAACTCGAAATGTTGATGCAACAAGGATTCTCGCGCGTGGCGATAAAAAAACAATTTTATCGCATATCGGAGGTGCTCGCCGATGACGCACTGCTCAAAACGAAAAGTGTGAAACTGCTGATTGACCGCATCACAGCCCGCAACGACAAAGAGACGCAAAATCGCTTGGCCGACTCGGTGCAGACCGCATTCTACGAAGGCAACAATGCGTGCGAAGTGGCTTATGGCGAGAAAGATAATATGGCTATTCGCCGTTTCTCGCAGGCGTTCGAGGCCGATGGCATCGTGTTCGACGAACCGAATGAAAATATGTTCAGTTTCAACAATCCGATTGGCGCGTGTCCCGTGTGCGAAGGCTTTGGCAAAGTGATGGGCATCGACCCCGATCTGGTCATTCCCGACAAATCGCTGTCGGTGTACGACGATGCCATTGTGTGCTGGCGCGGAGCGGTGATGAGCGAGTGGAAAAAACAGTTGATTGTCAATGCAGCGAAATTCGATTTCCCGATACACCGACCTTACTGCGAATTGTCGGCGGCACAGCAGCGCTTGCTCTGGACAGGCAATCAGTATTTTCAGGGACTGAACGCATTTTTCGAATTTCTGCAAACGCAACAATATAAAATTCAGTATCGTGTGATGCTGGCGCGCTATCGCGGCAAGACTGTTTGTCCCGAGTGTGGCGGCACACGCCTGCGCAAAGAGGCGAACTATGTCAAAATAGCCGGTCGCTGCCTCACCGATTTGGTCGATTTGCCCATCGACGAGTTGAGCGCATTTTTTGCTCGGCTGCAACTGAACGACCACGACGAACAAGTAGCCAAACGGCTGTTGGTCGAAATTCGCAGTCGGTTGACATTTCTGCAGGAAGTCGGTTTGGGCTATCTGACACTCAATCGCTTGTCGAATACGCTGTCGGGCGGCGAAAGTCAGCGCATCAATCTGGCTACATCGTTGGGCAGCGCATTGGTGGGGTCGCTCTACATTCTCGACGAACCGAGCATCGGACTTCATGCGCGCGACACCGCACGGCTGATTGCCGTGTTGCGCAAGTTGCAGGCGCTGGGCAACACGGTGGTGGTGGTCGAACACGACAGCGACATCATCCGCGAAGCCGATTACCTGATTGACATGGGGCCGCAGGCCGGACGCTTGGGCGGCGAAGTGGTGTGGAGTGGTTGCATCGCCGATGCCACCGATGCCGACTGCGACCGATCGTATACACTGAAATACCTGTTGGGCAAGGAACAGATACCGCTGCCTGTGGCGCGGCGGCATTGGTCGAACTACATCGAGGTGAAAGGCGCTTGTGCAAACAATCTGCAAAACATTGATGTGCGGTTCCCGCTACAGGTGCTGACGGTCGTTACTGGCGTGTCGGGCTCGGGCAAATCGTCGCTGGTGCGCGATGTGCTTTACAACGCCCTGAAAAGGCGTTTGAGCGACGAGGGCTCATCGTTCTCGGTGGCCTGCGCTGCGGTCGATGGCAGTGTGCATCTGCTGTCCGATGTCGAGTTTGTCAGCCAAAGTCCTATCGGCAAATCGACCCGCTCCAACGCCGTAACCTACATTAAAGCGTACGACGAGATTCGCAAACTCTTTGCCGACCAACCGCTGTCCAAACAGATGGGATTCACGGCGGCCTACTTCTCGTTCAACCAAGATGGCGGACGTTGTCCCGAATGTCAGGGCGAAGGCACCGTAACCGTGCCGATGCAGTTTATGGCCGATTTGGTGCTGGAGTGCGAAGCGTGCCACGGGCAACGTTTCAAAAACGATGTGTTGGAGGTGCGTTATCGTGGGCAAAATATCTTTGATGTGCTCGAAATGACGGTCAATCAGGCTATCGAATTTTTTGCCGCATCGGATGGCGCCATCGAACGCCGCATCGTCAAACGCTTGTTGCCGTTGCAAGCCGTGGGCATTGGCTACATCAAACTTGGACAGTCGTCGAGTACCTTGTCGGGCGGCGAAAATCAACGGGTCAAATTGGCCGCATTTTTGGCTAACGAACAGCAGACACCGATGATGTTTATATTCGACGAACCGACTACCGGCTTGCACACACACGATGTGCGCACATTGCTGAAAGCCTTCGATGCGCTGTTGGCCAACGGCCATTCGGTAGTGGTCATCGAGCACAATTTAGATGTGATTAAATCGGCTGACTATGTGATAGATATAGGCCCCGAAGGTGGCAAAAACGGCGGGCGTATAGTGTGTGCCGGCACGCCCGAAGAGGTGGCTGCCTGCACCGCATCGCACACGGGGCACTATTTGCGCTCGGCGATGAAAAAATAGAAGAATTTGGTACTTCGCCCAAAAAAGTGTAATTTTGCAAACGAAAAAATAGATAGAAAAATTTTATGGAAGAACAGAAAAACAACGAGTTGAATTTGTTTGATTTGATAGTGATGGCTTGTCGTGGCGTCGGTCGTTTTTGCCGTCGCTGTGGTGTGGCGGTGCTTCACTTGGTGCGTTTCTCGGTGCAGCACATGTGGATTATCGGCGCTTTTGTGCTGGTGTTTGGTGTGGCGGGCTTTTTCCTGACCCAAGCGCAGTTTACCACTTTTCGCGGTGGCGCCACCGTGTTGTTCGTCGAAGAGGCCGCACCGATGATTTCGGAATATATGCAACGGCTCGATTTATATGCCAAATTGCCATACATGGCGCAGACATTGGGCATGCCCGATTCGTTGCGGAAAAAAATCTCAAAAATCGAATGCTATCGCTGGATTGACTGCAAACATGACAATATGCCCGATTTCGTCGATTTCGACAATGATAAAAATTACCGCTCGGACACGAATGATGTGATAATGAACGACCGTCTGTATTTGCGTATCGAAGCGCGTGGACTGTACGACATGGCGTGTGTGCAGGCGTGGTTGCAGCGCTATTTCGACTCACAGCCCGAACTGACCGCCTTGTCGGAACAAGGACGGCAAGTGCTGCGGATGAACCTGCAAGCCTACGACCGCGAAATACAACGCCTTGACAGCCTGGCTACACGCGAGTACTTCAGTAACGAGTCGCAAAAAACCGAAATGCACAACGGCGTGCTGCAAATCAAAGGTAAACACTTGTATTACAACGATATGCTGAATCTGATAGAGCGGCGTGGCATTGTCGAAACGACACTAAACCAACGTACGCGCAATATCAATTTTCAAAACGACATTGTAGTAACGTCGGCTGTGTCGCGCCTCGTGCGTTTTGTCTTGTGGCTGTTGGCCGGTTATTTGTTGGGCTTGGTGGTAGCGGCGTGTGTTGCCTATCGCAAAGTCATTGCAGACTATATGAAACCGAAGAAATGAATGCGGTATCAGCATGTTCGATAGACCAAAATAACAGGGCATTTATGCAAAATACGGCATGCGACATCAGTTTTTGTCTGTGAGAAAAATTTGCTGCATACTTGTTTGCTTGGTCGTTTTGATTCCCGCCGCAGCACAACGCAAACGCGAAATGCGCGCTGCGTGGATAGCCACAGTCGTCGGCATCGATTGGCCGCCGTCCGTTGACGATGTTACCGCGCAACGTCAGCGCATGATCGAGATACTCGATTCGCTCAAAGCACTGAATTTCAATGCAGTGGTGTTTCAAGCACGACCTACGGCCGACGCCTTCTATCAGTCGGATATCGAACCGTGGTCGCGCTACTTGACCGGTCGACAAGGTGTTCCGCCCGAGCCGTTTTATGACCCGTTGGCGTTCGTTGTGCGCGAGGCGCATCGGCGTTGCATGGAGGTGCATGTGTGGCTCAATCCCTATCGGGCTATACTCAAAGGCGGTTTGTCGCAACTCGATTCTACACACATCTATTTCCAACATCCCGAATGGTTTGTAACCTATGGCGAACAACTCTTGTTCAATCCCGCATTGCCCGAAACGCGCGAGTATCTAAATAGGGTGGTGGCCGACATCGTTACACGCTACGACATCGATGCGGTGCATTTCGACGACTATTTCTATCCCTATCGTTACAAAGGACAAGAATTTCCCGACGACAAAGAGTTTCGTGCCAATCCGCGGGGCTTTACCGACAAGGGCGATTGGCGGCGCGATAATGTCAATCTGGTGATTGCACAGTTGCAACACACCATCAAAAGCATCAAACCGTGGGTCGAGTTTGGCATTAGTCCGTTTGGCGTGTGGCGCAATGCGTCGAAAGACGAACGCGGATCGCAGACACGCGCCATGTCTAACTACGACGACTTGTATGCCGACATTTTGCTGTGGCTCGAACGGGGCGACATCGACTATGTGGTGCCGCAACTCTATTGGGAAATCGGACACTCGAGCGCCGATTTTGCTACATTGGTCGATTGGTGGAGCCGTCATGCCTGCAATCGCAACTATTATGTCGGGTTGTATGCTTCAAATCTCGGGAACGCTACCGCCAAACCGGTTTGGCGCACCGGCAACGAGGTGATGCGCCAGTTGCGCTACATGGAACAAGTGCCGCAGCAAGGCGCCATGTTCTACAGCACAGTGGCGCTGATGCAAAATCGGCAAGGCATTTGCGATAGTTTGCGCCGCTATTATCGCTATCCGGCATTGGTGCCGCAGCAAGCCGGCGTGAACGGCAGCGAATCGATGCCCGTAAAACGTCTGCGTATCGTGCGGGCTCAACGTTGCTATCATCTCGAGTGGGACGCCGCTCACGAATCTGATGGTTGTGCACCGGCCTATTATGTGGTTTATGCTTTCCCGGGCAACGAACTCGGCGATTTCGACGACCCGCGCCACATACTGACCATCACGGCTGATAATTGCGTCAATCTGACCGATTATGCCGACAAGTTACGAGGACATTACAAGTTTGCGGTAACGGTAGTCAATCGCTACGGACAAGAAAGTGCGCCGGCCATGGTGCAAAAACACAAGCGTGGCATGCGCTGATTTGGGGAACGAGAGAATGTTTGGTTGTTGAAGAAATTTTCGTAATGTTGTCGGCTGATAAAACTATGAATAACGATATGTTGTACCATACGCACACCTTGACCAATGGCATTCGATTGCTGTATGTGCCTGTGGAGTCGCCGGTGGTGTATTGCGGCTTTGTGGTCAATGCCGGCACGCGCGACGAGTTGGCCGACGAACATGGCATGGCGCATTTTGTCGAACACATGCTGTTCAAAGGCACCGAACGACGCAAAAGTTGGCAGGTTATCAGTCGGTTGGAGTCGGTAGGCGGACAAATAGACGCTTTTACCACCAAAGAGGAAACGTATGTTTACACTACCATTCCGGCGCAACATCTCGAACGCGCTATGGAATTGCTGGCCGACATCGTGTTTCATTCCACCTTCCCGGAATACGAATTGGAACACGAACGCGGCGTGGTGTTGGAGGAGATACAATCCTACAACGACTCGCCGGCCGAATTGATTTACGACGAATTCGATAACCTCTTGTTCGGCGATACCGCATTGGGACACAGTATTTTAGGCACGGAACAGACCCTGCAAAATACAACATCGATGCGCATGAGGCAGTTTGTGCAACGCTGTTACACTACCGACAACATCGTGTTCTACCTCTTGGGCAATGTGCGGGGCGATAAATTGGTACGTCTGGCCGAACGTTATTTCGGAGTGTCGGCCACCAAACGCACATTCCGGCGTGTGCCGCCCGAAACCTATCGGCCGACTACGCAGCGCAGCGACAAAGATACCTGCCAAACGCATTGTATGATAGGCAACAGAGCCTACCACCAACTGCACGACGACCGATTTGCACTCTTGTTGTTGAACAATATCCTCGGCGGACCGAATATGAGCAGTCGGCTCAATATGTCGGTGCGCGAGCGCCACGGCTGGGCTTACACGGTCGAATCGACACTGACGCTCTACGTCGATACCGGCGTGTGGAGCGTGTATGTGGGGTGCGACAACAGCCACGAACGCGATTGCTTGCGGCTGATACACAGAGAATTGTGCGATTTGGCATCGCACTGTGTGTCGCCACGCGCCTTGGCAAAAGCCAAGTGCCAACTCGAAGGACAAATGCTGATTGCCGACGAAAATCGGGAAAATATGATTTTGACCATGGCCAAGGCCTATCTGCAAACCGGTCATTGTCTGTCGAACGACGAAGTACACGAGGCGTTGCAGGCGGTTACTGCCGACAAACTCCGGCATGTGGCGGCCGACATTTTCGATAAACGCCAATTGTCAACACTCATTTTTAACTGACACAACACGATGCAACTGAAACAGGCGACGCAATTTGACGATCACGATGTGCTGATTGATGCCTACATGGCCACTCACAGCGATGCCGAACCCGATTGGCTGGCGGCCATTGCGCGCGAAACGCATGTGCGCACCATCAATCCGCGGATGTTGTCGGGACATTTCGCCGGACGCATCCTCAAAATGTTGGTGCGGATGGCACGCCCGCAGCGCGTGTTGGAAATCGGAACATTCACCGGCTATTCGGCACTCTGTTTGGCCGAAGGGTTGCCGGACGGCGGGCATGTCGATACCATCGAAATAGACGACGAATTGGAAGACTTTATTCGCGAAAATTTTCGCCAATCGCCTTATAACGAGCGTATTACATTGCACATTGGCGACGCACTTACGCTGATTCCGCAGTTGGAAGGCACGTTCGATTTTGTATTTATCGATGCCGATAAACGCGCTTACCGCGATTATTACGAATTGGTGTTGCCCAAGGTGCCGTCGGGCGGTTTCATCGTGGCCGATAACACGCTGTGGGACGGCAAAGTGTTGATGCCGAATCCGCCAACGGGCGACCACCAAACCATTGAAATTAAGAAATTTAACGATTTTATCGCACACGACGAACGTATCGAAAAGGTCATTTTGCCGCTACGCGACGGCTTGACACTGATGATGAAAAAATGAAACAGAATAATCCGATGGAACCAATTTTTGAAATGGAAATGAAAGTGCGCGACTACGAGTGCGATTTGCAAGGCATTGTGAATAATGCCAACTATCAGCACTACTACGAGCACACGAGGCACGAATTTTTGACACAACACGGCATCAGTTTTGCCCGCTTGCACGACGATGGCATCGATTTTGTAGTGGCACGCTTGGAAATGGCTTTCCGGTCGCCATTGCGTTCCGGCGACACGTTCGTGTCGGAACTCGCACTGGAACAAGAAGGCATCAAATATGTGTTTCGACAGAAAATCTACAAAATGCCCGAACGAAAAGTGTGTAATTCGGCACGTTTCGACTGCGTGGTGGTAGAACATGGACAACTGTGCCGCAGCCGGATGTTCGATGATTTTGTCAAACAAGTGAACAAAAAAACGCTGTAAATTATGAAATACATTGGAGCACATGTGAGCGCTTCCGGCGGTGTCGAAAATGCACCGCTCAATGCGCATGCTATCGGCGCAACGGCTTTCGCGCTGTTCACCAAAAATCAGCGGCAGTGGTTTGCCGCACCGCTCACCGACGAATCGGTGGCGCTCTTCAAGGCACGCTGTGCCGAGTATGGCTACACGGCCAAACAGATTCTGCCGCACGATAGTTATCTGATCAACTTGGGCTCTCCCGACGACGACAGCCTCGACAAATCGCGCAAATCCTTTATCGACGAGATGAAACGGTGCGAACAACTCGGACTCGACCGCTTGAATTTTCACCCGGGAAGTCATCTGAACAAACTCTCGGAGGACGATTGCCTGAAACGCATTGCCGAGTCGATAAATCGCGCCTTGGACGCGACGACGGGCGTTACGGCAGTCATCGAAAATACCGCCGGACAAGGCACCAATGTCGGATCCCGATTCGAACATTTGCGGCGCATCATCGATTTGGTGGACGACAAAACGCGTGTCGGCGTCTGCATCGACACGGCGCATACCTTTGCCGCCGGCTACGACATCGCAACACCTGCCGGCTTCGAATTTGTGTTCCGCGAATTTGACGACATTATCGGATTCGACTATTTGCGCGGTATGCACCTCAACGACTCCAAAAAAACGTTGGCTTCGCGCGTCGATCGCCACGAATCGTTGCACGGCGGAATCATTGGCGACACGTTGTTCGAACTGATTATGCGCGATGCCCGATTCGACAATATACCGCTTATCCTCGAAACTCCGGACGAAACCCGCTGGGCCGACGAAATCGCTTGGCTGGCCGGTCGGGCATAAATCTACGCACACCGATGACAGCGAAACAATATCTACAAAAAATCGGGTGCTGGGTCCGGCAACAAAGCACGACGTGGGGCGGATTCTTGCGTCATCCCGACAAGGCCTTTCGGGCGGCGGCCGAAGCCGACGATGCCGAACAAGCAGCGTCGCGCAGTGTTGTGGTTGGCGTTGTGTGTTGTGGCGTCGCCGAACTCGTAGGTTTTGCCATCGCACACGATACCATGTGGTTTTTCCCGCTGCTGGCGGCGTTGTTGCGCATGGCGGCGTTGTGGAGCGCGTGGTGGCTGTCGGTGCGGGGCATTGTGCCCATTGTGCAACGCTATCTGCGGGTGAATCTGACACAGCGCGATGGACACTTGCTCGTCTCCTATGGCATGATTACCGTTTTTGCCACCAACTGTCTGTTGTCGTTTGTGCCTATCACGTTTTTGTATGTCTTGGCGTTTGGCAATATGTTTATGCTGCAGAGCGGCGTGGTAGCCTATGTCGATGCCGACGAAACCAAAATCGGACGCCTGACCATCGGCCTTGCAGCATGGCTGTGTGTGTTGCCGTGTGTGTTGGAATATGTGCTGAAAATGTTGCTGCCAAATGCACCTTTGTAAGTTTTTTGGCATTTTCTGTTGCGTGATTCAATAAAAAGACGTACATTTGCAAATATTTTTCGCCAATCGATTCATGAAGAAATTTATCCCGATATTCGTGCTATGTGTGGTCGCATGTAGTTGCCAACCCGACTTTAGCGTTTGGCGCGATGTGAATACTGACGTCATGGCTACGATGCAGGGCGACACCGCCTACAAATCGACACCTTCGGGCGTTTTGTATAAGGTGGTTTATCCTGTGTATCACAAAGGCTATGTGCCGAAACCCGATTCCTACGTACAGGTCAATTACAAAGGCATGTTGGTCGATGGCACGGTGTTCGAAGTGCAAGACTCGGCGTGGTTGCAAGTGTCCGATTTGATTACAGGTTGGCAGGAAGCCCTCTGCATGATGACCGATGGCGAAAAATGGCGCTTGTATGTGCCTTACGACTTAGGCTACGGCGCCGACGGATTGAAATTGGCCAACGGCAATTTTGCCATACCGCCATACTCCACACTGGTTTTCGACTTGGAACTGCTCATGGTTGTCAATAATTGATTTTTTTTTCGCCGGCGCAACAACAAACAGAAACACTGAAACATGAACAAACGCTTATTGTTAATACTGATTGCAGCATGTTGCATGGCCACAGCGGCCGCACAACGTTTGGGCGGCATTGTCGGTTATCAACTGACACAGGGCGTGCAAACCACCACCGATCATCTTGTCAACTTTAATGCAACGCCGGGGTCGGGGTTTGCCGTCGGCGTATTGTTCGATTGGGACATCACCAATCGCTGGGGATTGGAGGTGGCGGCCACCTACAATCTGCGCACATCGCACTACAATCTGCACTACCTGTCCGACACAACAACGCGCTTCAAACGGCAACTCTATTTCCTGAATATTCCGGTGCACGCGTATGTCAATTTCCCTTTCCGCAAATGGACATTGGCACTCTATTTCGGGCCCTCGTTCAACGTCGGACTGCACGGCAAAGATATGGCGTGGGAAAATACGGATTGGCAAAAACCGGTGATGTTCGAGGAGGACGAATTGTATGGCGACGACGGACGGCTCTATCGCTTCGAAATCGGTGCCGAAATCGGCCTAAACGCCAAATATCGCAACTTCATTTGGTCGATTGGCTACCATCACGGGTTCAACAACTTGGACAAAAACGATTATCAGTGGACGCTCGATTTGCCGACCGACACCAAAAGTTATGTAACGATGGGCGAGGTGAAGGTGTCGTTTGGCTATCTGTTCGATTTGAAAAAATAACGACTTGTTTGGCCAACATGCCGAACCATATTCGCCGATGCTTTTCTGAATCGCATCGGCGTTTTTTTTATTTTTTGAGCCTCGACAATGTGCTGAATATCAACTGCTTGATTTCGATCGAAATGTTCCATCGGCACACGCACCACACCCCCAAAAGTGCGATGACACAGGTGAGAATGACGGCTTCGGCGCCTTGCAACCAGAGGCTGTCGCCAATGGCAGGGTAGAGGTGTCGGAGGCCAAAACGACAGGCCGCATCCAGCGCAAACATCACTACGATGATGCCGACCACCTTGATTTGCGGCCACGAAAAAGGCGTTATCCTCAGTTTGAATCGCACCAAAATCAGTAGCGCCATGTAGTAGAACAAGTATGCCAGCAACGTGGCCATGGCAGCACCATCGATGCCCCAACGCGGAATCAGATGATTGTTGAAAAAAATGGCCAAAGCCGTTTGCAGAAACGCAAAAATCAGCGAAAAATAGTAGTAACGCGAATAGTTGAGCGCCGATGTGCCGATGCTCAATGTGGAGTTGATGAGTTTCGAAATGCCCAAAATGAGTACCACATTTTTGGCTATGGCATAGTGGTCGCCGTTGGGCAGAAGCGCAAAAAACAGGTCGATGTTGCTCCAAATGACGAAAAACAAAAATGCGCCTACCAGCAGTTGATGCAACGATACGTTTTGGCACAAATTGTTGGCTCCGGCGATGTTGTTGTCTTTCACGGCTTGCGATAGTTGCGGCTGTGCAATGGCACCCAACGATCGGTAAGGAATGTCGATGATGGTGGCAATGTAAGTGGCGATGGCAAAAACTCCGGTAAACGCCAACCCCTGTTGCGCACTGATAAAAAAGGTGCTGAGTACCGGCGTGATGGCGGTGGCAAATGCCGTTGTTATCAAAAATAGGGTATAGAGGCTGTAGTCGCGTCGGAGTGGCTTGGTAATATGCTGTGGGTCGGCATGCAGCGATATGCGCCCCAACGAAAACAGATAGCCGACATTGACAAGGGTGGCAATGCCGTACACACCGCAAAATGCCATTACAAATTCGGTCAGGCTGAGCCACCCGAAGGCGTAGAGCAGATAGGCTGCCAAGGTGAGCACCCGCACAATGACTTCGCGCGTGATTTTGGGCACCACAATCCGCATCAATACGTTGGCATTCGACTCGAAAATGGTCATGTAGAGCATGAAAAATGCTAATGGCAGCACGGCGTAATAATAATCGACAAAGAGCGGCGATTTTTCGATGAACGCATGCTCGATGGGCGCGCGCAGCAGGATATAGAGCAACCCGAAAATGACAAAACCGATGAGCGGAATGACCAACGTCCACAGGAAAAAACCGTGGTCGCCGCTTTTCGCATCCTTGAAGTAGGGATAGTAGCGCACGATGGACGAACCGGTGCCAAGTTGCGCCAATGCGGCCAACAAGGTGGCGGCATCTACCAATACGCGTGTCAACCCGATTTCTTCCGCCGTCAGAAAACGCGTCAGAACAAAGAAAGTGGTAACAAAACCAATGGCGACACCGATGTAATTGGCTATGGTGCCTTTGATGCTTTGTCTGATGATTACTCCCAAAGTGTTGATTGTCAGTTATTTGTGTTCGGCAATGAATCGTTCGGCTTCCATGGCTGCTTTGCAACCGCTGCCGGCCGCCACCACTGCTTGTCGGTAGCGCGGGTCGGCCACATCGCCGGCGGCAAATACGCCCGGAATGTTGGTGCATGGCGTCTCGGCCGGGAATGTTTTGATATAGCCGGCTTCGTCGGTCGTAACGTAACGACTGAACAGTTCCGAGTTCGGATGGTGCCCGATGGCAAGGAAAAAACCGTCAATTTTTATCTCTACTATCTCTTCGTCGGGTTCGCCTTTGCGTTTCACAAGGCGTGCGCCTTCCACACCGTCGTTGCCTATCAGCCCGAGCGTGTTGTGTTCGAACAGCACTTCGATGTTTGGCGTGTTCAGCACGCGTTCCTGCATGATTTTCGAGGCGCGCAGGAAAGGCTTGCGCACTATCAGATAGACTTTTTCGCACAAGCCGGCCAAATAGGTGGCCTCTTCGCAGGCGGTATCGCCGCCACCGACTACGGCTACACGTTTTTTGCGATAGAAAAATCCGTCGCAAGTGGCGCATGCCGATACACCTTTGCCGGCAAATTTCTGTTCGTCGGGCAAACCTAAATATTTAGCCGATGCGCCGGTCGCAATAATGACCGTGTCGGCTTCGATGGTGGTGCTTTCGTCAATCACCACTTGGTGCGGATGCCCCGAAAAATCGACCGAAGTAACGACTCCGAAACGGATGTCGGCACCAAAACGTTCGGCTTGCGCACGAAAATCACTCATCATCATATTGGCATCGATGCCGTCGGGATAGCCGGGAAAATTTTCGACTTCGGTGGTTTGCGTAAGTTGACCTCCGGGTTGCATACCTTCGTACAAAACGGGCGACAGATTGGCGCGCCCGGCATAAATGGCGGCTGTGTAACCGGCCGGTCCTGAACCGATTATCAGGCATTTAACATGTTCGTTCATAGCGTGTGAATTTTTCCGCAAATTTACGCAAATAATCCGAATTACCCAATTATCGAATGAATTTCTATCCGTAGAGCCGAAAAAAAGTTTTTTTAGGGGGCAAGAATTGTAGCAGGTAGGCCTGCCTGCGGTCGATAGGGAGGGTTTGGAAGATGAAAGAGTAAGAGTAAGAGTAAGAGAGCCACCTCCAACCCTTAAACTCTTAAACCCTTAAAACTCTTAAACTTTTTCGAACTTTTATACTAAATCCTTGCAATTTTCACACTTTTGTACTATCTTTGTGGCGACATAAATACAAACAAACGACAAACATTACCCATTTATCCACACTAAAAACCTCAAAACAATGAAAACGACTAAAATTTTTGCAGCCTTGTGCTGCGTGGCAGCGCTGTTTGCAGCGTGCGAACCGCAAACCAACGACCCCAACAACGGGCAAAACAACAACTCAAACCAAAATGGCGAAGACGCTTCAGGTAGCGCTAACGGCTATGATTATGTTGACCTCGGCTTGCCGAGCGGCCTGAAATGGGCTACCTGCAACGTAGGCGCTGACAAACCCGAAGGGTACGGCGATTATTTTGCTTGGGGCGAAGTCGAATCGAAGCCCATTTGCGATTGGAGTACGTACAAATGGTGTCAGGGAAGTTCTACTACTCAAACCAAGTATTGCACGGATAGTGAGTATGGTGTCGTGGATAACAAAACCGTGCTCGACCTTGCTGACGATGCTGCCCATGCCAATTGGGGTGGCAAGTGGCGTATGCCCACCGAAGCCGAATGGACGGAACTGCGTGAAAAATGCACTTGGACTTGGACTACCATCCATGGCGTACCCGGTTATGAAGTGAAGAGCAAGGTCAATAGCAATTCTATTTTCCTCCCCGCAGCCGGTCTCTGCGGTGGTACAGGCTTGTATCTCTTGGGTGAAAACGGCTATTATTGGTCGAGTTCGCTCGAATCGGACTCCTACCCGTACTGCGCGTGGTGTGTGGCCTTCAGTTTGGGCGGCTATGACAGCGATTTCGACGGCCGTTATTGTGGAAAATCTATCCGTCCTGTGCTAAAATAGAGCCGAGCATATAGATTTAAGTAGATAGATTGTAGGGACGTGGCGCGCCGCGTCCCTACGTTTGTATCAATCGCACTGCTTTGGTCAAGCAAAAGAAATGAAAAAACAAGAACATAAATTTTACCCCCAAATTCTCTACCGGCAGGCAGGGCTTGGGGGTAGGAATGAAAGCAGCAAAAGAGAAAACAAACAAACTCCGACACAACCAATAAAAAACAGCAAAAAAAGAGGGTAAGCTTGCTATATCGCACCGCTACAACCTTCTACCCTTGCTGCGGTCAGGCCCTGGGGGAGTTCAAAGGGAGCTGGTCGTATAGGACTTACCCGACTGCAAAGGTACTCCAAAAATACGAAACAGACAAATTTTTTGCCGTTTTTTTGCACTGAGTGTGCAACTATGTCAAAAATCGACGGTAATTTTGAAGTTGACCATGAATCCCGTCAGGTAGTTGGGCACGGCGTATTGCGTGTTGTAAATGTCGGTAACCCAATAGTAGGAATTTTCGTTTTTGATGTTGAATAGGTTGAACAGTTCCAAATTCAGCCAAAAGGCTTTGACCACTTTCTGCCGGCTCATGAATTTCTCGCGTCCCTGCACGAACCCGCGTGTCGCGCCGATGTCCACGCGATTGTAGGCTTTGGTGCGATAGACGGCTTGGTAGCGCTCGCTGTGTGGCGCACCGAACGGCAGACCATCCGACCATACCAACTTCAGATAGACTTTGTATTCGGGGTGTTTCGGAAAATAGTCCTGAAAAAACAGCGAAATGTTGTAGCGTTGCTCGTTCGGTCGCGCAATCCAGCCGGGATTGACCGTTCCGAGCAATGTGCCGGTGTTGCTGTACACGTTGTACGAGTCGTCCAACAGGTTTTCTTTGGAATACATCCACGAGAACGAAATCCACGAGTCGGTGCCGGGTACAAATTCGCCGAACAATTTCAAGTCGATGCCGGCCGTTTGTGCCACGGCGTTGTTTGTGCCGAGATAGCGTATGCGCACATTGTCCACATAGTACGGGTTGATACGGTCGCCGGGCTTGTAGTAGGCTTCGGCAGTGAATTTGAACGGTCGGTTCCACAGACGAAAATAGTAGTCGGCACCCAGCACGACATGCAACGACCGCTGCGCCTTGATGTTTTTGTTCAGCAACAAACTGGTGTTGCCGTATTGGTCGGTGGTCTCGGTGCGTATCTCTTTGTAGAATGGCGCTTGGTGGTACAGCCCGACGGCGAGCCTGAAATCGAAGTCGGCGTTCCAATCGGGAACGTATGTGGCCGACAAGCGCGGACTGATGAGCCACTCTTTGTTGAAACTCCAATAGTTGGCGCGGATGCCGCCGTTGAATGTCCACCGGCCGCTGTTGGAATACAGTTTGTAGGTCTCTTCGATGAATGCCGTAAAACGTGTGCTGTACAGGTCGTTGGCGGCTGTCAGGTTATACACCAAATCGACTTTTTCGGGATTGTAGGGCAGCGAGTAACCCGACGAGTCGCGGAATTCCCATTCGCGGATGCGGTCGAGAATGATTTCCGATTGCGCGCTGACGCCCCATTCCAGCGCATTGTTTTTGTATTTCCACTCGCCGATATGCGACACATTGACCACCGTGGCCGACAAGCGGTTGCGCGCATGCTCGTGATAGGTGCCTACGCCCTGGTTGTTGGTGTGGCCGGTGTTGTTGATGTCCAAATCCGACAGCCAATATTGACCGGTGATGTCGTACGTCTCTTGCTCGTTGGTGTTGAAGGCCGATGCCATCAGGCTCAGTTTCACGCTTTTAATAGGGTGGTAGTTGACGGTGAATGCGCCGAAATAGGTGCGAAATACATCTTTCTCCTGCCCGTCGAAATAGACTTTGAAGTTGTAGTTTTCGGTGAGAGTCCCGAATTTTGTTTCGCGCTCTTTGGGAATGAATCTGTAATAGTTTTGCGAAAAGTTGCCGAGAAACGATCCGTCCCATTTTTCGCCGAAACGGAATGTCATGTAAGTCTGATAATCGACGAACGATTGTGCATATTCGCCTTTGGTGTCGAGCGACCCGAGCAGATACGACGATGTTTTGTAGCGTATGCCGTGCACTTGCGTGAAATTTTTCGATTTGGAGCCCAAATAGGCCGTGGCGCCGAGCAGACTGACGGCAACGGATCCTTCCAATTTTTCAGGCGTTTTGTAGGTTACATCGAGCACCGAGGCGCTTTTGTCGCCGTAGCGCGCGCCGTAGCCACCGGCCGAAAACTGTACGCTGCCTACCAAATCGGGATTGATGAAACTGAGCCCTTCCTGCTGACCGGCGCGCACCAACAACGGTCGATAAATCTCGATATTGTTCACATAAACGCTGTTCTCGTCGTAGTTGCCGCCGCGCACTGAGTATTGCGAACTGAGTTCGTTGTTCGAATTGACGCCGGCAAATGTGGTAAGCAATGCGCTGATGTTTCCGCCCGACGCATCGGGAACCATACGAAATTGGTCGGTGTTCAGAATTTGCATATTGTTGGCCGGACGCTGATAGGCGCGTACTTCGACGCTTTCGAGTTCGCTTGCTGCCGATGTCAATGTCTCGGTTACGTTCAGCACATCGTCGTCGATGCCGAAAGTGCGCTCGCCGGTGGTGTAGCCGATGCACGAATAAACCACTGTAAACGTGTCGGTTACTTCGGCGCGCAGTTCGTAGAAACCTTGCGCATTCGACGAGGTGCCTTGTGCGGTGCCTTTTATCTGCACGGTGGCAAATTCGATGGCATGGTTCGATTGGTCGAGCACATACCCGCGAATGTATATGCGCTTGGCTGATAGCGCGTTGCATGCAACTATGAGGGTCAGTATCAGAAAAAATCTCTTCAAAACGATTGCTGCTTACCTTAAATTAAAAACGGACGAGTGGTCAAATTATTGTCAATTTGGCATATTTCAGCAACAGAGGTTTGTTGCCGCTCTTGTCGAATGCAATAAAGGCTTTGGTGGCATCGCCTTCGCCTTCGATGCCGACAATTTGCCCGTCGCCGAAAATGTTGTGTCGCACGCGCATGCCCACTGTGTACGGATATTTGGTGTTGCCGCTGACCATGCCTGGCGTGATGCGCCGCATATTTTGGTGTGGTGCCGGCGTGGCTGCGGGTGTGGTGCCGGCGTGGTTGCGAAACCCGACAAAACGTGGGCGGGGCGTTTGTTCCATCATCGGTGTCTGGCGTATGCCCGGCGGCATGAGCATGTATTTCGCGTCAATCTCGTCAATGAAACGGCTGGGGTTCGAAAATTGTGTCTGACCGTTGCGAAAACGCGATTTGGCATAACTGATGACGCAGTCGTCCTTGGCACGTGTGATTGCTACGTAGAGCAACCGGCGTTCTTCTTCGAGGTCGCGCTCGGTTTCGCACATGGCCGACGGGAACAGGTCTTCTTCCAACCCGACAATGAATATGTGCTTGAATTCCAATCCTTTGGCTGCATGAACAGTCATCAACGTAACGCGGTTTTTGTCTTCGTCTTTCTCGTCGTCTTGGTCGGTGAGCAATGCCACTTCCGACAAAAAATCCTCTAAACGCAATTCGGTATCGCCGTGGTTGGCTTTGTCTTCGCAGAATTGATTGATGGCGCTCAATAGTTCTTGTACATTCTCTTTGCGACTCAGATTTTCCGGCGAGTTGTCGGCTAAAATGTCGCGCATGATGCCCGACTCTTTGACTACCAATTCGGCGATGGCGTAAGCGTTGAGCGTGGCATTTTGTTGCTCGAATTGTGCCATCATGTCGGCAAATGCGGTTAGTTTTTTGGCTGTGCCGGCGTTGACGTCGAGCCCGAAATGCGATATGTCGCGTATGATGGTCAGCGCGCCTGCTTGGTGTTGGTGCGCGCAGGCCAACACTTTGCCTTGGGTTGTGTCGCCAATGCCGCGTGCCGGATAGTTAATCACGCGCTTGAACGCCTCTTCGTCGTCGGAGTTGATAATCAAACGCAGATAAGCCAGCACGTCTTTCACCTCTTTGCGTTGGTAAAACGACAATCCGCCATATATCTTATAGGGTATGTTGTATTTGCGCAGCGCCTCTTCCAGCGTGCGCGATTGCGAGTTGGTGCGATACAGAATAGCATAGTCGCTATAGTCGTCGCCGGTGGTGCTCAAACTGTTGTTTATCGTTGTGGCCACGGCAAAGGCTTCGTCGTAGTCGCTGTACGAACTGAGTACGCGTATCCGGCTGCCCACTTCGCCTTGCGAGTAGATGGTCTTCCTGATTTGATGGTTGTTCTTGGCTATCAGCGAGTTGGCCGCATTCACAATGGTCTGTGTCGATCGGTAGTTGCGCTCCAATTTGAACAATCGGCAGCCGGCGTATTGCTCCTGAAACTGCAACATATTGTCGATGTTGGCACCACGAAACGAATAGATGCTTTGCGCATCGTCGCCCACCACGCAGATACGTTGGTGTTGTGCTGCCAACTTGCTGACTATCAGATGCTGCGCACGGTTCGTGTCCTGATATTCATCAACGAGAATGTAACCAAACCGTTGCTGATAGCGCGCCAAAATGTCCGGATTCCTGTCGAAAAGTATGTTGGTGTACAGCAGCAAATCGTCGAAATCCATGGCATTCGATGCTTTGCAACGCTGGCAGTAGAGTGTGTAGAGGTCGGCAAACAACGGCGTGCGCGAATTGGCATCGTTGTGCATGCAATCGCTGCTGGCGCGATACAATTCCGGCGTCAGCAAGTGGTTTTTGGCAAACGAAATACGATTCTGCATCGTACCCAAACGATACGTTTTGTCGTCGAGTTTCATCTCTTTGATCAAACTGCGAATCAAACTCTTCGAATCGCTTTGGTCGTAGATGGTGAAGTCGTGTCTGAAACCAATATGCTCGGCTTCGCTGCGCAAAATACGCGCAAAGATGGAATGAAACGTGCCCATCCACAAATAGTGCGCCGCCTGACTGCCCACAATGGCCGCAATGCGGGTCTTCATCTCGTCGGCGGCCTTGTTGGTAAATGTCAGTGCCAAAATCTGCGACGGATGCCAACCTTGTTGCAGCAGGTACGCAATCTTGTAGGTCAGCACGCGCGTCTTGCCCGAACCGGCACCGGCCACTATGAGCGATGGACCATCGCAGTAGGTAACGGCATCGAACTGATTGTCGTTCAGAAGGTTGCGCAGCAAATCTGTGTCGGAATTGTTTGGCATAACATTTGTACTGAAAATGAAATGCAAAGATAACCAAATTTTCGGGAATACAACCTCGTGCGCCGACTTTTCTTGCAACAAATAGGCAAAAAACACGGTTGGGGCAACAAACTGACGGCTTTAGCCGACGCTTTTCGCCATTTGCTACACACCGCCGACTGCACGAAAAAGCCCTGTTTGTCGGCTTCTGACAACCTGTGTTTGACATCGACAAAGAAATTTAGTGATTTTTTTTGCACGATACAAGGGTCGTTTGAAAATAAATAACTAACTTTGCAGTCCGAAAAAACGTATCTTAAAAAATATTCGTATTATGGTTAATTACAAAGAATTAGGATTGGTAAACACACGCGAAATGTTTGCCAAAGCCATCAAAGGTGGCTATGCTATTCCGGCATTCAACTTCAACAACATGGAACAACTGCAGGCCATCATCATGGCTGCCGCCGAAACTAAATCGCCGGTCATTCTGCAAGTGTCGAAAGGCGCACGCAACTACGCCAATCAAACCCTGTTGCGCTACATGGCCGAAGGTGCCGTGGCTTATGCCAAAGAACTTGGTTGGGAAAAACCCGAAATCGTGTTGCATCTCGACCATGGCGACAGTTTCGAATTGTGCAAATCGTGCATCGACATGGGTTTCTCGTCGGTGATGATTGACGGCTCGCACCTGCCTTACGACGAAAACGTGGCACTGACCAAAAAAGTGGTTGAATATGCACATCAGTTCGATGTAACCGTCGAAGGCGAACTCGGCGTTTTGGCCGGTGTCGAAGACGAAGTTGTGGCCGACCACCACACCTACACGCGCCCCGAAGAAGTGGTTGATTTTACTACCAAAACCGGTTGCGACAGCCTCGCCATCTCGATTGGTACATCGCATGGCGCCTACAAATTCACACCGGCACAATGCACACGCAATGCCGAAGGCCGCCTCGTGCCGCCACCATTGGCTTTCGATGTGCTCGAAGGCGTCGAAAAAGAGTTGCCCGGATTCCCGATCGTGTTGCACGGCTCGTCGAGCGTTCCGCAAGAAGAGGTTGATACCATCAACAAATTCGGCGGCAACCTGCCCGATGCCATCGGTATCCCCGAAGAAGAGTTGCGCAAAGCCGCGAAATCGGCCGTTTGCAAAATCAACATCGACAGCGACAGCCGTTTGGCCATGACCGCCGCCATTCGTCAAGTGATGGCCGAAAAACCGGCCGAATTTGACCCACGCAAATACCTTGGCCCCGCTCGCGACAACATGAAAAAACTTTACATTCACAAGATTGTAAACGTGCTCGGCAGCGACGGCAAAGCAGTTTAATGCCGCTTGACGCAACGCTATTTGTATGGCGATTTTCTCGAAAGTTCGGGGAAATCGCCATTTTTTGTCGCTTTTTGGTCGAAAAATTTGTTTTTATCGTCAAAATGACCTATTTTTGCAAAAAATACACAAAATAAGGTTAGAGTATGAAGAAATTTTATCTCGTTCTTTGCGCTGCGCTGTTTGCCGTGGCAACATTTGCGGTCGAGTATCAGGCACCCATTACCGTGTGGGAGGGCACAAGTAGTCCGCTTTATGGTTATGACAATCACATGATAATAACGCAAGATACTTACGATTGGTCGCAAGTAGTTGAAAATACGCGTATTACAATTTTGTTCAAAGATGCACTGACCGAGTCGCGCTATCTCTATTTGTATGCGTGCGCATCGAAAGAAGATTATGAACAGAGTAATCTTTTTGGGCTTTCCGCTGCTGCTTCGTATGATTTGGCGGTTGGCGATACGCAGTTTCAAATGGTATTGTCCGGCGATGGGGCAGCAGCATTGCAGTTAGAACCTTCGCTGTTTGCGTGGGTGTATGCGCAAACACCTGTGATGACAAAAGTGTTGGTCGAATTCCCTGTGGGAGTTTCGACCGGTGTGTCGGCAGCGCATATTTCGATGTCGGTGTATGTACACGACAAGCGGATTGTGGCGCCGGCGAATGCGCAGATTTACAACATCACGGGGCAGAATGTTACGCACTTCAACGGGCAACTTTCAAAAGGCATTTATGTGGTGCGTTGCGACAAACAAACCGTTAAAGTTGTCGTTAAATAACAGATATTCAGTTTGATATGAATAAAAAACACGCCCGATTTCGGGCGTGTTTTTTTTGTTTGTTTTGCACTTGGCATTACAGCGGCAGTGTTTTGTCGCGCAGCCATGCTTTCTCGTTGTCGGCAAGGCCGGGAGCAAGGCGTTCGTAAACCATCTGGTGGTAATTGTTCAGCCATGCAATTTCGTCGGCGGTGAGTAGCGCGCGGTCGAGGGCTGTGGTGTCGAACGGGAAGAGTGTCAGCACTTCGAAGCCGAGGAATCGGCCAAATTCGTTGGTTTCGATGTCGCGTACGGCTACTAAATTTTCGTGTCGGATGCCGTATTCGCCGGCAATGTAAACGCCGGGTTCGTCGCTCACAACCATGCCGGGCTCGAGGCGCGTCGGGTTGTTGTCGGTACGAATGCTTTGAGGCCCTTCGTGGTCGCCCAGGAAATGCCCGACGCCGTGTCCGGTGCCGTGTCCGTAACTGAGTCCGTGTTGCCAGAGGAATTGGCGTGCCAAAATATCCAATTGGTTGCCGCGCGTTCCGTACGGAAATCGGGCTTGCGCCAAGGCGATGTGTCCTTTTAGCACAAGGGTGTAGTCGCGTTTTTGCTTGTCGGTTGTCGGTCCGAGCGGAATGGTGCGTGTGATGTCGGTGGTGGCATCGTAAAATTGTGCGCCGCTGTCGAGCAACAAAAAGTTTTCGGGCTTCAGCGGTACGTCGCTTTCGGGCGTGGAACTATAGTGTACGATGGCGCCGTGGTCGGCATAGCCGGCGATGGTGCCGAAACTTTCGGTTACGAAATTGGTTTGCTCGGTGCGGAATTCGTGCAGTTTGTCGATGACGCTCAATTCGGTTTCGGTGCCGGCCGGCACGGCTTTTTCGAGCCACATCATGAAACGTGTCAAGGCGATGCCGTCTTTGACCATGGCGCGCCTAAAACCTTCTAGTTCGGTGGCATTTTTGACGCATTTTTCGGCAAATACCGGTGATGCAAATTTGACGGTCGTAGCGTGCTCGACTGCTTGGAATAGAGCGTAGTTCACTTTCGATGTGTCCAATCCGATGACGGTAGTGGCCGGCAGGGCGCGCAGATAGTCGTACACCGATTCGTAGGGCGCGGTCTGAATGTCGTTTTTGGCAAAGTAGTCGGTCAGGGCTTGGTCGGTCTTGTCGCTGTCGATAAAGACGACGACGCGGTCGCTCTCGACGGCTGCAAAGGCTATTGTAACCGGATTGTAGGCGATGTCGGCGCCGCGCACGTTGAGCAGCCAAGCGATGTCGTCGAGTGCGGTGAACAGCGTGGCGGTAACGTGGGCATTGGCCATTTTGGCGCGTACAAAGTGCAGTTTGTCGGCAGTCGATCGGCCGGTAAATTGCTCCGGCAGTTCGTAGGTGCGTGTTTTGGGCAGCGCCGGGCGGTTGTGCCACACTTGTGCAATCAGGTCGTGTTGCGTGTCGAGTGTCAAACCCTTGTCGGCGAGTTCTTTACGCAGTGTTTCGAGGTCGTTTATTGCAAACATGGCGGCGTTTACGGCCACGATTGCGCCTTGTTCGAGTGTTTCGCCCAGCCATTCGCTGATGGTTGGTGTGCCGATTTCTCCGTCTTTTTGCAGGGTCAGTCCCGATGGTTTGAGTTGTTCGGCGGCTTGCAAAAAGTAGCGCGAGTCGGTCCAAAGGCAGCCGCCGATGCGTGTGATGACGGCGGTGCCGGCCGAACCTGTGAAACCCGATACAAATTGGCGTTCCTGCCAATGTTCGGCTACATATTCGCTGCCGTGTGGGTCGGTGCTGGGCACTATCAGTGC
Source organism: Bacteroidales bacterium (assembly GCA_004557405.1). Taxonomy (GTDB): domain Bacteria; phylum Bacteroidota; class Bacteroidia; order Bacteroidales; family Paludibacteraceae; genus W0P28-013. The sequence continues at coordinate 49,519 of SFDZ01000007.1, forward strand.
TGCCACATTTTGTTGCTCCATCAGTTGGCGCAACGCAGTCAGTCGTTCTTGTACGTTCATAAGTTTGTTTGTTTTGTTATGCGCCTGCAAAGATATGAAAAAATTGCATAGGGTGTCGTGTTTTGTGTCGATTTGTGGGCAAACAAACAAGGCAGCGCCATGTCGGAACCGACAGGCGCTGCCTTTTGTGTGGTGTTTGTCGGCGGTTTATTTGCGACTGCCGTACTGCTGGTCGAGGTTGAAGATGGCGGTGTCGCCCATCTTTTTGATGCGATCGACAATGCTCGATGCGGTGGCCTCTTCTTCGACTTGTTCACGCACAAATCCCCACAAAAAATCTTGTGTTGCTTTGTCGTTCTCGGCGGCGGCGATGTCCACCAATTCGTCAATCCAGCGCGACACTTTGCATTCGTGTGCATAGACGGCTTCGAAGACGTTCAGTGGTGTTGTCCACGTTGTCGGCACGGCATCTATTTGTCCGAACGAAGCGGTGCCGCCGCGTTTGATGACGTAGTCGGCCATGGCGTAGGCGTGTTCCAACTCTTCTTGCGACTGTTTTTTCATCCAAGTGGCAAAACCGCTGAAACCTTCTTTGTCGAGGTAAAAAGCCATCGACAGATAAAGGTTCGACGACCAGATTTCGCGCGTGATTTGCGCATTGATGGCGTTTTGTAATTTTTCTGTAATCATAATTGTGATGTTTTTTTGGGTTAGAAAAAAAAGTTGACAAAAAAATCGTTGCAAAAAATGTACCACATTGCACCGATTGTGCCATTTTGGCAGACAAAAAAAATGAAGCGCTTTTACGAACTATGTGCAAAAAAATGATGGAATAGTCGTTTGTGGTTTGCAAAAAAAAGCGTATCTTTGCAAGATTAACGGTTTATTCATTTTGCGAATGGCTTTACGGGGAGTTATCAAATCGTTGCAAATGCGTCTGTATCTGTTCATGCAGCCGTTGGTGGGTGTGCTATGGACGGTACTCAAGGTTACAAATGTGTTGTGTGCCTTGTGCGTTGTCGGCGTGGTTGTTTATGGTTTGGGTTTCCGGCAAGAGGCGCTTTTTGCTGAATTGATAACACCGTTCAGGTGGATTTATTTTCTGTCGTTGACCGAATTTTTGGTGTTGGTGGTGGGCGATGTGTTTGGTCTGCAGCCGTCGCGTGTGTGGTATCTGAAGTTGCTGGCAGCACTTTTGCTGTTGTTTGTCGGCATATCGTGGTTGTTGCCGCCGTCGGTGGCGGAACAGTTTGTTATGTTCGAGTGGCTGAGCAATCCTTATCTGTTGTTCGCGCTGGTGTCGGCACAAGCGGTTATCAATTTGTCGGTGTTTGTTACGCGGTCGTTGCACTCGCGTCTGAATCCGACATGGATTTTTGTAGGCAGTTTTGTGTTGCTTATTCTTGTGGGCACCGGTTTGCTGATGTTGCCGCGTTCGACCACACACTCCATTCGCTTTATCGATGCGCTGTTTACGGCGGTCAGTGCGGTGTGTGTTACCGGTTTATCGACGGTGGATGTGTTGTCAACGTTTACGATTATGGGCCAGAGTGTCATTGCCATTCTGATTCAGTTGGGTGGCATCGGCATTATGACGTTTACGAGTTTTTTCGGGTTGTTTTTTGCCGGTCGTCATTTGGGGCAGAATAAGATGCTGATAAAAGATTTGGTCGATCCGGAGAAAGGTATCGGTCAGATATTCAAGACATTGTGGTCGATAATTTGGGTTACGTTCGTGTTGGAAGGCGTGGGCGCGTATCTTATTTTTGTGAGCATTGGCGGGCAGTCGTGGCACGATGTGGGTTTTGCTGTTTTTCATGCCATATCGGCGTTTTGCAATGCCGGATTTTCGATTGCGCCCAATGGCTTGATGTGTGAGTCGTTGTTCGACAACTATTGGTTGCATCTGGTCGTTGCCTTGTTGGTGGTGTTGGGTGGTTTGGGTTTCCCGATTATATTCAATCTCGGCAAATGGATGTTGCATGGGTGTCGGAACCTATTTCGGCGCTTGTTTGGTAAGAAAAAACGCCCGTTCTACATTCCGCATCTGCTCGCATCTAACACGCTGATAGTGCTGACCGTAACATTGGTGCTGTTGGTGGGCGGAACGGTGGTTTTTTATACTACGGAGTATTATAACCTATTGGCCGACAAATCGTTAGGAGGAAAGTTGGTTACGGCGTTTTTCATGTCGGTTACGCCGCGTACTGCCGGTTTCAATACGTTCGATGTGTCGCAGATGATGCCGATGACGGTGTTGTGGATGATCGTTTTTATGTGGATAGGCGCCTCGCCGATGTCGACCGGCGGCGGTGTCAAAACGACCACCATCGGCATAGCGTTGCTGAATGTGTGGCACACGCTGCGTGGGCGCGACCACATTGAGATTCGCCATCGGCGTATTGCCGAAACGACTGTCAATCGGGCGTTTATCATCATTTTTGTGTCGTTGTTGGTGATCGTTGTCGGTTTGATGTGTTTGGCGTGGTTCGAGCCACACGTGCCATTGTCGGCTTTGTTGTTCGAAGTCGTGTCGGCCTTCAGCACGGTGGGCTTGTCGATGAATCTGACACCGCAACTGTGCGATGCGAGCCGTGTGGTGCTCATCGGGCTGATGTTTGTGGGGCGTGTCGGGTTGATAAGTATTTTGTCGTGTTTCATCAAACCGAAACGGCATTTGGAGTATCAATATCCGAGTGAATCAATACCGATAAATTAGTTGTGAACAAAAAAAATAAAGCAATCAGAATATGTTGTATGTAATCATTGGTTTAGGTAATTTTGGCGTGGCTTTGGCCGAACATCTGACGGAACTTGGACACGAAGTGGTGGGCGTCGATTCGAATATGAACTTGGTGGAAGAGTACAAAAACACCATCGGCTCGACTATTTGTCTCAATTTGGCGGACTCGGTGTCGCTGCAGATGTTGCCGTTGGCCGATGCCGACGAGGTGATTGTTACCTTGGGCGAAGATGTGGGCAATTCGGTGCTGGTGGTGGCTTTGATCAAGCAACATGGCGTGAAACGTTTGGTGGCGCGTGCCGGCAATCGGTTGCATCGTACCATATTGGAGGCCATCGGTGTCGATGAGGTGATTATGCCTGAAAATTATGCGGCCAAATTGTTTTCGATTTCGTCCGAAGTTGCAGCGGTGAAAGGCGCATACATAGCCACCGATACGCATCAGTTGGTAGAGTTGGAAGTGCCCGACATGCTTGTGTCGCAAACGCCTGCACAAGCCAATCTGACCGAAACGTTCGGGCTCGATTTGGTGGGTGTAAAACGGTGTTTTACCAAAAAAAGTCTCTTCGGTAAAAACGAATCTTATTACGAGATGGCCGATATGAAAGCCGAAAATTTTCGGTTCGCTGCCGGCGACCGTATGTTGCTTTTTGGCGACATTGCTGCGTTGCAGAAGATAAAGAAACAACTGTATTGAACCGAACGTTATGGACAAGATGTTGCCGGACGATACCTATTTTATGCGCAAGGCGTTGGACGAGGCGCGAGTGGCTTTTGACATGGACGAGATTCCGGTTGGCGCGGTTGTGGTGTGCCAAAATCGGATTATTGCCGGCGCCCACAATCTGACCGAACGTTTGTGCGATGTAACTGCCCATGCCGAGATGCAGGCGATAACGGCGGCGGCCAATAGTCTTGGTGGTAAATACCTGACGGATTGCACGTTGTATGTAACGCTCGAACCCTGCGTGATGTGTGCCGGCGCCATCGGTTGGGCGCAAATAGGGCGTGTGGTGTTCGGTGCCGCCGACGACAAACGCGGCTATCGCCGATTTGCGCCGGAAGCCATGCATCCGAAGACCGAAGTAACATCCGGCGTGTTGGCCGATGCGTGTAGCGCGTTGTTGCGCGAGTTCTTTGCAAAAAAACGCAAAGTTTGAAACAATAAAAAAGCCGATTTGCGGTTAATTTTATATAGAGAAGATGAAAGTGATTTTATGAGCAAACAGAAGGAAAAAACAACAAAATCCGGTTTTTGGCAGAGCCTGAAACGCGTATTTTCTGACGAACGTACAGGTTTTGCTTTCGGTATTGTTATTGTGGTATTCACCATATATGTATTGTTGGCCATGGTGTCGTTTTTCTTTACGGGATCCGGCGATTACAGCGTTATCATGTCCGATAATGTGCTGACCGAAGATATTACCAATTGGACAGGCTATGGCGGCGCCGTCATAGCCGATTGTTTGATGCGACGCTGGTTTGGTGTGGCGTCGTTCGTGCTGTTGTGGTTTCTTTTGGTGGTGGGACTGCGTTTGATGCGCGTCAAAGTGGTGGCTCTGTGGAAAGCGTTTCTCGGAACTGCTTTTCTGACGGTTTGGCTGTCGTTGTTGTTAGATGTCGCCTTTGGCAAATTGTGTCAAAATATCTATCTGGTGCCGGGCGGAGCGCATGGCGTTTGGTTGGACAATTTGCTGAACGGCGCCATTGGTTTCACGGGTACCTTGTTGCTGCTGATAGGAACAGGATTGCTGTTCGCTGTTTTTGCCTTCAGTTCCACCATACCATGGCTGCGTCGTTGTTTCGCGCGCAAGAAACAGCCGTCGGCGGAACCGCAACTCGAAGTGGAGGCATCGGTCATCGACGAACCATCGGAAGCGGACGATCTGCTGCAGCCTGAATCGGACGACAACCTGCAAGATGAGTTGGCAAAGCTCGGCGTAACGATAGTGAACTCCGACGACGAGCCGGAAATTGTTACTGAACATGTACCGGTCGAGAGCGCCGATGTGTCGGCCGATGTGTCGGAACAGACGACCATCGAAACGGTCGATACCAACGCCAACGACGATACTGTAGAAGAAGTATATGACCCGCTGACTGCGCAGGGACCTTACGACCCAACCGCCGATTTGGACGACTACAAATACCCGACACTCGATTTGCTGAAAGATTACGGCACGCAGAGCGAAACGGTAACCAAAGAAGAACAAGTGTCGAACCAACAGCGCATCATTACGACACTGAAACAATTCGGCATCGGCATCCAAAAAATCTACGAGACCATCGGGCCTACCATCACGCTCTACGAAATTGTACCCGAAGCCGGCGTGCGCATCAACAAAGTGCGCAATCTCGAAGCCGACATCATGTTGTCGTTGGCGGCCACGGGCATCCGCATCATTGCACCTATTCCGGGCAAAGGCACCATTGGTATCGAAGTGCCGAACAGCCATCCGCGTGTTGTGTCGATGCACGCTACCATTGCTTCCAAAAAATTTCAGGAATCGACTTACGAATTGCCGGTTGCACTCGGTCGCACCATCACCAACGAAGTGTTTATGTTCGACCTCACCAAAATGCCGCATCTGTTGGTGGCAGGCGCTACCGGTCAAGGTAAATCGGTGGGGTTGAATGCCATCATCACGTCGCTGCTGTACAAAAAACATCCGGCGCAACTCAAGTTTGTGTTGGTCGATCCGAAAAAAGTGGAATTTAACATTTACGCCGACATCGAGAAACACTTTTTGGCCAAGTTGCCCGACGCCGCCGAGCCGGTCATTACCGATGTCGATGAGGTGAAACAGACGCTCAACTCCATTTGCAAAGAGATGGATCAGCGCTACGATTTGCTGAAAATTGCACACGTGCGCAACATCAAAGAGTACAACGAAAAATTCATCAATCGGCGTCTGAATCCCGAAAAAGGCCATCGTTTCCTGCCTTATATTGTGGTCGTTATCGACGAATTTGGCGACCTGATAATGACGGCAGGCAAAGAGGTCGAAATGCCGATTGCGCGCATAGCACAGTTGGCGCGTGCGGTGGGCATTCACATGATTATTGCCACGCAGCGTCCGTCGGTCAACATTATTACAGGTATCATCAAAGCCAACTTCCCGGCACGCTTGGCGTTCAAAACCTCGTCGATGGTCGATTCGAAAACCATTCTCGATGCTGCCGGCGCTCAACAGTTGATCGGACGTGGCGATTTGCTCTTTTCGCAAGGCAACGATGTAACGCGTGTGCAATGTGCGTTTGTCGATACGCCCGAAGTCGAAAAAATAGTGCAATACATCGGCGACCAACGCGGCTATCCTACGGCACTCATTTTGCCCGAACCCGATGTGGCCGAAAGCGATAGCGAGGCTGTTGGGTCGGTGGATATGCACAAACTCGATACGTTGTTTACCGATGCCGCCTATTTGGTTGTTCAGTCGCAGCAAGGCTCTACATCGAACATTCAGCGCAAATTTGAAGTCGGATTCAACCGCGCGGCGCGCATCATGGACCAATTGGAAGCCGCCGGCATTGTAGGACCGGTTGTGGGCAGCAAACCGCGTCAGGTATTGGTTCACACCGAATACGAATTACAGCAAATTTTGGCGACGCTTTAATTTTGAGGTTATTATGAAAAAGAATCTAATCGTTTTTGTGCTGTTGCTGATGGCCGTTGGTGTGTCGGCACAAGCCACCACCGACGAACAGGCCAAAGCCATAGTCGATAGGGCAGTGGCGCAATTGCAACGCCAACCGCGCAAATATACTTTCACCACCACTTACACGGCCGGCCGCACCGGCGACAAACAGGTGCAGAGCGGTGTGTGTGCCATAAACGGCAAAAAAACGTATGTGCAGTATGCCGGCATGGAAACTTTTTTCGATGGAAAAACGCAGTGGGTGTTTATGCCCGACAACAACGAAGTGTCGGTGTCGGAACCAACGCCGGCCGAGCAACGCGAATCGAATCCGCTGCTGCTGGTGCGCGACTATGCGCAGACACATCGTGTCGGGTTCGACGAGGACAAAAATGCCGATAATTTCATGGTGTGTCTTTATCCCACCATCGCCAAACAAGTCGAATATTTCCGTATCAAATTGTCGATTGACAAAAAAACGTATGCGTTGCGGCGCATCGAGTTTTGCCAGCGCAATGCCGATCGCATCATTCTGACTATCGATTCGCAACAGCCTCTGCCAAAAGAGTTTAAGTTCGCATTCGACCAAGCGCAACATCCGTATGTCGAAGTCAACGATTTGCGTTGATAGATAAATGTAAAATGCTGTTAAACAACGAGTTGTATGAATAACGATTGCGCGTTTATAGTTTCATTGCAGCAGTCAGACCAAAAAGGCATCAGTCGGGCGTACGCTACCCTGAAAGCGCCGTTTATGAAATTTCTGCACGCTACATTTAGAAAGTTGAGCACGGCCGACAAAGAAGATGTCTATCACGACACATTCATTCGTTTGCAGCAAAATGTGTACCAACTCCGTCCCTTGTTATGACGCAACGGTGTGCATTGGTCTGTCGCGCGTGTAAAAGCAGCAACTTTTTTTATAAAAAAAATCATAATTTACTGATTTTTAGTTCGTTGTGATTTGTTTGCTGCCTTGGGGAATGCCCGATTTTGCAAGTTTTTGCTCGTAACGACGTTTTTTGTGCCATACCTATTGATAATGTGAAAAAAAAATAGTACTTTTGCACTCCGTTTGAAATCGAAACGAATATTTGCAAAATTCATTTTATACATTCACACTATGGACAATAAAAAACGTGTTTACACCTTTGGTAACGGACAAGCCGAAGGCAATGCCAAGATGCGCGAAGAACTTGGCGGCAAGGGCGCAAACCTTGCAGAAATGAACCTCATTGGTGTGCCGGTTCCCCCGGGATTCACCATCACCACCGACGTTTGCAACGAATACTACGAAGTCGGTCAGGACAAAATCGTTGAACTGCTGCAAAACGACGTTCAGGCTGCCGTAGCGCACGTCGAAAAACTGATGAACAGCAAATTTGGCGATGCTGCCAACCCGCTGCTCGTTTCGGTGCGCTCGGGCGCACGCGCTTCGATGCCGGGCATGATGGACACCATCTTGAACCTCGGTTTGAACGACACTGTAGCCGAAGGCATGGCCAAAAAAACGAACAATCCGCACTTTGTGTACGACTCGTATCGCCGTTTCGTGCAGATGTATGGCGACGTCGTACTCGGCATGAAACCGGTCAACAAAGAAGACATCGATCCGTTCGAAGCCATCATCGAGCAAGTGAAAAAAGAACAAGGCGTCGAACTCGACAAAGACCTCTCGGTAGAATCGCTCCAACGCTTGGTTGTACTCTTCAAAAACGCCATCAAGGAACAAACCGGCCACGATTTCCCCAACGACCCGATGGAACAACTTTGGGGCGCCATCTGTGCCGTGTTCCGCAGTTGGATGAACGAACGCGCCATTCTCTATCGTAAAATGGAAGGCATACCCGACGAATGGGGAACCGCCGTTTCGGTGATGGCGATGGTGTTCGGCAACATGGGCGACACATCGGCTACGGGTGTTTGCTTCAGCCGCGACGCCGGCAATGGCGAAAACCTGTTCAATGGCGAATATTTGGTAAATGCACAAGGCGAAGACGTTGTGGCCGGCATCCGCACACCGCAACAAATCACCAAAATCGGCTCGCAACGCTGGGCCGAACGCGCCGGCATCTCCGAAGAAGAACGCGTGGCAAAATATCCGTCGATGGAAGAGGCTATGCCCGAAATCTACAAAGAACTCGACAGCATTCAAGATAAACTCGAGAAACACTATCGCGATATGCAGGATATGGAATTCACCGTGCAAGAAGGCAAACTCTGGTTCTTGCAAACCCGTAACGGCAAACGCACCGGTACGGCTATGGTGAAAATAGCCATGGACCTCGTACGCGAAGGACTGATCGACGAAAAAACGGCACTCTTGCGCTGCGAACCGCAAAAACTCGACGAGTTGCTGCACCCTGTGTTCGACAAAGAAGCACTGAAAAAAGCCAAAGTGCTGACACAAGGTCTGCCTGCCAGCCCGGGCGCCGCTTGCGGACAAATCGTGTTCCACGCCGATGACGCTCAAAATTGGCACGCCAACGGACACAAAGTGGTGATGGTGCGCATCGAAACATCGCCCGAAGACCTCGCCGGTATGTCGGCGGCCGAAGGCATCTTGACGGCTCGCGGCGGTATGACGTCGCACGCTGCCGTGGTTGCCCGCGGTATGGGCAAATGCTGCGTGTCGGGCGCAGGCGCTATCAACGTGAACTACAAAGCCAAAACCGTCGAAATCGATGGCATAGTGCTGAAAGAGGGCGACTACATATCGTTGAACGGCACCACCGGACAAGTGTTCCAAGGCGAAGTGCCTACCAAAGCAGCCGAACTCAGTGGCGACTTCAAAGCACTGATGGATCTCTGCGACAAATACACCAAACTGCAAGTGCGCACCAATGCCGACACACCGAAAGACGCCCAAGTGGCTCGCTCCTTTGGTGCCAAAGGCATCGGCCTGACACGTACCGAGCACATGTTCTTCGAGGATAAGAAAATCGTGGCTATGCGCGAAATGATTTTGGCCGACACCGCCGAAGGACGCGAAAAAGCATTGGCAAAATTGTTGCCTTACCAAAAAGCCGACTTCAAAGGTATATTGGAAGCCATGGACGGCTGCCCGGTGAACATCCGCTTGCTCGACCCGCCTTTGCACGAGTTCGTACCTCACGATTTGGCCGGTCAGCAAACTATGGCCGATGAGATGGGCGTAAGCGTCGAAGAGATTCAAAAACGTGTAGCATCGTTGGCCGAAAACAACCCGATGTTGGGACACCGCGGCTGCCGCTTGGGCATCACGTTCCCCGAAATTACGGCCATGCAGACACGCGCCATCTTGAGCGCCGCTTGCGAACTGAAAAAAGAAGGCAAAAACCCGATGCCCGAAATCATGGTGCCGCTGATTGGTATCCTCTACGAGTTGAAACAACAAAAAGAGATTATCCAAAAAGTGGCCAAAGAGGTGTTTGCCGAATATGGTGTCGAAGTGGAATTCGAAATCGGTACAATGATCGAAATTCCGCGTGCTGCACTCACTGCCGACCGCATCGCTACCGAAGCGCAATATTTCTCGTTCGGTACCAACGACTTGACACAGATGACATTCGGTTACTCGCGCGACGACATCGCTTCGTTCTTGCCGGCTTACCTCGACAAGAAGATTCTGAAAGTCGATCCGTTCCAAGTGCTCGACCAGAAAGGTGTGGGGCAACTCATCAAGATGGCCGTCGAAAAAGGTCGCGCCGTGCGTCCGAATCTGCGCACCGGTATTTGCGGCGAACACGGTGGCGAACCGAGTTCGGTTAAATTCTGCGCTCGTGTAGGCATGAACTACGCAAGTTGCTCGCCGTTCCGTGTGCCCATCGCACGCTTGGCTGCTGCACAAGCCGCCATCGAAGACGAGAAATAATCGTATCGGTTTTTAATAATCATACACAAGGAAGAACTCTGCATCCGTCAAGGTGCGGAGTTCTTTGTGTTTGATGGTGTTCTCGCTGCCGCCTGAGCGCATTTAACTTATCGGTCAAGTCCTGTATGTTTATCAAACTGCCATTCTCACCGCTATTGATTTTATTTGTCCATATACATCCATTCCCGTTTTTTTATTATCTTTGCCAACCGATTATTGCATTAAAATTTCACTTTCTATCAAAAAAATAACGATTGATAGGCAAGAAAAAATATTATGGAACGTTTTCTTGAACACATCGAGTAAAGAGTATGAATACATTATATGCAGAAAATAAAACTACAAGTAAACGCATAAGGGAAGAGAAGGAGGTGGTGGAAAAGATGATACGTCTGTATTGTCGTAAGCACGAGGGAAACACAGAACTATGCCCAAGCTGCAGGGAACTTTTGGAATATGCCCACTGCCGACTTGACAGATGCCGTTTCGGTGAGGAAAAGCCCACCTGTAAGAAATGCGCCATCCATTGTTATCGACCAGACATGAAGGAAAGGGTCAGAATAGTGATGCGATGGTCAGGACCAAGAATGATACTCCATCATCCACTTGATGCTATCAAACATGTTTTCCGTGAAAAATAATAATCTATCGCCTCTACCCCCCAAAAAAGAGGTTATTCATTGCTTTTCGCTGGTAGAAAACCAGCGATTTTCAGCGTTTTCAGCGATATTGAACGGATATGCTCCGTTTTCTGTCTGTCGTCGCATCGATTGTCGTATCGAATACGCGGCGAAACTGTCAGGAACTCCCTGCGTAAGCCGTTTTTACCATAAAGTACTGATAAATAAGAATATACGATTGCCGAAGAGAAAACGACAGATGCTATATGTTGTTTTCTTTGAAATACTTTTTTTGTGCGGCTGCAAAGGCTGCTCCGACTGCGGCTTCTGCATGGCCGGCGAGATGGCCTCGGTGTTCAACTTTTGCCCCGACACCATTGTTGCCGGACTGAAACTGCGCGGATAACTCCAACCACGAGAAACTGCGAAGCCCCGCCGCAAAAAAACATTTGGCGATTTCATTTTGTAGTTCGGCACAAAGTTTGTATCTTTGCCGATGAAATCACTTAACTCTCAAAACTATGGCAACAATCACATTGGAATATGACGGCAGAAATAATACTTTAAAAAAAGCATTGGATTTAATTGTGTCGATGGGCGCAAAAGTAGTAATACCCAAAAAAGAGAAAAAACTGACAGATGTTGAAATCTCTATGCAGGAAGCACGAGACGGAAAAATCAATACTTACAAAACTCCCAACGACTTGTTCCAAAAA
>SFDZ01000008.1 GCA_004557405.1 Bacteroidales bacterium
TCCCCAAGAGTAAGTGTCTTTAGTGGTGGTTTCGCCCCAAGCGTAGTAGCCGCCGTAGCCTTCGGGCGCGGTGGCACCCACGTTGCAGGTCGCCCACTTGGTGCCGCTTGGCAAACCGAGATCAACGTATTCGTGGCCATTTTCGGTGTTTTGCGCCGTAGCGCACCATGCGCCGCACAGCAAGGCGGCCATCAGGAATGTAGATTTTTTCATAGTTGTAAGAAATTTAAAAAGTTTAATGTTTCAAAGTTTAAGAGTTTAAGGTTGTTGTTTTCGTAGTTTTCGTTGTTTGGAACCCTTTGTCGCTGCGCGACATTTTCCCTGCCTGCCGGTAGGCAAGTTCAATACGTTCCTACATTTCTCACTCCTAATTCCTCATTGTTCTTCATTTGATGTATGCGTACGACAAGATGGTCGGCACCTTGCGGGTGCAGACGACTTGTGTGAAGTGCGTAGAATGTTAAATAATGTAAACAGGTGGGGGTAAAATGTGGCGTTCTACCAAATGGCAGAGCGTGCGTAACGTGTGTATGTGCGTACGTCAATAACATTTCTCCGATGATTTGGTTGCAAAGATAGCACTTTTTTTGTAAAAATCAACGGTTTACAATAATTTTTTTGATCTCGTCGGCGTTATCGGCCAGATGCGCGGGTGCAAGTGCTTCGAGTTCGGCGCGCGGGCGAAATCCCCACGTGACGCCAACGGCTTCGATGCCGGCGTTGCGGGCGGTCATCATGTCGGTGCCCGAATCGCCTACGTAGAGTGTTTCGTCAGCGGTGCAGCCGGTGGCGGCCAAAATGTCGTGCACAATGGTCGGGTCGGGTTTGGTGGGTACGTTGTCGCGCTGTCCGAGTACGGCATCGAACTGTATGTCGGGGAAAAAATGCGCCACGAGTTGTTCGGTGCCGGCTTGATATTTGTTGGAGGCCACGGCCAATTTCAGCCCGCAGGCTTGCAAGTGCGCCAATAGTTCGGGAATGCCATCGTATGGGCGTGTGAGGTCGCAGTTGTGGACGGCGTAGTATGTCAGAAAATAGTGCCGAATCGCGGCAATGTGTGCTTCGGTGCGGGCATTTTCGGGCAGGGCGCGCTCAAATAGTTTGTTGATGCCGTTGCCGACAAAAAAACGGTATTCGTCGGTGTTGTGCGTCGGGAAATGACACTGTCCGAGTGCAAAATTGGTGGCGGCGGCAAGGTCGGCTATGGTGTTTAGTAGTGTGCCGTCGAGGTCGAATATTACTAATTTTTTCATGGTGCAAAATTACAAAAAGTGTGGCAATTTTCCAAAAAAAATTCGTGCAACACAATATTTTTTGTATCTTTGCAAGACTGATTTAGTGTAATATGAAAATTGTAATTATCAATGGTCCGAATTTGAATCTGCTGGGCAAACGCGAGCCGGCAATTTATGGTTCGTCCGATTTCGAAAGTTATTTTGCTGCCTTGCAGCAGCGTTTTCCGCAGGTTGAATTCTCTTATTTTCAGTCGAATGTCGAAGGCGAAATTATCAATCGGATTCACGAAGTTGGTTTTACCGTCGATGGCATCGTGCTGAATGCCGGCGGTTACACGCACACGTCGGTGGCCATAGCCGATGCGGTGGCGGGTGTGCCGGCGCCCACGGTCGAAGTGCATATTTCGAATGTGTTTCGGCGCGAGGCAGTGCGCCACACCTCGTTGCTGTCGCCGGTGGCGATTGGCACGATAGGCGGCTTCGGACTCGATTCGTATCGCTTGGCGGTGGAGGCGTTGTGCGAACGGCATTTGTCGATACAAACGCCCTGATTGTCGAGTGCGTGTTGCTTTTGTTCCCGATTCGCACTATTTTTGCATAATATTTTTGCAAAAAAACATTGATTCTGTATGAAAAGATTTTCATTGCTGTTTGTGGTGCTGTGCACCGGTTGGTTGTCGCTGGGTGCGGCCGAAATTGTTGGTAAGGTGGTCGACGAGGCGGGCGCGCCACTCGATTTTGTGAATGTGGTGCTCAAGTTGGCCGACAATAACGAGGTGATTGGCGGCGGCATTACCGATGTCGATGGTGAATTTCGGTTGGAAGCGGTGCCTGTGGGCGTCTATCGACTCGAGATTTCGTTTATTGGCTATCAGTCTTTCGATAAGCAGATTACAGTCGAACAGGAGACGCAAACCATCAATCTGCGCACGCTGAAACTCGTCGAAGATACGCAAATGCTTAACGAGGTCGAAGTGGTGGGACAAGGTTCGCAGATGCGTTTCGATATTGATAAAAAGGTGTTTAGTGTCGATCAGAGCGTAGCGGCAGCGGGCGGTTCGGCCACCGAGGTGCTCGAAAACATTCCGTCGGTTGAAGTGGACAACGACGGCAACATTTCGCTGCGCAGCAACAGCAGTGTCGAGATTTGGATTAACGGCAAACCGTCGGGCTTGGACGAGGATAACCGCGCCCAGATACTCGAACAGTTGCCGGCCGGCAGCATCGAAAGCATCGAGGTGATTACTAATCCGTCGGCCAAATTCAGCCCCGAAGGAACTGCCGGCATCATCAATATCATTCTGAAAAAAGAGCGTCGTGGCGGTTTCTTCGGCAGTGTAACCGGCGGCATCGATTACCAAATTGTTGACCAAGTGAGCGGCAATGCCAGCGCCAATTTCAATTACAGCAGTTCCAAAGTCGATTTTTACATCAATGCCGGTTTTCGTCAGCGCAATGGCGCCAGCGAGGGATTTACCGATCGCTGGTCGCTCAATGCCGGCGATACCGTGTCGTTTATGCATCAGGATCGTCGTAGCCGGCGACGCAATTGGGGCTTGTTCGGGCGCGCAGGCATCGATTGGCACATCAACGATAAAAATACGTTGAGTGTGTCGGGTATGATTAACTCGCTCAACAACAACAATTCGTCTGTAATTGATTATAATTCGGTGCGTTACACTACACCGGACACGGCTGTTTATACGCACAATACGTTATCCGATGCGAAACGTTTGTCGTACAGCGTGCAGTTGGAATATTTGTACGAAATAGACAAAAAAGGATCGGAAGTGCGCACGTCGGTGGAGTACAGCAACAGCGGTCGCGACCAAACATCCGACTACGACCAGACGGTAATACAAGGTAGGGCAACGGCCTACACGCAGCAACAATACAGCGGTTTCGACAATCAGCGCATGCAGTTCAAGTCCGATTATGTGCAAAAATTGCGCACCAACATGAAATTGGAAGCCGGCGTTGCGCTGAATTGGCAGGACCGTATGTCGAATTCCAAAACGTGGGATTTCCCCGAGCCGGAGCGCGATTCGTTGTCGGCCTACAACGATTTTCGTTATCAGGAATGGATTGCGGCGGCCTATGCCACTTACGGTGCCAAATTTGGCGGATTTAGTTTCTCGGTCGGGTTGCGCGGCGAATATACCAATACCACAGTGAGCACGCGCGATGCTGCCACCGAACAATATTTGGTGAGCCAAAAAGGCTATTTTCAACTCTACCCGACGGCTTATTTGTCGTACGCTTTCCCGAACGACCACGAGTTGCAACTGAACTACACGCGCCGCGTCAATCGTCCGCGCGGACGGCAGTTGAGCGCCTATCGCAATGTGTCCGACTCGACTAACATTTCGTACGGCAATCCGAACCTGATGCCCGAATTTGCCAATGCCCTCGAACTGAATTACATCAAATCGTGGGAGGCGCACACGTTGTCGGCTTCGTTGTATTATCGCTACAGCACCGACATCGTGCAACAGGTGCAGTTCGAGTCGCCCGACCATCCGAATGTGATGGAAACCACCTACGACAACGTGGCAAGCGCACAATCGGCCGGCTTGGAAATCGTCGGCAAAAACCGCTTCTGCAAATGGCTGAATATGACCACTACGCTCAACCTATTCTACGAGCAGATGAGCGCCATCGAATATCAAGGCGTACACCTGCAGGACCAAACGCAAGGTTTCTCGTGGAATATTCGTTTGATGGCCAACTTTTTGTTTACCAAGACTTTCACCGGGCAACTGACGGCCGGATATTTCTCGCCGCACGTTATCGCGCAGGGCAAAACGAAAGACTTCTACAGCATTGACTTGGGTATTCGCAAATCGTTCCTGAACCGCACGTTGAATTTGGCGTTCACCGTGCGCGATTTGTTGAATTCGCGTGGTTGGAAACGCTATACTTGGGGCGATACGTTTTATCAGGATTTTGAGCAACGTCCGAGCGGACAGCGCTTCACCCTTTCGCTGACATACAACTTCGGCAATATGAAAGAGAAGAAGAAAAATAGTGCAAAAAGTGGCGGCGACAGCGGCATGGGCGGCGGCGATGGCGACGACTTTGGCGATTAACATAAAAATGTTGCGCAAAAATTTCGTTATTTCCGTTTTTAGATGTATTTTTGCAACCGATTTCTGTCAAGTGTATTATTAACATTCAAAATCATAAAACAATTATGTCAAAAGTAACAGTTGTAGGCGCAGGTAATGTGGGTGCTACATGCGCTAATGTATTGGCTTTCAACGAGGTAGCCGACGAAGTTGTAATGCTCGACATCAAAGAAGGTGTGTCGGAAGGTAAAGCAATGGATATGATGCAGACCGCGCAGTTGCTCGGTTTCGACACCACCATTGTGGGTTGCACAAACGATTATGCAAAAACGGCAAACTCCGATGTTGTGGTTATCACTTCGGGACTGCCGCGCAAACCGGGTATGACGCGCGAGGAATTGCTCGGCGTGAATGCCGGTATCGTGAAAGGTGTCGCCCAAAACATTCTGAAGTATTCGCCCAATGCCATTTTGGTGTGCATCTCGAACCCGATGGACACCATGACCTATTTGGCGCTGAAATCGCTTGGATTGCCAAAAAATCGTGTAATCGGTATGGGTGGTGCGCTCGATAGTTCGCGTTTCAAATATTTCTTGAGCCAAGCGCTTGGGTGCAATGCTAACGAGGTCGAAGGATTTGTTATCGGTGGCCATGGCGACACGACCATGATTCCGATGGCGCGCTTTGCTACATACAAAGGTGTGCCTGTAACAACGCTGTTGAGTGCCGAAAAACTCGACGAAGTGGTTAAATCGACCATGGTGGGCGGCGCTACACTCACCGGCTTGCTCGGCACATCGGCTTGGTATGCACCGGGTGCAGCAGGAGCCTATGTGGTAGAATCTATTCTGCACGACCAAAAGAAAATGATTCCCTGCTCGGTGCTCGTTGAAGGCGAGTATGGCGAAGACGACATCTGCATCGGCGTGCCTGTAATTCTTGGTCGCAACGGCGTGGAAAAAATCGTTGAACTCGACCTGAATGCCGAAGAAAAAGAGAAATTTGCTGCCAGCGCCAAAGCCGTTCGTGGCAATGTGGCTACACTGAAAGAGTTGAACCTGATTTAAGGCAGGCGACCATACAACAACGCAATGACGATGCCTTGGACTTCGCGTCCGGGGCATCGTTTGTTTGTAGAATGCGGTCGTGCTGTCGGGTGCCGACGCTCGGATTAGCGCACGCCCGAAAGTTCAATCTGTGTGCGTGGCGCTTTGGTGGCGAGGGCTTTTTTGCTGTACGGACGTACATTTTTTGTTTCGACCGACAACACTTGGCAACTCGCTTTTTGGTTGAATGCGATGGATTGTCCGTTCTTGTCGGCACCATGCACGTTGGCAGCCCAATTTTTTTCGCTCACCACCACCTGACCATCTTGCTGTGTGAAAAACACGTTGCGTTCCACTTTGCCGTTGGCTGTTTTCAATCGATATTTGTCGAAATTGCCGGCGCCATCGTTTATCAGCACAAGGTTGAGCGCAGCCACTTGGGCGTCGGACAATTTGTAGCCGAACGGAATATTTGCCCATAATGTAACGCTTTGCGAGAGGCGTTGCACATGGTTGTGCGCATCGACGGACAGATGCAGTTTCATGGTAGCCGACACGATGCCCGGCAACGTGAACGTTTTGGTGTAGGTCAGCAGTTGCGATAGCGCATCGCGTTCGCTGATGCTCCAATTGCCTGTCTCTTTGTAGATATCGCCAAATAGTTTTTTGATGTCGAGTGCCCACAGCATGCGGTGTATCGGCTCCGATTTTTCGAAGTCGATTTTTTGCAGTTGACGTTTTTCTTTGCGTTTCAGCAGGTCTTGGTCGAAGTTGCGCAGTCCGTCGGCCGTGTTCTGGTTGATGTAGTAGCGCGTGAAATCGGCTTTTATTTGCAGCGAATCTTGTTTTCGGGCATTTTTCAGGTAGGGCAATTCTACGATGTTGCCCACCATCTCGTCGAAGGCTACCACTTTATCCTCGTTGTACACCGAAACGTCCGACACGATGCGGTAGTTGCGCGCGTTGTCGGGAAAATCGATTTGCATCTGCTTGTAGATGTCGGCGAGCAGTTGTTTGAGCAGTTTGCGCTGTTGGCGTTTCGAACCTTTGGCCGACACGACTACTGTGTTGAGCATCAGAGGTTGCTCTTTCAGCACGATGCGTATGGGTTTTGTTCCCGATATTTTGTTGGTCGATAGCGTGAATTTTTCGTATCCGATGCTGGTAATCACCAAGTGGTCGTCCTGTACATAGTCGGGTAGCACAAAAAATCCGTTGTCGTCGGTGATGGTGCCTATTTGCGGATTGTTTTGCAGAAATACGCTGGCGTAGGGAATTGGTTGTCGCAGACTATCGACGACGTGTCCCGACAACTCTTTGGCAACACAATTCAGCGAAACGATAGTCAGCAGCAGTATGATGAGTGGCTTTTGCATAGCGATGATGTTTTTATGACAGAATGACAATCGGACAACTGCAATTTGTGTGCCAAAGTATTAAACCAAATAGGCGAATAGCAGTGTGGTGGCGCAGATGGCTGTTTGAATGGTCAGTGTGAAGAGTATGGCCAAAATGCTCTGTCCGATGCGTCGCCACACCGATGCGCCGCCCATGCCGTGCGTATCGACAACGAGCAGTACCACGCCTGTCAGCGGCAGTAGCCAATAGGCGTATTGTAGCGGCGGTACCACGCAGGCAACGAGCGTCAATGCCGATGCACACAAAATCATTTGTACCAACAGATAGGTTTGCATAATGGTGGTTTCCGCCCAATTGTACCGACGTCGGAATGCGCTACCGAAACAGATGCGCACACCGATAATCAAAATTGGCGCGAGCAGCACCGAAATCAGCGTGAAGTAGCGGAAAAAGAAGGTGTAGATGGCGCGCGTGCGTTGCAGCAACCGACCTGCTGTGGCTTTGTCGGCGTCTTTTACGATGCTCATGTCGAAGTTTTCGAGCGCGCCTGCCCAATCGACGGTGGCAATTTGCAGCACAACGAGGCAGACGGCCAATGCAAGGAATAACAAGGGGAATGGCGCAAAGTAGTTTTTGCGTTTCCCGTTTATGTAATTGGATATCAGTCTATTCGGGTGCGAAAATAATTGGACGATGGTGTGTGTCAATCCGTTTTCGCCACCAACGATTGCCGCTGCCAAACCACGCGCCATGCTTCTGAATGTCAAACGGTCGGTGTCGGTTTTCTGACCACAACGCGGACAAAAATTGTCGTAGCACAGCAGACCGCAGTTTTTGCAAACGCATGGTTTAATCGGTTTATTCATGGCGATTTGCGATTATTTTTGAAGAAATTTGTAGGTCATCAGTTGGTATGCCAATCGTGCCGCTAAGTAGTCCGAAGCGTGTAAGTTGGGTTTCGGGCAGAGTTCCACAATGTCGCATCCGACGACGTTGAATCGTTCGAACAGTGGTCGCAAGAAGTGTAAGACCTGAAAATAGTGCAGCCCGCCGGGCTCCGGGGTGCCTGTGGCGGCTAAAATGCCGGTGTCGAACACGTCGAGGTCGATGGTCAGATAAACGTTTTGTGTCAGTGTGGCGTAGGCTTTTTCTTCCCATTGGCAGGTGTGGTCGAAGTAGATGTCGCGTGCCCAGAAAATGCGCTCGGGTTCGAAATTGTCGGTCTCTTCGATACACTGACTGCGTATGCCGACTTGCGTGATGTGTGCCACTTTTTTTGCCTGATTCATGACGCAGGCGTGGTTTAGTTCGGATCCTTCGTAGGTGCGTCGCAGGTCGCTGTGCGCGTCGAGTTGCAGCACTGTCAGATTGTCGTATCGTTGTGCGGCGGCGCGTATGGCGCCGATGCTCACCGTGTGGTTGCCGCCGATGGTTACCGGAAATTTGGCATCGTCGAAAAGCGCACCTACACGTTGCTCGACGGCGGCGCACAGGTGTTCGGGCGAGCGTTGTTCATCGACGGGTTGCGCTGTGTGGATGCCGTGCTTGTAAACTTCGGTGCGGGTTTCGGTGTCGTACCATTCGAGTTGTACGGAGGCTTCGAGCAGTTTCTCAGGGCCTTTTTCGGCGCCGTGCACCCAACTGCTTGTGGCGTCGTACGGCACGGGCAGCACAACTATTTTGGCGGTTTCGTAATCGGAATAAGGTGGTGTGAGTCCTGCAAAATTTTCCATACGGCTGATGTTTGTGAGTTGTTATTGTTTGCGTGTGTTTTTGTTTTCGTACAAGAGTGGTTTGCCGCTGCGACTTTCGTAATAAGGCCGTGTGCGCTCGATGTTTTTGCTGTCGCGTGGCGGCTTTTTGTCGCGTTTGTCGTTGCGTTTTTCGTCGAATCGGCGTTGATTTTGCAAACGTTCGCGTGGCTGTGGGTTGGCGTTGGTGTGTGGTGCGCGTGTTTTTTTGTCTCTTACAAAGTCGTTGCGTCGTCCGCTGAATAGTTCAAATTCGCGAAATTCGCATTCGAGTGCGCCGTTGAGCAGGTCTATTTTTTGCGATGGATGCAACCCTATTTTTTGCAGACATTCCACGCTCGACGAGATAACCCACGCAGTGCTTCCGGTGAATTTGTGCTTGAAAGTTTCGCCGATTTGTGCGTACAAGTTGAACAAATCGTCTTGCACGAGTCGTTCGCCGTATGGCGGATTGGTTACGATGAGGCATGGTTTGGATTGTGCGTCCCAATCGGCTATGCTGCGCCTGTCGAGGGTGATGTATTTGCTCAATCCGGCGGCTTTCACATTGGCTTCGGCTATTTTGAGCGCTCGTGGCGAGATGTCGCATCCGATGATTTTGTGTGTAAATTCGCGTTCTTCGCTGTCGTCGTTGTAGATGGTGTCGAAAAGTGCTGCGTCGAAATCCGGCCATTGTTCGAAAGCAAACGATGTGCGATAGATGCATGGCGGAATGTTCAGTGCTATCAGTGCGGCTTCGATGAGCAGCGTGCCCGAACCGCACATCGGGTCAACAAAATCGGTTTGTCCGTTCCAACCGGCCATGAGCAACATGCCGGCTGCCAAGGCTTCGTTGATGGGCGCTTCGGTTTGTGCGTCGCGGTAGCCGCGCTTGTGGAGCGATTCGCCGCTACTGTCGAGCGACAAGGTGCATTGCGTGTGCGCAATGTGAATGTTCAGGTAAATGTCGGGATTGTCGATGCGGATGGATGGACGCTTTTGCTCGCGCTCCATAAACCAATCGGCAATGGCATCTTTGACACGATATTTGACAAACTGCGAGTTGCGAAATTCGTCGGAATAGACGGTGCTGTCGATGGCAAACGTCTGTTTGATGTTCAGGTATTTGCTCCAATCGAGTTGCTTCACCTGCTCGTACACTTCGTCGGCATTTTTGGCGTTGAAGGTCAAAATCGGTTTCAGCACACGCGATGCGGTACGCAACCCGATGTTGGCTTTGTACATCAAGGCTTTGTCGCCGGTGAACGACACCGCGCGGCGGTCTATCTGTATGTTGTTGGCGCCCAAGGCCACCAACTCTTGGGCTAATACGTTTTCCAACCCTTTGAAAGTTTTGGCTATCATTTGAAATTCGGTACCCATAATGTAATGTGATGTTTGTTTCAAACTGCAAAAGTAGTAAAAAAAATCGAACTACACGACGAATTGTGCGACGATGTTAGTCGCGCCGACGTTGGGTAATCATGCTGCCGGCTTCCACATCTTTGTCCACCCACATGTTGCCGCCGATGATGGCGTTTCGGCCAATGGTGATGCGTCCCAAAATGGTCGAATTGGCGTAGATGATGACATTATCCTCGATAATCGGGTGGCGCGGAATACCTTTTATCGGTTTCCCGTTTTGGTCGAGCGGAAAACTTTTAGCACCGAGCGTTACACCCTGATAGATTTTGACGTGGTTGCCGATGACGGCCGTTTCGCCTATCACTGTGCCGGTGCCGTGGTCGATGGTGAAATATTCGCCGATAGTGGCGCCGGGGTGGATGTCGATGCCGGTTTCGCTGTGTGCCATTTCGGTGATAATGCGCGGAATCAGCGGCACATCGAGCAACAACAATTCGTGCGCTATGCGATAGTTGGTGATGGCGCGAATAATCGGATAGCAGAAAATGACCTCCATACAACTTTTGGCCGCAGGGTCGCCTTCGAAAGTCGCATCGACGTCGGTGCCGAGCATGTCGCGCAACATGGGCAAACGCTTGATGAAAACGGCCGTGGCCTCGTGGGCGGCGCGGTGTGCTTGTTGTAGTTCGATGGTGTTGTCGCTGAAACAAAATCCGGCAAAAATCTGTTCGGATAGCAGACGGCTAACCTCTTCGATATGTACACCTATTTGATAAGACAGCATCGATGCGTTGGAGATGGCATGACCAAAATAGCCGGGAAACAAAATGCTGCGGAGCGTATCGACTATTTGCCCCAATATCTGCGTGTTAGGCATCGGCACGTTGTTGGTCTGCTTGTGGCACAATGTGGTGCAGTGGGCTGTGTTGGATAACTGAGCGATCGTTTCTTCTAATGCATTCATGATGTTTTGATTTTAATAAACTGTGAATCAATGGCTTGCGTGGCATTTTGCGTGCGCATGGAACCACAACCCTCAATGGTGGCGTACGCAATGCCGCACATCTCTATTTCGCGTTTGTACCAATCGAACAGATAGTCGCGCAAATGCGGATTTTCGCGTACAGGGTCGAACTGCCAAGGCAGATCGGGCTTACACAATAAATAAAAGTCGATGTGCTGCCGGCGTATGGCGTCGGGCAACCATTCCGGCATACGTTTGTACACATGTTCGAACCACACTTTGGTTACTATCAGGTCGGTGTCGATGAATAAAAACCGGTGCGATTCGGCGTATGTCGCTTGCGCTTGCGCAAGGGCTTGCACTTGATGGCGCGCTATCTGCTCGACATCGGCATAGGTGTACTCGCACTGCAACTGTTCGACGTAGGTGCGCGCATATTCCTCAAGCCAAGGGCAATCGTAGTGCGTGCTCAATGCACGACACAAGGCTGTTTTTCCCGTCGATTCGGGACCGATGAGTGCAATCGTGGACAACATCATTTCAGGTATTCGTCGTAGTGCTCCAGCACCTCGATGCCGCGTTGCACAATGTCGTTTTTGGTGTTCATTATGCGATAATAATACGCGTTTCCGTATAAATCTCGCGCCAATAATGCCTTGATTTGTAGCACAATAAGCGGTTTTGCAGCCTCGAATGCTTCGTGGTCGAATGCCACGCTGTCCTGCACACCATTGTCGATGAGTGTGTGCTGTAACTCTTCCGCCCGAAACTCGCTGTCGAATTGTTCAAAGGTGGCGTATCTCTTCAGTAGGGCTTTGCGCTGCGCTGTGGCATATTCGAAAACGGTTCTGTTCATGGTGCCTTTGGCTACTAAGTCGCGGTGGTAGTTGTTCGTTCGCGTGGTGTCCAACGCCACAAACACATCGGGCATAATTCCACCGCCGCCATACACCGTGCGTCCCAATACGTTCGTTTTGTAGCGCAACGAGTCGGGAAAGTTGATGCTGTCGGCCGATGTCAATTCGCCGTGTTTGAATCGCTCATCCAACTCTTTTTGATAAGTGTCTTTGCCTTTGTTGTACGGTTTCTGAATGTTGCGTCCGCTGGGAGTGTAGTATCGTGCCACGGTTACACGCAAGAGCGCACCGTCAACCAATGTTATCGGCACTTGTACCAAACCTTTGCCAAATGTGCGGCGGCCGACTATCACACCACGATCCCAATCTTGCAACGCTCCGGCCATAATCTCGCTGGCCGATGCCGAATTTTCGTCAACCAAAACTACTACGTTGGTGTAATCGCAAGTGCCGTCGTCGGTGGCTTTCAGTGTTTGGGTCGGGTATTTGTTGCCTTTGGTGTACACCATCGTTTGCCCATAACTCAAAAATTCGTCGATGATAGTGGTCGCACTATGTAACAAGCCGCCGCCGTTGCCCTGAAGGTCGATTAACAACTGTTTCATGCCTTGATTGCGTAAGTCGTTCAGCGCTTGACTAAATTCGGCAGGTGTCGTCGCCGAAAAACTGTTCAACTTCACATAACCGATGGTGGGTGTTATCATGTAGGCCGCATCGACCGAATAAATCGGAATCTTGCCGCGTTGAATCACAAAGTCAATCGGGCGCTTCACACCCGCACGTTGTACCGTTATTTTGATGGTGCTGCCGGCCTTTCCGCGCAAAATCGACATGATGTCGGAGGTTGACATCTTGACACCCGAAATGGGCTTTCCGCCGGCAACTATTATTTTGTCGCCCGGACGTACCCCGACACGCTCGGCCGGACAACCGGCAATGGTTTGGGTAACCACCATCGTGTCTGCCAACATCATAAATTGCACACCGATACCTTCAAAGTTGCCGTCGATTTGAGCATTCAACTTGGCGGCTTCGTCGGCCGAATAGTAGGTGCTGTGAGGGTCCAACTCTTGGAGCATCCCGCCGATGGCAGCTTCGACCAACGACTCCGCATCGACTTTGTCCACATAGCGGTCGTTTATGTTCAGCAACACCTGTCCCAATTTCTTCAACTGAGTTGTCGATACACCATCGCCGCGACATGGCAAAATGCTGCACACAACGGCAACTACACACGCTAAAACTATACGTTTATCCATCTTTTCTTCCCTTTTTCAAAAAACAGCGTCAAAATTACTCAAAAAATATCATTTACGAAAAAAATAATGCGTTTTTCCACAAAAAAATAGTACTTTTGTATGCTCAAACTAAATATTATGGTTATGGATAACGAAAATACCGAAGCAACTCTCGAAACGTTAGGCGAATTCGGCCTTATCAAATATCTGACAAAATCGGTGAAACTCACACAAAAATCCACCGACAAAGGCGTTGGCGACGATGCCGCCGTACTCGATTTCGCCGGAAAAAAAACATTGGTTACTACCGACATACTGCTCGAGGGCATTCACTTCAATCTCACTTACACGCCGCTGAAACACCTCGGCTACAAAGCCGCCATGGTCAATTTCTCCGACATCTGCGCCATGAATGGCAAACCGACACAAATACTCGTCGCACTGGGCGTTTCCAAACGCTTTGCACTCGAACAAATCGAAGAACTCTATAGCGGCATCTATCTCGCCTGCGAACAATATGGCGTCGATTTGGTCGGCGGCGACACCTCATCGTCGCTCACCGGACTCACCATCAGCATCACCTGCTTAGGCGAAGCCGATGCCGACAAAATAGTCTATCGCAACGGCGCAAAACCAAACGACCTCATCTGCGTAACGGGCGACTTGGGCGCAGCCTACATGGGTTTGCAACTGCTCGAACGCGAACGACGCGTATTCGAAGGACAAAACCTCACCGACTTCCAACCCGATTTCGCCGGAAAAGAGTATATCCTCGAACGACAACTCAAACCCGAAGCCCGAAAAGACATCATCGAAATTCTCGCCAAAGAACACATTGTGCCGACCGCCATGATGGACGTCAGCGATGGACTCTCGTCCGAACTCTTGCACATCTGCTCGCAAAGCGCCGTCGGATGCCGCATCTACGAGGACAAACTACCAATCGACTATGTAACAGCCACCATGGCCGAAGAGATGAACCTCAACCTGACAACCGTCGCCATCAATGGTGGCGAAGATTACGAACTCCTGTTCACCGTGCCACTCGCCTTGTACGACCGCGTCAAAACACTCGACAACGTACACATCATCGGACACATCGCCGACAAACAAGACGGATGCGCACTCGTTACCCGCGACGGACAAGAAATCACACTACAAGCACGAGGCTGGACGGCTTTCGCCTCCGAAAACTGACATAAATACAAACTTAATACATCAATCAAACAATGAAACCTCTACATCAACTCTCTATCGGCATCGCATCCGACCATGCCGGTTACGAACTCAAACAAAAAGTCGCAGCATGGCTCGAAGCACGCAACGCCAGCGTTTACGACTACGGCACACACAGTACCGATAGTTGCGACTATGCCGACTATGCACACCCGCTCGCCAAAGCCGTCGAAAACGGCGCTTGCGATTTCGGTATCGCCATCTGTGGTAGCGGCAACGGCATCAATATGACCGTCAACAAACACCAGGGCATACGCTCGGCACTCTGTTGGAACGAAGAACTCGTCGCACTCGCACGACAACACAACAACGCCAACATCCTCGCATTGCCCGCACGATTCATACCCGAAGATTTGGCTCTCAAAATGGTCGAAATTTTCTTCAATACCGACTTCGAAGGCGGACGACACGAACGACGAATCGCTAAAATACCTTGCCAAAATGAGGAAACAACGCAAGAAAATTAATTTTTCTGCAAAAAAAATTGCGTAGCATCAAAAAAATAACTAATTTTGCAGTCCAAAATCGAAATAACACTTTTAATTATTACAAAATGATTATTGTACCAGTTAAAGAAGGCGAAAACATCGAACGCGCCCTCAAAAAATTCAAACGCAAATTCGAAAAAACAGGCGTCGTAAAAGAACTCCGCCGCCGTCAACAATTCGAAAAACCATCCGTCACAAAACGTGAGGAAAAAATGCACGCCATCTACGTGCAACACCTGCAGCAGTCGGAAAACTAAATACCGGCACCGACAGTTGCGCAGAAAAATTGAATAAAACAATGATCAATTCCTTTCTGCAATACCTTCAGTATGAGAAGAATTATTCTTCTTATACTGTTTTGTCGTATCGTGACGACATCAAAGCATTCGGCGAATTTCTCCAACAAAACGCACCGCAAACCGACATCGCACAAGCCGACACCGACCAAATACGCCAATGGCTGATGCAGCAACGCGAACAAAAAAAAAGCGCCACCACCGTCAATCGCCGGCTGGCAGCGCTGCGGGCATTCTACCGTTTTCTGCTACAACGCGGGATTATTACACGAAACCCGACATCCAAAATCGCTGCAGCCAAAACACCCAAAAAAGTACCTACGTTTTTTCGCGAAAAAGATATGGAACAACTCTTGGATATTTCGCAAAAAAACACTACCTTTGAAGCGTGTCGCGACGAAGCCATTCTCGAAACCTTCTATCAAACAGGCATCCGACTATCGGAACTGCTGAATATCAAGGATATAGACATAGACTTCGACCGACAAACATTACGGGTCTTTGGCAAACGAAAAAAAGAACGCGTCATACCGTTCGGCAACGGATTGGCACAAATTTTGCAACAATACATGGCGGTGCGCAACACCGAAATCAAAAACAATACACCATATTTATATATATTGCGCTCTGGAAAACAAATGTACGCCGCCGCCGTCTATCGCATCGTGCATCGCATCATGACAAACATCAGCACGCAACAAAAATGCAGTCCGCATGTGCTGCGACACACATTCGCAACCGATATGCTGAACAATGGCGCCGACATCAATGCCGTAAAAGAGTTACTCGGACACGCCAATTTGGCCGCAACCCAAATATATACGCACACAACGTTCGAACAAATACACAATATTTATATGCAGGCACATCCGCGTGCCGACAAAACAGACAAACACACTTAATGTCAAACCTTTAAAATCAAAAACTTATGGAAATCAGAATTCAAGCCGTCAATTTCGATGCCGCCGAACGCCTGCGCGCCCATATCGAAAAACGCCTCTCGAAACTCGAAAAACTATGCGAAGGCGCACCCGTTGCCGATGTTACACTCAAAGTCGTAAAGCCGGAAACCGACAACAATAAAGACGCACAAATACGCCTTAAAGCCGCCTGCGACGAATTCTTTGCATCGAAAATAGCCAACTCCTTCGAACAGGCCATCGACGAATGCGCCGAAGCTGTCGAACGACAAATTCTAAAAGCCAAAGATAAACGCCGCTGATAACCTCAAACACCTGATAATAACGAAAAATAAAAACGCTTTTGTGCTTATTATCAGGAGGTTATAAAAAAACTGCAAAGATTTTTTGTGAAAAATGAGCAAAATCTTTGGTCATTCGGAAATAAATGTATATCTTTGCAAACCGTTTCAGCCACCTTTTTTTTTAGCGTGGCCGAAATGAAAACGCCTCTTTAGCTCAGCTGGCCAGAGCACGTGATTTGTAATCTCGGGGTCGTTGGTTCGAATCCGACAAGAGGCTCGAAAAAAGTTCTTTGATACTTTTTTAGGGTAGTTTCCAGAGTGGCCAAATGGGGCTGACTGTAACTCAGCTGTCTTTCGACTTCGGTGGTTCGAATCCATCACTACCCACATTTTGCGGAAATAGCTCAGTCGATAGAGCACTAGCCTTCCAAGCTGGGGGTCGCGGGTTTGAGCCCCGTTTTCCGCTCAAAAATTTTGCTGTTGTAGCTCAGTGGTAGAGCACTTCCTTGGTAAGGAAGAGGTCACGAGTTCAATCCTCGTCAACAGCTCAACAAACTTATTAATAACACTTTTAATATTTTTTGAGTTATGGCAAAAGAAAAATTCGAACGTACCAAACCGCACGTAAACATTGGTACAATTGGTCACGTCGACCATGGTAAAACGACGCTGACCGCTGCTATCTCGAAGGTGCTTCACGAAAAAGGATTCGGTAACGAAGAAATCAAATCGTTCGACCAAATCGATAACGCACCGGAAGAAAAAGAGCGTGGTATCACCATCAATACCGCTCATATCGAGTACGAAACGGCAAACCGCCACTATGCACACGTTGACTGCCCGGGACACGCTGACTATGTTAAAAACATGGTAACCGGTGCTGCTCAAATGGACGGTGCTATCATCGTTGTTGCTGCAACCGACGGTCCGATGCCGCAAACTCGCGAACATATCCTCTTGGCTCGTCAGGTAAACGTTCCTCGCTTGGTTGTGTTCATGAACAAATGCGATATGGTTGACGATCCCGAAATGCTCGACTTGGTAGAAATGGAAATGCGCGAACTGCTTTCGTTCTACGAATTCGATGGCGACAACACACCTATCATCCGCGGTTCGGCTCTCGGCGCATTGAACGGCGAAGCACAATGGGTTGACAAAGTTATGGAATTGATGGACGCTGTTGACAATTGGATCCAATTGCCTCCGCGCGCCGTTGACAAACCTTTCTTGATGCCTGTTGAAGACGTATTCTCGATCACCGGTCGTGGTACAGTTGCTACCGGTCGTGTAGAAACCGGCGTTGTTAAAGTTGGTGACGAAGTCCAAATTCTTGGCTTGGGCGAGGACAAAAAATCGGTTGTTACCGGTGTCGAAATGTTCCGCAAATTGCTCGACCAAGGCGAAGCCGGCGATAACGTAGGTCTGTTGCTCCGTGGTATCGACAAAAACGAAATCAAACGTGGTATGGTAATTACACACCCGGGTGTAGTAAAAACCTACAGCGAATTCAAAGCATCGGTTTATATCCTGAAAAAAGAAGAAGGTGGTCGTCATACACCGTTCCACAACAAATATCGTCCTCAATTCTACATCCGTACGATGGACGTAACCGGCGAAATCACATTGCCGGAAGGAACTGAAATGGTAATGCCTGGCGATAACTTGGAAATTTCGGTAAAACTGATTTATCCGGTAGCTTGCTCCGAAGGTCTTCGCTTCGCTATCCGCGAAGGCGGCCGCACGGTAGGCTCGGGCCAAATCACAAAATTGATTGCTTAATCCATCAAAGTGATTGATAACCGGCAGGGAACAGCAGCAATGCATTCCCTGCCATTTACGGAAGTAGCTCAGTTGGTAGAGCACTGGTCTCCAAAACCAGGTGTCGGGAGTTCGAGCCTCTCCTTCCGTGCAAAAAAATCTATTTGCGAGAATATGAAACTCATCAATTATTTCAAAGAGTCCTATCGGGAACTTGTCCACAAGACCTCTTGGCCTTCGCGACAAGAACTGACCCATAGCGCAGTAGTCGTTTTAGTTGCTTCCCTGATTATCGCGCTTGTCGTTTGGGTAATGGACTTGGGTTTTGAGAGCCTCATGACGTTTATTTACAACAAGGTACTCTAAATTCGGGAGGTTGAAGATGTCTGAGAATTTTAAGTGGTATGTGCTTAAAGCCATCAGTGGCAAGGAAAACAAAGTGAAGGAATATGCAGAAGCAGAACTTCGCGTTTCTGATTTAGGCCAAACGGTTGCTCAGGTTCTTATACCGATGGAAAAAGTGTACCAAGTACGTAACGGCAAACGGGTAATCAAAGAACGCAGTTATTTGCCGGGTTATGTGTTGGTCGAAGCCAATATGACGCGCGAAACGATGGGACGCTTGCGTAACATCCCGAACGTGTTGGGCTTTTTGGGCGAGACTCCCGGTGGTGTTCCGGTGCCGCTGCGCCCGTCGGAAGTAACTAGAATACTTGGTTCTATCGACGAACAGCAGGGCAATGACGAGGTAATTGCGATGCCATTTAGTGTTGGCGAAAACGTTAAAGTAATCGCCGGACCATTTGGCGGTTTCTCCGGTGTCATCGAAGATGTGAACAACGAGAGAAAGAAACTCAAAGTAATGGTGAAGATATTCGGTCGTAAAACCCCGTTGGAGTTGGGTTTTATGCAAGTGGAAAAAGAGTAACGGACGAGGTTACGCGCGTTGCAGTGCTCACAAACTTACAATTAACAACAAAATCTTAAAATTATGGCTAAAGAAATTGCTGGACTTATCAAATTGCAGATTAAAGGTGGTGCGGCTAATCCGTCGCCTCCGGTTGGTCCTGCGTTGGGCTCGAAAGGCATCAACATCATGGATTTTTGCAAGCAATTTAATGCCAGAACCCAAGACAAAGCAGGCAAAATTTTGCCGGTTGTTATTACTTATTACACAGACAAATCGTTTACTTTTGTCGTAAAAACGCCTCCGGTAGCCATTCAGTTGCTCGAAGCGGCGAAGGTAAAAGGCGGTTCGGCCGAGCCGAATCGTAAAAAAGTGGCCGAAATTACTTGGGACCAAGTGAAAGCCATTGCCGAAGACAAAATGCCCGATTTGAACTGTTTCACAGTAGAGTCGGCTATGCGTATGGTAGCCGGAACGGCTCGTAGTATGGGTATTGCCGTCAAAGGCGAGTTCCCTAATGTCTAACATTAAACTTCAATTCGAAAATGGGTAAACTTACAAAAAAACAAAAGTTGGCTGCCGAGAAAATTGAAGCAGGGAAAGCTTATACTCTTGATGAAGCTGCGAAATTGGTAAAAGAGATAACAACGACCAATTTTGATGCCTCTGTGGATATTGATGTACGTTTGGGTGTTGACCCGCGCAAGGCGAATCAGATGGTTCGTGGCGTAGTGTCGTTGCCCAATGGTACGGGTAAACAAGTACGGGTTCTCGCATTGTGCACTCCCGACAAAGAGGCCGAGGCTAAAGCAGCCGGAGCCGACTATGTAGGGCTTGACGAATACATCGAGAAGATTAAAGGCGGATGGACTGATATTGATGTGATTATCACGATGCCTTCGATTATGGGTAAAATCGGTGCGCTGGGTCGTGTGCTCGGCCCTCGCGGTTTGATGCCTAATCCGAAGAGTGGCACCGTAACCATGGAAATCGGTAAAGCTGTTACCGAGGTGAAACAAGGTAAAATCGATTTCAAAGTCGATAAAGCCGGTATTATTCACACTTCTATTGGTAAGGTGTCGTTCGAGGCAGCGAAAATAGCTGAGAATGCTCGCGCATTTATGGCTACAATCATTAAATTGAAACCATCGTCAGCGAAAGGTACTTATGTAAAAAGCGTTTATCTTTCAAGTACAATGAGCCGTGGTATCAAAATAGATACGAAGGCCATCGACGAGAAAAACTAAAGGAGACTGAAGTATGAAAAAGGAAGATAAAAGCATAATTATTTCGCAACTACAGGAAACTCTCAACGCGTATAGTCATTTCTATTTGACTGAAGCTCAAGGCTTGAATGCAGAACAAGTGAGCAAACTCCGCCGTTTGTGCAACGCACAAGATGTAAAAATGGTGGTTGTAAAGAATTCGTTGTTCAAAAAAGCTTTGGAGGCTAATGGCGTCGATACTTCGGCCTTGGCAGATTCGTTCAAAGAGAATACGACGGTATTGTTTTCGAATACGGGTAATGCGCCTGCTAAATTAATCAAAGAGTTTAGCAAAGATGTTCAGAAACCGGTGTTGAAAGCTGCTTATGTTGAGGAAAGTGTCTATGTAGGCGCCAACCAACTTGATGCCCTTGTTGCAATCAAGAGCAAGAACGAACTTATCGGCGAAATCATTACTTTGTTGCAATCGCCAGTTAAGAACGTTGTGTCCGCACTCCAATCCGGAGGTAATACGATTCATGGTGTGCTTCAAACACTCTCTGAACGATAAACAATTCAAAAAAATAAAATTACAAACACATAAAAATTTATTACAATGGCAGATTTGAAAGCTTTTGCAGAACAATTGGTTAACCTTACCGTTAAAGAAGTAAATGAGTTGGCCGAAATTTTGAAAAACGAATATGGTATCGAACCTGCAGCTGCAGCTGTAGCTGTAGCCGCCGGTCCTGCTGCTGGTGCAGCTCCGGCCGCCGAAGAGAAATCGTCGTTCGACGTTATCTTGAAATCGGCAGGTGCTAACAAACTTCAGATCGTAAAACTTGTGAAAGAACTCACAGGTCTTGGTTTGAAAGAAGCAAAAGATATCGTAGACGCTGCTCCAGCTGCTGTTAAAGAAGGGGTTGCTAAAGAAGAGGCCGAATCTCTGAAAAAGCAATTGACCGACGCAGGTGCTGAAGTTGAACTTAAGTAAGTCTAACACCCTGATTTTCAGGAAATTCGGTTTAGAATCCCGGTAAAACGGGACTCTAAGCCTTTTTATGTATAACACAAAGTAAGTTCAACAAATACACTAAATAAATGTCTTCAAATACTGAAAATCAACGAATTAGCTTTGCAACTATCCGAAATCAGATGGCATATCCTGATTTTTTGGAAGTGCAGCTAAAATCATTTCAAGATTTCTTCCAGCTTGATACTCCACCTGAGAAGAGAAAAAACGAAGGGTTGTATCGCGTATTTGCCGAGAATTTTCCGATTACGGATACGCGCAATAACTTCGTGTTGGAGTTCCTCGATTATTATATCGACCCGCCGCGTTATACCATCGAAGAGTGTATTCGTCGCGGTTTGACTTATAGTGTGCCGTTGAAGGCGAAACTGAAACTCTATTGCACCGATCCTGATCACGAAGATTTTGATACCGTGATTCAAGATGTGTATTTGGGGCCAATCCCTTATATGACGGCCAAAGGTACGTTTGTTATCAATGGTGCGGAGCGTGTAATTGTGTCGCAATTGCATCGTTCGCCGGGCGTGTTTTTTGGTTCGAGCATTCATGCCAACGGTACAAAATTGTATTCGGCGCGCATTATTCCGTTCCGCGGTTCGTGGATTGAATTTGCAACGGATATAAATAATGTGATGTATGCCTACATCGACCGCAAGAAAAAATTGCCGGTTACAACATTGTTGCGTGCCATCGGCTACGAGAGCGACCAAAATATTTTGGAAACGTTTGGTTTGGCCGAAGAGGTGAAAGTGAATAAAACAAATTTGAAAAAATATCTTGGGCGTAAATTGGCTGTCCGTGTGTTGAAAAAATGGACGGAAGATTTTGTCGATGAAGATACCGGCGAGGTGGCCAGCGTAGAGC
The DNA here is from genome assembly GCA_004557405.1 of Bacteroidales bacterium. Lineage (GTDB taxonomy): Bacteria > Bacteroidota > Bacteroidia > Bacteroidales > Paludibacteraceae > W0P28-013. Next base: position 21,854 of record SFDZ01000008.1, read on the forward strand.
GCTCGAAAGTGCTTGTTGACCGTGAAACAGTGCTTGAAGCCTCTCATATCGACGACATCATCGAGTCGGGCAATCAGACAATCTTGTTGCACAAAGAGGGACAAGATATGGATGATTTTACCATCATCTACAATACGCTCCAAAAAGACCCGAGTAACACGGAACGTGAAGCCGTGCTGCATATTTATCGTCAGTTGCGTAATGCCGAACCTGCCGACGATGCTTCGGCGCGCGAATTGGTGAACGGTTTGTTCTTCTCCGAAAAACGCTACGACTTGGGCGAAGTGGGTCGCTATCGCATCAACCGTAAATTATTCGATGGCAAGACGGATAATATCGATGTACATGTGCTTGAAAAAGAGGACATTATCGCTATTATCAAATATCTGATTCAACTTATCAATTCGAAAGTTGAGGTCGATGATATTGACCACTTGAGCAATCGTCGTGTGCGCACGGTGGGCGAACAGTTGTACCAACAATTTAATGTGGGTTTGGCCCGCATGAGTCGTACTATTCGCGAACGCATGAATGTGCGTGATAATGAGGTGTTTACGCCTATCGATTTGATTAACGCGAAGACGATTTCGTCGGTTATCAATTCCTATTTTGGCACGAATGCGTTGTCGCAATTTATGGACCAAACCAATCCGTTGGCGGAGGTAACGCACAAACGTCGTTTGTCGGCACTTGGCCCCGGTGGTTTGAGCCGCGATCGCGCCGGTTTCGAGGTGCGCGACGTGCACTACACGCATTATGGCCGTTTGTGCCCAATCGAGTCGCCAGAAGGCCCGAACATCGGTCTGATCTCGTCGTTGTGCGTTTATGCAAAAATTAACGATTTGGGATTCATCGAGACGCCTTATCGTAAGGTGAATAACTGTCAGGTGGATTTGTCGGACAACGGCATCGTGTATATGACGGCCGAAGACGAAGAAAACCTGGTAGTGGCACAAGGTAATGCTCCGCTTGATGCCGATGGTCGCTTTATTCGCAACAAAGTGAAGTCGCGTTTGGAAGCCGATTTCCCGTTGGTTGCTCCCGACCGTGTCGATTTGATGGATGTGGCTCCGCAACAGATTGCTTCGATTGCCGCTGCCTTGATTCCGTTCTTGGAGCACGACGATGCTAACCGTGCGTTGATGGGCGCAAACATGATGCGTCAGGCAGTGCCTGTGTTGCGTCCGGAAGCACCGATTGTTGGTACAGGCATCGAACGTCAGTTGATACGCGACTCGCGTACGCAAATCATGGCCGAGGGCGAAGGTGTCGTCGAATTTGTCGATGCCAGCGTTATCCGCATTCGTTACGACCGCACCGAAGAGGAGGATTTTGTGAACTTCGATTCGTCGGTAAAAGAATATCGTTTGCCGAAATTTGAACGTACCAACCAAGATACCACCATCGACCTTCGTCCGATAGTGAAGAAAGGCGACAGAGTAACGTTGAACCAAATTATGACCGAAGGTTATTCGAGCCAAAATGGCGAGTTGGCCTTGGGACGCAACCTGAAAGTGGCTTATATGCCGTGGAAAGGTTATAACTACGAGGATGCTATTGTGATTAATGAACGCGTGGTTCGTGAAGACATTTACACGTCGGTTCATGTAAGCGAATACACCCTCGAAGTGCGCGAAACGAAACGTGGTTTGGAAGAGTTGACGTCCGATATACCGAATGTGAGCGAAGATGCTACCAAGAACTTGGACGAAAATGGTATCATTCGCATCGGTGCGCACGTTATTCCGGGCGATATATTGATTGGTAAAATCACACCGAAAGGCGAAACCGACCCGACACCGGAAGAGAAACTTCTGCGTGCCATCTTTGGCGATAAAGCCGGCGATGTGAAAGATGCTTCGTTGAAAGCATCGCCCTCGCTGAAAGGTGTTGTGATAGGCCGCGAATTGTATGCCAAGGCGCAGCACACCCGCAAGAGCCGCAGCAACGACAAAGAGATATTGGCCAAACTTGATGCCGAGTTCGAAAAAGAAACGGCAGCCCTGAAAGCCCGCCTGATTGAAAAATTGGTGGCTGTAACGAGTGGCAAAACGTCGCAAGGCGTGAAAGATTTCTTGGGTGGCGACCTCATCCCGAAAGGTATGAAGTTTACGCAAAAAATGCTCAACGAAATCGATTATGCCACTGTACAACTCACGAAATGGACGACCGATGCGCACAAAAATGATTTGATTCGCGATATCGTGATGAATTATTTGCGCAAATATAAAGAAGCCGATGCACGTCTGAAACGTCAAAAATTCAATGTAACCATCGGCGATGAACTGCCTTCGGGCATCATCCAATTGGCCAAAGTCTATATCGCGAAAAAACGTAAAATTCGCGTGGGCGACAAAATGGCCGGTCGCCATGGTAACAAAGGTATCGTTTCGAAAATTGTCAGTCAGGAAGACATGCCGTTCCTTGAAGATGGTACGCCTGTCGATATCGTGTTGAACCCGCTGGGTGTGCCTTCGCGTATGAACCTCGGACAGATATTCGAGGCCGTACTTGGATGGGCAGGTAAAGAACTTGGCGTGAAATTTGCAACACCAATTTTCGATGGCGCATCGTTGGATGACTTGAATGAATGGTGCGACAAAGCCGGCGTGCCGCGTTATGGCAAAACCTATTTGTACGACGGCGGCACCGGCGAACGGTTCGACCAACCGGCTACCGTAGGTGTAACCTACTTCTTGAAACTTGGTCACATGGTCGAAGACAAAATGCACGCACGCTCCATTGGTCCATACTCGCTTATTACGCAACAGCCACTTGGCGGTAAAGCACAATTCGGCGGTCAGCGTTTTGGTGAGATGGAGGTTTGGGCACTCGAAGCCTTTGGCGCATCGTATATCCTGCAAGAGATTCTGACCGTGAAGTCGGACGATGTGTTGGGACGCGCTCGCGCTTACGAAGCCATCGTAAAAGGCGAACCGATGCCAAATGCCGGCATACCGGAATCGTTGAATGTATTGTTACATGAGTTGAGAGGTTTGGGTTTAAGTGTTTCGTTGGATTAACATCCGGCGAAACGCCAACCTGAAATTTAACTTTTTCAAATTTCACAAAGATTATGGCATTTAAAAGAGAAAATAAGACAAAAACAAACTTTAACAAGATTTCTATCGGTCTTGCATCGCCCGAAGAAATTCTCGAATCGTCGTATGGCGAGGTGCTGAAACCCGAAACCATCAACTATCGTACCTACAAACCCGAACGTGACGGCTTGTTTTGCGAACACATATTCGGTCCGTGCAAGGATTACGAGTGCCATTGCGGCAAGTACAAACGTATTCGTTACAAAGGTATAGTGTGCGACCGTTGCGGTGTCGAAGTTACCGAGAAAAAAGTGCGCCGCGAACGTTCCGGACACATCCAATTGGTGGTGCCGGTGGCGCATATCTGGTATTTCCGCTCGTTGCCCAACAAAATTGGTTACTTGCTTGGCATGCCCACAAAAAATCTTGACGCAATCATCTATTACGAAAAATATGTGGTGATTCAAGCAGGTGTGTTGGCCGAAATTACTGCCGAAGACGATGAACCCGTAACCGACGGCATGCTTTTGGATGAGGAGCACTACCTGAATCTATTGGATCGTTTGCCGAGCGATAACGCCCTTTTGGACGACTCTGACCCCAATAAATTCATCGCCAAAATGGGTGCCGAAGCCATTTACGATTTGCTCTGCCGCCTCGATTTGGACTCGCTGTCGTATCAGTTGCGCGACAAAGCCAATACCGATACGTCGCAACAGCGCAAGGCCGAAGCGTTGAAACGTCTGCAAGTGGTGGAATCGTTCCGCGCTGCACGCCCGAAAAACCGACCGGAATGGATGATTCTGAAAGTCATTCCGGTGATTCCGCCCGAACTGCGCCCGGCCGCTTTGCTACATCGGATTTGAACGATTTGTATCGCCGTGTTATCATTCGCAACAACCGCTTGAAACGCCTGATCGAAATCAAAGCTCCGGAAGTTATTCTGCGCAACGAAAAACGTATGTTGCAGGAAGCCGTTGACAGCCTGATAGACAACTCGCGTAAGACGACGGCTATGAAGAGCGACTCGAACCGTCCGCTGAAATCGTTGTCGGATAGTTTGAAAGGTAAACAAGGTCGTTTCCGTCAAAACTTGCTGGGTAAACGTGTTGACTATTCGGCACGCTCGGTTATCGTCGTTGGCCCCGAACTGAAAATGGGCGAATGCGGTTTGCCGAAAGATATGGCTGCCGAATTGTATAAACCGTTCATTATCCGTAAGTTGATAGAACGCGGTATTGTCAAAACCGTAAAATCGGCCAAAAAAATCATCGACCGCAAAGATCCTGTCGTTTGGGATATTTTGGAATATGTGATGAAGGGTCACCCTGTGTTGCTGAACCGTGCACCAACGTTGCACCGTTTGGGTATTCAGGCGTTCCAACCGAAAATGATAGAAGGTAAGGCCATTCAGTTGCATCCGCTGGCATGTACGGCATTCAACGCCGACTTCGATGGCGACCAAATGGCTGTGCATTTGCCGTTGAGCAACGAGGCTGTGCTCGAAGCACAACTGCTGATGTTGCAATCGCACAACATTCTGAATCCGGCGAATGGCGCACCTATTACAGTGCCGTCGCAGGACATGGTTTTGGGCTTGTACTACATCACCAAACCGCGCAAAGGCGCTAAAGGCGAAGGCATGAAATTCTACTCGCCCGAAGAGGTCGAAATAGCCTACAACGAAAAACAAATCGATGTGCATGCTATCATATCGGTGCGTGTGAAAGATTTGGACGAAAACGGCAATTTGGTAGAACGCATGGTGGACGAAACTACTGTCGGACGCGTGATTGTGAATAAATATGTGCCCGAAGAGTGCGGATTTATCAACCAACTGATTTCGAAAAAATCGTTGCGCGACATCATCTCGTTTGTCATCGAAAAAGCCGGTGTGGCTCGTACCGCCCAATTCTTGGACGATATTAAAAACCTGGGTTACAAGATGGCGTTTGTCGGCGGTTTGTCGTTCAACTTGTCGGATGTAATCATTCCGGAAGAGAAAGATGCGCTTGTACAAAAAGGTTATGACGATGTAGAAGGCATTTTGGCCGACTACAATATGGGTTTCATCACCAATAACGAACGTTATAACAAAATTATTGATACATGGACTGAGGTGAACAGTAAGTTGGCCAAAGTCGTTATCGACCGTTTGGCGGCCGACCAACAAGGCTTTAACTCGGTGTACATGATGTTGGATTCGGGCGCTCGTGGTTCGAAAGAACAGATTCGTCAGTTGTCCGGCATGCGTGGTCTGATGGCCAAACCGCAAAAAGCCGGTGCCGAAGGCGGTCAGATTATCGAAAACCCGATTTTGTCCAACTTTAAGGAAGGCTTGTCGGTGCAAGAATACTTTATTTCGACGCACGGTGCTCGTAAAGGTTTGGCCGATACGGCGTTGAAGACGGCCGATGCCGGTTATCTGACCCGTCGTTTGGTCGATGTGTCGCACGATGTTATCATTACCGAAGAGGATTGTGGCACGTTGCGCGGCTTGGTTGCTACCGAATTGCGGAACAAAGAACAGGTCGTTTCGTCGTTGTACGAACGCATCTTGGGACGTGTATCGGTACACGATGTGTTCCATCCGCAAACGGGCGAACTGATAGTGGCCGCCGGTGACGAAATCACAGAAAAAGAGGCTAAAATTATCCAAGAATCGCCCATTGAACGCGTCGAAATACGTTCGGTGTTGACGTGCGAATCGAAACATGGCGTTTGCGCCAAATGCTACGGTCGCAACTTGTCAACAGGTCGTTTGGTCAATCGCGGCGAGGCGGTCGGCGTTATTGCGGCACAATCCATCGGTGAGCCCGGTACACAGTTGACACTGCGTACGTTCCACGTCGGTGGTGTGGCATCGAACATTGCTGCCGAATCCAATATGGTATCGAACTACGATGGTATTTTGTTGATAGACGAGTTGCGCACGGTGCAAGCACAAGATGCCGCCGGCAATGCGTATGATGTAGTTGTCAGCCGTCAGGCCGAAGCGCGCATCATCGATGCAAATACCGGCATTTTGTTGTCCACCCCGCAATCCATTGCGTATGGTTCGAAATTGTTCTTCCAAAGCGGTGCTACCGTGAAGAAAGGCGACAAAATCTGCGAATGGGACCCGTTCAATGCCGTTATCATCTCGGAAGTTGAGGGTAAACTCGAATTCGAAAATATGATTGAAAACGTAACGTACAAAGTGGAGTCGGACGAAGCCACCGGTCTGCGCGAACGTATCATCATCGAATCGAAAGAGAAAAACAAAATGCCTGCAGCGCACATCAAAGACAAGAAAGGCGAGATACTGAAAACGTACAACTTGCCGGTAGGCGCACACTTGGTGGTCGAAGAAAAACAAGCCATCAAAACGGGCGATTTGCTGGTAAAAATACCGCGTGCCGTGGGTAGCGCCGGCGATATTACCGGTGGTCTGCCGCGTGTAACCGAATTGTTCGAAGCACGTAATCCATCGAATCCGGCCATCGTTGCCGAAATCGACGGCGAAGTGCTGTTTGGCAAAGTGAAACGTGGTAACCGCGAAATCAGCGTTGTGTCGAAAACGGGCGAAGAGAAGAAATATCTCGTTCCGCTGTCGAAGCAGATACTTGTGCAGGAGAATGACTATGTGCGTGCCGGAACACCGCTGTCCGACGGCGTGATTACGCCTGCCGACATCTTGGCCATCAAAGGCCCGACGGCTGTACAGGAATACATTGTTAACGAAGTGCAAGACGTATATCGTCTGCAGGGTGTGAAAATCAACGACAAACATTTCGAAGTGATTGTGCGTCAGATGATGCGCAAGGTCGAAATTGCCGAATCGGGCGACACCTGTTTCCTCGAAGGACAAATTGTCGATAAAATCGACTTTAACGAGGCCAACGACCGTATTTGGGGCAAAAAAGTGGTTGTCGATGCCGGCGATAGCGAAACGTTGCAGGCCGGTCAGATTGTTACCGCCCGCAAATTGCGCGACGAAAACAGCCTGCTGAAACGTCACGACAAACGTTTGGTCGAAGTGCGCGATGCCATGCCGGCCACCTCAAGTCAGGTGCTGCAAGGTATTACGCGTGCGGCATTAGGTACCAAGAGCTTTATGTCGGCAGCGTCGTTCCAAGAGACCACGAAAGTGCTGAACGAAGCCGCTATCAACGCCAAAGTTGACAGATTGGAAGGCATGAAGGAGAACGTGATTGTAGGTCTGCGGATTCCGGCCGGTACAGGTTTACGCGAGTACGACAAACTTGTGGTGGCCTCGATGGAAGACTACGAGCGTTCGAAAGCTGAACGCGAAACCGAAGCATAAATCGTTGGTTGTTTTTAATTTACTGGACATCGGGGACGTAAACCATACGCCCTCGATGTTTTTTTTGTTTTTATTGACCGAAAATTTGGCAGAATGAAAAAAAATGCGTAACTTTGCAACGTTGATGGAGTAGGGGACTTGACAAAGTCCCCTACGCTATTGATAAAGCCACAGAATTTGATAATAAAAAAGCACTTTAGTGTATGATAGACAAGCAGTTAGTTGAAACGATAGTAACTGAAAAATTGGTTGGTACGGATTGCTTTTTGGTCGATGTGTCGGTGTCGTCGGACAATGTGATTGTAGTCGAAATTGACAACGAAACCGGTATCGACATCGATTTTTGTGTGGAACTGAGCCGCCATATCGAATCGAGGCTTGACCGCGATGCCGAAGATTTTGAGTTGGAAGTTGGTTCGGCCGGTCTGACGGCGCCCTTCAAAGTACAGGGACAATATCGCAAAAATGTGGGGCATGAGGTTGAACTGCTGACCAAAGATGGTCGTAAGTTGTCGGGTGTGTTGAGCGCCGTGTCTGACGATACGTTTGCCGTGGACATCACCACGATGGTGAAACCCGAAGGCGCCAAACGCAAAATACCGCAAACCGATACGCTGACCTTTGCTTACGCTGACGTAAAACAAGTGCGCGCCGTGCTGAAGGTGTGATTTGTAAATAGTTGATTTTGAAAGAAGTAAAAAACGTATAATATATCAAATAAAAATTATGGCACGAAAAGAAAATGTCAATTTGATTGACACATTCGCAGAATTTAAGGAGTTGAAGAACATTGATCGCTCGACGATGATTTCCATATTGGAAGAATCGTTCCGTAGTGTGATTGCCAAAATGTTCGGCTCGGATAAGAATTACGACGTGATTATCAATCCCGACAAGGGCGATTGCGAAATATTTCGTAATCGTATCGTGGTAGAAGACGGCATGGTGAAAAACCCGAACACCGAAATTTCGTTGTCCGAGGCCAAACAAATCGAGGACGATTACGAAGTCGGCGAAGAAGTTACCGACCAAGTGGATTTTATGCAGTTTGGTCGTCGTGTGGTGCTGAATTTGCGCCAAATTCTGGCCACGAAAATCATGGATTTGCAAAAAGAGGCTCTTTATTCGCAATACAGCGAATTGGTTGGCCTTGTGGTAACGGGCGAAGTGTATCAGGTGTGGAAAAAAGAGGTATTGCTGCTCGACGACGATGGCAACGAGATGTTGTTGCCGAAAGATGCACAAATTCCGACCGATTTTTTCCGCAAAGGCGATGTCGTTCGTGCTATTGTCGATCACGTTGACAATCAGAACAATAATCCCAAAATTTATCTGTCGCGCATATCGCCCGAATTTTTGGAGCGTTTGTTCGAGATAGAGGTTCCTGAAGTGCACGATGGCTTGATTACCATCAAAAAAATAGCGCGCATTCCCGGCGAACGCGCCAAAGTGGCTGTGGAGTCGTACGACGACCGCATCGATCCGGTAGGCGCCTGCGTGGGCGTGAAAGGCGCTCGTATTCACGGCATTGTGCGCGAACTGCGTAACGAGAGCATCGATGTGATAAACTACACGAACAACCTTGGATTGTTTATCTCGCGTGCGTTGGGTCCTGCAAAAATCACAGCCATCGAATTCGACCACGAGAACAAAAAAGCGAGTGTTTACATCAAGCCCGAAGAGGTGTCGCTGGCTATCGGTAAAGGCGGCTCGAATATTAAATTGGCAACCATGTTAAGTGGTTATACCATAGAGGTTTACCGCGACGATGCTACATTGGAACACGATAGCGATGATATCTATTTGGACGAATTTAACGACGAAATCGATCAGTGGGTTATCGATGCACTGAAAGCGGTTGGTTGCGATACGGCGAAAGCGGTGTTGGCTATTCCGCGCGATGAGTTGATAACTCGTACCGATTTGGAAGAAGAGACTATCGACGATGTGCTGCGCATATTGCAAGCCGAGTTCGAGGATTGATCGTCTGCAAAGCAGATTGCCGTTGATGGCGCATTTTTTGGGGGATACCAAGTATTACAAACAGAGAAAAACAGTTTATTGAAAAAAGAAAATTTACGTATGGCACGATTAAGACAGGTTATTATAAAATTGAACATCGGACTGGCGAGGGCGGTCGAGTTTTTGAATAGCAAGGGCGGCAATTTCGATGATGACAATCCCAATGCAAAATTGACGAGCGAGCAGGAACAGATGCTGCTGCGCGAATTCGGTACCGACGAAATGATCAAACAAGAATCGGACCGGTTGATGCAGGAGCGTATCGAAAAAGAACGCGAGAAAGAAGAAGTCAAACAAGATAAAGCGGAAGAACCCAAACCGGTCGAAGAGATTGTTATCAGCGTTGAACTCCCGCACTTGAAGCCTGTGGCGACAATCGATTTGGATGCTGTTGGTAAACCGGCCGTCAAAACCGAAGAGAAACCTGTCGCACCGGTAGAAACACCTAAACCGGCACCGCAGCCCGAGCAGGAAAAGCCGGTCGAGGCACCTGCTGAACCGCGCCGTGAAGCGCAGCCCGACGAGGTGTTTACCTATCGCAAGGTGGAATTTGAAAATAACCTGAAGATGGTGGGCAAAATTGATTTGAACGCCATCAACGATGCTACGCGCCCGACCAAAAAATCGAAAGATGCCAAACGTAAAGACCGCGTCGAAAAACCAACGGCCAAGGCGACGGCGCCATCGGCTCCGGCCAAAAAAGAAGAGATATTCCGTACGGATATCCCGCAACTCGACGGCCCGCACACTGTCGGCAAAATTGCTTTGACCGACGAGCCCGGATCGCGCAAAAAACGTAAACGCATCGGCAAAAACGAACGTGTCGATATAAATAAAGTGTCGGGCGGTGTGCGCGACAAGAAAAATAAACGCTCGATACATGTGGCGAACGTCAGCGAGGAAGATGTCGCTTTGCAGATAAAGGAAACGCTGGCGCGCCTGACCGAAAATAAACGCAGCAACAAAAAAGCCGCCGACTATCGTAAAAACAAACGCGAAGCCGTGGCGCAACGTCAGCAGGAGCAAGCCGCCGCCGAACGCCGCGCCGAAGGCATACTGAAATTGACCGAATTTGTAACAGCCAACGATTTGGCTACGATGATGAATGTGCCTGTAACACAGGTAATTCAGACTTGTTTCAACTTGGGATTGTTCGTCTCGATAAACCAACGTTTGGACGCCGAAACCATCAATATTGTAGCCGATGAATTTGGCTTCAAGACCGAATTCGTCAGTGCCGATGTAGCGCATGCCATCGAGGAAGATGCTGATCGTCCCGAGGATTTGCAACCGCGTTCGCCGATTGTAACGGTTATGGGACACGTCGATCATGGTAAAACATCGCTGTTGGACTATATCCGCAAATCGAATGTCATTGCCGGCGAGGCCGGTGGCATTACACAGCATATCGGCGCCTACAATGTGAAACTTGACGATGGTCGTCATATCACGTTTTTGGATACGCCGGGACACGAGGCCTTCACGGCGATGCGTGCGCGTGGTGCCAAAGTTACCGATATTGCCATTATCATTGTGGCGGCCGACGACGGTGTGATGCCGCAAACGGTCGAGGCTATCAATCATGCGTCGGCAGCAGGCGTACCGATAGTGTTTGCCATCAACAAGGTGGACAAACCGAATGCCAATCCCGATAAAATCAAAGAAGAATTGGCCAATATGAATTATATGGTCGAGGAGTGGGGCGGTAAGTACCAATCGCAAGACATTTCGGCCAAAAAAGGTCTTGGCGTGAAAGAATTGCTCGAGAAAGTGTTGCTCGAGGCCGATTTGCTCGATTTGAAAGCCAATCCGAATCGTAAGGCGTCGGGGTCAGTTATCGAATCGACGTTGGACAAAGGACGTGGCTATGTGGCTACCGTGTTGGTGAGCAACGGCACGTTGCATGTGGGCGATGTGGTGCTGGCCGGTACGGCTTACGGGCGCATCAAAGCCATGTTCAACGAGCGCAATCAACGCATCAAAGAGGCCAAACCGTCCGAACCGGTTATCATTCTTGGTTTGAACGGCGCTCCACAGGCCGGCGACAACTTTAATGTATTCGACCAAGACCACGAGGCACGCGACATTGCAGCGCGTCGCGAACAATTGGCGCGCGAACAGAGTTTGCGCACATCGAAACACCTTACGCTCGAGGAACTTGGGCGTCGTCGGGCTTTGGGCGATTTCCACGAACTGAACGTCATTGTGAAAGGCGATGTCGATGGTTCGATCGAGGCTTTGTCCGATTCGTTGATAAAACTATCGACGCCGGAGGTGCAAGTGAATGTGATTCACAAGGCTGTGGGACAGATTTCGGAATCGGATGTGATGTTGGCTGCAGCATCGAATGCCATTATCATCGGTTTCCAAGTGCGCCCGTCGGCCGATGCACGCAAAACTGCCGAACGCGAGGAAGTCGATATTCGCTTGTACTCAATCATTTACGATGCTATCGAGGAGTTGAAAGCCGCTATGGAAGGATTGCTCTCGCCCGAAATCAAGGAAGAGATAACGGCAACGCTCGAAATTCGCGAGACATTCAAAATCAGCAAGGTTGGCACTGTGGCCGGCTGTATGGTGAAAGAGGGCAAAATCGCACGTTCCAACAAAGTGCGCCTCATTCGCGATGGCATCGTGGTTTACACCGGCGATTTGGCTTCGCTCAAACGTATGAAAGACGACGTGAAGGAGGTGGCCAGCGGCTTTGAATGCGGCTTGAATATTGCCAATTACAACGACATCAAAGTGGGCGATATTATCGAAGGCTTTGTCGAAGTCGAAGTGAAAAAGACGCTGTAAACTATTGATAGACAGTGTATTCCTGTATTTTTCTTGGCACGGGTTTTCGGATTCGTGCCAATTTGTATAACGCTACATTGTAACTATGTCGATAATTGATATTATATTGCTGATACCGTTGGCTTATGGCCTGATTCGTGGTTTGTTTCGCGGTTTTTTCAAGGAGATTGCTTCGGTGGTCGGAATTGTGTTGGGCATGTGGGCAGCGCGGGCGTTTGCGCCGGCTTTGGCCGATTGGTTTGCTACGCTGTGCGATTATGCGCAGACGGTATTGTTGCCGGCGGCCTATCTCGTTATATTTTTGGCGGTGGCCGTAGTGCTGCGGGTGTTGGCATTCTGTTTGGAAAAACTATTCAGTTTTGCGGCATTGGGTTGGTTGAACAAATTGGCAGGCGCCGCTTTTGGCCTGCTGAAAATGTGGCTGATTTTGGGCGTGTGCGTGTTGTGCTTCGACACGATGAATGCGCATGTGCGCATGGTCGAGCAGTCCACTATCGACGAATCGGTGCTGTATGAACCCACTAAAATGTCGATAGATAGGTGTTTACCATTCCTGCTGCCCGAAACATTGATGCAGCAAATGGACAACGCCCGGCAACAAGGTGTCAATCGTTTGCAACAATCTATTTTTTGACGGAGAGTAAATTTATGAAACACCTTTTGTGTGCTTTGTTGTTGATGATTGCGGTGGATTTGTCGGCAAGCGCCGTCAACGATTGTTCGCGTGGCAAAGTCGATTGTCGTGGTGCTTGCGGCATGATGGTCGATGCTAATGGCGATGGTTTTTGCGACCGTGGCGGTTTGTCGCGTACGGCCGATTATTGGGTGCTCGAAATTGCATTGGGCTTGTTGGCGTTGTATCTGGTCTCGACCATCTTGTCGGCCAAAAAAGTGTATTCCAAAAGCGTACATCGCAAAATTTGGAACTATGCTTTGCTGATAACGTTTCTAGTATCGGGGCTGTTGGGTTTGTGGTTGGCCGTTGTTGTGCGTTATGGCATTTCTGTGTCCGATTATCATGCGTGGCTGGTGTGGCATGTCAATGTCGGCATCGCCATGGCGCTCGTCGGTGTGATACATTGTGTTTGGCACTTGCGTTACTATTTCCCTTGCAAAAAATGATGAATGAATTTGAACAATACGATTATTCGGGCGTGCCTTCGCCGTGCTATGTGCTCGAAGAGGCGCTCTTGCGTCGCAATTTGGCACTGATAAAATCGGTGGCCGAACGTGCCGGCGTCGAAATTATTCTGGCTTTCAAGGCGTTTGCCTTGTGGCGTACATTTCCAATTTTTCGCGAATATATTCGGTGTACGACGGCGAGTTCGTTGAGCGAAGCGCGTATGGCTTACGAAAAATTCGGTACCAAGGCGCACACTTATGCGCCGGTTTACACGGAGGCCGAGTTCGAACAAATAGCACTGTGCAGTAGTCATATCACTTTCAACTCGTTGACTCAGTATGCCAAATATGCTGCTTTGGCTGCATCGAAAGGTATCTCGTGCGGTTTGCGCATCAATCCGGAATTTTCCGATGTCGAAACCGATTTGTACAATCCGTGTGCGCCGGGATCGCGCTTGGGCGTAACGGCCGACAAGTTGGCTGCCTTGCCCGAAGGCATCGAAGGGTTGCATTTTCATACATTGTGCGAGTCGTCGTCGTTCGATTTGGAGCGGACTTTGGCGGTTGTCGAACAGCGCTTCGGACATCTTTTCCCGCAGATTAAATGGCTCAACATGGGCGGCGGACATCTGATGACGCGTGCCGACTACGACACCGAACATTTGATAGCCACTTTGCAGGCGTTTCGGCGCAAATATCCGCATCTACAACTGATACTTGAACCGGGCAGCGCATTTGCGTGGCGTACGGGCGTGCTGCTGGCTACTGTTCAAGATATTGTTGAAAATCACGGCGTTAAGACTGCTTTGCTCGATGTGTCGTTTGCGTGCCACATGCCCGATTGTTTGGAAATGCCTTACAAACCTGCGATTGTGGGTGCTACTGATGTGCGGGAAGGCAAACCTACCTATCGTATGGGAGGCAATTCGTGCCTCAGTGGCGATTTCTGCGGATCGTGGAGTTTCGACCGCGAATTGTGCGTCGGCGACCGCATCGTGTTCGAGGATATGATTCACTACACAACGGTGAAAACCACCATGTTCAACGGCATTTCGCATCCGAGTATTGCGTTGCGCCACACCGATGGCACGTTGGAAATGTTGCGGCAATTTACATGTGAGGATTATTTTGACCGTATGGATTGATTTTGCGTTGTGTGCAAAAATAAATAGGGCTGTCTCCTGACAAGGAACGACAGCCTTTTTTTTGTGTGCGGCATATAGGACTCGAACCTACACGTCTCTCGACACCAGATCCTAAGTCTGGCGCGGCTACCAATTACGCCAATGCCGCAGAGCGATTGTTCGGCTGCAAAGGTACAAATTTATTCGCATATATGCAAATAAAATCACACATCGATGTCGAGATTGATGCTCAATGAGCGATATTCCGGTCGTTGCAGGAGCGAACGTGCGCTGTCGTCAATCTGTTTTTTACATTGTTCGGGCGACAACCCTATTTCAAATTTCAGTAAAATATGTTTGATAAACTGATTTCGGATACGACCGACGGGCGGATTGTCGGGGCCAAAAATGCGTTGTGTGCCAAACTGGTTGCATAGTGTGTGTGCCAAGCGTCGCGCCGCTTCGTTGAGGGTGTCGGGTGCGTGATGTTTCAGGGTTATTTGCACCAACCGATAGTATGGCGGATAGTGAAATTGTTGTCGCTCGGCCATCTCCCGATCGAAAAATGCACGGTAGTCTCCGTTTTTAACATACTGAATGATAGGGTGTTGCGGTTGCGAAGTCTGCAACACCACCACGCCCTGTCGGTGGCAACGTCCGGAGCGACCACTTACCTGGGTCAGCAGTTGGAATGCGCGCTCGTTGGCTCTGAAATCGGGATAATTGAGCAGATTGTCGGCGTTGAGAATGCCCACCAATCCCACATTTCCGAAATCCAATCCTTTGGCAATCATCTGTGTGCCAACAAGAATGTCGATGTCGTGGTTGTCGAATTGTTCGATGATGCGTGCAAAGGCGTTTTTGTTGCGCACGGCATCCATGTCCATACGTCCGATGCGAGCCTGTGGAAATAGTGATGCAATTTCGTGTTCCACCTGCTCGGTGCCGAAACCGTGCATTTGTAGTGTTGGCTGTTGGCAGTTGGGACACGTTGCGGGCAGGGTTTGTGTGTAGCCGCAGTAGTGGCACGTCAGTTTGTTGAAACGTTGGTGGTAGGTCAGGCTGACATCGCAGTGCGGACAGCGCGGAACCCAACCGCATTGTCGGCATTCGGTGTAGGGAGCAAAACCACGACGGTTCTGAAACAGAATGATTTGTGCACCATCGGTCAGGGCTTCGCTCATTTTAGCAACTAAAAAATCGGAAAAATGGCCTGTCATCTGTTTTTTGCGATACGTCTCGGTTAAATCGACCGTTATGATCGAAGGCTGTGGTATGTGTGTGTAGCGTGTGGATAGTTCTACCAATCCAAATTTGCCGTTCAAGGCGTTGCAGTAACTTTCGACTGCCGGCGTGGCGCTACCGATGAGGGCTTTAGCGTTAAATTGCGAGGCCAGCATCAGGGCGGCGTTGCGTGCGTGGTAGCGTGGGCCGGTGTCCGATTGTTTGTACGATGCATCGTGTTCTTCGTCCACAATGACAAGCCCCAAATTGTCGAACGGCAGAAAGAGTGCTGTGCGCGTGCCGATGATGATTTTGCGCGACTCCCGAGTCAACAAGTTTTGCCATGTCTCGACCCGTTCGGCTTCAGAATATTTGGAGTGATAGACGCCGAGTGCTTCGCCAAAAATGCTTTTCAAACGCATGGTCAACTGCGTGGTGAGCGCAATTTCGGGTACCAACAAGAGCACCTGTTTCCCTTGACGTAGCACATCGTTTATCAGGTGCGTGTAGATTTCGGTTTTGCCGCTGGCGGTTACGCCATGCAGCAACACCACGTTTTTCTGTTGCCATTGTTGTCGAATGGCCTGATAGGCTGCTTGTTGTTCCGGCGTCAGGGTAACGGGTTCGGCCGATTTTGTGAATGTTTCCAAGCGCGACACTTCTTGTGCAATTTGCCGGAAAATGCCGCGTTCGACGAGTGCCGTGCAGATGTTCGATGCGCATTGCGCATGTTGTAACAAGTCCGTTTTTTTGACGAGTCCGCCTTCGGGACTGAGTGCAAGATAGGCTTGTAGCAGTTGTTGTTGGCGTTTTGCGCGTGCCGGCACACAGCGCAACGCTTCGTCCGGTTGTGCGGCAAAGCGGCCGGCCAATTCGACAAAATACGCTGTGCGTGGCGCGTATTGTTCGTTGATTTCTTCGGTGAGTGTTACAAATCCGCGATTCAGTAGTTTTTTGATGGCCGGAAGTGCGTTTTTCACCTCCAAAGCGTTGTTGATGGCTTGTATGGAGAGCGGTTTTTCGCTCAACAGGGTGCAAATGCGTTGTTCGTTTGCCGATAATTCACCCTCTGGTTGGGCGTCGGTCAACTCCACCATCGTCTCGCTTTCGAGTTTCAGAGCCGACGGCACGGCAATGCGGTAAATGTCGCCTAAACTCGTTCGATAGTAGGTCGCCAACCACTGCCAAAATTGCAGTTGCGCAGGTCGTACGGTGGGAGCGTCGTCGAGTTGAAACGTGATGGCTTTGATGGTGCTACAGTCGGGTGCCTGCGTATCGATGCGATACACGATGCCCGTGTAAAAACGTCGTGCGCCGAAAGGCACCACCACGCGCATACCGACAGCGAGCGTGTGCTCCATGTTGTCGGGAATGGCATACGAGTAGGTTTGTCCTAACGGAAATGGCAGTATGACGTCGGCGTATAACATAATCTGTGCAAAATTACAAAAAAAATGCCGATTTATTTGGTTAATTCAAAAAAAAAGTGTACCTTTGCAGCGCAATTCGGGGTATTAGCTCATCTGGTAGAGCGCAACACTGGCAGTGTTGAGGTAAGCGGTTCGAGTCCGCTATACTCCACCAACGCCCTTCAATAGGGCATTAGAGCAAAAAGCGACGACACATTTTTGTGTTGCCGCTTTTTTTGTTTTTACGGATACGCTGCTCGCTTTAACGGCGGCGGCGCCATGGCTTGTCGGGGTTGACGGGGCGGTCGTCCTGCTGCTTGCGCCGACGATTTTCGTAACGCTGTGCCGCTTTAGGATTGTCAAATTTGTCGGGGTATTTGCCGCCGGTGCGTTGCTTGTCGGGACGGAATGGAACGTTGTCCTGCTTGTCGCGCTTGCCTACCAATTCCACGGTTAGTTTGCCTCCGCGCGCCTCGAACGCTTCGAGCACTTGGTTGGCTTGGTCGGCATACACATCGAAATAGGTGCCGCGCTGGGCAATTTCGATGTCGCCAATGCTGATGGTGCGGTCGTTGGTGATGTCGTTGATGGCGCTGAGTATGGTGCGTGGCGTGGCGTTGTGGCGGAATCCCAGATTGATGAGCATGCGAACACGTTGCCCGCGTTTTTTTGGCGCACGAGTTTTGCTTTTGGTGCCGATTTCGTTGTTGCTTTTTTCGGGCAGATTCAAATCCTCGGCATCGCGGTAGTAGTCGAGAAAACGGTTGAATTCCAACGATACAAAACGCCGAATCACGTCTTCTTTCGACAAATAGTCTAATTTTTTGAAAACGTGCGGCAGAAACTGATCGATCTGCTCGTCGTTCACTTGCACTTGTTCCATGCGCTCTATCAGGTGGAATAGTTGGCGTTTGCAGATGTCGATGCCTAACGGAATGCGTGCGCGTTCGAATTTCTTTTTGATAATGTGTTCGATGGTGCGTATTTTGCGTTGTTCGCGTTGATGCACAATCGATATGGATACGCCGCGTTTGCCGGCGCGTCCGGTGCGTCCGCTGCGGTGTGTATATACTTCGACGTCGTCGGGCAGATTGTAGTTGATGACGTGTGTGAGGTCGCTGACGTCGAGCCCGCGGGCGGCCACGTCGGTGGCAACCAATATTTGCAGATGCCGAATGCGGAATTTGTTCATCACATTGTCGCGTTGTGCCTGACTGAGGTCGCCATGTAGTGCATCGGCGTTGTATCCGTCGGTCATCAGTTTGTCGGCCACTTCTTTGGTCTCTTGGCGTGTGCGACAGAAGACGATGGCGTAAATGTCGGGATTCATATCGACGATGCGTTTCAACGCCAGATAGCGTTGCTTGGCCTGTACCATGTAGTAGATGTGATCGACGTTTTCGGCGCCGGCGTTGCGTGTGCCGACAGCTATTTCGGTGGCATCGGTCATGTATTGTTGGGCAATGCGCGCAATCTCGTTGGGCATGGTGGCCGAGAATAACAGGGTGCGTCGTTCGTCAGGTACCGATTGCAAAATGGTTTCCAAGTCGTCTTTGAATCCCATGTCGAGCATTTCGTCGGCTTCGTCGAGCACTAAATACCGCACGTTCCCCAAATGCACTTTGCCGCGTTTGTTCAAGTCGATTAGCCGACCGGGCGTGGCTACTAAAATCTGTGGTTGAATATCGAGTTGTTTGTATTGCGTCACAATGTTTTCGCCACCATATACGGGTACTATTTTGGCGTTGGTCATGTGGGTGGCGTAATGCTTCAGGTCGTTGGCTATCTGAATGCAAAGTTCGCGTGTGGGCGACAGAATGAGTGCCTGAATATGTTGTTGCGCAGTGTCGATTTTGGTCAGCAAGGGCAGCCCGAATGCTGCGGTTTTGCCGGTGCCGGTTTGCGCCAAGGCCACCAAATCGCCCTCTTGCTCCAACAAGAATGGAATCACTTGTTCCTGAATCGGCATGGGCGATTCGTAGCCGAGTTCGGTTATAGCCGTCAGGATTTCGGGACGAAGTCCCAAATCTTCAAATTTTGTCATGTCGTTTTGTGTTACACGTTGCAAAGTATTGGCTCGAAAATTCTTGTCAGTTGCCAATATTGGCGTGTAAAAACCCTACGAAAACAGGCGCGAGGCCGTGAAGAATTTAATCAAGAAAATACGTCGAAACGTCGGTTTGTAAATTGTGTGCAAAGGTACGAAAAAAAATAGAATTACGGCATATCCGTTGGCCGGTTTGTACAAAAAAATTATTGTCCTTTGCCTTTGATGATGACACCGATAGTGAACAACAGAATTTTGAGGTCGGTTTTCAAACTCATGTTATCCAAGTAGATGATGTCGTAGTTCAGTCGGTCGATCATTTTATCCAAGGTGTCTGTGTAGCCTACTTTGATAGGCCCCCACGAGGTGAGTCCCGGTCGGATGCGGTAAATCAAGCAGTAGTAGGGCGCACGTTGCGTTATTTTGTCGATGTAGAATTTGCGCTCGGGACGTGGACCGACAAAACTCATTTCGCCTTTGAGTATGTTCCAAAATTGCGGCATCTCGTCCAGCCGGTATTTGCGCAGCCAACGTCCGATGGCAGTGGTGCGTTTGTCGTGCGGCGAACTTAGCTGCGGTCCGGTGTGTGCTTCGGAGCCGGTGTACATGGTGCGAAATTTGATGATTGTAAATGGGCAACCATGCATGCCGATGCGCTCTTGCTTGTAGAGTACGGGGCCGGCCGATGTGCATTTAATGCCAATGGCACACACTAACCATAGTGGCGATGTTACAACGATGGCCATCAACGATACTGCGACGTCGAAGGCGCGCTTGATGCTGAGTTCGCAATCGCTCATCGTGTGTTCGGTTATCGATACCAATGCCGGACCCGACAGATTATTGATACGAATTTTGCCTATCAGTATTTCGTTGATACGTGGAACAAATTGAATCTCGATATTGAGCGGGTACAATTTGTCGATTATTTTGTATAATTGTGTGTTGTCGTCATCTACGGCTACGATGGCGGTGTAGATGTTGTGTCGTTGTTTTAAGGCGGGCATGTTGTCTATATCTCCCAACAACGGTTGTATGTCGGGTTGTCGGGCTTCGCCGGGCGTGGACGCAATAAAACCGATTACGCGGTTTCCGTCGTTGTTGTGGCGAAGGTCTTGGGCGATGCGCAGCGCACAGGCGCCGGTGCCGATGATGACGGTGTTGTAGGCTATCTGACCTCGATGGACGGCGTGCTGCGTGCTTAACGTAATGCCCAAACGAAATACATACGATAGAACAAATTGCAGCACAAACAGCACCAATAGCGAATAGTAGTAGCGCTGGTAACCGGCGACCTCGTCGTCTAATATGATGATGAAAAAGGCTGACAACGCAATAATGGCCGAAGCGATGCCGGTGGTGGCTATGTCGTTGACCAACGTGCGCTTGTAGGGGCGCATGTAGAAACCTGATAAATAGTGTATGACAAGGCAGCCTAATGGATAGAGTATCAGGGGTGTGTAAAAGTTGAATGCCGGAACCAAAATCTCGTCATAACCAAACATGCGACCCTCGTACACCATCCAACGGAAGCATAAGAACAACAGCCAAACGCACCATGCCGATAGGATGTCGGCACAGATGTATTTTGCGCGTTGGCGGTTTCGATTGATGTTGTGATGCGATGCCATCTCGTTTTTATAACGCAAAAATCGTTCTTTTATTGCTGGCGGCGATGGCCGTTTGATGTAATTTTTGTACAAAGGTTTAACATCGCAAAGGTACGAAAAAAAACTCATTCCCAAACGTTTGGGAATGAGTTTTTCGTGTGTTCGATGTGCAATTATTTGCAGATAACGCGAGCCATTTCGAGCACTTTGTTCGAATAGCCCCATTCGTTGTCGTACCAAGCGCACACTTTGACGAACGTTTTGTCGAGTTGGATACCGGCTTTAACGTCGAAAATCGAAGTGCGGGCATCGTTGCGGAAATCGGTCGAAACAACGGCGTCTTCCGTGTAGCCGAGTACGCCTTTCAGTTCGCCTTCCGAAGCCTCTTTCATGGCTTTGCAGATGTCTTCGTACGAAGTTTCTTTGGCCAATTCGCAGGTCAGGTCAACAAACGATACGTCCGAAGTCGGAACGCGGAGCGACATACCAGTCAGTTTGCCGTTCAACTCGGGCAACACTTTGCCTACGGCTTTGGCAGCGCCTGTCGACGACGGAATGATGTTTTCCAAAATGCCGCGACCGCCGCGCCAGTCTTTCTTCGAAGGACCGTCAACAGTCTTTTGTGTGGCTGTGGCAGCGTGTACTGTGGTCATCAAACCGCGAACAATGCCGAATTTGTCGTTCAGCACTTTCGAGATAGGAGCCAAGCAGTTGGTGGTGCAACTTGCGTTCGAAATGATTTTTTGTCCGGCGTATGTGTTGTGGTTTACGCCATAAACGAACATCGGGGTAGCGTCTTTCGACGGAGCCGACATGATGACTTTTTTAGCGCCTGCTTGCAAGTGAGCCGAAGCCAATTCTTCGGTCAGGAAGAAACCGGTCGATTCTACTACAACGTCAACATTCAAAGCACCCCAAGTGATTTGCGAAGGGTCTTTCTCGGCGAAGATTTGGATTTTGTTGCCATCGACAATCATGTAGTTGCCTTCAACTTTGATGTCGTGGTTGAAGATACCGTGAACCGAGTCGTATTTCAGCATGTAAGCCAAATAGTCGGCGTCCAACAGGTCGTTGATGCCTACAACTTGAATGTCGTTGCCGAAATTCTCGACAGCAGCACGGAATACCATACGGCCGATGCGGCCGAAACCGTTAATACCTAATTTAATCATAATGTTTTGTTTTTATAAAAAGTGAATAACTAATTTCCTGTTTTTTTGGAATTGCAAAAATACTATTTTTTCTTGAATTGTGCATCGCTTTTTGGCGTTTTTTTTCAACATTGTGGCAAAAATTGTGCCAAACAGCATATTTTGCTTTATATAAGGGTGTTCCAGCCGTGTGTGTCGTCGGTGCGACCATATTGTATGTCGCGCAGATGGTTGTACAGTTTGGTGCATTTTGGACCGGGACGTCCGTCTTTGGCAATGATGTACGAGTGGCCGGTGTCGATGTCGTCGATTTGTGAGATGGGGCATACCACGGCGGCTGTTCCGCACGAGGCGGCTTCGTCGAAGGTGCTCAGTTCATCGACCGGCACAGGGCGTTGTTCGACTGCCCACCCGAAGTCGCGACAGAGTTGCATCAGGCTGTTGTTGGTGATTGATGGCAGTATTGAGCGCGATTTTGGCGTGATGTAGGTGTCGCCGCGTATGCCGAAAAAGTTGGCAGCACCGCATTCGTCGATATATTTTTTTTCTTTCGGGTCGAGGTAGATGATAGACGAGTAGCCCAACTCGTGTATGCGTACGCCGGCGCGCATGCCCGATGCGTAGTTGCCACCCACTTTGTAGCAGCCGGTGCCAAGTGGTGCCGAACGGTCGTAGCCGCGCAGAATGCCCGCTTTGGTGGCGCTGAAACCGGTTTTGAAGTACGAACTGATGGGTGATGTGAAGACGATGAATTCGTATTCGGCGGCGGGGCGCACGCCCAACAAGTGCCCGACCCCGATGATGAGCGGTCGGATGTAAAGCGTTGCACCCGATTCGTAGGGCGGAATGAAACGCTCGTTGAGTTTGACGGCTTGAATGACGGCTTCGGTAAATAGTTCGGTCGGGACTTGCGGCATTACCAATCCGTCGCACGATGCTTGTAGTCGCTGCGCGTTTTCTTCGAGGCGGAATATGCGGATTTGGCCGTCGTGGCCGCGGAATGCCTTGATGCCTTCGAAGGCTTCTTGTCCGTAGTGCAGGCACGACGAGGCAATGGAGATGTTGATGTTGGGCGAGTCGCAGATGCGCAATTTACCCCACGAACCATTCTTGTAGGTGCAGCGTACGTTGAAGTCGGTTGCTACATAGTTAAAGCCAATGCTTTCCCAATCGATGTCAGGTGTGTTCATGCTTTTTTTAGAATTAGTCGTGCCTCGTTGCCCATGTTGAATAGCAGGTCGATGATGCTCAAATCGGGCTGAAAACCGAGTTTTTGCTCAAAGACTTGATAGTAGGGCGCAAGCACACAATCGGGGTGCAAAGTTACAATATTTTTCTTTGCGTTGAACGTCTCGCGCAAATCAAATGTGCCGTTTTCGTATTCTTTTTTGTAATCGTCTGTAAACGAATAGTTTATGTCGAAACCGAGTAGTTCGAGTATTTTGTTTTGCAGGTGTGTGTTCCAGCGTAACAGGTTGTCGGCCGGTTGTTCGAAAAAAGGTTTCAGGTCGTCTTTGTAGTATTCGAAAAACGGCGATGCGTTGTATGCTGCTTCCAAAGCGCGCCAATGCAGTGTCTGCCAATCGTGATGGTTCGAGATGCGCACATCGCCGATGGGCGTGTGGTTGGTGTGCTCCACGGGAATGGTCAGCGTGTCGATGCCGTGGGCTGTGGCTATGCGGCAATGGTTGGCTATGGTCTGTTTGCGGTAGTGTGCATGCTGCTCGATTGTGCTGTCGAAATTGATTAAATAGTAATAGTACGACACCGGAGCCAAATAGGCCGTTGGCAAAATTGCTCTCATGGTGCTGGCGTTTGTCTATTTGCGTATGGTCGAAATCAGAAAGTCGAGGTTCTCGACAAACAATTTTACCGAGATGGCCAGCAAGATGATGCCGAAGAATTTGCGCATGATGTAGATGCCGCCTTCGCCTAAAAGTTTTTCGATTTTCGAGGTCATACGCAATACAATGTAAACCCATAACAGGTTGAGGCACAGAGCAATGACAATGTTTATGGTGGCGTATTCGGCGCGCAGCGACAGTAGGGCTGTGAAGGCGCCCGGCCCTGCTACCAACGGAAATGCCAATGGTACGATGGCGGCACTGCCCGATGGGCCGGCATTTTTGAATATGACGACATCCAGCACCATTTCGAGTGCCATAAAAAAGATGATGAGCGCGCCGGCTACGGCAAACGAGCGAATATCGACATTGAATAGTTGCAAAATCCAATCGCCGGCAAAGAGAAAGAGCAGCATAATGGCGAGCGATACACTACTTGTTTGCAGTGGTTTGACATCTTCGCCTTGACGTTTTAGGTTGAGAATGATGGGTATGGAACCCAAAATGTCGATGATGGCAAACAGCACAATGAATGCGCTGGCGATTTGCATAAAATCGAATTCACGGAAAAAGTTCAAAAAAGCGTCCATAGTATTATTTGAGATTTAATTGGTTTAAGGTCTGTTGGTTTAAGGTCGCGCGCTCTTTGTCGCATAGCCAGCCCCATTTGTTGAAATAGCGTATCATGTTGATAATGTGTATCATAAGCAAATGCCTGTTTTTGTATGATCCCTGCTCGTGATGGTGTATGATGCTGACTTTCGGGTAAAAAATTGTGCGCCATTGGCGGTGTATGCGTCGCGTAAGGTCGATGTCTTCCGGATACATAAAAAAACGTTCGTCGAACAAACCGGTGGTGCGTAGCGTGTCGCAACGCAGAAACATAAAACAGCCTGACAAATATGGTATGTTGACTATGCGGTTGTAGTCGAAGTCGCGCAATTCGAAACGACGTTGGCTGCGTGCCGTGAGGCAGCGAGGCAGGAATCGCCGCCCAAACAAATCCCACGGCGTCGGCAGTAGTTTGCAGAGGTGTTGCAGGCGCCCATCGGGATAGAATACTTTGGGCATCAGTAATCCTACATCTTTGTTGGCTTCCATGAATGCGACAATGTCGTCGAATATGGCGCTGTCGAGTTGAATATCGGGATTGATGACCAAGTGATAGGGCGTGTCGCTTTTGAGTGTTTCGCGCAGGGCGCGGTTGTGGGCGGTGCCGTAGCCGATGTTTCGGTTGTTGAATTCGTAGCGCACGGGCAGCGTAGTCCATCGTGCATCGCTCGAGGGCGAGTTGTCGACTAAAAAAATGTCGTGCACCAAGGAACATTGGCGTAAGATTTTCACCATTTGTTCCACTTGGTCGAACGGACTTTTATATAGGACGATGGATACGTTCAGCATGTGCATTAATGTTTGTCGAGTGTGTGGCGTGCGGTGTCGATGGCGGAGCGCACTACTTTGTCCATGTCGTAATAGCGATAATCGGCCAAGCGTCCTCCGAATATGACGTTTGGTTCGGCCTGTGCCAATTGTCTGTAGTGTGTGGCCAAGGCTTCGTTTTTTGTGTCGTTTATCGGATAGTAGGCTTCTTTGGCAGAGTTCCACTCTTGCGGGTATTCGTAGGTGATGACGGTTTTGGGTTGTTGACCTCCCACAAAATGCTTGTGTTCGATGATGCGTGTGTAGGGTACTTCGGCTGCGGTGTAGTTGACTACGGTGTTACCTTGAAAATTGGCGGTGTCGAGCACTTTGGTTTCGAATGCCAAACTGCGATAGGCGAGATGCCCGAAACGATAGTCGAAGTAGGCGTCGAGCATACCGGTATAGACCACGGTGTGTGCCGTTTGCGCCAACTCGCGGTGTTCTAAAAAATCGACACCAAGCTGTATATCGCAGTTTTTCAATAACTTGGTTATCAGTGTATTGTATCCTTCAATAGGGATTCCTTGATAAGCGTCGTTGAAATAGTTGTTGTCGTAAACGAACCGCAGCGGCAACCGTTTGATGATGAAACTCGGCAGTTCGGTGGCTTTGCGTCCCCATTGTTTTTCGGTGTATCCCTTTATCAGTTTTTCGTAAATGTCGTGGCCGACCAATTGCAGGGCTTGTTCTTCCAAGTTGGTGGGCGTTTGTCCTTCATAAGGTTTGCATTGCTCGGCTATTTTGTTCGCGGCTTCTTGCGGTGTTGTTACACCCCACAGTTGACGGAAAGTATTCATGTTGAACGGCAGGTTGTACAATTCGCCATGATACGAAGCCAATGGGCTGTTGGTGTAGCGATTGAAATGTACAAATCTGTTCAGGTAGTTCCATACTTCGTCGTCGTTGGTATGAAAGATGTGCGCTCCATAGCGATGCACTTGGATGTTTTCAATCTCTTCGCAATAAATGTTGCCACCGATGTGCGAACGTTTGTCGATGACAAGGCACGATTTGCCGCGCTCGACAGCCTGTTGTGCAAATACGGCGCCAAACAAGCCGCTGCCTACAATCAAAAAGTCATATTTTTTAATAGGTGCATTCATTTGCGATATTTTTTATAACCATTCCATGCCCAGCAGATGGTGTAGTATAAACTCCGCCAAAATCCGAGGTGCTCGCATTTGTAATATACTTTGAATTGCGGAATGATGACTTTGTGTTTGTTGCGCGAAACCGAATTGCGTATTATGCGGTACGATCCCAAAATCTTGGGATTGGCATATACCACATTTACTTTGTGGATGATGTCCAGCCAATAGACATAATCGTCGCGCAAACTGACCAATTCTTCGCGTAAATACATTTTGCCAAAGGCTTTGGTGTCGTACAACCCGGTCAAACACGTTATGGAACAGGTTTTTAGCAAATCCGTATAGTGCGCTTCGGGCGGTGCTACAAACGGCGACAGACATTCGTTGCCTTGTTCGTCGATGCGTTTGTGGGCGGCGCAAACCAATAGTGCGCCTACTGTATTTTGTAGCAACTTAAGTTGTTCTTCGAGGAATATCGGTTCCCAAAGGTCATCGGCATCAAGCAGCGCGATGTAGCGTCCTTGTGCGTGGCGTATGCCGTTGTTGCGCGCAGTTGCCGAACCGGCATTTGCTTGGTGCAGCACTTTGATGCGTGTGTCTTTTGCTGCATATTGCTCGGCTATTTGCGGACTGTTGTCTGTCGAACCATCGTCGATAATCAGCATTTCCCAATGCGGATATGTTTGGGCTAAAACACTTTCGATGGTTTCTCCAACAAAACGCTCCCCGTTATATAAAGGGGTGATTATCGAAACTAAATGGTCAATCATGATGGCGTGATAAAGTGTGCAAAAATACAAAAATTATTTGAATTTGCCAACTGTATAGGACAGATAAAATCGAACGACTGCTGCCAATACGATGCAACGGCTCCAAATTTTGACAAACAGACTACGTTGGCTGCGGTGCAAAAACGAATCGTTCAGGTTTGTAAGTGCTTGTGAATGACGTCGATAGAGTAACAATGGTTGCGGTATGAAATATACCGTTCCTACAATTTCGGCTACTAAACCAATCCAAATGTCGTGCCCGATTTCGTTGGTTCGCGGAATGGGCAATGCCAAGTCGAGTACATCGTGTCGAAAAGCCATACAGGCGCCAAAATAGGTGTTGCGTATGGCGTTTTTCAGTATGCCTTTTCCCGATTTATAAAAAGCAAAAAATGATGGTTGTATTGTGTTCAGGTTGGTGTCGGTGATGATGTTGTCCGTAACCACCAAATCGTATTGCGTTAAATAGTTGCAACAGATTTCGTATTTATTTGGCAACCACACATCGTCTTGGTCCGACAGAAAGATATACTTGCCTCGCGCGTGCTGTAGTGCATTGATAAAATTGTGTTTAAAGTTGTGCGCATTGTTGTGCAGTAGCGTAATTCGTTGATCGTCAAACGATTCGATAATGGCGCATGTGCTATCGGTGGAACCATCGTCGGAGATGATAACCTCGTCGTTCGGTGCAATTTGACCGAGGATGGACGTTAACTGTTCGGCGATGAACTTTTCGCCGTTATATGTGGCTATGCAGACGGAGTTCATCGTTGTGCTAAGTGTTGTATGGTTTGTCCGACAAGGGTGGGGTGTTTGAAAATCCACTTTACGCTACGTCCCAATAGACATAAATGGTAGTAAAATAATGCTTTTGAGCCTAATTGTTTCGCAAAACTTAATTCGGCTTTCAAGATGCTTGCATAACGTTCGTGCGTAATCTGATTGCGGGTATCGACCGATAAATGGTGAATTAAAATGGCGTTCAGTGGTGTAACGGCGATGTTGTGTTTGTCAAATTGCAAAAAATAGTCGTAATCTAAATAGTCGAGAGGGTAATCTTCGTTGAAGTATCCGATTTTTTTGATGGCGTCGATGTGAATTATTGTGCCTGAATTAAAGGCTGTTATAACCCAATTGGGACGTTTTGTGAAAGATTGTCTCAAAAATGGCCCTTTGTTCTTGTCGTAGTAGAATGGCGATAATTGCTTGCCTGCCGCATTGGTCAGAATGGGGACGGCTACTTGTGTGGGCGGATTCGACAAAAAATGCTGTGCGACGTCGATGTAGGTTTGAGTAACTTCGGTGTCTTGATCGAGTAAAATAATCCACTGTTTGTGGTGTGTGGCGGCGTAATCGACACCCAAATTATAGGCTTGTGCCAATTTGATGTTGTTGGTGGTGTTGTCGTGTACATAAATGTGCGTGTCGGCTTGGTTGCCAAAAATTTTAGTTAACGATTGGTATGCCAAACTTGCCTCCAATTTGACTCGATATAGTACAATTATAAATAGGACGTCTGTATTCATCTACGAAGCAATTTGTATTTATCAACTACAAAAGGTACACACAATATCAATAACATTTTCACATGGCCGGCAATGTTGGTGAAAACCCCGTCGCCATTGTATTGCGTAACTAACAGCGTGCAAAAGTATGCGTACATAATGGTGTAAAAAAGGCAATTCTCTTGGTGTTTCTTGAATATCCAACCATAGAACAATCCAAGTAAAGAACCAAAAATGCCGATGCCGACGTATCCAAAGTCTTTGAAAAACGGATATAAAGTGGTGTATGTATTTGTCGCTATTGGTTTCTCTATCCATGGCAAAATCGGGTTTACAGGCACAATGTCGGATAAACCCAATTTGTATGTGATGGCGTAATAGATTCGAAAAACGTTTTCACCAAAATGCTCGCTTGAATAGGGTTGTAACGTGTCGAAAGCGCTCATGTTGCTCAGTATATACAACACAATGGTGCTTTGTGTCGCGTTTTTATCCATGGTAACGGCTTGACGCACACCTTGCATAATCAACAAAACGGTAACGATGGCGGCTATGCCGATGAGTATGTGCCGAATCTTGATGATGCGCCGAGTGTATAGAATAAAAATCGTCATGATAAAAAGATTGAGTATGAGCGTTTTCGACATGGTAACGGCACCAAAAAGTGCCACTAATAGTCCCATTATGATGGTGCGTTTCGTGTTCGGATTTTCTTCTTCGACAAGGTAAAGCAGATAGGTTACAACCCACAAAAGATAATACAGCGGCGTATAAGCCTCTTGATTTTCGCCCCTTCCTATGGCAGCATTGCGCAAGTTCAGTGCCCAATGGTCTGTGGTGCCTGTGGCTATGGCGTGTTGCGCAAATAGTATTAAACAGGGTATGCACGCTATTGACAACCAAAAGTAAATGTCCCGAATGGTTACGTTACATTTTATTGTAGAGGTAGAAAAACAGCACGACTGCATCAGCAGCGAGCATAACGAAAAACATACAAGCCAAATGGCGATGGCAGTACTAAATTGCGATGATAACTCCGGAAGTTGATGCGGAAAATACAAAAAAAGTGTAACGCAAACAAACCATATCATGGCGGTAATGACGGTCGGCGAGAAAATATTCTGTTTCGAACAAATCATGCCAAGACATAACAATAATATGCATAGACCAATGATATAGTACATTATCTTAACATTTTTTTAAACCCAACCAACATACCCACGCAGACAAAACATTCCGTCAATAGTAAGGCTATGCCTGCACCAATCGCTTGAAAATGTGGCACTAACGCAAAGGTTAGCACCACGGATAAACCGGCGGCGGACAAATAAATGTTTTGAAAATGCTTCTTGTCGCGCTCGTTACCCATGGTTAGTAACCCGAGTTGCCCGGCAACGCCGCCAACGGCTACAAACAGCGGCACAATGGACAAAATCTTGGCTATTGGCTCAAAACCAACATAGTCGCGTCCCAACCACTCGGACAATGGCCGGGCAAAGAAAAACAAAATACCTCCTATAAACAGCATTGCTGCAGTCATAATCACAAACAGCCGCCGTAGTGTACGGCGCGTTTCAGCCCGATTGTGGCCGGCTGTCTGACAAATTTTTGGGAAAAACGCTTGCGACACCGGCAGCCAAACGGCATAACACGCCATGCGCATCAGTTTCTCGGCAGCGGCGTATTTTCCCACTTCGTCGGGCAACGCAAAATAGCCCAATATCACCACAAACAACATGGCATAGATACTGCTCGCCGCATTCGAAACGAAAATCGGAAAACTATCTTTCAGTATGGCTTTGATGCCCGACCATGTTATGGCCACAAGGCGAGCTAACCGTTGCAGCCTGACCAATAGCAACGACAAAATGGCCGACACGACATACACGCCTCCCAAAATGTAGGCCGCTACAAGGGTGTCGTTGCTCGTGCGCACCAGCACAAATGTGAGCGGCAAAATCGCTATCTTCGATACGCAGTTAATAATCGATACAATGCGTATTTTGCCCAACCCCTGAAACAACCACACGCATGTCAGCGCGCTGCAAACAACCATCGAAAAAAGTATGAGCGATGTTTGGGTGTAAATTCTGAATTTTGGTATCGCCACAATCACCAAAAGCAGCACAAATGCACCGGCTAAAAGAAGCAGCTTGGCCACAAGAGTTTCCGAAAACAGCCGATTGATGCTCTCCTGATTCCCTTTGGCGAGCGCAATTCCCTTTGTAGAACTAAAGTTAAACCCGAAGTCAACAATTATCATGAGATATTGATTGGCCGCAATGGCAAAACTGATGCAGCCAAATTGTTCGGCTCCAAGCACAGTCATCAAATAAGGCCACACCAACAAGGGCGCAAGATAATTGAGCCCTTGCAAAATCATAAGCCACAAGGTGTCGCCTATTTCGTGTGCGTATTGTGAACGATGCAATGCGATGGCGTTTTCGATATTTGAGCCTACAAATATACGCTTTTTTCTCCAACAAAAAAAGCCCGTTGCCGGACTTTTTTGTTGCAAACGTTGGCGTTGCGTCGATTATTCTGCAGCGGGAGCTTCGCTCTCGGCCGGTGCTTCGGCAGCCAGCTCGGCAGCGGCAGCAGCAGCCTCGGCCTCAAGCGCTTCGGCTTTTTTCTTGGCCAATTCGGCGGCTTTCGCCTTGTTAATCTCGCGTTCTGCTTCTAAACGTTGTTTCGCGGCTTCGGCCTTTTTCGATGCATCGGCAGCCTTGATGTTCTCGGCAGCGTGAGCACGTTCGGCTTTCCAAGCCTCAAATTTTTGTTGAGCGGCGGCTTCGTCAAAAGCACCTTTTTTCACGCCGCCTTGCAGGTGTTTCATCAACAATACACCTTCGCCCGACAGCAAATTGCGGGCTGTGTCGGTTGGTTGAGCACCTACGTTCACCCAATACAAGGCACGCTCAAAGTTGAGCTCAACTGTGGCGGGGTGAGTGTTCGGGTTGTACGAACCGATGCGTTCGATAATTCTGCCATCGCGTGGCGCACGGCTGTCGGCTACAACGATGTGATAGTAAGCGTAACCTTTGTGACCGTGTCTTTGCAATCTAATTTTAGTTGCCATTTTTTTTGATGTTTTTATTAGTGAATAATAGTCGCTTTTACTCGAAAAGCGGCGCAAAATTACTGTTTTTTTTTGATTCCGACAATAGTTCGACGTTTTTTTTGCAAAAAAGTATAATATAGGTGTGGTTTTTGATGACAAATTTGCTGGGCTCGACAAAAACTATTATCTTTGCAATCCCAATTTTGTGTAATAGTATGAAAACTATCATCATTACCGGTGGCGCCGGATTCATTGGATCGCATGTGGTGCGGCTGTTTGTGCAGAAGTATCCCGATTACCACATCGTCAATTTGGACGCCCTGACCTATGCCGGCAATCTCGAAAATCTGATTGATGTAGTCGATAAACCAAATTATACGTTTGTCAAAGCCGACATTACCGATTTTGCCAAAATCACCGAAGTGTTCGACACCTATCGCCCCGATGGTGTCATTCATCTGGCTGCCGAATCGCACGTCGATCGGTCTATTACCGACCCGTTTGCGTTTATTCGCACCAATGTGATGGGTACGTGCAATTTGCTGCAGGCTGCCAAAAATCTGTGGCAGGGCAACTACGAAGGTAAACGTTTCTATCATATCTCGACCGACGAAGTGTACGGCGCTCTCGAAAAAGACGGCACGTTCTTTACCGAACAGACTAAATATGCGCCGCACTCACCCTATTCGGCCAGCAAGGCGTCGAGCGACCATTTCGTACGCGCCTTTCACGATACCTACGGCTTGCCCGTGGTCGTTTCTAACTGCTCCAACAATTACGGATCGCACCATTTCCCCGAAAAATTGATTCCGTTGGCCATCAACAACATTAAACACAATCGCCCGATTCCCGTTTACGGAAAAGGCGAAAACGTGCGCGACTGGCTCTATGTGGACGACCACGCCCGCGCCATCGACATTATCTTTCATAAAGGCAAAAATGGCGACACATATAATATAGGTGGAAACAACGAGTGGACAAATATCGATCTCATTCGGTTGCTGTGCCGTATTATGGATGCCAAACTTGGTCGTCCCGAAGGCACATCCGCCAAACTGATAACGTTCGTTACCGACCGCGCCGGCCACGATTTGCGTTATGCTATCGATTCTACAAAATTGCAACGCGAATTGGGGTGGCACCCGTCGTTGCAGTTCGAGGAAGGGCTCGAAAAAACCGTCGATTGGTATTTGGCCAACGAGGCGTGGGTGGAACGTATCACCAGCGGTGCCTATCAGGAATATTATGAAAAACAATATGGAAATCGTTAACGCTATGAATATCAAACGTTTTATCCCGATTGTGTTGGTGGCGGCGATGGCAACATCGTGCACGATGCACAAAAAAGTGCCCTATTTCCAAGGGCTGGAGTCGTCGGAGTCGGTAGTCGGCGCCGTGCAACACGAGGCACGCATCTGTCCCGACGATATGCTGGCCATTACGGTGTCCGGCATGGATCCCGAAGCCGTGGCACCGTTCAATCTGCCTGTGGTGGCCTATATGTCGCCCGGTACCGACAAACTTTATCAAACACCCACTTTTCAACCATATCTTGTTGATATAGAGGGATATATTACATTCCCGATCTTGGGGAAAGTTAAAGTGGGCGGCATGAAAAAATCGGAAGCCATCGCGTTGCTGGTGTCGCAACTGAAAACGTATCTCGAAGACCCGATTGTCAATATTCAATTTTTGAACTATAAAGTAACAGTACTCGGCGAAGTGGCACGCCCGGGCTCGTACACCATCAGCAACGAACGCATCACGCTGATGGAGGCCTTGGGCTTAGCCGGCGACATGACCGTGTATGGCCGTCGCGACAATGTGATGCTGATTCGCGAAAATGCCGGAGGAACGAAAGATTTTGTACGCATCGACCTCAATTCAACGGATTTGCTCTCGTCGCCCTATTACTATTTGCAGCAAAACGATGTGTTGTATATCGAACCAAACCGCACGCGCTTGGATCACGCCGCATCAACCAACGTGTCGATGTATCTGAGCGCAGTGTCCACTGTCTGCTCAATGGTTACCGTTATTGTCGCAATCATCAATAAGTAATCTGCCTTATGGAAAACGAAAATGCAATTCAAAATACAAATGCTGAAATCGATGTGAAAGCGTTGCTGCTCTTTGTGTTGCGCAAATGGTATGTGTTCGCTGTTGCTATCGCAATTTGTTTGGCGATGGTGTCGGGCTATTATTTGTGCACGGCACGGAAGTACGCCACCAATGCCACCATCATGTTGCGCAGCGAAAATGCCGGCAGCGCGTTGAGCGGCTTGTCTATCGCCGGATTTACGGCTGCCGATTTGGGCTTGGGTGGTGGTCGTCAAATCGACAACGAAATCGAAATTCTTCGCTCGCGCCAACTATTGTCGCAGGTGATAAACGAACTCGGCTTGCGCACGACCGTGTACCGCAAATTCAAACTGCGTTACGTCGAACAATACAACGAAGCCCCTGTGGAGGTGGTCTATCCTGCCGGATTTGCCGCTACTATGCGCGGTGCCTTGCGCATCGATGTTACCAAAAAAGACGACGGCACTTATCGCTTGAAATTCAAACGTACCATTTTGGACGACACCGAACGGTTCAAATGCACGGTGGCTTCGCTTGCTGATCCGGTCGAAACGCCGTGGGGCGCATTCCGCTTTGTCGAGTGGCCGGAACGTATTCCGACGCTTGCCGATCCCGACGAAACAACCTACAAGGTGCGTTTCGTGTTGCTGAGTCAAAAAAATCAGATTGATGCCTTGGCTAAGGAACTGACGGTGGCGCAAACCAACAAAAAGGCAAATACCATTGCACTGTCGTACACCTCGTCGAGCCCGCGCAAAAACGAAGCATTGCTCAGCAAAGTAATCGAGCTGTACAATCGAGGCGAATTGGAGGACAAAAACAAAGTGCAATCCGAAACACTCCGTTTCTTGGACGACCGCTTGGTGCTCATTTCGGACGAATTGCAACAGGCCGAAGTGGATGTCGAAGCCTATAAAAAGAAACGCAATATCGCCGACATCAGCACGCAGGCGCAGTTGTACATCGAAACGGCCAGCGAATACGAAAAACGCATCGCCGCCGCCGATTTGCAGTACAATTTGGTGTCGTTTGTCGAAAATTATCTGAAAGAAGCCTCCGATTCCGACCTGATCCCAAGCAATACCGGCGTGCAGGACGAAACGCTTGGTAATATGATGACATCGTACAATACGTTGGTAATGAAGTATTTGCGCATCAGCCGCTCGACTACCGAAGCAAACCCCGTAGCCGAGCAAGTGTTGGCGCAAATTCGTATGATGCGCGGCAATATTTTGCAAACCATCACAAATGTCAAACAGAGCATTCAAATCACCAAACAAGATTTGATGGCGAAAAATAGTGAATTTATGGCGCAAATCAACGATGTGCCGACCTTGGAACGCGAATATGTCTCCCTCGCCCGCGAACGCGAACTGAAACAAACCGTCTATCTGACTTTGCTCAAACAGCGCGAACTGACACAGATGCAATTAGCCTCGACGACCGAAACAGCGCGCGTCATCGACCCTGCTTATACCGCCGAACGCGCCGTGGCTCCAAAATTGTCGGTGCTGCTGTTGGTTGCCTTGATGGGTGGTACGCTGATTGCTGCAGCATATCTCTACCTGATGAAAATGTTGGGATATATCAAATAAGCGAAAATACACCATATTTATATATAGGCTGTCGTGCTTTGGTGCGGCAGCCTTGCTTTTTTTTGCTGTTCAAAAAGTTTTTCTTGAAAAAATCGAAAAAATGCTTGTTTGTCAATAAAAAAAGTTGTACCTTTGCAGTCCCAAATATTATCCAAATTTTAGAAGGCTCGTTTTCGGTCGGTTCAGCCTCGACAAGTGTGAATTAGCCCGCACTAAATAGGGACAACGAAACGGCAGAAGTGAGCAATGTGAAATTTTCAAAAAAACAAAAATAGTTGTGGATACATTAAGTTTTAAGACAGTTTCGGCCAATTCGGCTACTGTAAACAAAGAGTGGGTGTTGGTAGATGCTACCGATATGGTACTCGGTCGCATGGCCTCGAAAGTGGCAAAATTGCTGCGTGGCAAATACAAACCCAATTTTACGCCTCACGTTGATTGTGGCGACAATGTGATTATTATCAATGCCGACAAAGTGCGCCTGACAGGCAAAAAATGGACTGATCGCGAATATCTGACCTATTCGTTGTATCCGGGCGGACAACGTTCGCAAAGCCCTGCCGACATTTTCGAAAAAAGCCCTGTTCGCTTGGTCGAAAAAGTGGTGAAAGGTATGCTGCCCAAAAATAAATTGGCAGCCAAATTGATGGACAACCTGCATGTATATGCCGGTGCCGAACACCCGCACGAGGCTCAAACACCCAAAGTAATAGATTTAAATTCAATTAAATGATTTCGAATATGGAAGTAGTAAATGCAGTAGGAAGAAGAAAAGCGGCAGTTGCTCGCGTATTCGTTGCTCCGGGAAACGGTAAAATCGTTATCAATAAACGCGATTTGGAAACATATTTTCCGTCGGCTATGCTTCAGTTTGTGGTTAAACAACCGCTGAACAAATTGGACGTTGCCGAAAAGTATGACGTACGCGTCAACCTCGTTGGCGGCGGTTTCAAAGGTCAGGCCGAAGCCTTGCGCTTGGCTATCGCACGCGCCTTGGTAAAAATCAATGCCGAAGATAAATCCGCATTGAAACAAGCCGGATTCCTGACACGCGACTCGCGCGAAGTGGAACGCAAAAAACCGGGTCGCCCAAAAGCACGCAAACGTTTCCAATTCTCCAAACGTTAATTTGCTTGCATCGCTATTTGTGGGAGCGACTTCGCGTCGCTGCCCGCAAATTTACGATATATCTTGTTTAGTATCTAAATCATTTAGACTTGCCTTGCGCAACTACTTGATGATTGCTTGACAAAAAGTAAAAAAGAAGGTAAACAAACAAAAAACAAAAAAACAATGCCAAGAACAAATTTTCAAGAATTGCTGGATGCAGGTGCTCATTTCGGACACCTCAAACGCAAATGGAATCCGGCCATGGCGCCCTACATCTTTATGGAGCGCAACGGAATCCACATTATCGACCTGCACAAAACGGTCGCTAAAATTGACGAAGCCGCCGAGGCTATGAAAAATTTTGCCCGCATGGGTAAACGCGTACTCTTTGTTGCTACCAAAAAACAGGCCAAACAAGTAGTGGCCGAAAAAGCAGCCGAAGCCGGTATGCCTTTCATCACCGAACGTTGGGCCGGTGGTATGTTGACCAACTTCCCGACCATTCGCAAGGCTGTCAAAAAGATGGATGCCATCGACAAAATGTCAACCGACGGCACTTTTGCAAACTTGTCGAAACGCGAGAAATTGCAAATCATGCGTCAACGTGCCAAGTTGGAGAAAAACTTGGGCTCTATTGCCGATTTGACCAAACTGCCGGCTGCTTTGTTTGTTGTCGATGTGATGAAAGAGAACATCGCTGTGGCCGAAGCACAACGTTTGGGTATTCCGGTGTTCGGTATTGTCGATACCAACTCGAATCCGAACGGCATCGATTATGTAATTCCGGCTAACGATGACGCCACCAAATCTATCGAAATTATCCTGACTGCCATGGTTGATGCTTTGAAAGAAGGCATGCAAGAACGCAAGTTGGAAAAATCGGAAGAGGATGGCGAAGAAATGCCCGAAATCAAAGAAAGACGCACCCGCGCCAAACGCGCTGTCAAAGAAGCCGATAGCGCTGAAGAGGCTCCGGCTGCATCCGAAGAGTAATTTCGTTATTCATTTATGACACGAAGGCGTCGCAGACACGTGATGAACTGTGTTGTGTGGCGCCTTTTTATAAAAAGTATTAACCAATAAAAAACATAAAACATTATGGCTGTAACTTTAACAGATATTAAAAAATTGCGCGATATCACCGGCGCAGGTATGATGGACGTCAAAAAAGCACTCGAAGAGGCTAATGGCGATTTTGAGGAGGCAAAAAATTTGCTCCGCAAACGTGGTCAAGCCATTGCTGCCAAACGCTCGGATCGTGAAGCATCGGAAGGATGCGTGCTTGCAAAAGCAGAAAACGGGTTTGGCTGTATCGTTGCCGTAAAATGCGAAACCGATTTCGTGGCCAAAAACGCTGATTTCGTGAATATGGTTAAACGTATTCTCGACATTGCGCTGGCCGAAAAACCTGCCGACCTCGAAGCATTGAAGGCTCTGAAAGCCGGCGATTTGACGGTAGAGGCTCTTGTAACCGAACGTTCGGGTGTAACCGGCGAAAAGATGGAATTGAGCGACTATGCTTTCATCGCTGCTCCGAAAGTCGATGCCTACAACCACCTTGGCAACAAATTGTCGTCGTTGGTGGCTGCCGATGCTGCCGATGCCGACCAAGATACGGTACACGGTGTCAATATGCAGGTGGCTTCGATGGCACCGGTGGCTTTGGATGCCGACCATGTGGCTCAGGAAGTGAAAGACCGTGAGTTGGCGGTTGCAACCGAGAAAACCAAACAAGACGAGGTGAACAAGGCTATCGAAAATGCTTTGCGTAAAGCCGGCATCAATCCGGCACATGCCGATAGCGAAGACCACATCGAGTCGAACACGGCCAAAGGCTGGCTGACACCGGAACAGGCACAAGTGGCGCGCGACATTCGCGCAAACGTTCCTGCCGAAGCCGCTGCCAATTTCAATATGAAGAAGATTGAAATGATTGCACAAGGACGTCTGCAGAAATTCTTGAAAGAATCGACTTTGGTTGAACAACAATACATTATGTCGGAATCGAAAGAGTTGGTTAAGGACGTTTTGAAAAAAGCCGGCGTGAATATTATCGACTTCAAACGTGTAACTTTGAACGACGAATAAGCGTGTAGGCGCATTGTAAACCGCACTGAACCAAAAAACAGTGCGGTTTTTTGTTGCGACCGGCTCGATTTTTGCAAAAAAAATGATGGTTGATGCAACGTTTTGCGAGCGTGCTGCATCTTACTATCGGACTGATTATTTATTGTAGCATGGAATTGAAATTTACGGCTCAGCAAATTGCGGATTTTCTGCAAGGAGAAGTTATTGGAAATAAGGAAGTTACCGTCGGCGAGTTGTCGAAAATAGAGGAAGGCCGCCCCGGTACGCTGACATTCTTGTCGAACCCGAAATATACGCATTTTATTTATACAACCAAGGCTGATATCGTGTTGGTGGACAAAACGTTTGTGCCGGAACAACCTATATCGGCCACGCTGATAAAGGTTGACAGCGCGTATCAATCGTTGGCAAAGTTGCTGCAATTGGTCGATTCGTTGAAACCAAATAAAACCGGCGTGCATGCCACGGCCGTGGTGCCCGATTCGGCTGTGATAGGCGAAAATGTTTATATCGGTGCGTATGCCGTTGTGGGCGAAAATGTGCATATTGGCAACAATGTGAAAATCTATCCGCATGTATTTTTGGACGATAATGTGCGTGTGGGCGATGATAGCGTGCTGTATGCGCATGTGTCGGTGTACGAGAATTGCGAGATAGGTAAACGCTGCATCATACATGCCGGCGCGGTGTTGGGTGCCGATGGATTTGGGTTTGCTCCCGATGCCGAAGGGCGGTACAATAAAATTCCGCAAATTGGCAACGTCAAACTCGACGATGACATTGAGATTGGTGCAAATACGACAATCGATTGTGCCACAATGGGTTCGACGCATATTCATTCCGGCGTCAAAATTGACAATTTGTGCCAAATAGCGCACAATGTGGAGATTGGCGACCACACGGCGATGGCAGCGCAGTCGGGCATTGCCGGTTCGACCAAGGTGGGCAAACATTGCGTGTTTGCCGGTCAGGTGGGCGTGGTAGGCCATATCACCGTAGCCGATGGCAATGTGTTTGGCGCAAAAACGGGTGTTAATTCGTCGATAGCCGAGCCTGGCAAGCAGTGGCAAGGTTGGCCTATAATGCCGGCTATGCAGTTCCGACGTGCGGCCGTATTGTATCGTCAGTTGCCGGAACTTGTTCACCGTATTGCCGATTTGGAGAAACAGATAAACGCATTGAAAAAATAAAAATGAAACGTGGCAAGCATTGACTTGTCGATTGATTAAGTATATGAAACAGAGAACGATAGGCGCACCGTTTACGCTGCAAGGCAAGGGATTGCATACCGGATTACACATCGAGATGCATGTGAAACCGGCTGCCGAGGATACGGGAATTGTTATCAAACGTGTCGATTTGCCGGCGCAACCGTGCGTGGCGGCTTTGGCCGAATATGTAACCGAAACAACGCGTGGCACAGTGTTGCGTAGCGGCGATGTGCAGGTTGGAACCGTGGAACATGGTTTGGCAGCGTTGTATGCCGCCGGCATCGATAATTGTTTGATAGAGGTGAATGCGCCCGAATTTCCGATTTTGGATGGAAGCGCAAAAATCTATATGGAACAGTTGGCCAAAGTAGGCGTAGTGGAACAAAATCGGGAGAAAAATTATTTGGTCATCGACCATAAAATTGTTTACGAGGCACCGAATGGTGTATCGCGTATTGAGATTGTGCCGGCCGACACCTTTGCGCTCGAAGTCGAAATCGAGTTCGATTCGTCGGTTTTGGGGCGCCAAGTGGCAAGCATCGACAATCTGGCGACCTTTGCCGACGAGGTGGCACCGTGTCGCACGTTTGTGTTTGTGCGCGAGTTGGAACCGCTGCTGAAGATGAACCTGATTCGTGGTGGCGATTTGACCAATGCACTTGTGATTTATGACAAACCGGTGGCACACGAGGAATTGCAACGCTTGTCCGATTTGTTGGGACAGCCGTGTCCGCAGGTCGATGCGTTGGGATATTTGAATGCCGATTTGCGTTTCGAAAATGAGCCTGCACGGCACAAATTGCTCGATTTGATAGGCGATTTGTCGTTGGTGGGACGCCCGATTTTGGGTAAAGTTGTGGCTTATCATCCCGGGCACAGCGTCAATACGGCATTGAGTAAACATATCAGACAAACGTTGTGCAAATAATTAAACATAAGACATCACTAAAACAAAAATTACTATGACTCAACCATTTGCATGTATTCATCCGGATGCTAAAATTGCGGAAAATGTGGTGATTGAACCTTTTTGCGTCATCGAAAAGAATGTTACGATTGGCGCCGGTACGCATATCGGACCGAATGTAACGATTTACGAGAATACGGTTATCGGCGAGAATTGCCGGATTTTTCCTGGAGCCGTTGTGGGCGCCATTCCGCAGGATTTGAAGTTCAAAGGCGAGCAGACTTATACGATTATCGGCAATAATACGACGTTGCGCGAGTGTGTTACAGTGCATCGTGGCACGGCGTCGAAAGGGAAAACCGTCATTGGCGATAATTGCTTGGTGATGGCCTATTGTCATGTGGCGCACGATTGTCATTTGAATAACAACATCATCATGTCGAATGCCACGCAATTGGCCGGCGAGGTGGTGGTCGATGATTTTGTGGTGATAGGCGGAGGCACTTTGGTACATCAGTTTACGCACATCGGCAAACATGTGATGGTGCAGGGTGGTTCGCGCATCAACAAGGACATTCCGCCGTATATTATTGCTGCGCGCGAGCCGATTTCGTACGCCGGCGTCAATTCGATAGGTTTGCGGCGTCGCGGTTTCAGTAACGAGCAAATTCAGAATGTGCAGGATATGTATCGTATGATATTTCAGTCGGATATGAATGTGTCGCAGGCTGTGGAGGCTATCGAGACTTCGTTTCCGGCCACGCCCGAACGCGACGAAGTTATCTTGTTTGTGCGTAATTCGCCGCGCGGTATCCTGAAAGGCTATTCGCGATAAATTTCACTTGTGCGGACATATATAAACGAAATCGCCCTGAATAACATTCGGGGCGATTTTTGTGTTTGTATGATAAAACGATGTCGTGATTGACGGTTTACCACCAAGTTCTAATATTATAGGTAATCGGCTGTTGATTTTCGCCGAATGCTACACCAATATCACGCATAGCCTTGATGTTGGCTTTCTGTATATCTACTTCATCTTGCTGTTGTTTGAGAGCAAAATCCCATTCGCGTTGGTCAATCTCTTTTATTCGTTTTGCAATCTCGTTACTTACTGCTATCGCTTCTGCGTACGATTTGGACGATGGATTGATTTTAGCCAATATAGCACCAGCCTCTTCTCCTTTCTCCGCATTTTGCCCCGCAGCCCATATAGCGCGTGCTTCGGCTAATAGGCGCGCTCCCTCGTCGTCAATTTTTGATTGATATATGGGAGCGACTGCCGCCATACATTTGTCATAACAATCTTTACATACATCGGGTACTGACATCAGTTTGTAGATTGCTGCATCATACTCTTGCTTATCCGCTAAAGTCTTTGCCTCGGAGATGATAAAGTCGCACTTGGAGTTATAGTACTCTATAATCTTGGTCTTAGCTTCATTTACCATATTTTGGAATGCCGGATCAGACGGTTTAATCTTGCGTATTGCCTGCAAATAGGCTGCAGCCTTAGTTTCGCCAAGACCTTGAACCGTTTGTGAAGCAGTTGCAAACTTGATACCATCAATACCATCTCCGATTATAAAATGTACTTCCAACTGATACTGATACATTTCTTTGGTTGTAACGACAATATCTTCGGAAAGAATATCGGCATTGGCTGTGATTATAAATCGTTGGTTTTTACTGCCGGCCAAGCCTTGTTTGGTCAGGACGGTATTCATTTTGTTGAGCAACTGCTTGCTTACCTCGCGATTAAATCCAAGGTCCGAATCCACATAGGCAGTTATGGCAATGCGTGCAGCATCGTCGGCATTTCCTAAATCATTTTGAGCCTGCGAACCTATTGCGTATAGCATTATAAATGCTGCTAACCAATATTTTTTCATTGATCTTACTCTCCTATAATTAGTTGTGCTTGTCCCAAACCGCGTGTTTT
Organism: Bacteroidales bacterium; assembly: GCA_004557405.1. Lineage (GTDB taxonomy): Bacteria > Bacteroidota > Bacteroidia > Bacteroidales > Paludibacteraceae > W0P28-013. The sequence goes on from SFDZ01000008.1 coordinate 64,337, forward strand.
CACTTTGCTTGGCACGTTCAACGTTTTAAGGTATTTGCGCAAGCCATTTAACCACTGTTTAGCCTGAACGGCTTTGCCGTTTTCATTAAACAAAGGAATGCGTGCAGAATCGTAGTACATCGAAGTTTCAGAAGCGGTTTTCTGGTGATTGCGTCCTGCCACACAGTTGTTGGTCATCCACTCTTCCAATATTTCGGTCAGTTCACGACCATTCACCTCTGTTTCCAATCCATCTTCCCAACCGGAAAAAGTATTGATACGAACACTTATTTCACGTCCTTTTTCTTGCATATCCATAAAATGCTGCATAAGTTGAGCGTTAAAAGCATCTATACTGCTCAACAAGGCCGATTGTATGAGTGTTTGCAAAGGCGCACTCATAACAGGGCCGTACGAAATTAAACCCGTCGATGCCACTTGTTTGTTCGTATAAGCATCAAAGGCCGTCAAATCATAAAAAAGCGTTACGCGAGGACCTTGCGTTTCCGTATAATAATTGATGTGTAGCGCGATGTCGGGACCGGCAGTTTCCAACAATTTATCATACGCCGAAACATCAATATCCTCATCACCGGCATTGTCCAAAGCAGACTCAAGATCTTGACTTGCCAACTGTGCTTCCAAATCGACAAGTTGGAAACCACGATCCTGCATCATTTTTCCGATAGTACGAACTGCAGGACCAAGGTCTTTGTTATCGATGAATGCCTTGTCGTATTCTTGTACGCGCACTTCTTTTCCATTGGCTTTAACGACAACCTTTTCAAATCCATTTTGATGGCACCAAGCACGCGAGGGGAAGACCATCAGGCTTGGTTGTACCGCTTGTGCCAAAAGAGATGAAACAGTGGCAAAAGCCAATAACGATAAAAATAATCTTTTCATAAAATATATAAGTTAAAAGAGTGAATTCATGGATTTTATAATGCCATGTTCTTCCAGATATTTACGTAAATCAGAACGATTAACCGTAACTTTAACACCAATTTTGTACTCTTTTTGCAGTTTGATTTTATCATTTGGTGCGATTGCTCCATTATTGGCAAATTGTACAAAACGCATATATTCGCCACCATCGGCAAAAAACGAACGGAAAAATGCGTCGTATTCCAATTCGACAGATTCCGTACCGACCAAAGCGGGATTGTAACCGATTTGTTTGAAAATAACGGCATGCACGGCATTTTTACCTGCTTGCATAAGTGCAGTATTTTCTTTTTTGGAATAACTCCAAATTTTGAAAATGACATCTTTCCCGTTTTTTGCTACGATATTGAGGTCTTGAACTTCATACCGCCAAACCAAGGTCTCTTTATCAGCTTTCTTGCCTGCAAACGCAGGTAAGAAAGTGATAATTGCAAGGACACAAGTGATTAGTCTGTATCTCATGATGTTGTTATTTTGCTAATTTCACAAACATACTCGGAGTGGCATTTTTAAACTTGCTCAAATGCGTGCCGATTATTTCCATCGACTCGGCATTTGCATCGGCTTCGGCTGCATTGTCGATATTTTCATTGTCCCAAACACCATCAACAAAAGCCTCATCGCCTGCCCATTTTACTACTTTAAGAGTCGCTTTGGTATTATATTTTGTTATTCCCTTTTCGTTGGTAACAGGCTCCAAAAGGAAGAATTTGTCGCCGACTTTCACGCCTTCTTTAGTGCCCATATCGGCAATGATGCCACCTTTTGCATCAATACCTAACACAGGTACCATCGGACGAAATTCTTCATACTCTTTTTGCATTTTAGTGAATTGGCGACCAATAGCCTTGTGGCAGGTTTTATAAACCATGTGAGCAGCACCTTGTCCTTTGTCTTCTTTCTTCATCATACAAGTGGCATTAGCCGAAGTGTTTCCTATATAGGTCAGATGGAATTTCATTGCATTGAATTTGTCCATATCAACTTTACCATCTTTCCAGATAGCATAAAATTCGTTGGCTATCGAATCGTTCCATTCGAGTTTATAAAGCAAGTTATTTGTAAATGCCGTATAACCTTCTTTCATGGCTTCGTAGGTTTTATCAACAGCCATTTGGGCCGCTACATTGGCAGGAGCGGGTGTAAGAGTTGCAATCATCTGCATGATGTTACGAACAAATGCGGCTATAGGCTCGTTCTCGTAGAAGTCCAATTTTGTAAAAGCTACATACGTATTCGACATGGTAACATCCGCCAATTCGTTGAAAAGTTGATATTGGGCACCCATTGTTGTTTGTGCAGCGTCATTGGCTTGATTTTGCGTAGCCGAATAACATGCTAAACGGAAAAGCAACGTATCGGACAGCGAACCGTCTTCGCCAATGCTCCACCATTTCCTTACTAATTGGTGAGCAACTTCGTCGGAAATTTTGTCCACTTCCTCTTTCAACGCCTCACGATATTTTTTACCTTGAAGCATTTCAATAATGGTTTTCAGTTCGTTAATGCTTTTTCCTTGTAACGATTCGGGGCTGCTGTACATTGCCAACACATCCATAATAGAACCTTTGGCTGCGCCTACTTCCGTCTTGTCGAAGGGGATAGCAAAATTGTTGTAGAGCGAGGGAAATTCATAGTTTTTCCACGACTCTGCAGCGTAGCCCAAAATTTCAGGGTCGGCTACTTGTGCGCCACCTTGGGCTGTTTCTGTTGTCATCAACACCATGTGCAACGAAGGACGTTGATACTCTTTGGTTGCTTTTTTTGCACTAATAGGCATTGCTACTAATGCAACCGCAGCAACTACGGTCAAGAATTTTTTACTCATAAGAAGTTGATTATTAAGTTTTAGAAAAAATTATTTAAGAATTCCATTCTCTTGAAGATATTCCTTCAGTTTTATTCTGTCCACACAAACCGTTGTAATACAGACTGTTTGTGCGTCAGTTTTAGAGTATTTACTACTTAAAACGCGCTTTTCTTTCATTGACATAAATTTCAAATACTCACCATTGTCGGCAAAGAACTTGGCAAAAAAACTTTCATATTTTTCTTTTGCATTTACTTCTGGCAATAGTGGTTTAAGCATACTTTGAGCGCCAACCCCTGACACACACGGTATTATGGTAAATAGCACATCTTGTACGGCTTGTTTGCCTGCCTGAACATAAGCATCGGCTGCATTGCGAGCTCTCCCCGAAGCCCTTAACGTGTAAGAACCATCTAACTCGGTTCCTATACATTTCGTTTCAACATCGGTGTATGCACTGTTTTTATGCACACCACATGAAAGTAATACTCCACAAATTGTAACACACAAAAAGACTCTTTTTTTATAGATCATGTCATCAATTTATTTTATTTGCTCCTACTCACTTGCTGGCTTTTCGGTATACTCCAATTTTGATTGCAAAAGTATAATATATGTAAATAAGGTGGCGATAAATTGTGTTATGCAAAATACTACACTATTGTAGTATTTTATTCTACACAATCGATAGTGTCAGCCCATTCACGCAGAAAATTGCGGTGCAGAATGCGTGAAATGCGCACAAGCAGTTGCAGGTCGATGTTAGTGCGGGAGAAAATGTCGTATATGTTGGTGCGGTCGCAGTGCAGTTGGTGCGCAAACCAAGTTACGCTGCGCTCTTGGCGGCGTAATTCTTGTTGTATTTCCTGACCAATATGCTCCATACGGCACAAAAAAACGTGGACTTCACAACCCACGTCTTGAGGCCTTAGGATGCCTGTATAGTCAGATAAGTGCCGTCCACGTATAACGCAGACGTTCGCATCTTATTTTCGACTATACATTTTTGAAGTTTCCTAAGTTTCAAGACGGTGTCGAATAATAGCAAACGCTATAAAAATCAATATGTTACATTAGTTTTATGCCATAATGTAGGGCTTGTATATTTTTTGCAAAGATACGTTTTTTTGATAATTCGACAAAATTAGTTGTTATTTGTAACCTTTCGTGGCTGTTTCAATGCCAATCAATCGGTTCTAACCCATTGGCAATCAGGTAATTGTTTGCCTTCGAAAAATGTTTGCTGCCAAACCATCCGCGGCTGGCCGACAGTGGCGATGGGTGTACACTTTTGAGTATCAGGTGCTTGGCAGGGTCGATGAATTGCGCTTTTTGTTGTGCATAGTTGCCCCACAGCATGAATACGATGTGTTCGCGCTGTGTGGCCAAGGCTTTGATGGCGCAGTCGGTGAATTGTTCCCAGCCGTGCCCTTGATGCGAACCGGCGATGTTGGCGCGTACGGTCAGTGTGGCGTTGAGCAGCAGTACGCCTTGCCGCGCCCAGCGTTCGAGGTTGCCGTGTGGCAGCGGTTCGATGCCGAGGTCGCTGCGAATCTCTTTGTAGATGTTGCGCAGCGATGGCGGCAGTTCTATGTTTTCGTTGACCGAGAAACTGAGTCCGTGTGCTTGCCCGATGCCGTGATAGGGATCTTGCCCGATGATGACGACTTTGACGCGGTCGAACGGGCAGAGGTCAAAGGCGTTGAAAATGAGGCGCGCCGGCGGAAAAATTTGTTGTGTTTGGTATTCGTGTCGGACAAAATCGGTGAGTTGCACAAAGTAGGGCTTGTCAAACTCGGCGGCGAGCTGTTGTTTCCAAGTGGTGTCGATGCGTACGTCCATAGTTGTTTTGTGAGGCATTTTATGCGCGTTCGCTCAATTCGAGCCAACGCATTGTTTTTGTGTCGATTAGGTCGGATATTTCGGCGAATCGTTGCGATTTTTGCATCAGTTCGTCGTTGTCAAGGCTGCCCGAGGCTAAAGCGTCCTCGAGGGCTTTTTTCTCGTGCTCGAGCGTTTCGATGTCGTTGCCGAGTTGTTCAAATTCGCGTTGTTCGCTGAAAGTCAGTTTTTTGTGTTCGTCGTGTTTTCGGGGTTTGTTGCTTGTCGCTGTTGGCGATGTTCGGACGGCGTGTTCGTTGTTTTCGGCTTCTTTTAGTTCGCACCATTCGCGATAGTCGGTGTAATTTCCGGGAAAATCCTGAATTTGACAATTCCCCTTGAATACCAGCAGGTGATCGACCACTTTGTCCATGAAAAAGCGGTCGTGACTTACCACGATGACGCAGCCTTTGAAGTTGATGAGGTAGTCTTCCAGCACGTTCAGTGTGGCGATGTCGAGGTCGTTGGTGGGCTCGTCGAGAATCAGGAAATTTGGGTTGCGCATCAATACGGTGCATAGGTAAAGTCGCCGTCGTTCGCCTCCGCTCAATTTGGCAATGAAGTCGTGTTGCCGTTGTGGCGGAAACAAAAAGTGGGTCAACAGTTGCGAGGCGGTGAGTTTGCGTCCTCCGCCAAGGTCAATCTCTTCGGCAATGGCACGCACGGCATCGATGACTTTGTCGCGATCGTCGAACGCGATGCCGTTTTGGCTGTAGTATGCAAACCGGACGGTGTCGCCGATGTCGAATCGTCCGCTGTCGGGTTGTACTTCGCCTAACAGCATTTTCAGAAAGGTCGATTTTCCGGTGCCGTTTTTGCCGACTATGCCTAATTTTTCGTAGCGTGAGAAGTTGTAATAAAAATTGTCGAGAATTTTGTAGTCGCCAAAGGCTTTCGAGATGTATTGTGCCTCGAAAATTTTGCTGCCGATGTATGCCGATTTGACGCCTAACGAGATTTGTTTTTCTTCGAATCGTTGCTTGGCGCGTTGTTCTATGGCGCGAAAGGCATCGATGCGGCTTTGTGCTTTGGTGCCGCGTGCTTGTGGTTGTCGGCGCATCCAATCGAGTTCTTTGCGATAGATGTTTTTGGCACGCGCGGTCTCGGCGTTGAAGTTGTCGATGCGTTCTTCGCGTTTTTCGAGGTAGTAGCTGTAGTTGCCTTTGTAGCGGAATAGTTGCTGTCGGTCTATTTCGATAATGTCGCTGCAAACATGGTCGAGAAAGTATCGGTCGTGCGTAACCATCAGTAGCGTCATTTTCGAGTGGTTGAGCAAATCCTCGAGCCATTCGACCATTTCCAAATCGAGGTGGTTTGTTGGCTCGTCGAGCAGTAGCAGGTCGGGTTCGGTTATCAGCACATTGGCCAAGGCGAGCCGTTTTTGTTGTCCGCCGCTCAGTTGTTGTACATTTTTTTGCAGGTCGTGAATGTCGAGTTTCCCGAGTATTTGGCGGATGCGTGTTTCGTAGTCCCAAGCGTGCAGTCGCTCCATGTCGTTCATGGCGTGTTGCAAGCGCTCGGCGTGCTGCGGGGTGTTGTCGTTTTGCTCGAGCAGCTGTTCGTAGCGGGCGATGGTTTTCACGGTATCGCTGTCGCCGGCGAAACAGGCTTCGAGCACGGTCATAGTCGGCGCAAATTCGGGCTCTTGCGGCAGAAAACCGACGCGTAAATCGCGATGGTAGGTGATGATGCCTGTGTCGCAACTCTCTTTGCCGACCAACATACGCAGCAGCGTGGTTTTGCCGGTGCCGTTGCGGGCGACGATGGCTACGCGTTGCCCTTGTTCGATGCCGAACGAGATGTCGTCGAACAACAGGTCGTTGCCGAAAGTTTTGCTCAGATGTTCTGCTTGCAGATAAACCATAATCGTTGTGCGGTTATTTCAAACGAAAACTGACCCAAATGTCGATGAATGCGCTGATAATAAGCGTGACAGCCCACGCGTTGTTGCCGACGTACATCAAGTAGATGGTGCCGAGCAGGCAGCCGGAGCCAATCATCAGTTGGGCGTAGAGCCGGCGTGTGCGTTTGTCGTCGGTTTTGGGTAGCGTGATGATGCGCGTAACGACAAATACGATAGCACTGACAGTAAAAATCCAAAATCCGGCTGTCAGATCGAAAATGTGCAATGCCGCCCCGATGAGAATGCCGATATAACTCGCTATAAATGGAATTTGCAATTTTGCAGGGTTGATTTTCATACAAAAACAAGGTTGCTCAATAAAAATACAAAGTTACGCAAAATCGCGGAAACAACCGCATGTTTTTGCCAAAATATGCTGAAAATGTTTCGGCGGAGGTTATTGCACCGATTTGGCATTGTTTTTGCTTTTATAAATTATGATATAAGTTATTAAAAAATTACAATTATGAAAAAAGCGTTTTTATTTCTGTTTGCTGTGGCATGGCTGTGGTCGATGCCGCATGTTGTTGCTTGTACGGGCATTACGCTGCGTACGACGAGTGGTGAAACCGTCGTGGCTCGCACTATCGAATGGGCCGGCGACGACCTCGAAAGTTGTTATGCCGTTGTGCCGCGCGGCTATCAGCAGCAATCTTATTTGCCTGATGGTACGCAACATGGCAAAAAATTTAAGGCCAAATATGGCTATGTGGGTTTGGCGGTTCAGCAACCGGAATTTGTGGTCGATGGTATGAACGAAGCCGGATTGTCGGCAGCGTTGTTCTATTTCCCCGGCTATGGCGACTATGGCTCGTACGATGCAGCGCACAAGGATAAATACCTGAGCGACTTGCAGTTAGTGTCGTGGATTTTGAGCAGTTTCGCCACTGTCGATGAGGTGAAGATGGCGATGAACGATGTGCGTGTGGTAACTATCGATGCGCGTGGCTCGACGGTGCATTGGCGCATTACCGAGGCGAGCGGACGCCAAGTGGTGCTCGAAATTGTCGATTGTCAGCCGCGTTTCTACGAAAACGAACTTGGCGTGTTGACCAATTCGCCGGGGTTTGAGTGGCATCTGACAAATCTGAACAACTATGTCAATTTGAGTGCCGGTGCAGTGCCCGAACGGCGCGTCGGTGCCTTGTCGTTGTCGGCTTTTGGCGGCGGTAGCGGCTTGCATGGCTTGCCGGGCGATATGACGCCGCCTTCGCGTTTTGTGCGCGCGGCATTTTTTCAAGCAACAGCCCCACAACTGAAAACCACGGCCGAAACCGTCGTGCAGGCGTTTCATATTCTTAATAATTTCGATATCCCGATAGGTACGCAAGTGGCTGAAGGTCAGTCTGTTCCCGATATACCGAGCGCTACGCAGTGGACGGTGGCTACCGACATACGGCACCGGCGCATCTATTATCGCACGATGTACAATGCTACGATTCGTTGTTTCGATTTCAAAACGATTGACTTTGGCAAAGTGAAGTTTCTGTCGGCGCCGCTTGATGCCGTCAAGCAGCAACCGATAGAGATGGTGCGTCTGCCGTGAAGCGTTACAGCGCTATTTTTCGACAGGTTTGCCCCGCTTTGACGATGTAAATGCCGCTCGGCAGTGTCGTTTGGTAGAGGGCGGCGTGCCGATGCGCTACAATTCGACCTGCGATGTCGTAGAGAACGATGTCGCAGGCTTTTGGTGTGGCAATGCTGATGTGCCGATTGTTGATGGTAATCTGTATTTCGTCGCGTGTGGCGTGTGGCACGGCGGTGTTGCAGTGTAGGTCGATGGCGCCAGCGATTTCGGTGGAACATTCGCCAATGTTGCCATTGATCTGAAAGACGCCGGTGTAAACTTTTACGAAATCGATGCCTTGTAGCACTACCGGATTTCCTGCTGTGTCTGTCGCCCAAGCAATGTCGATGCCGCTGTCGGTGGCATTGGGTTGGTTGTCGGCATAACCGTACTCGAATGCGTTGAGTACGAAATAGTTAGGCGCTTGTTCTACGGCGTTGTTGGGCAGGCGTGTCCCGACGAACACCAAACTATCGTCGGTTGCCCAATCCGGAAAATAATTTTGGGTGCGAAAACTGTTTTTGACAATGTAGCCGTTGTTGCCGCGATTGTCTGTCCAGACGATGGAGTCGCCGGACGAACGATGCTTTTTGTAGGTTACAACATACTGTCGCTGTGTTTCGGTGTGTTGGTGGGCACTGCCACAAATTTCGTACCACGTGTCGTCGGGCAATCCGTTTTGATTGTCGTCGGCGGCAACCATGACTATGCCCGGTTCGGCATTCCCCGCAAATGCGTTTCCCGTGATTTTGAAATCGGCTCCGCTGCCATTTTCTATTTGGTGATCGAATCCAAAAATGATGTATCCGCCCCACGACCCGAGCGACACGATGGTGCCGTTGGCGGTACCGGCAAGGCAGTCGGTGGCTTTTTGCGCCATGGCTGCGGCGTCGTCGCCGGCGGTGGAGGCCGGCAGCAGGTTGACAAATTGTCCCGGAGCAGGGCAGTAGTCGTACACGCGGGCGATGTATGGCGATTGTGCAACGGCTAAACCGCTCATGCAACAGGCTAATAGACTTGTAATCAGATGTTTCATAGTGGTATGTTGGTTGGTTGACTGACAAATGCAATGTGTGCCGGAATGTCGCCTGTGGTGGCGTGCCATTTCAAGGTGCCATCGGCGTTGTAGTAATAAATGGTGCCCGGCGTAACGTAGTTTTTGGCATCGGTAACAATAAATTCGCGCGTTTGCGGATTGACGGCAATGCTATATGGCAGTTCGATGTGCGTGTCGCTGCCGTCGGCGATGAATCCGCCGGCCTTTTTGGCGCGCGTGCCGATGTCGTACAATGTGTACGAGATGTCGTTCCGACCGGTTGACGCATTCCATTGCACACCGATGGCGTACAAACTGTCGCCGCAGATGCACAAATCGTTGGCGGCAAAGCCGAGTGAATCGCAAACTCTATTTGTTTGACTGTCAATAATATAAGTGTTCGCTCCGACGCCATTGTAGTCGCCGCGCGAGGTTACATAAATGTTGCCGTGCGCATCTTGGCGAAGCCGGTGCAGATTGATGGCTACTTCGATGTGTTGGACGATGGTGAATGTCTCCAAATCGACTACCGACACGCGCGTATCGTAGTTGGGCACGCGGTAGCCGCCCGAGTTGGCAACATACAATTTGCCATTGATAATGGTCATTTCTTCCGGTTGATAACCTACTGTAACCTCGCGTGTTATTTGCAAGGTGGTGGTGTCAAATTCGGCAATGTAACCAAGTCGCGCATTGGGGTCGATGGTTTGTTCGCCGGCGTACGACGAGATGTAACCTTTCCCGTTGGCGAACGTGATGTATCGGCAGTTTGGAATCGTGATGGCGCCGATGTGTCGGGCGGTTTGCACATCCATAACTTCTACCATGTTGGAGCAGTTGACGACGGCGTAAAGCCGATTGCCGTAAATCTGCAAATCGTTGCCAACGTCGCCTAACTCTTTGACTACTTGCGGGTTGACCGATGGAAAAATGTTGGTTGTGTAGATGCCGCTGGTGTAGTCGAAAAAATCGAGTGTACATTTGTTGCTGCCCATATTGCCTTCGTTGAGCAGATAGAAACCGCTCATTCCCGATGCGGTGGCACTGTCCACCTGATTGGGAGTCGAGGGCGTTGGAATAATGTCTGTGCGACAAGCCGATAGCGCGGCAAGTGTCAGAAAAAATAGAGGAATACGTGTAATTGTTTTTCTCATAAGTTGCTAATATCTAAAAAGTTACCTGTGCTATTGCCCTAAAATTGATGCCTGGCATTGGGTAGCAGCGTACAACTTCGTATTGTTGGTTGAAAAGGTTATTGACCTCGGCTGTCAGTTTCAAACCGGCTTTCGACCATTGAAAGGCTTTCGACAATGACAAGTCGTGCGTGTACCAAGGCTGTATGTAGTTGGCGGCAATGTTGGCCGACGAGTCGTAACGCTCGCCGGTGTAAATAAAACTGTAATTCAAATCCCACGTTTTGTAGTGCCCGCTGAAAGTAACACTGCCGCTATGACGTGGAATGTATGGAATTTGACCGCCGTAATAATCCGATGTCGGGTCGCTCAGGTCGCGTGCCCGCTGATAGGTATAGGCCAGTCGCAAATTTAATGTCAAAGGCTCGATGGGCGCAAAAGTTGTTTGCAATGCAATGTCGCTACCCCAAATTTCGACATAGCCGAGGTTTATCATGGTCCATCGAAAAAAATTGGAGGTTGGTGTCGCCACAATTTTGTCGGTTACTTGGTTGAAATAACCATCTATTTGTAACGATAACATTGGAAACCAATGCGTTATCGGTTGATTGTAGGTGATGCCGATGTCGTATTGCGTGGTGTTCTCGGGTTTCAGGCTTGCGTTGCCGATGAATGTGTAATAGAGGTCGTTGAAGGTGGGCAAACGCATACTTTGCTTGAAAAAAGCACGCAGCGTCAAATCGACCTCGTGCGATGGCTGATACGACGCGAAGACCGATGGCGTGAATTTCAGTATTTTGGTATTCGCACTCGATTTCAACGTGTGGTCTCGCACAAAAGTGCCCAAAACGCTCGCGTGTAGTTTGACGTGCGAAAAATTGAATGCCGTAGCCAATGCGCCCAATAGCGCATAGCGTTGCGGATAGGCAAAATCGTACAAGTCGGCGTCGAGTTTATTCCACTGAAAATCGACCGACAAACCCATATCCCAAAACGGAAAAATCTGCCAGCGATTGGCGTTGCTCACATAAATTTCGTGCTGCTTGTAGGTGTTGTCCACATACATCACGCCGGCATCTTTGTTGGGGTCGGCCAAATAGCGCAGATAGTCGTAAGCATATTTGCCTTTGAGCATCAGCGAATAGACGTTGCCGAAACTCTTCTGAAACGAACCTTGAACAAACACGTTGGTGTCCCATTGGCGGTCTTCGTGGGTGAACCGACCGCGCACCACAGCGCCGGGATAACCGCGCTCCGAGTGGTAGGCGTAGGCTTTGGTGCGCCAACTGCCTTCGCTCACACGCCCGTACAAACCCACTTCGGCACGCACGGCGTTCACATCGCCATTTTGACGGATGGCGGTGGTGTCGTAGCCGCCTAAGGTTTGGTAACGAAATTTGTATTTGCCCGTTGTGTACAGATATTCGGCGCTGGTCGATAATGCCATTTTGGACGACAGCTGTTGCTCCCATAGCAGCGATGGGTTGATTGTGCCGAACGAGCCGCCTTTGACCGTTGCTGTAACATGATACGGCTTGTCGTCGTCGAAACGGGGCGCTTTCGATTGCAAATAGACGCTGCCCGACGAACCAAAGTCCTTCGCCGGCTGAAATACCGCACTTTTCTCGCCGTTGTACACGGTGATGGCTTCCATGTTGTCCAACGAAAATTTCCCCAAATCGATGGTGCCGTTTTGCGCATTGCCGAGTTCGATGCCGTCGTAAAATACGCCTACATGGTTGGTACCCATGCTGCGGATGTTGACGGTTTTCAAACCGCCAATGCCGCCAAAATCCTTAATCTGAACCCCCGAAAAATAGCGCAAAGCATCGGCTACCGAATGCGAATTGAGTTGCTGCAACGCCTCGCCTGATAATGTTTGTGCCGAACCGATACTCGCTGTTTGGTGGTATTTGGCCGACACCGATACTTCGTCGATGTGATACATGCGGGTCGTATCGACGGATAGCGTATCTTGCGCTCGCAATCCACTGATACACAGTGCACTGTAAAAACCAAAAAACAAAAAGTATCGAAATCGTTTCATAATCATACTGCGCCCTTTCCTCGAGGGCGAAAGCCTATGTGTGTAGCCACGGCAGGTCTTCTGACTTCGACCGACGGCGACTTCCTTCCCGATGTTATTCAGTGGATTGTGTAGCGTCGCAGCCTATGAATGGTCGTTTACAGCAGCGGGACTGTTTCCGATTTGCACGGAATTCCCTTTTAATCACACACTTGCGTAACAAGTGCCGACGTGAACCGTTGCGCTGCAAAAGTACAAAAAAAACTCTTTCCGACAAAACGAAAAGAGTCTAAAACATTTTTTTGAGTGCAAATCTATTTTTCCTCGTCTTGCAATTTGTTGTAACAATCGCGGCAAATAGGTTCGTATTTGTCCGTTTCGCCCAACAAAACCTGATTTTCGCCTGCCACCAAACGGTGCGAAATATAAGCCGGCAAACCGCAACGCACACAAATGGCGTGAACCTTCGTTACATCATCGGCAATGGCCATCAACGCAGGCATCGGACCAAACGGCACACCGCGAAAATCCATGTCCAAACCGGCGATGATAACTCGAAAACCTTGATTGGCCAAAGTGCGACACACCTCCACCAAACCTTCGTCGAAAAATTGAGCCTCGTCTATGCCGATAACATCTACATCGCCCGTCATCAGCAATATGCTGGCCGACGAATCGACCGGCGTCGATGCAATGCTGGTGTGGTCGTGGCTCACAACATCTTGCTCCGAATAACGCGTGTCGATGCAGGGCTTGAAAATCTCGACACGCTGTTTGGCAAACTTGGCGCGTTTCAAACGGCGAATCAACTCCTCGGTTTTGCCCGAAAACATCGACCCGCAAATCACTTCGATACTGCCGTGATGATGGGTGAAATGGGCATGCGATTCAAAAAAGTCCATTATTCTAAAAGGTTACTCGACCGATTATGGTCGTGTTTTGATATTTTTTTTGTAATTTTGCGCGTGCATTTTTTTGCTTGGCAAAGATAACACATTTTCCAAAATAGACCGACAAAACATTATAAAAAATTATGAACAAAGACACACTTATCGCACTTATCGAAAAGGACATCGCCGAATTGCAGACTCTGACGCAAGGGTTTGCCGAGATGGAAACCTTCCCGCAACCGCTGATCGACTTGGCTGTGACCAAAGTCGAGAGCCTGCGCCACTGCCTGACCGCCATGCCCGAGGCCGCACGCGACAGCGTCCGTACCGAACCCGAAATGCCGGCACCCGTGCCCGACGAAGCGCCCGTTACAGTGACCGAACCTGCTGCCGTTGTCGAACCCGAACCAACGCTCGTTGTAGAGCCGGAACCTATTCCAGAGGTTTGCGAGGATGCTGATAATCAGCCTGATGCGGACGTTACTGCTCCTGACGAAACCGCTGCGCAAATCGTGGCCGAAACCATTCATAAGCCCGAAACGGTGATCGATGCGTTTGAAAAACAGCAGGAAAACGAATCGCTGGCGGCTACCATTGCCCATCGGCCGGTAACCGACCTCAAACGCGCCATTAGCATTGCAGACCGTTTTCGTTTCCAACGCGAATTGTTCGACAATAACGGCGAGCAAATGGCCACTGTGCTGGATGCGCTCAATCAGTGCACCTCGCTCGAGCAGGCCGAAGCCTACCTCGAAAAACACTGCGCATTGCCGCCCGACAAACCGGCCACTACCGATTTCGTCGATTTGATAAAACGGCGTTTTGCCTGATACACCCTATTATATATAGCAAAATCTTATGCCGAAACTTTTTGTGATACCGACACCGGTCGGCAACTTGGAGGACATCACCTTGCGCGCGCTACGCCTTTTGCGCGAAGTCAACCTCATTTTGGCCGAGGACACGCGCACCACTTCGGTGTTGTTGCACCACTACGACATTCACACACCGATGCTTTCGCACCACAAATTCAACGAACATCAAACGGTCGATACCATCGTCGAACGGCTGCAAAAGGGCGAGTCGGTGGCGTTGGTGTCCGATGCCGGCACGCCGGCCATTTCCGACCCCGGATTTTTGTTGGTGCGTGCTTGTGTGGCTGCCGACATCGAGGTCGAATGTCTGCCCGGGGCTACGGCGTTTGTCCCTGCCTTGGTCGATTCGGGCTTGCCGTGCGACCGCTTCTGCTTCGAAGGATTTCTGCCGCAGAAAAAAGGACGACAAACAAAACTGACCGAACTTGCCGCCGAAACGCGCACGATGATTTTCTACGAATCGCCGTTTAGGGTGCTCAAAACGCTCGAACAGTTGGCCGAATGCTTGGGCAACGACCGCAAAGCCTCGGTCTCGCGCGAAATTTCCAAAAAATTTGAAGAAACCGTACGCGGAACGCTTGCCGAGTTGGTGCAACATTTCAAAGAACACCCGCCGAAAGGCGAATTTGTTATCGTCGTTGCCGGACAATGACGGTACGCACCTATTTTGTATTTGCATGCCGCTTTCAGATTGAAAGCAAATCGGCGTGTTTTGAATAAATTTCGTTGCTTTTTGTAGCGAAATTTATCTTTTTTGAAACCGCTTTTGCATACTTTTACCCGAAAAAAATTCTCAAAAATCGCTCAAAATTCCCGATTTGGCAAGATTATTTCTTGTTAAAATAATGCCGAAAGGCATAAAAATAACAGTTGTCGCCGCGCTTGTTGATAAAAAACGCGTAAAAAAATAACTTAAACTCAAAAGTTTGTTTAATAATCAGTAAATCAGCGTGTTAGTTTTAGTAACATTTATTGAAAAACAATATTTGTAACAATGCTTTTCGGCGGCATGAAATGAAAAAAAACAATAAAAAAGCAACTTTTTTTCGCAAAACTTGTTTTGTAACGGCAAAAATCGTAACTTTGTCATGTATAGCCATTTTTCATCGGTGGCGTGCTTACAATTTGTAACTAAAACAACTAAATTATACACTATTTAATCAAAGAGAGAGAAACATTATGAGAAAATTTACGTTAATCTTGACAGGCTTGTTGCTCGCATGCGTAGGAGCATTCGCGCAAATCAAGGGTACCGTCGTTACCGAAGAAGACGGTGAGCCTGTAATCGGCGCATCTATTATGGTGAAAGGTACCACGGTTGGTACCATTTCGGATGTAGATGGCACGTTTGAAGTTTCAGCCTCGGCAGGCGATGTGTTGGTGGTGTCGTACATCGGTATGGCCACGCAGGAAGTCCCGGCTGCCAACGGCATGGTCATCTCACTGCAAAGTTCGGCTACCGAATTGGAAGAGGTAATGGCCGTTGCCTATGGTACAACAACCAAAAAAGCATTTACCGGTGCTGCTCAATCGAAACGCGGCGAAGACTTGGCTAAAATGCAGGTTTCTGATGTATCGAAATCGCTCGATGGCGCCATGTCGGGCGTGCAAGTAGTGTCGAGTAGCGGTCAGCCGGGCGAATCGGCCTCCATCCGCATTCGTGGTGTAGGCTCTATTTCGGCCTCGCAAAGCCCGCTTATCGTTGTGGACGGTATTCCCTACGAAGGCTCGCTGAACTCGATTCCGACACAAGATATTGCCTCGCTGACGGTATTGAAAGATGCTGCTGCTAACTCTATGTATGGTGCGCGCGGCTCGAATGGTGTAATCCTTATTACAACCAAACGTGGCGAAACGGGCAAAGTAAACGTAAACCTCGAAGTACGTGTCGGTGGCAACATGCGTGGTGTGCCAACCTACGACATCATTACCGCCCCGGGCGACTATTACGAAATGATGTGGGAAGCATCGCGCAATGCCTATTTGTCGAGCGGATCGTCTTATCTGGCTTCGGGCATTGCAGCCTCGAACGACTTGATCAAAAACCTCGGGTATAATATTTATCAGGGTGTGTCCGATACCGAACTCATCAATCCGTTTACAGGACGTTTGTCGTCGAAAGCTCAGCAACTGAAATGGACTGACAATTGGTTGAGCGAACCTTTCCAAACCGGCTTGCGTCAGGAATACAACCTGAACATCAGCGGCGGTACGGACAAAACAAATTACTATATATCAGCAGGTTACCTCGACGATAATGGTTATATCGTTAATTCCGGCTTCCAACGTTTCAACGTGCGTGCCAAAGTGGAACAAGAGGTGGCCAAATGGTTGAAAGTGGGTGTAAACGCATCGTATGCACACACGAGCCAAGACTCGCCAACTTCGGGCGGCACGGCATACTCCAACTTGTTTATGTTCTCGCAGATGATTGCGCCGATTTATCCGGTCTATCTCTACAGCAAGGACGGTACGCCGCAATACAACGCCGACGGCTCGCGCAAATACGACTTCGGCGAAGGTGAAATGTTGCGTCCTTATGCTTCGAGGGCCAACCCGTTGGCTACCAACCAAGCCAATATCTATAATAGTGTGTGGGACAACTTGAACCTGCGCGGTTTCTTGGATTTCACGCTCTACAAAGGCTTGAAATTGGCCATCAACGCAAGTTACGACGTTTATAACATCAACGTCATCTCGTTCCAAACGCCGATAGGTGGCGATGCCAAAGACGTAAATGGTCGCGGTACACGCACATCGCAACGCTACGAAGCGCTGAATACCAACCAATTGCTTACGTATGAAAATTCATTTGGCGAACATGGTTTGAATTTGCTCGTTGGTCATGAGTTCAAAATGGACAACTCGCAAGTGCTGACAGGTAGCAAATCGCAATTCTACGATCCCACCAACCCCGAACTCGAAAATGGTGGCGCTATCGACGGATTGACTTCGTACACAAGCGGTTATCGTGTACAAGGTTTCATGGCGCGTGCCGAATACAACTTTGCTGAACGCTACTATGTATCTGCATCGTATCGTTGCGACGGATCGTCGTATTTTGCACCCGAATCCCGTTGGGGACACTTCTGGTCGGTAGGTGCCAGCTGGCGTATGAAAGAGGAGAGTTGGTTGCGCGATGTCGATGCCATTCACGACTTGAAAATCAAAGCAAGTTATGGTACGCAAGGTAACGACAATATTGGCGCAGGTGCTGCTCCTTACCTCGACCTCTATGCTTATTCGGTAACCGATGGTGCCAGCCAACCGTCAGTCCATCTGGCACAACGCGGCAATCGCAAACTGACGTGGGAAAAGAGTAACAACCTGAACGTTGGTGTCGAATTGGGATTTGTCGATCGCTTGGACATCGAAGCCGACTTCTTTATCAAAGACACCAAAGACATGATCTACGCCAAACCGCTGCCGCCTTCGCAAGGCTCGCCATCGTCCATCTACACGAACGAAATGGACATGCGCAACATCGGTGTGGAAGTAACTTTGGGTGCAACGCTGGTAAAAACCCGCGATGTGAAATGGACTGTCGATCTCAACTTGACACACTATAAAAATGCTTTGACACGTCTGCCCGAAGATAAACAAAGTCTGATTGACAAAGATGGTGGCTATCAAGCCGGTTCGTATTGGCGTTCGATTGGCGGAAGCATTTACGACTTCTACGATTATCACTATTTGGGCGTAGAACGCACTTCGGGTCTGCCGATGTACGAAGTTACCGAAAAAGATTATCAGGAGGCCCAGGCACAAGCAGCCGAAGAGGGTATAGCTTTCGACGAATCGAAGTACGGTCAATTGGAAGATGGCACACGCTATGCCTACGAAACCGGTAACGCCTCGCAAGTGGTGCTTGGCAAAACGGCCATCCCCGATCTCTACGGTGGTCTCTCCACTTCGTTGGAATTCTACGGCTTCGACCTGAACATCCAAACCGCATTCCAAATAGGCGGTTATGTATATGACAGCTTCTACAAATCGTTGATGGGCGGTGGCGAATATGGCACCAACTGGCACAAGGACATTTTCAAACGCTGGACTCCGACCAACACCGACACCAATGTGCCGCGCGTCGAAGTCAACAAGCAAAGTCTTGGTCTGGATGGCGATGCCGTACTCACATCGGCCAGCTATTTCAGCCTGCGCAACATCACGCTGGGATACTCGTTCCCCAAAAAATGGATGAACAAAGCCAAAATCAAAACGTTGCGCCTCTATGTGGTTGCCGACAATATCGCTTTGGCTACGGCACGCAAAGGTTTGGATCCGCGTCAAAGTTTCTCCGGCGCAACAGACTACAACTATTCTGCCATGGCTACAGTGTCCGGCGGTATAACAATCGGTTTCTAAATTTTATAAAAACAATAGAATCATGAAAAGAAACAAAATATTAGTAGCACTCTTGGCCACATTTGCATTGGTGGCTTGCGATTCCGATTATCTGTCGGTACAAGATACTTCGACCATCACGGCTGACAAGTATCAGGAAATCGTCAAAGCGGATCCTTCCGTTTTGCAAAACTCGGTTAGCGCCTTATATACAACGCTTTATGAGTATTCGTACTCAGGCTATGAAACACACGACGATGCCGGCATCGGAGCCATTTTCTTGGCCTCGGATCACATGGGCGAAGATGTGGTGCAAACCAAAAGCCACTGGTACACCTACGACTATCAATTGGATTTCCGCTTGGAAAATTACCGTCGTCCGTATGGCACTTGGAAAACCCTTTACACCGTCATCGGACAAGCCAACGACGTAATCGCCTTGGTGGACCTCGATGCTGTGAACAGTACCGCGAACGACGCTACCATCAAAACCTTGCGTTATAGTTACGGACAAGCTTTGGCTATGCGTGCATACGCCTATATGTTCTTGGTACAGATTTTCCAAAATCCGTTTACCGCCGCTCCCGATGCTTCGGGCGCACACATCAATTTGGACAAAAAGGCTGTGCCGCTCTATTATGCTTCGAACGAACCGAACGAGTCCGACTACTCGCGCGGCACGGTGGGCAAGGTATTGACCTCGATTGAACAAGACCTGCTCACGGCCGAACGTATGTTGGATGGTTATGCACGCGCTACAAAAAGCGAAGTCGATGCACATGTGGTGGACGGCTTGCTGGCACGCTACTACCTGACAACCGGCGCGTGGGACAAAGCAGCCGACTATGCCAAGAAAGCAGTCGCAGGCTTCACGCTGATGGAAAAAGAGGAGTTGCTCACCGGCGGATTTGTCGATATATCGTCCAAAGAGTGGATTTGGGGCTTCGACATCGCCACACAGGAGTTGTCGCTCGTATATGTTTCGTGGTATTCGCACATCTCCAACATCGCTCCGGGCTATGCCGGCGCAGGCCATGCACCGCGTGCTATCGATCGCCGGCTGTACGAGCAGATCGATACCACCGACTACCGCAAAGCGTGGTTCAATGGCCCGAAAGGCGACAAAACACAACCGACCGAAGCCGCACAAGGTGCCTACGCCAGCCTGAAATTTGGCGACGACGGCAACTGGACGATGGACTACCCCTATATGCGTGCAGCCGAAATGTATCTGATCGAAGCCGAAGCGTTGGCACGCCAAGGCAACGAAACAGGTGCTGCCGAGGCCTTGAAACCATTGATGGAGAAACGCTGCAGTGCGTGGGATAAAACAGCGGTATCGGTGGACGATGTGCTGCTGCAACGCCGCATCGAATTGTGGGGCGAAGGTTTCTCGCTCTTCGACCTGAAACGCAACTACCGCGGCATCGACCGCACATACAATGGCACCAATCACCGTGCGCCTGACGGTCTGCTGAAAGTGGATGCCGGCGATGTGCGCTGGACCTATCAAATTCCGTTGAGCGAATTGCAGGAAAATTCGGACATCAACTCGGCCGATCAAAACCCGTAATTGTAGAAAAATAGTATAAACAAAAAAAACAAAAGGATAGAAACTATGAAAAGTTTATTGAAAATGGCAGCATTTGCCGCGCTGATTGCTACATTTGCCGCGTGCGACGAATCGCCCGTGAAAAGCGATTACGATCCGGTTGCCGACCCTACGCAAGCACCACAAGGGGTCTTAACCTACGATGCTGATGTCTATCAAACCAAAGTGCGTTTGAGCGGTAAAGTGTCCGATTATGCCAACTTGGTGGACTACGGATTTATTTGCTGCATCGATACTGTATTGGATCAAGTTGGAGGCGATTTCAGAGAAGCACTGATAAATGGTGCCTTGAGCAAACAACACATAGTCTCAATGAAAGGTGTTGCCGATGCTGACGAGTTCATTTTTGTATCAGATGAATACGATGCAAATGCAGAGTATTATTATACCACTTATGCGCAAAATTA
Source organism: Bacteroidales bacterium (assembly GCA_004557405.1). Taxonomy (GTDB): domain Bacteria; phylum Bacteroidota; class Bacteroidia; order Bacteroidales; family Paludibacteraceae; genus W0P28-013. Next base: position 84,748 of record SFDZ01000008.1, read on the forward strand.
TAACGGCATTACTTGTGGCGATCCCGTGTTGTTCGAAACCGGTGCCTTGTACAAAGGCGTTTACAACCTCTCCGCTTCGTCTTCCGAAGCAGATTGGGAGGAGATCTCGTATGTGATGGCACTTGGTGAAGACCCTGTTCGCCCGTTTGAATTTGTGCAAGACGGTATGACAAAAGCCGGTAGTTTTGTGTCGTACGCCAAAGCCGGTCCTAACAAATACAAACCGGATAACTGGCTGGTATTTAAATCGGATTTGGGCGTGGCTATGCAGTTCTCCTATTTGGTGAAACCCTTGGCTACAAAGGCAACATCGTTTCACGAACGTTACCAAATCTTAATTTCAAAAGACTCGATCACTGCCGACAACTACGCGGCTGCCGAAATCTTGGTGGATTATACGTTTGTACCTGACACGGTAATCAACGAAGATGGTTCCGAATCGTTGGTCGTACCCGAAGTCGGTGTCGAAGTCATTGACATCCCGCAGGAGTATGAATATTCGAAGGCTTGGATTGCTATTCGCCATTTCGATACCTATACGCAGGGATTGTCGGTGAATGCCGTGAAATTATATTAATTTCTTAGTGTTTATTTATATGATTGTTTAATTCTAAATTTTGAAAAGATGAAAAAGGTATTTTGTACTCTTTCTGTCTTATTGGCAACTTCAGTATTAGTGTTTGCCAATGCTCCGAAGACCTTTGGTCTTATGAACAAATCGCACAAGGTTGTGATAACGAATGATGCTGCACAAAAAGCACCTGCACAAAAAACAGTAACAACCAATCAAGGCGATACTATTTATGCCGATGATTTCGAAGGTGAAACCACCGATTGGACAGTGGACTCTTTAGAAATGACAGACCTTACGCAATTAGGTTTGGCGGATGATGTTGTAGGTTGCCCCGGTTGTTTTGAGGCATTCAGCGGATCGCAGTTTTTGATCTCGGGTTATTCTCAGACCCGCGATGTAAAAACTTACATTAAATCTCCGAAAATTGTAGTGCCTGCCGGTACTTATTGGGTTTCGGCCTATTTTATGACCGGTGGTTCAGATTATCCATGTTCCGCTAAATTCTTATATGGCACATCGGCTGATCCTGCTTCTCAAAAGGAAATCATTGCTTTCGACGAGAGCAGCGTAAGCCAAGAATGGACCCTGTTGAAATATCAAATCACGGTTGATGCCGAATCGGCACTCTATTTCACATTGGTGTCTGAAATGGCCAAAATGACAGGCACTTCCGGTGGTTGGTTTGTTGCTATGGAAGATTTCCGCATCACGAAATCGGAAGTATTTCCGCCTAAACCTCAAGTGAATGATGTCGTATTGAACATTTATGGAGCTGAGAGTGTTTATAGTGCATCTTCTGACTCTATCTATTT
>SFDZ01000032.1 GCA_004557405.1 Bacteroidales bacterium
ATTTTATCTTGACATGAATATGCATAGGCCGTTTCTTCAAATATTTGAGCAAGGCTGCTCATTGCTATAGAAGCAAAAATTAGTACAAAAAATATCTTTTTCATAAATAATACTGTTTTTTTACCATTCTTCTTTTACATCAAATGGATCGAGATAATCTATTTCTTTAATTTCGGGCAATCCAAGACCTGCCTTGTGCAGTTTGATTGACAATTCACGAGCTGCATTGCGCTCAATATGCGATAGCACACACTGTTGATGACTTGGTGTATTATTATCCCAAGTCAATTTTTGATTTAGCCAAATACAACGATTGCAATGATATGCATCACAATTGCGACACAACGGAGCATGGTCGAGTTGCAGCAGTTGTTTGTTTGGTATCTGCAAACCTGCCTCCAAATCTCCGACGGAACGCGATGCGTCTTTTGTAACATGATTCATCTTATTAGACACGCCTTGTTTTTCGTCATAGTAGAAAGCGGGGCACAAATAAAATTTACCATTAGGTGCTATCGTAATATTGCCAATTCCTGCTTCGCAGTTGTGCATTTCGGTAAGTTGCAGACGGTCTGTAATGATATTTACTTGCGTTTGTTTCTGCGACTTGTACAAATTTACAAGTACTGCATTCAGCGTGTCAAGTGCGTTTTTGTATTCGTCTATTTGTACGTCTTTGAACAATTCTATATCTACTAAACAAATGTTTAGACGTTTTGCTTGTGGCAAAAGAGCTGCCAAATCGTATTGCTTCGCAATAAATTCGGCTACTGATAAACGCAAAACTACGTTATCCGACGAAATGTGTTGTGGCACTTCATTCAGGATTTGTACCTCACGACCAATTTTTACGTGGTCTATACTCTCTATTGCCTCATTGTATTCTGCTGGCAATTCGTAATTTGGATAGACAAATTGAATCATCAGGTTTTCCTTCATACCAAATAGAATAGCCTTCTTCAAGGTTTCTAATGGCATTAAATTACGCTCTTTGAGTGGATTTTCGGCATGGCAATAAGCCACACTCGTATCGTCAAGTAAAATAACAAGATATTGCAAATAGGATTTCATGGCTTAACAATTTTCAGATTTAATTTCTGGATGATTTTTCTCAAATTCTTCGCGTTTACCTTCGAGCTCAAGTTTGCGATATAGCTTGTTCCAATAATAATTATTGGCGCGTACGCGGGCTTTGTGCATGAGGCAAATTGCCGTGGCGCGCTGGAAAACCGTGTGCGTATCGGCAGCATCGTAGTTCTCACCTTGGCACCATGCACAGCCTTCAGCCACTTCGCAATCTACACACTCGGGGGCGCTTTGCGTGCAACGGTCGAGCGTAAGGAATGGGCGCAATTTGTTTTCGTCAATGCCATCATGTATATTGCCAATAATCCACGCCTCTTTGTCGCGCAACGAGTACTGCGCAAAGCGTGTGCAGGGGTAGAAATTGCCTGCAGCGTCTATCGACAGCATCTTGCCTGCCCCACACCAGTTTTGATTCTGTAGTTTGCAATCGAGCGGTTTACCCATATTTTCCGAGAAAAAAGAGCAAGCGTAGTCGATATACTTTTCGCCGTCAATTATTTTGTCGGCTAACTCCATCAATTGTGCTTCGAAGCGCTCATCATCGCCTTCGGCCCAAACATCTTCGAACACGCAATTGATATTCACTTGATGTATACCTAAATCATATAAATGAAGTACCGATTCACAAATATATGGAATATCAGTCGACGAAATGGTTACTTTAGTGCCATCGCCAGGGAATTGACTTTGCCACAAGGCAATATTCTTAACCACATCGTCGTACGACCCTTTCTCCGAGTGCTTATACACGCGATTGAGGTCATGTTTGCGACGGGTGCCATCTATAGTAATGCCTATACTTAGGTGCGAACGGTTTTTCTCTATAAACTTTTGTACTTTTTCAGTATGGTAATTAATGCCATTGGTTGCGAAACTAAATCTATACGAATTGAACCAGTGGTGATTGCGTCGATAGAGTTCTTGTTTGATGTAGTCGCATATTTGGTCGATAAGGTCGATTTCTAAAAAAGGCTCCCCACCGATGAAGTCCCAAATAACGGACTCGTAGGCAAAGTTCGGGTCGTTCTCACGGTCAAGCACATAGTCGATAGCCGCTTTTGCCACCTCCCACGGCATACGCTCCGCCATCCCTTCTTGCCAAGAACTATTATTAGATTTAATCATTTGAATTAGATGTGGGTAAACAAATTGGAATACTAAATTTTAAGCGATTCTCCGACATATTAGAAGTATGTTCTTCCAAACCTCCAGATGCAGATAAAATATAAATTTTCGAACCTCCTTTTATTTCTGTCGTATTATCTTCTGTCGTTTGTACCGACATATCAAATGATAAAATTTGTACAGGACGACCTATTGCAGGATGTTGTTCTGGCTTTGCACACACATATAAGTTTTCATGTGTTCCCAAAACACAGCAAGGATTAACAACTATTTTATGTTTCGTTTGGTCTTTAATAACTTCTGAAAGTCCGTCTGCTATTTCAAATATAGCATTTTTGATATATTCTTTTATTTCCATTTTAATTATATTTATTATTAAAAAAGCCCACCCTCACTTACCCCTATTGATTCTTAACCTAAAATGCTAAGAATTGTCATAGCATTTACTATTGACAATATTGTATTTAGGTCAATATCAACCTCATTAAATTTGCATGTTAAACTTAAAATCTAAAGTTAGTATGTTAATATCATACTAACAGCCATGTAGTGTAGCGTTATAGTACAAGTCTATATTATAGACTTCCCATGTAGCTTGAGCATCCACCCAGGCAACTTGCATTACATCCGCCTCTGCAAGAACCATAGCAAGAATCATTGCAACTACCATCACACTGATATGTACATGTTGATCCACACATACAATTTGGGTATTGCGCTTCAGCTTGTACAATAGGCAAGCTACTTAGCACTACAGCGCCAACTACTGGCAGGGCGGCCTTTGCCGCTTTTTTGAAGAACTCTCTACGCGATTGGAGCTCTTCGTTTTCTTTTTTGTTTGACATAAAACTTAAGTTTTTTTGCCCACTAGCCTCCCAAAGCAAGCGTGTTTATAAAAATGTTTAGAAAAGAGTACATAAAAAAAGCGTGGGAGTCTGTACTTGTTACCCGTCCCACGATTCAAGGCCTTCGCATTGCCCAAGCAGTAAGTCGAGCAACGCAGAAGTCCACGCTTAGTGTTGTACCATTGTGTAATACAACACACCGTAGCCATCTACTGTTGCTTCGTTTCTACCGCTTTTCCAAAAGTTGCGAAGTTTTGAATCGTCGAAACAAAGCGTCAAGTAAACGCTTTCAATATATGTCTTGTTACCCACCCGCTTGCCCTAATCGGACTTCTGCGGTGAATAACGTGGCAAAGATAATACTTTTTTTTGAATATGTATAATAGAAAGGTGTAAAAAAAATGTAAAATTTTTTACCTTACGCCAACAAACCGGCTGCGCGGAATAGGGTTGCGTAGAAGGCGGCTTTGCGTTCGAGTGCCAACGGATAGGCGCGCGAGGTGGAGGGCATGCGGTAGAGGCGCACAGCATGGTGCGGACAATCGACGTAGGCACCGACGGCCGGCGTAGCGCAGTGCAGTTGGGCGGCTGCCGTTTCGGCCGCTTTTTCGCCCGTTACGGCAACGATTGTGCAGTAGGGAATTTGCGCCAGAAGCGTTTCGATGTCGGTGGGATCGACTATCTCCAAAAATTTATCGGAAGCATTGTTTTGCAACCGTCGCACGGCGGTGGCGGTGTCGTACAGGGCAATGCCCGTGGCGGAACAAAAGGCGGTGATTTTGTCGTAGTCGAAAGCCTTGGCATGTGGCAGCACAAAGTGATTCTGGTCGCCGAAAAAGAGTAGCCCGACGATGCGCCACATGTCGTTCTGAAAATTCGGATAGTAAAAATCCATCGACCAGCGTGCGCGTGGTGGCGGAAAACTGCCGAGCAGCAAAATCTTAGCCGTCGGTGGCACAAATGGCTGCCACGGATGGCGTTCGACGGATATGGTCGGCGATGCTGTCATGCGGGTCAGAAACCCCAAGCCGTTGTGTCGCACACCGTTTTGTCCACGTCCACTTCGGGGAAGAAGGTGAAACCGGTCAGACGCTCGATTTCGTCTACCGATTTGAGGTACGATTTGTTGAGCGAGCCCGTAGCGGTATGGCTAATCCAAAATCCGACGCATTTCAATTCGTCGCGTGTGGCTTGATACACGGTTTTGTGGGTGTTGCCTTTGCACGTGCGCAACAAGACTTTATAATAGTGTGTCGGTATGGGATATTTGCCGGCGTATCTGCTTGTATTCTCCCAATGCGCGCCCGTTACGACATAGATGGTATCGTTGCACATATAGCCGCGCACTTTGTTTTCGAGGTCGAGCCAAATGCCGCTGTTGAAGTCGTAGGCCTGCGGTGTCATGTTCGACATGTAGAATGTCTGTTCGTTCAGTTCGCGTGTTGCGGTGCGGTCGGCCGATGGTATTTGGTGCCCGCGCGTGTAGCCATTGTAACCGCCTTTGCCCACAGCTTGATAGGACGATACAATCAACGGGTCGTATGGCCATACTTGCGAACTTTGGTACGACCGGTCGGTGCTGCCGCGGTAGCAGGTGTGCAGCGGATAGGCTATCCAACGTGCAGCATATTTCGTCTTGTCGAAACAGATGGAGTAGTTGCGCACTTTCCGATTGCTGAGCGTGGCTTCGTGTGTAACGTAGATGTAATTGTTGTCGTTGACCTTTTCGGGCATTTCGGGCAAAGCCGGAAATGGACCGTGGTCCACGTCGGCCCATGGGTCAAATTCCTCGCAGCCGCACATGGCGATGGCTACAACAAAGAGTATCAAACGAAAGGAGCGTTTTTTCATGATATTTGGTTCGTTTTTAGTCGATATTAGCGCAATTTGGCGCCTGTTTTTTCTTCGAAATTCTTAATCAGACGTTGCATAATGGCGTCTATCTGCTTGTCGGTCAGGGTTTTGTCGGCGTCTTGCAATGTGAAACTGATAGCGTACGATTTTTTGCCGGCATCCAGATTTTTACCTTCGTAAACATCGAACAGACTGACATTTTTCAGCAGTTTGCGTTCGGTTTCGTAGGCGATGCGTTCGATTTCGGCAAATTCCACATTTTTGTCAATGAGCAGTGCCAAATCGCGTTTTACTTCGGGATATTTGGCTATATCGCGATAGGTGATTTTGTGTTTTGCTGACTCTTTGAGTGCCTGTTTCCATTCCACATCGGCGTAGTACACCGGCGTGTTGATGTCGAAGGCTTTCAGTTGGCTGTCGGCAACGATGCCGATGGTGGCCAACAGTTTGCCGGATACGGTGCGCAGATATAGACCTTCGGACAGCAGTTCGTTGCCGAAGTTTTCGGCGCGCGTGTTTCTGATGTCGATGCCCATGCGGCTGAAAATGTTGTGAACGTATGCTTTCAGTTCGTAGAACGATGTTTTTTCGGTGGCATGCAACCATGTTTGTTGGGCGCGTTTGCCGCAAATCCACAACCCGAGATGATAACTTTCGCTGTATGGCGCGAGCGCATCGTCGGCTGTGCGCTTGTCGGCGTGATATTGGTAGCAGTTTCCAAATTCGTAGAATCGCAAATCGGCGTTTTGGCGGTTGCTGTTGTGCGCAATGCTCTCGAGGCCTCCGAACAGCAGTGTTTGGCGCAGTACGCCGAGGTCGTTGCTCAGTGCGTTGATGGCACGCACGCAGTTGGCTGCCGGATAGGTGCCTGCCTCGTTGTAATAACTGCATTTTGTGAGCGAATTGTTCAGTATTTCGTTGAATCCGCAGGCTGTCAGTTGTTCCGAAATCAGCCGTTGCATCTTGGTGCTGTTCGGGCGTTGCGAGTAGGCGATGTTCGATTTGAGCGAATCGCTGAAGTCGATGTTGTTGTAGCCGTAGATGCGCAAAATATCTTCGACGACATCGACGTCGCGTTGCACATCGACACGGTAGGCCGGCACTTGCAGCGTGTAGCCGCTGTCCGATTTGGACACGATGCGCATTTCCAACCCGTCGAAAATCGTTTCGATGGTGCTTGTCGGAATGCTTTTGCCGATGAGTGTGTCGATTTTTTCGCGAGTAATCTCAACGGTGAAATCGTCGATTTTGTTCGGATAAATATCGACGATGTCGCTCGAAATTTGTCCGCCGGCAATCTCTTGTATGAGCATGGCGGCGTATTTCAATACATAAATGGTGTTGTTCGGGTCGATGCCGCGTTCGTAGCGGAAACTTGCGTCGGTGTTCAGCCCGTGGCGCCGCGCTGTTTTGCGAATGGTTACCGGATTGAAGTAGGCGCATTCGACGAAAATGTCGGTGGTGCCGGCTGCAACACCCGAGTCGAGCCCGCCGAAAACACCGGCCATGCACATCGGCTCTTCGGCGTTGCAAATCATCAGGTCGTTGGCCGAAAGGGTGCGTTCCACACCATCGAGCGTGGTGAATTTGGTGCCTTCGGCGCATTTTCTGACTACGATTTTGCCGCCTTTGATTTTCGATGCGTCGAAAGCGTGCAGCGGCTGCCCGAAAGCGTGCAACACATAGTTTGTGGCATCGACCACATTGTTTATCGGACGCAGACCGATGGCGTTCAGACGGTCTTGCAGCCATTTGGGCGATTCGCTCACGCGCAGTCCGGTAATAGTCAGCCCGGCGTAGCGCGGACAGTCGGCGGCGGCTTCCACTTCGACCGAAATGGGCAACTGTCGATTGTCGATTTTGAATGCTTCGACCGATGGTTTGTTGAGCGCGACATCGTGTCCGTGGGCTTTGAAGTAGGCTGCCGCATCGCGGGCTACGCCGTAGTGCGATATGGCATCGGCGCGGTTGGGCGTGATGTCCACTTCGATGACGGTGTCGTCTTCTACGCCAAAATAGGTTTTGGCCGGTGTGCCGACAGCGGTGTCGGCAGGCAATACCATGATGCCGTCGTGGCTGGTGCCAACGCCTATTTCGTCTTCGGCGCAAAGCATGCCGAACGATTCGACACCGCGTATTTTGGAACGTTTGATGGTGAAACTCTCGTCGCCGGAGTAGAGCACTGTGCCTATCGTTGCAACGATGACTTTCTGTCCGGCAGCCACGTTGGGCGCGCCACACACAATTTGCAGCGGTTCGCCTGTGCCTATATTTACGGTGGTAACGTGCAGATGGTCGGAATTTTCGTGCGGTACGCAAGTCAGCACTTCGCCCACCACCAAGCCTTCGAGGCCGCCTTTGATGGTTTGTACCGTTTCTATCGAACCAACCTCTAAACCGATGGAAGTCAGTATTTTACCGAACTCGATGGGGGCGATGTCGGTGTTCAAATAGTCTTTGAGCCAATTGTATGAAATGTTCATGTTGCAATGATTTTTTGTTCGTGTTTTTTCAATCTTGCAAAATTACAAAAAACTTTTGATATAGGTATGCAAAAATGCGTTTTTTTGCATTTAACCGCCCAACGATAGGCTGCTCGCGACTTTTTTTTCGAAAAAAAAAGTGCCGATGCGTGTGTGCCTGATGTTGGCGTAACAAAATTTTTATGTATCTTTGCAGAAACAATCCCGAATGTCGTTCGAAGTAAAAAAATCATTGATTTATGTACAAAGCATCCGATAAAATGTGCGATTTGATTCGTGGTAATCACGAGTCGTTGCAGGTGTTGAGCCGTTTTGGTTTGCCGCTGGGGTTTGGCGACAAAACCGTGGCCGAAGTGTGTGCCGAACAGCATGTGCACACACCGACGTTTTTGGCAGTAGTCAACTACAAATCGCAGCCCGAGGATTTTGTGCTGCGTGCCGCCGATGTGTCGCTCGATACACTGATGAACTACCTGAAACGGGCGCATGTCTATTTTCTCGATTTTTGCCTGCCGATGATTCGGCGCAAACTGATCGAAGCCATCAATTGTGGCACAGAAAACAATAAAATGGCCTTCTTGGTCATTCGCTTTTTCGACGAATATGTGTTGGAAGTTAAACACCACATGGAACACGAGGATAAACGCGTGTTTAATTATGTGTCCGATTTGCAAAATGGCGTGCGCACCGGCGATTACACCATCGAAACGTTCGCACGGCAACATCGGGCGGTCGATGATATGCACATCGAAACGAAATTGAGCGAACTGAAAAATGTGATTATCAAATATTATCCTTCGACGGCGAATAACGAACTGCTGAATTCGGCGTTATTCGATATTTTTACTTGCGAAAACGACCTTGCACTGCATTGTTGCATCGAGGACAACCTGTTTGTGCCGGCTGTGCGGCTGCTCGAACAGCAATTTCCGTTGGCTGCCACGGCGCGCGATGGCGTGGATGCCGCCGACAATCCCGAAACCTTGAGCGACCGCGAAAAAGAGGTGCTCGTCGAAATTGTCAATGGATTGAGCAATAAGGCGATAGCCGAAAAATTATTCATCTCGGTGCATACCGTGGTAACGCATCGCAAAAACATCTCGCGCAAACTGAATATTCACAGTGCGGCCGGATTGACCATCTACGCCATTGCCAACAATTTGGTCGATTTGAAGGCGTTGAATATGGGCTGATGCCTATTTCAGTATGTCGGCGCAGCGTCGGTCGTCGTTGAATAAGTCGATGGCTTGGTGTAACCATTGGTCGAAACGCAATTCGTAGGCGACGGTTCCTTTTTGGAAATAATACCGTTTGACGATTTCGGAACCCAACAGTTCTTCGATGCTCTGTCGGAAACGGCGTAAATCGCGGTCGATGTCCGGTTTCAGCGTGGTAGCCAACTGCGCCAACAGCGTGTCTGCGTCGGTGGCATAACCTTCGGCTTGCACCACCTGACGCACTTCGTCGAGCATTTGGGCACTCTGCAATTCGTAGGTGAAATTTTGCGCTTTGACATAGTTGATAAAGTCGTCGTATTCTGCGTCGGTCAGCGCAAAACGTTCGGGTGCCGCAATGGATTTGTGCGTGCGTGCATAGTTTGTGGCGTAGTCGAAAAACAGATTCCGAACGTACAATTCGTACACGATGTTGCAGTCGTCGCGACGTTTCAGCGTGCTGTCGGGCATTATGCCGCCGCCATCTCGCACTTTGCGTCCGTTGCGCGTGGTAAATTCGTGTGTCAGACTATCGGGAATGCGCTGAATGCTGCCGTCGCTGTTGCGTTTGGCGTAGTCGATGGCTTGCACGCAGCGTCCGCTGGGAATATAGTATTTTGCCGTGGTTACTTTGAGGTATGTGTTGTGTGGCAGCGGGCGTAGCGACTGCACCAAACCTTTGCCGTAGGAGCGCTCGCCTACCACAATGGCGCGGTCGAGGTCTTGCAGCGCACCGGCCAAAATTTCTGATGCCGATGCCGATGCCGAGTTTATCAGCACCATCAGCGGCAGGTCGGGGAGGAGCGGCTCGTTGCTGGTAACATATTCTTGATGGCTCTGCGGTTGCAAACCTTTGGTGCTGACAATGTGTGTGTGGCGCGGCACAAACAGCCCTGCAATGTTGACGGCTTCGCTCACCAGCCCGCCGCCATTGCTGCGCAGGTCGATAATAAGTTTGCGCATGTTGTGATTTTTCGTCAGGTCGATGACCGCATCGCGCACCTCGTTGTATGCTTTGTCGGTAAAATCGCGCAACGCAATGTAGCCGATGGTGTCGGTAAGCATGCCGTAGTATTCTACCGGATTGATTTGTATCACTTCGCGAATGATTTTTTTGCGGAACGTTTTTTTCTCGCCGGGGCGTTGCAGCCGCAGTTCCACTTCGGTGCCTTGCGGGCCGCGCAGCATCTGACTCACATCGCCGGTTTGCAGTCCTTTGGTGCTTTTGCCATCCACTTCGACAATGATGTCGCCGGCGCGTATGTCGTGCCGTTGTGCGGGCATGCCTTCGTAGGGTTCGGCTATCAGTATGTTGGCGCCTTGCCGGCTGATGATGGCGCCGATGCCGCCGTATGTGCCTGTGGTCATCATTTTGAGGGCGTCTTCTTCCGATTCGGCAAAAAATGTGGTGTACGGATCCAATTTTTGCAGCATATAGTTGATGCCGACTTGGTTTATCTGTTCGTAGTCGATGGTGTCCACATAGTTGATGCTCAATTCGCGCATCACAGCATTGTAGATTTCTAAACTATTGGCGATGCGTGCGTATTTGTCTTGAGCGTGCATACCAATGGTGCACATAATGGCTAAAATGTACGTTGCAATTCGTTTCGTATTCATAGTGAGTAGATGATTTTGTTCGTTATTGTTCTGTTAATTCAGGCCGCGCTGTGTTTTTATCTCTTCGTAGGCTTCGTGCACTTTTCGGAATTTTTCGGCGGCGTTTTTCTGCACCTCTTCGCCCAGCGTGCTGACGCGGTCGGGATGGTACTTCATAGCCATTTTGCGATAGGCTTTTTTTACCTCTTCATCAGAGGCGTCGGCTGTTATTTCGAGCACTTCGTATGCCCATTGCGGATTGGTCTGTCGGCCAAACATGGCTTTGATGGAGGCAGTGTCGGTGGCCGATACGCCAATCAGTGTGGCGATGTGTTCCAATAGGGCATTCTCGGCGGGTGTGCATACGTCGTCGGCATACGCTATCTCGAACAACATGTGCAACAACTCGCGTTTGGCGCCGGCTGTCATGCGCATACCTACTTGGCGCGCTACCGGTTCGACATCTATCTCTTGTTGCAGCACTTGTTTCAGCAACTGCAGGGCTTCGAGCGTGGTTGCTTCGTCGAATAGCGTCAGCAAAAAGCGTTTCACGACATTCAATTCCGATTTTTTGACCACTTTGTCGGCTTTCATCACGGCGGCTTGCAGCACAATGAGCGACATCACGAAATCGGATTGTGTGGTTTGACTTTTGCGCTGTCGCGTAGTGGTGCTGGTGGTGTCGATGCGCTGTCGGTAGGTCGATGCGCTGCCGTCGGAACTGAATATCGAGGCCAAGGCTACACCAATGATGGCACCGAGCGGACCGCCCAAAGCCCAACCTATGCCGCCGGCAAATAGTTTACTGAAAAATCCCATGTTGTTCGCAAGAAAAAAAAATGTTTCTCAACTCCGATTTACCGTTTGCTTACCCGACGCGCGCCCAAACACGCCATTGTGCGGTTGCAACGCCGGCAAACTGCTCAACGTTTACAACGCGTCTGCAAACGAAAATACAAAAGTACAATTTTTTTTTCAATGTTGCGCTTGTGGATAACTTTTTTACCGAAAATTTTTGAGAATGCCAAAAATCACCTAATTTTGTAAATTAAAACAAGCGAAAAAAATCCTAACTATGCAAATCTACAAAGGACATATCCTTTTTACGAAAACTCCCGACAAGTTCGACATCATCGAGCGCGGTTACATTGTGGTCGAAAACGGCAAAATTCGCGAGGTCTGTGCCACCTTGCCCGAAGCGTTGCGCACGGCCGAGGTTGTCGATTTCGGCGACAAACTTATCATTCCGGCCATGAACGACCTGCACGTACACGCACCGCAATATCGCAATATGGGCATGGCCATGGACATGGAACTGCTGCCGTGGTTGGACAACTACACTTTCCCCGAAGAGGCAAAATACGCCGATGTGGACTATGCCGACAAAATGTATCGCCGCTTTGTCAAACATCTGTGGAAAGTGGGCACCATGCGCACCGTTGCTTTTGGTACCGTACACAAAACCTCGACCATTCGTCTGATGGAGTTGTTCGAACAAGCCGGCATGGGCGCTATGGTCGGCAAAGTGAACATGAACCGCAATTGCCCCGATGCCTTGTGCGAAACGGTGCCCGATGCCGTGGCTGCCGACGAAGAACTTATCAACACATGGAACGACCCCGAAGGGTTGGTTCACACAATATTAACACCGCGTTTTGTGCCGAGTTGCACACCCGAAATGTTGACCGAAATTGGCCGTTTGGCACACAAATACAATATGCCGGTACAGTCGCATTTGTCCGAAAACAAGGGCGAAATAGCATGGGTCAAGGAGTTGGAACCCGCATCGACCTGCTATGGCGATGCCTATCGTCGCTATGGCTTGTTCGGGCAGACGCCCACACTGATGGCGCACTGCTGCTATACGGCCGGCGAAGAACTCGAATTGATGAAAAAAAACAGGGTATTCGTGGTGCATTGCCCACTGTCGAATTGCGATTTAGGAAGCGGTATGGCACCTATTCGCACCTTCTTGCAAAACGACATTCCGGTAGCGCTCGGTTCCGATATCAGCGGCGGACATCACTTGTCGATGTTCCAAGTGATGGTCTATGCTGTCGAAATTTCGAAACTCCATTATGCACAGAGCGATAAACAGATGGCATTCCTCACGTTGCCCGAAGTGTTCTATTTGGCTACCAAAAGCGGTGGCAGTTTCTTCGGCAAAGTCGGTAGTTTCGAACCGGGCTACGACTTCGATGCGTTGGTCATCGACGATGCCGAACTCAACCACGACGACTACACGTTGGCACAACGCCTCGAACGCTTCATCTACATCGGCGACGACCGTCAAATTGCGCACCGCTATGTGCGCGGCAACGAAGTACTCGAACCGACGTGGTAACATATTGAATTGACAACCAAAAATACCATTCCTATGAAACGTTACTTATTTCTTTTGATGTGCACTTTTGTGCTGTGCTCCGGGTTCGCCCAAGATTTCGACGACGAAGAGGCAATTCCCAATATGGGAGTTGTTACCATAAAAGCGACAGGGCGGGGCGGTTTCCCTGCAGGCAAAGTATATGTGGCCGATGCCAATAAACGCAAATTGGCTGCCGACGAGTGGCAAACATTCTATAAGTGCTTGTCGCTCTGCTTGTTGGACGCCGGATATACCGTTGTGGCATCGGAAAAAGAGGCCGACATCGTGCTGGCCAGCGAGTTGTCGAAAGTCGATACAATCGCCATTCACCTCGATGGCAATAGCGCCACCTATATGCTGAAACTACTGCCATTAAGAGTTGGCAAGAGTACGAAAACGCCGTTGCTGTATGATATTCGCACCATCGTGTCGCCCGACAATGGTTGGAAAAACGCTTTTGTCTATACGTTTGCGGCATTGCTGGACAACGAGATTCTGTTCACGCCTCACGATGTCGATTTTTGGCTTTCGTTGGACGATGTCGAATTTCGCGAATTATTGTCGGTGGTGATGATGAAACGCTTGGCTGATTAACCATAATTTTTTTTGAAACAATCATGCTACAAGGAAAACGTATCTTGCTGGGAATATCGGGTGGCATAGCGACTTACAAATGCCCCGAACTGATACGGCAGTTGTTGGCCGAAGGTGCCGAAGTGCGCGTGGTTTGTACGCACAATGCACTCAATTTTGTAACCATCTGCACGCTGCAAACTGTGTCGCGCAACAAAGTGTATAGCGAAGTGTTCGAGCCGGTTACCACGTTCAATCCCGAACATGTGTCGCATGCCGATTGGGCTGACATCTTGTTGGTGGCGCCGGCCACGGCCAACGTCATCGGCAAATTTGCCAACGGCATAGCCGACGATGCTCTCACAACCACATTTTTGGCTTTCGACAAGCCGGTTTTCATAGCACCGGCCATGAATAGCCGCATGTACGAACACCCGATTGTGCAGCGCAATATTCGCGAATTGCGTGCTGTCGATGTGCAATTCATCGAACCGGCTTACGGCGAATTGGCGTGCGGCACAGCAGGCAAAGGACGGATGGAAGAACCCGAAAATATAGTGTCGTTTCTCGATGCCGCTTTGGATTGATGTTACACGGAAAACGCATATTGATAACAGCAGGGCCTACATACGAACGTATCGACCCTGTGCGATTTATCGGCAATTTTTCGAGCGGTAAGATGGGATTCGCCTTGGCCGAAGCCTGCGCCGAACATGGTGCCGAAGTGTTGTTGGTGGCAGGTCCCGTGCAGTTGTCGGTAACGCACCGAAACATCCGGCGTATCGATGTGGTGTCGGCCGCCGAAATGTACGAAACGGTAATGGAACATTTCGCTACATGCGATGGCGCCATACTCTGTGCCGCAGTGGCCGACTTCACGCCACTCACCGTGGCCGACACAAAACTGAAACGCGGCACCGATACGCTCACCCTCAACCTGAAACCAACCAAAGATATTGCAGCGGCACTCGGCGCATGCAAACGCAACGACCAATTTTTAGTGGGCTTTGCGCTCGAAACCGATAACGAAGAACAGCACGCGTTGGATAAACTGCGGCGCAAAAACTTCGACTTTATTGTACTCAACTCGTTGAACGACAGCCATGCGTGCTTTGGCTACGATACAAATAAAATAACCGTGTTGACTGCCGCCGGCGAACGTGTTGCCTATCCGTTGAAATCCAAAACAGAGGTAGCGGCGGATATTGTTCGACAGATTGAAAATATTGTTGCGAAATGAAAAAAAATATCATCGTATTGCTGATAGGCTTGCTCGCAGGCATCGGCGTTTCGGCGCAAGAACTGAAATGCACTGTAACGGTCAATTCGTCGCAAATACAAGGCACCAACAAACAGGTGTTCGAAACGCTGCAAACGGCATTGAACGACTTTATGAACAACTATCGTTGGACGGATTTGGTGTATGGAACAAACGAACGCATCGAATGCACGTTTTTGTTCAACGTAACGGCCTACAGCGACGATATGTTTACCACCACATTGCAGATTCAGGCGCGGCGGCCGGTTTATGGCACATCGTACACAACGCCCTTGTTCAATTTCAAAGACAATAGCGTCAATTTCAAATACATCGAGTTCGACCCTATCGAAATCAACAACAATACATTCGAAAACAATTTGACAGCCGTGTTGGGCTATTACGCCTATATTATCATCGGCATGGATTTGGATTCATTCGGAAAATTGGGCGGAACACCGGCTTTTCGCACCGCCGAACAAATCGTAACCTTGTCGCAAAGCCGCTCCGACTCGGAAGGCGATGGTTGGAAAGCCTTTGATGACGACAAAAATCGCTATGCGCTGATAAACAACCTGATGGACGAGCGTTTCCGCAAATTTCGCGAATATTATTACGAATATCATCGATTGGCATTGGACAATATGGCCACCAATGTCGATAATGCGCGCGCGCGTATTGCGGCCGGGCTGCCGGTGTTGCGCGAACTGAATCGCCTGAATCCCGGCGCCATTGCCATCATGGCATTTCTTGATGCCAAAAACGATGAACTGATAAGCCTCTTTTCGTCGTCGAAGGCATCGGCGCAAGAACGCAACAATGTGTACAACATACTGATGGATGTCAATCCGGCGCTGAGTACACGATACGATGCCATCAAACCCTAATGTTATTATAAAATTGAACATCTCGCGTGCTGCACAGTCTGAAAATACAAAATTATGCGCTGATAGAGCATCTCGACATCGATTTTGAATCGGGATTGTCGGTCATTACCGGCGAAACAGGCGCAGGCAAATCGATCATCATCGGTGCGTTGGCGCTTGTTCTGGGACAACGTGCCGACACCAAAGCCATTCAAGCCGGCAAAAACAAATGCGTCGTCGAAGCCGTGTTCGACGTGTCCGATTTGGCGCTCGAAACCTTGTTTGCGGAGTTGGATATCGACTATGACGACGAGTGCATTCTGCGGCGCGAAATACTCGACAATGGCAAATCGCGCGCCTTTGTCAACGACATGCCTGTCAATTTGCAACAGTTGCGCGCCGTGGCCAATCGCTTGATTGACATTCATTCGCAGCACGAAAATTTGTTGCTCGGCGAATCGACATTTCAGTTGCAGGCGCTTGATGCCGTAGCCTCTTCGCACGCCGAAGCCGAGACTTATGCGCAACATTATCGGACTTACAAAGAGATAGGCCGACAACTTGCCACCGTGCAGCAAACGGCCGATGCGTGGCGTGCCGACCGCGATTATGCGCAGTTCCAATACGACCAACTTGCAACTGCCGATTTGACCGACGACGAACAAGAGTTGTTGGAAAGCGAATTGCAAACCATGAATCACGCCGAAGAGGTGAAAACGGCCATAGCCGCTGCTTTGGCGCGCCTCGATGGCGAATCGGTTGGTACCAACGAACTGTTGCGCGAGGCTTTGACAACCTTGCGCCGAATCGAACCTTTTGTGCCGCAAATGGCTGATTATGTGCAACGTATCGAAAGCGCATTGATCGATTTGAAAGATGTGGCAGCCGATTTGGACATCAAACTGAACGACACCGATTTCGACCCGCAACGCAAAGAGTTTGTCGAAAACCGCCTCGATATGATTTATACGTTGGAACAAAAGCATCATGTGGCATCGGTGGCGGATTTGCTGCGGCTGCAAACCGAGTTTGCCGACAAATTAGCGCGTATCGATGGTTTTGATGCCGAAATCGAAACCTTGCGCAAACAACTCAACGAGGCCGAACAGCATCTGATGGTCGCTGCCGAACAGTTGTCGGCCAAACGCCGCATGGCCAAACCCGATTTCGAACGCATCGTTACGGCGCAACTCACCGAATTGGGTATGCCGCACGCCAACTTCGTTGTTGCCATGACTGATGCCGAACAATTTTTGCCGTCGGGTCGGGATAATGTAGAATTTCTCTTCTCGGCCAACAAAAATAGTGCGCCTCAACCGATTGCACATACGGCATCGGGCGGCGAATTGTCGCGCTTGATGTTGGTTGTCAAGGCACAAATTGCCAATCGGACAAAACTGCCCACCGTGGTGTTCGACGAAATCGATACCGGCGTGTCGGGCGAAGTGGCTCATCGCATGGGCTTGATAATGAGTAATATGTCGCAGTCGATGCAGGTGTTTACCATCACACATCTGCCGCAAATCGCAGCCAAAGGCATTGCACATTACAAAGTGTACAAACACGACACCGCCGATGCTACGGTAACCAACATCGTGCGGCTGACATCGGAACAACGTGTGCAGGAAGTGGCCGAAATGTTGAGCGGAAAAAATCCGTCGGCCGCGGCCATCGACAATGCGCGCGAACTGCTAAAAATGGTTTAATCTATGGAAATGCCCAAAAAAACTTATACTTTCGACCGCGTCGTGCGGCTGCTTATCGCTTTGGCCGTAGTGGGTGCTGCCGTGTGGCTGCTCAACCGCCTGAGTGCAGTGCTCTTGCCGTTTCTCATCGGCTGGCTTGTGGCGTATATGCTCTATCCGATTGTGAAATTTTTTCAGAATACCTGCCGTCTGAAATATCGTCTGTTGGCAGTGTTCGTTACGTTGTGTCATTCCCTCGTTGATAGACGAATTTGCAAAAATGGGGCAACTGTTGGTGCAGTATGCGCATCGCGCCGATACGGACAAGTTGTTGACCTACGATGTGATACGTTGGCTGGCCGAACAACTGCCTGCGGTTGATTATCAGCATCTGCTGACGCTCGACCATCTGACTGCCGCCGTGGAAAAAGTGGCGCCGCAATTTTTTAATGTCTTGTCAGGCACATGGAACGTGTTGGTCGGCTTGTTTGTGGCGGTTGTCATCTTGCTGTATGTCATTTTCATACTGATAGATTACGAAAAAATCAGCGAGGGTTTTGTGGCGATGATCCCCACCAAATACCGCTCGTTTGTGGTTGCACTGCTGCACGATGTCGAAAGTGGTATGAACAGTTATTTTCGCGGACAGTCGCTTATTGCCTTATGTGTCGGCATTTTGTTTTCTATCGGTTTCAGTATCGTCGGATTGCCCATGGCCATCACTATGGGATTGTTCATCGGTGTGCTGAATTTGGTACCTTATTTGCAGACCGTCGGGCTGATTCCGGTGCTGTTTCTGACCTTGCTGCGCTCTATGGAAACGGGACAGAATTTTTGGCTGTTGTTACTGTCGGTCGGCATAGTGGTAGTGGTGGTGCAAGGGCTTCAGGATTTGCTGCTGACGCCCAAAATCATGGGTAAATTCATGGGATTGAAGCCGGCCATCATTTTGCTGTCGTTATCGGTGTTTGGTGCCTTGTTCGGAGTGGTGGGCATGATTATCGCTTTGCCCGTTACCACGTTGCTGATTTCGTACTACAAACGTTATGTGTTGAACGCCGAACAGCCCGAAAACGATGAAAATGTACCCATTTGCGCAAAAAAATAGAAAAAATTTTGCAGAATCAAGAAAAAGTTGTACCTTTGCACTCCCATTTATGGGGTTTTGTTTCATAGTTTTTTTTTAATTTACTCATTTCTATGTATTTAGACGCAGAGAAAAAGCAAGAGATCTTCGGCAAATACGGAAAGTCTAACACTGACACTGGTTCTCCCGAATCACAAATCGCATTGTTTTCCTACCGTATCGCCCATTTGACTGAACATTTGAAGTCAAATCACAAAGATCATAGTACGGAACGTTCGTTGAGAATGTTGGTTGGTAAACGTCGCCGTTTGCTCGATTATTTGAAAGAACGCGACATCGAACGTTATCGTGCTATCGTTAAAGAGTTGGGCTTGAGAAAATAATCTCCGACCAATTCGTAGCGACGAAAGAAAGCATTCCCCGAATCGGAATGCTTTTTTTGTGTCGTGGCGGCTTGGGTATGTCGCAAAAATGTAGTACTTTTGTAGTCCCAAATTTACAAACACAATTACAGTATGCACTTTCTTTACAATATTGGTATTCGTTTGATGCAAGGTTATGTGGCAGTGGCCGCGTTGTTCAGTGCCAAACTGCGTGCCCGGCATCGTGGCGACGCACAGGCATTCGACGCTTTGGAACGCTGCCGCGGCGAACGTTATGTGTGGTTTCATGCAGCATCGTTGGGCGAGTTCGAACAGGCACGCCCGATGATAGAGCGTTTGCGCAAACAGCAGCCCGACCGCAAAATACTGTTGACTTTTTTCTCGCCTTCGGGGTACGAGATTCGCAAAAATTATGCGTGTGTCGATGTGGTGTGTTATTTGCCGTTCGACACGCCGTTCAATGTGCGTCGTTTTTTGGATTTGGTCAATCCATCGCAGGCTATCTTTGTGAAATATGAATTTTGGGCAAACTATTTGTTGGAGTTGCATCGTCGGCAGGTGCCCACTTATCTGATTTCGTCCATTTTCAGAGAAAAACAACTGTTTTTCAAACCGTATGGCGGATTTTTCCGATCGTTATTGCATTGCTATACACACATTTTTGTTCAGGACGAAGCCTCGAAACGACTGCTCGAAAACATTGGTTTAGAGCGTGTTACCATTGGCGACGACACACGCTTCGACCGCGTGTCCGACATAGCGGCTGCCGCGCGGCAGTTGCCCATAGCCGAAGCCTTTGCCCGCAACAGCAATGTGTTGGTCGTTGGCAGCTCGTGGGAGCCTGACGAGGATTTGTTGGTGCGTTACATCAATGCCAATCAGGATATTTGTAAAATGATTATTGCGCCACACGTTGTTTCGTCGAAACACATCGAAAGTTTGTGCGAGAAACTGCGTTGTAACTTTGTGCTGTACACGCAAACCACTCCCGACGAGGCCGCCAAAGCGCATTGCTTGGTGGTCGATACGATAGGCGTTTTGGCGTCGTTATACCAATATGGGCGTGTGGCTTACATCGGTGGCGGTTTCGGCGTAGGCATTCACAACACGCTCGAAGCGGCCGTGTGGGGCATGCCCGTGGTGTTTGGCCCGAACTATCGCAAGTTCCGCGAAGCGCACGATTTGATCGCGTGTGGCGGCGGATTTTCGATTCGTTCCTATCGACAGTTGGAAGATTTGGTTACGGCGCTGTTCAACGACCACGAGGCGGCACGGCATGCAAGCGACTATGTAAAACAGCATGTAGGCGCTACCGACAAAATTTTTGGCATGATTTTCGATAACTAAAATAACTACAATAACAATATGGAAAAAAAATCGTATGATTGGCGTTTCGCGCAGGTAGGCGGCGTTACACGCGTCAAAATTGAAACAGGCGACGACATCGCTCATTTGCCAGAACTCGATCAAAAATTGTGGACAGTGTTGAGTTGTCCGGTCAAAGGGTTGGAAATTGACGAGAAAACCCTTAATTTTATGGATACCGACCACGATGGCAAAATTCGTGTGAACGAAGTTGTCGAAACTACCAAGTGGCTCACATCGGTACTGAAAACACCGGATCTGCTCCTCAAACAAGAGGGACGCATCGCGTTGAGCGACATCGATTGCGGTACCGATGCCGGACTGAAAATTTATAATTCGGCAAAACAAATTCTGAAAAATTTAGGTTTGGAAAAAGATGAAATTGCATTGGCCGATACGGCCGACAGCATTGCTATTTTTGCCAATACCAAACTGAATGGCGATGGCGTGGTAACCACAGCATCGACCGACGATGCCCAACTGCAAGCCGTGATAACCGCTTGCTTGCAAACGGTTGGTGGCACGCCCGACCGCAGCGGCGTCGATGGCGTAACAGCCGAACAAGTCGAAGCCTTCTATGCCGCCTGCGAGGCCTATTCGGCGTGGCAGACCGCCAAGTGCGAATTGCCTTACGGCGACAATACCGAAGCCGCGTTGGCCGTTTACAATGCCTTGAAAGATAAAATTGACGACTATTTCGTGCGTTGTCAGTTGGCGGCTTTCGATGCCGATGCCACCGCTTTGCTCGATGTGTCGGCCGAACGCATGGGCAGCATCAGCGACAAAAATCTGGCCGGCTGCATGGACGAAATAGCCACCTATCCGTTGGCGCGCGTGAATGCGCAACATACGCTTTCGCTCTCGCAGGGCATCAATCCGGCGTGGATGGCACAGTTGGCTGATTTTAAGCGACTTGTGCTCGATGTCGATTTCCCGGCCATTGACGCGCTGACTGCACAAGAGTGGAACGCTGTGGCGGCCAAATTTGCGCCTTATCTGGCGTGGAAAGCGGCTAAAAATGGCGATATTGTTGAGTCGTTGGGCATGGCAACCATCGACACATTGCTGCAACAAAACCGCAAAGCCGACCTGTTGGCGCTGATTGAGGCCGACAAAGCCCTGACCGCCGAAGCCGAGTCGATACAAGCGGTCGATAAGTTGTTGCATTTGTGCCGCGATTTCTATCGGTTGCTCAAAAACTTTGTTACTTTTTCCGATTTTTATGCGCGCAATCAGCAACAAAAAGCCATTTTCCAAGCCGGAACGCTCTATATCGACCAACGCAGTTGCGACTTGTGTCTGAAAGTGAACGATATGGCAAAACACAATCTGATGGCGGCAGCCAGCGGCATGTTCCTGATTTATTGCGATTGTTATTCGAAAACCAAAAATGCAACGATGCAAATAGTGGCGGTGATGACCAATGGCGAAGTCAACAATCTGACCGTCGGAAAAAATGCCATTTTTTACGACCGCGCAGGGCTCGATTGGGATGCCACCGTTACAAAAATTGTTGATAATCCCATCAGTATCGGACAGGCGTTTTGGTCGCCATATCGTCGTATTTCGGTGTGGATCGAAAATTTGATAAACAAACGTGCCGCCGACAAAGATTCGAAAATGATGGCCGATGCTACCGAAAAACTATCGGCTGTGCCCGACATAAAACCGACCGATGGCGCTGCACCGGCACCGGCTCCTGCGTTTGATATTGCCAAATTTGCCGGTATTTTTGCCGCATTAGGCATGGCTTTGGGAATGATAGGCACCGCCTTGGTGAGCGTGGCCAAAGGCTTTGCCGCATTGACTTGGTGGCAGATGCCGTTGGTGTTGATAGGCTTGCTGCTGCTGATTTCCGGCCCATCGATGATAATGGCCGCACTGAAGTTGCGGAAACGCAACTTGGCACCATTGCTCAATGCCAATGGCTGGGCTGTCAATGCTAATGTGTTGGTAAACATCTTGTTTGGCGCCACATTGACTAAAATGGCCGTGCTCCCGAAACTGAAATTACAAGACCCTTTTGCACGCAAAGGCATTCCATTGTGGCGCAAAATTTTGTACATCGTTCTAGCTGTGCTGGTAGTGGCGGTCGCAGTCTATTTGCTCTATGTGTACGCTTGTCCGCACGCTGTCGATGCTGCTGCAACTACTTGTGAAACAGTCGATTCGCTGACAGTGCAATAGTCGCTTCGACGCAGTCGGCAAGGCTAACAGGCCGCAACTCGTGTGGACGAGTGGCGGCTTTTTTTGTCGGCACACATCCTTTTTTTTGAACAAAATTTGGTGGTTTGCAAAATTGTTTGTACCTTTGCAGCATCAAACAAATAGGGTGGAGCGTACCTTGCTTCATCGTTTGCAACCCCTTTTTTTTGAATAGTATGGTATCGTGGCATGTTTATTGTATGTCATTTCCGTAGTCGCTTATCACACAATTTATTTTTTATGTATAACATTTTGCAATTAGAGGAAAAATCGCAAGAGGAACTCTTGGCGATAGCCAAAGAATTGGCCATAAAGAAGGCTGACGCACTTGATGCACAGCAACTGAAATATGCCATTTTAGACCAGCAAGCCATATCGAAAGCCGAGCAAGCCGCACAAAATCAGCAGCCACGCAAACGGCAACGTATAGGAGCGCAGCGTAAGGCTGTGGCGGCAGCAAGTGCCGTGGTCGAAACCGCCGGCGACAATGCACAAGAAGTGAAGGTAGTGCTGAACAATCCGAACAAACAACAGCCGCAAAAGAAAAAAAACAATAAAAATAACAAAAAAACGCCGGCCATCGAACCCGTTTCTGATCCGACGGCTCCGAAAATCGAAGTGCCTGTGGCAGACAAACCGTCGAAGAAGGCGCAACCGAAGAAACCTGCCACGAAGCCCGAAATAGTGTCGGCGCCCACCGAGGCAACGGTTGCTGTCGCTCCCGCACCGACGACACCACAGCCGGCGATGCCCGAAACTGTGTCGAACGACACATCGACCGACGAAACCGAAAAACCACAGACGCCTCAGAATAATCGCCCCAAAAACAATCCGAATGGTCGCAACAGCGCCCTCGATAGTAACGAAAAACCATACGAGTTCGACGATATACTTATTGGCACGGGCGTGTTGGAAATCATGCCCGACGGCTATGGATTTTTGCGCTCGGCCGATTATGATTATTTGTCGTCGCCCGACGATATTTATGTGTCGCAATCGCAGATAAAACTCTTTGGCCTGAAAACCGGCGATACGGTCGAGGGCCCGATTCGTCCACCCAAAGAGGGCGAAAAGTATTTCCCGTTGGTGCGGGTTACAAAAATCAATGGTTTTGCGCCCGAACTTGTGCGCGATCGTGTGCCGTTTGAGCATCTGACGCCGTTGTTCCCCGACGAAAAATTTAAGTTGACAACCGGCAAAAATGATTCCATATCGGTGCGCATCGTCGATATGTTTGCACCCATCGGCAAGGGACAACGCGGACTGATTGTGGCACAGCCAAAAACCGGTAAAACGGTGTTGCTCAAAGAGTTGGCTAACGCTATTTTGGCCAATAATCCGGAAGTGTACATGATAATTTTGTTGATTGACGAACGTCCCGAAGAGGTAACGGATATGGCGCGCAGTGTCAATGCCGAAGTGATTGCTTCGACGTTCGACGAGTCGGCCGACCATCATGTGAAAGTGGCGAGCATGGTACACGAAAAAGCCAAACGTTTGGCCGAATGCGGCCACGATGTGGTGATATTGTTGGATTCGATAACACGCTTGGCGCGCGCTTACAATACGGCTCAACCGGCTTCGGGCAAAGTGCTGTCGGGCGGTGTCGATGCAAATGCGCTTCACAAACCGAAACGTTTTTTTGGTGCAGCACGCAATATCGAAAATGGTGGGTCGCTTACCATCATTGCTACGGCGCTGACCGATACCGGTTCGAAAATGGACGATGTCATATTCGAAGAATTCAAAGGCACGGGTAACATGGAGTTGCAACTCGACCGCAAATTGGCCAATAAACGCGTATTCCCGGCGGTGGATATTATGGCGTCGAGCACGCGCCGCGACGATTTGTTGCAGGATTCATCGACGCTGAATAAAATGTGGATATTGCGGAAATATCTGGCCGATATGAACTCGATGGAGGCGATGGAATTCTTGAAAAGCCGACTCGAACGCACCGATAACAACGAAGAATTTCTGATTTCGATGAATGACGAATAATCGGTTGATTATTATCTGATTATTTGCTTCCTTGGCAGGTTTTGTTCGCTATAAAATCTGCCATTTCTTTTATTTTTTTGAATCCGGCACGGTACAATGGCGAATTTCGAAAACGTTTTTTGAACTGCGACGATGAGAGTTGCGCCCAATCCAATTCAAAAAAATCGGTCGGCGGCATCAATTCGGGTGTGTGGTGCGGTGTCGATTTTTTGTTCCACGGACAGGCATCGAGGCAGGCATCGCAGCCAAACAGTTGCCGCCCGCATTGCGCCTTTTCGGCGTCGGTCAGTGGCGCGCGCTTTTCGATGGTGAGGTACGCAATACAGTGGCGCGCATCCAACGTGTGCGCCTCGACGAGCGCTTTGGTAGGGCAGGCATCCAAACATTTGGTGCAGTTGCCGCAGCGGTTTTGGGTCGGTGCGTCGCAGGCTAACGGCAGCGTGGTTATCAGTTCGCCGATAAGTGTGTACGAACCGATGTCGGGATTGATGAGCATGCCGCTTTTGCCAATCCAGCCGAGGCCGGCGCGTTCTGCCCACCGGCGTTCGAACACCGGCGCACTGTCGCAGCAAATCTGACATCGTTGTGTGGCGCGTGCGTCGATAAATTGTTGCAGTTTTCGTAGTTTTTCTTTTACAACAAAATGATAATCAGCACCATACGCGTATTTTGCAATTTGTGGTTGGTCGGCGTTCAGGGTGCGTGGCGGCGTATAGTTGAGCAATACCACCACCACGGACTGTGCGCCTTCGAATAGTAGTTGCGGGTTGGCGCGTTTGTCGGCATAGTGTTCCATATAGGCCATTTCGCCATGGAACTGCCGTGTCGTCCATGCCTGCAACTGTGCCGCATCGTCGGGCAGATGGCAGGCTTGTGCAATGCCGCAGGCAGCGAAGCCGAGCCGCAACGCTTCTTGTTTTATCTCTGCGGCTGTAATCAAGGTTTGGCGAGTTGGCGTTCGATGGATTGTGGCAGATTGTCGGCATTCAAATCTTTGCCGGCAACGATGTCGCCGTTGCGGTCGATGAGAAACCACGCCGGAATGCTCTGTATGTTGTAAGACAGCAGATATTTGCAGTTTGGCGCATTTTTGTCGCGCACACAAACCCAAGGAATGCTGCGTGTTTGTTCCAACCAAAACAACTTGTTTTCGTCGAGCGATATCTGATAAATTTCGAAACCGGCATGGTGGTACGCATTGTATAGTTCGCGCAAAAAGAGCGTGTGTGTGGCGGCTTGTTCGAGCGCGTAGGCCGAAAAATCGACAAGTACGACCTTGCCTTTCAACGACGACAGTTTGACATTTTCGCCCAAGCGGTTTGGCAATTCGATGTCGATGGCGCCGATGAGTTTGGCCTCGGTGTCGATGATGTTTTGCGCGCTCATGGCTTCGAGAACAAGGCGCTCGAGGCGTTTCGTGCGTGGGTTGTCGGGCATGAACACCTTGTAGGCAGTAGCCACGGCACCGATGTAACTGCGGTCGAGCCGATTGCCTATTTGAAACAACTGAATGCCGTTAACCATTTGATTGATAGCGTAGTAGGCTGCTGTCGAGCGCGTGTCGGCCATGATTATTTGTCGGGCTGACGTTTTGTGTTGCTCTATCAGTGCGGTTATTTCGTCGTTGTTCCATGTGTTGTTGGCGCGTGCCGTATTGACGGCTTTTTGCAGGGCGAAACCCGAATTGCGCAACTGTTGTATGCGTTCGGAGTTGACGGAGTTAGTTACGGTGTAGTTGGTGGCAAATTTGTTTTTTTGCCCGTTGATGGCGATGGTTTCGCACGAATCGACGGCAAACAAGATACTTTCGGTGCCGATGCGTAAGCGATAAAATTCGGGGAATGCCGGTTGCTCGGCCTTGAACGTGAAGTCTCCGTCGTTGGACAACAGTTTGTAATCGAGCGTTTTAACAGCCGAGTCGGTAACTTGTTCGAGGTACAGTGTGTCGCCACCGGCAGCAGCGATAGTGCCTTCGACAGTGAAATGTGGTGCGCGATGACAGGCGTTGAAAATAAACAAAGTGCTGATTATAAGTAAATTGTATTTTTTCATAGTGTTTGTTGTTGATTACCAATTTTTATAAGGATTGTTTATGAGGTTTGCATTGTAGTAGCGCGGGTCGTCGGTAACCTCCGTGCCTACGAACGCAGGTTTTTCGAACGGAGTGTCAATGGCCGGCAATTCCAACTCGGCGACGACCAAACCTTCGTTTTCGCCGTGAAATTCGTCTATTTCCCAGCACAGATTGTCCACCGGATAGCGGTATCGCGTTTTGTCGATGATGGGTTGTTGGCACAGCAACTTGAGCATAGTCTCGGCGTCGGCAGTCGGAATTTCGTATTCAAATTCGTGTCGTGCAAATCCCACGGCTTCGTCCTTTATGGTCAAAAAAGCCCGATTGCCGTATATGCGCACACGCACAATGCGTGTTTTGTCGTTGCAAATGTAACCTTGCACAATGCGTGTGCCTGTGGCAGTGCGTTTGTAGTCGTTGCCGACGACGCGAAATTTGCGTTCTATCTCTATGCCCATATTCGTTTGGTTTGATGCCTGTTTTTCGTCTGCAAAGATACTCGATTTTTGTCGAATATGAAATTTAACAACAAAAAAATGCGAAAAAATTTGGTCGGTAACAAAAAAAGTCGTACCTTTGCACCGCAAAACCGATATGGTGTTGTGGTATTGCCTAATAGTATAATGGCTAGTACACCGGTTTTTGGTACCGAGGATCCTGGTTCGATTCCGGGTTAGGCAACAGCTTAGCAAGCGAAGCGATTGATTTTCAGTCGTTTCGCTTTTTTTTATTGTCAACAGGTTGTCAGCGGAAATTTATTTTATGCCATAAACACAAATAAACACACGCAAACATAAACCGACAATATAAAAACCACCAAATCCCATCAAATCGCATCATCGCCCCTTGGCAATGCCGTTGCACTATCAGTGGAAGGTTGAAACCATCAACAAGCACATCGATAATATTCTGAAGGAAGCCCCAATCAAGTTGCAGATTTCGGTCAAGGTTTCTGATGCCGACAGGAAGACGATTCAAGACATACTCAACAAACAATATCTATGGATGACCACTCAGATGCAGAAGCATATCCGTGAGGTCAATCAAATGTTTTATGAAGAACGTAGAAGGGTTCAGGAAAGGTACAAGGAGTACGACGG
>SFDZ01000039.1 GCA_004557405.1 Bacteroidales bacterium
TAAATGCCCTACTCGACACGCTGGTGGCAGCCGGAATATGCAGCGAGGTAATAGCAGAAAAACGACCTACCATAGCACCAATAGAGATAACTTTTGTAAGGTCGATAGCGGTCAAGGGCGAATTTTCGAACACCGCCATACCCAGAGATGTAACATTTTTCAAATCTACCGAAGTCAAATTGGATGCGTAACGCAGTGCGCGAGAATTGATTGACGTAATCGAACTGTTGAACACAATGCGACCATATTGAGCCCCAGCCAACCAACTATCAGACTCCATAGAGTTTGGAGTAACGGTATAGCCTTGATACACAAAGGTTTCCGGAATTGTCAGTGTTTTTTCGGCACTGCCCAAATCGGTACCGGAAGTTATCAATTCGGCTTCTGCTGTTTGATGTTCGTCATCTACGTTTGTAAGTTGGTAAGCAATGGTATTACCTTCGTACACATCGATAATAGTATCGCCCAAATACGGAATACGTTCAAACGTTGCCGAAATAGCAGTATCGCCGGCCAGTGTAATAGAACGCGGATTTTCGGTTACGCCATCGCTCCATGTTACGAATTTGTATTTTTCTTTTGCTGTAGCGCTGATAACGATAACTTCGCCTTTGCGATAGGTGCCACCGCCTGTAACTGTACCTTGATTCTCGTCGGCACTGGTAATAGTTGCCACAGCAGGAATATCGATGTCGAAAGTTGCCACCAAGATAGTGTCTTGCGTAAGCACCACCTTGCGCGCTGCATCTGTGTTGCCATCGTTCCATGCTACAAAGTGATAGCCGGTTTTAGGTGTAGCCACAATATCGATTGGGTCGTTTACATCGTATATGCCAGCAATGGCAGTAACGGTACCATATTCGTCGTTGGCCGATGCTGTTTCTGCCCACACTTTGTCGTTCGATAGGAACAATGCCGACGGTGTAGTGCTTATCGATATGGTCGATTGTAAGGCGCGTGAGCCATCGTTCCATTTTACAAAATGATTGCCGGCCTTGGCTTCGGCTTTTACAAGCACTGTTTCGCAGTCGATGGTGTCCAACACAACTATATTACCCTTTTCAGTATCGTAGTCTATCGACACTGTTCCGTTAAATATACCAACGAGTGATACGTTATTCCATTTATCATTCCCCTGATAGTTAGCCAACAAATCGCAAGGCACATGCACACGCGTCTGACAATTCTCACTATAACCCGATATTTTTACCATCGATGCCGCCGGAATATAGACATCTGCGTCCAAACCGTTCCACAACGCATGCATTATTTTAGTTACGCCTGACGGAACGACAAGCGCGTCGGTACTTCCCCAGTTGATTGCATAAAGAGTTGTGCTATCCGAGTTTACCAACATATTATCGACGGCTGCTACATAAGGGTTGCCCTCTTCTACGGTAATGGTCTTCAAATTTGGGCAATTGGTAAATGCGCCAAAACTCGACACGCTTGTGGCAGCCGGAATATGCAACGAGGTAATAGCAGAAAAACGACCTACCATATCACCAATAGAGGTAACTTTTGTAAGGTCGATAGCGGTCAAGGGCGAATTTTCGAACACCGCCATACCCAGAGATGTAACATTTTTCAAATCTACCGAAGTCAAATTGTATGCGTAACGCAATGCGCGATAGTTGATTGACGTAATCGAACTGTTGAACACAATGCGACCATATTGAGCCCCATCCAACCAACCATCAGACTCCATAGAGTTTGGAGTAACGGTATAGCCTTGATACACAAAGGTTTCCGGAATGGTCAGCGTTTTTTCGGCACTGCCCAAATCGGTACCGGAAGTTATCAATTCGGCTGTTGCTGTCATGCTTTCGTCATCAACAGCGGTAATTTTGTAGGCAATGGTATTGCCTTCGTACACATCGGACACAGTTGTTCCAACCGAAAGCGTCTGTGCCATCAGGGCTGCACTACTACACGCAACCATAAAAAACGTAAAAATTCGTTTCATTGTTTTTTTGCTTTTATTGTTTATAACTAATTGATTATCAACAATTTGCCCCCCCCCTATTTTGCATAGGAGGAGGGCTTTTGTATGTCTTTGCGAGCGCAAAGGTAAGTTTTTTTTGGGATATAACCAAACAAAATGTAATAAAAAAATAAAAAAGTCTATCCAACAAAAACGCAAGGTTGCCAATTCGTTGACAAAAAAAAATGGGCTACAACCAAATAAGATTGCAGCCCATCGTTTTATGGGTAAATGAGCAACTTGTTATCGCACAACAATTTTTGCGGCTTTGTCGCCCACTGTTACTACGTAAACACCATTCAAATGGCCGTTCAGGCGTGTTACGTCGCGGCCGAGCGTGTCGTAGATACGGAAGTCGCTTGCGCAATAGACGCGACCATCGCGTACTTCGATAGTGCCGAGTTCTACTTGGTC
>SFDZ01000009.1 GCA_004557405.1 Bacteroidales bacterium
CTTATGAGTTGTTTACTTACCAAGACAAGATCTCACTCACATTTGACACTATTAATCTTATGATGGATGACCGAATCAATAAGATAATGGAAGTGATGCGATACTTCAATAATGTCCATCTTGAAGTAGCTACACTCAACCCAGATCTGAATAGAGCTGAACACTTGGAATATTATCTATTTAATGCTAATAATGCTGACAACAGTGATTTAACCGCCTCTCCTATTGATTAATTATGTTATATTCAAGAAAAGAACATTATCTTTTCCTCGAAGAGGAACTGAAAGCACAAACCGATCAATTCCAGCAAAAACTGGATACAGCTGCTTCGTATTTGCTGAATGAGCGTGAAGAATTGTTCATCTCTCAGTTTGTAAAGATTGAGAATGGAGAAATGATTTTAAAATTCAGCAATAGTCGAGGATTGCCCCGCAAAGGCGAATACCTCTATTGCTTTACTACTCCGAACCACCTTCATTTATTCAAGGAGTGGGGAAAGACGACTTATGGTGATCTAATAAAGGCTAAAGGTTTTGCTACAGAATTGGTGTGTATTTGGCAAGCGCCATTACATGACAATCCCAACTATTGTTTAGTTGGATTTCGTGGTGTTTCTTTGGAATTTGCTGAACATATTACTGGACATACAGGTGCTTTCCTAATCTTAGGTCCCAATGTTCCTCCATATCAGTACATAAACAATCTGCAGCGTGTTGTTAGGTTCAATCGCTCGGAACGAATATCTTCGTTGATGGAAGGAAACATCAAAGAATGCAATATAGAACCGATTTCGTTAGATAGCAAAACAAATGTTTCCGATTTCCTAATTCGCCAGCTAAGTTTGAGTGATTCTTTGATACTTCAAGGTCCTCCGGGAACTGGCAAGACATTTCAGATTGCTACTATCTGTAAGGCTTTATGTGAGCAAGGGCAATCTGTGCTTGTTACAGCATTAACGAATCGTGCTTTGATGGAGGTAGCTGGAAAAGATTTGCTTAAAGGTTTATTGCAAGAAGGGAAAATACATAAGACAAAAATGTCGGTAGATGAATCGAAGGAGATACCTGATTTACAAAGCATGAAGCAATTAAGTGCTCTTCCGGGGAATGTGATTCTATCAACATTCTACATCACCAGTGGGGAAGCTCCTCTTGCTGGGGATAACCCTCCTTTTGATGTTGTTATCATGGATGAAGCAAGTCAAGCATTATTTGGTATGTTTGCAGTAGTAAAATTGTTGGGAAAGAAATGTATTTTTGTAGGAGACACCAATCAATTATCTCCTGTAATAGCCATCAATACAGATAGAATCGCACGTAGAAATTATCACCCTTATGTAGATGGATTGGTTACGATGAATAAGTTGGGGTCTCTACCATCGTATCGATTGACTGAAACGTATCGTCTCCCTGTGCGTGCCGCGCAGTTTACGGGCATGTTCTATAACGATTCGTTGACATCAAAGTCAAGCGTTCGTACACCAATTGTTTATTCAGATATCAATGAACAGATTGCAATGCTATTTCATCCTCAAGGTGGTCCAACCTTGTTAAAAACGGATTTGCCACTCGGGGATAAAAAGCCTATAGCTGCCTTAATGTTGACAATATTAATAGTATCAGCATTATTGAGCCGTAAAGAGAAAATGCATATCTCTGTTCTAACATTTTATGTAGAAACAACCAAGGCTCTTCAGCGTATGTTGTATCAGACTATCGGTAACCATAATAATCTTCTGGTGGATACAGTTTCTCGAATACAAGGTTTAACGACAGATGTTACAATATATGTTGTTCCCAATACTTCGTACTATAGAAGTCTTGATCGTCGTCTCTTTAATGTCGCAACAAGTCGAGCACGTAGGCAAACTATAATTATCACAGACCACGAGATTCTCTCTAATCTCCAGATGATTGATGCGGATGTATCCAAATATCTTTCTTGCTTGAATGAGTATTCGTTCTATATTCCAACCAAACCAAACCAAAATAATGCTTTGGAAAATACTTCTTCACCCTCCAGCGATGAGAATGGGTTTCCTAAAGAGATTTCTATTTTGCAAGAAACAAATACGAATCAATCACTTCCTGAGCCATCGTTGGAGGACAAGAAAGATAAGCCGGAGAATTTTATTCCGACCGAAGTGCCCAAAATAGAAGTCAAAGTTGTAGGAAAGATAGATTTGAGTAAGTTCGAAACAAAGAAGTCAAAACCATCAGTACCCAATCAAGCCAACACATATATCATTGATACCAATGTGTTTGTTGACTGTCCTGATGTCATCAGTCGAATAAATAAGGAATCCTCTATCGTTTTGTCAGCAAAGGTTGTTGATGAGTTGGATAAACTAAAAATAATGCTAGACGCAAAGGGGATAACTGCCGTTCAACGAGCCTTGCGTAATATCAACAAGGCAATGGATGAGCGTGACATTAATTTTGAAGTGGCAAATACACGGTTGTTACCAAGAGATTTTGACTCTCGTTCTCCAGATAACATGATTTTGTCTGTTGCGTTAAAGTATAAGGACGAAAATCCTATCATGATTACATCGGATAATGGATTGCAAGTCAAATGTAAGATTGTTGGTATTCCGACCATCTCTACTAAGAAATTCTTGAACCCATGACCTAACTCGCCCAACAACAATACCTCCCCCGTGAGTACCCACAATAGAATTCTTGCCGCGAGTGGAAGGAATCCAAGAATCTGAAGAACTGATGTGTACCCGTTAGATAAAATATTTGTAGAGATGCGAGTGCGTCCCTTAAAGAAATTTTAGCCGGCTGTTTATATGTGTGCGGGTATGTAACACAAAAAATGTGGATAATTTGAGCGCGATTATGGCGTAGTTGGTCATCTCGATAAAAAATCGTACCTTTGCACACTTTTTCCCGTATGTTGTATGATGTGTTGGCCAAAGACATATTTGCCTTTCTATAAACGCAACCTGAAGGTGGCGTTGCCGATTGTGTGTTCGCAGTTGTGCATCGGCATTGTGCAGATAGTCGATACGCTGATGGTCGGTCATCTGGGTACGGTGGAGTTGGCTGCCGTGTCGTTCGCATCGTCGGTGTTTGCCATTGGCAACGTATTTTCGATGGGTGTGGTGCTGGGACTTACGCCGTTGGTGGGGCAGTCGTTTGTGCGCGGCGAACACGCGGTGTGTGCGCGTCTGTTTCAGAATGCGTTTTTGCTGGCGTTGCTGGCCTCGGTGGCAGTGTGCTCGGCGCTGTTTGTGGTGGCGGGCTTGATGCCGTTTATGGGACAGGTGCCCGAGGTGGTCGAACTTGCAACGCCCTATTTTCTGACCTTGGTGGTGAGTTTGGTGCCGCAACTTTTCTTCTTGACTATCAAGCAGTTCCTCGAAGGATTGGGCAATACCAAAGTGGCGATGTGGATTACCATTGTTACTATTTTTATCAATGTGTTTTTGAACTATGTGCTGATTTTTGGCAAGTGGGGTTTCCCGATGCTGGGTGTGCTTGGCGCCGGTTTGGCTACGCTGGCGGCGCGCGCGGCGGCACCGTTGCTGTTCGTGGCTTTTCTGCGGTGTCGGCCGGTGTGGTGGAATTTTTTTCGTGCGTTTCGTTGGCGGTCGTTTAGTCTGACGACGTTAGGCGAATTGTTGCGCATAGGGTTGCCCATTTCGGGGCAGATGTTGCTCGAGGTGTCGGCATTCGCTTTGTCGGGCATCATGGTGGGCTGGCTGGGTACTGTGCCGTTGGCGGCCAATCAAGTGGCTACCAATCTGTCGAATCTGACGTTTATGTTGGTGCTCGGCATTGCATCGGCTACCACTATTCGTGTCAGCCATCAGATTGGCGCACGCGACTACGACGCCATGAAAATGGCTGCTACCGCTTCGGTGCATTTGGCGTTGATGGCCGAAACAATTACCGCGTTGCTGTTTATTTTTGGCGGTCGTGCCATGATGGCGGTGTTTACTACCGATGCGGCGGTCATCGACCTTGGTGCCAAATTGTGCGTATGCGTGGGCATATTCCAAATTTTCGATGGCCTGCAGGCGGTCGGCATCGGCATCTTGCGGGGGCTGACCGATGTGAATGTCATTATGCGCAATGCGTTTATCGCTTATATCTGTGTAACGCTGCCGTTGGGATATGTTCTGGCGTTTCCGTGCGGTTTTGGCGCTGTGGGCATTTGGGCTGCGTTTAGCGTAGGCTTGGGATTGGCGGCGGTGTTGCATTTTGCCCGCTATTACCGCGTGCGCCGTGCCAAATTCGATGCGTTGCAGTGATTTTGAAACATGTTTTGCTTATTTTGTTTGTGTTTGTTAAAGTGGTAAGTGTATGTTTGAACAAATTATAGAGTTATCGGACAGCCTCGACACCATTTTGTTTTACGGGGTCAACAATGGCAATATACGCCTTCTCAAGGATTTGTATCCGAATCTGCACATCGTGGCGCGCGGATATATGATTAAGGTGTCGGGCACCGAAAACGACGTGCCGGCTTTTGAAGCGGTGTTGCGCAAATTGGAACGTTACTGCATCGATAATAATTGCTTGGCCGAAGAACAGATTATCGACATAGTGAAAGGCCACGAACCTAACGTGGTGCGCACCGACGACCTGATTGTGCATGGCGTCGGCGGCAAATCGATAGTGGCACGCACCGCCAATCAGCGCAAGTTGGTCAAGGATTACGACACGCACGATTTGTTGTTTGCCATCGGGCCGGCCGGCTCGGGCAAAACTTATACGGCGATTGCCCTGGCTGTGCGGTCGTTGCGCAATAGGGAAGTGCGGCGCATCATTTTGAGCCGTCCGGCAGTCGAAGCTGGCGAAAAATTGGGATTTCTGCCCGGCGACATGAAAGAGAAAATCGACCCTTATCTGCAACCGCTCTACGATGCGCTGCAAGATATGATTCCGCCCGCCAAGTTGGCCGACTATTTGGCGAATGGCACCATTCAGATTGCACCGTTGGCTTTTATGCGCGGTCGCACCCTCAGCGATGCGGTGGTCATACTCGACGAAGCGCAAAACACGTCGGTGCAGCAAATAAAAATGTTCCTGACGCGTATGGGCCTGAATACCAAGATGATAGTAACGGGCGATATGACACAGATTGACTTGCCTGCCGCACAAAAATCGGGGTTGAAAGATGCCCTCGATGTGCTGCGAGATGTGAAAGGCATAGCGCGTGTCGAATTCTCGCAAAAGGATATCGTGCGCCACAAGTTGGTGCAGCGCATTGTCGATGCGTACGAAAAACACAAGCAGGCATAACGTGCGGCATTGCACACAGACAAACGGCGCATTTCCCATAGGGAGATGCGCCGTCGTTGTTTGCGGGGACTGCTTGGCTTATTTCTCTTTCTTCGCCGCTTTGGCAGCCGCCGGTTTGCCTATGGCTTCGCGCATTTGCGTGTCGGCTTCAATATTTTTCATGCGATAATAATCCATGATGCCCAAGTTGCCGTTGCGGAAGGCTTCGGCCATGGCTTTTGGCACTTCGGCTTCGGCTTCGATTACCTTGGCGCGTGCCTCTTGTGCTTTGGCTTTCATCTCTTGTTCCAATGCCACGGCCATCGCGCGACGCTCTTCGGCGCGTGCTTGCGCTATGTTTTTGTCGGCTTCGGCTTGGTCCATTTGCAGGTTGGCACCGATGTTTTTACCAACATCGACGTCGGCAATGTCGATGGACAGAATCTCGAACGCTGTGCCGGCATCGAGGCCTTTGCTCAATACAAGTTTCGAGATGGAATCGGGATTTTCGAGCACCATTTTGTGCGTTTCGCTCGAACCGATGCTCGACACGATGCCTTCGCCTACGCGTGCCAAAATGGTCTCTTCGCCGGCACCGCCCACCAATTGCTTGATGTTGGCGCGCACGGTTACACGCGCTTTAGCCAAAAGTTGGATGCCGTCTTTGGCTACCGACGATACAATCGGCGTGTCGATTACTTTCGGGTTGACCGACATTTTGACAGCCTCATCGACATCGCGGCCGGCCAAGTCGATGGCGGTGGCCATTTTGAACGACAGGTCGATGTTGGCTTTGTTGGCCGACACCAACGCATGCACCACGCGGGCTACATGACCGCCTGCCAGATAGTGCGCTTCGAGGTCGTCGCGGCGAACACTTACCAAACCGGCTTTGTGTGCTTCAATCATGGCGTTCACAATGATTGAGGGCGGCACTTTGCGGATGCGCATCAAAAATAGTTGTATCAGCGAGATGCTGACACCCGACACGCGCGCCGACAACCACAATAGGAACGGCACATAATACAGAAAAACGATCAGGAATATCAGCGCGACAATTCCCAAAATAATAGTGAGTGTGAGTCCCATAAGTGTTTAATTGTTAAGTGATTAAAAAATGATTTGTTAATTTACTTTTCTTACGGCAATGGTGTCGCCCGACACTTCGGCGACTTCCACTTCGGTGTTCGGGTCGATAAATCCATCGAGCGATTTGGCTTCGAGCGTGGCATTGGCAAAACGCACTGTGCCGATGGGTGCAAGGCGCGATGCCGTGATGCCGCGCGCTCCTATGGCAACCTGTGTGTCTTTGGGTGCGCTGCTGGTGCTATCGACTTCGGCTTTGAGCGACATCTTGTCGAGGGCGCGCGAACGCACAAACAGCCATACGGCAATGCCCAGCGTTACAAGCCCGCACGCCAACGTGATGCAGCCGATGGTGGTGCCCATGGTAACAAACGCATACCAAACCGAGGCTACCACAAAGGCGATGCCGGCAAATCCGCCGACCGAAATTCCCGGAATCAAAAACAACTCGAGCAACAGAAATCCGATGCCGAGCAACATGAATAGTACGATTAAAAAAATCTCTGACATAATATCTTTGGTTGTTGTGTTAATTTAATTGCTTGTGCCGATGGCGCTGTTTTCGAGCCGGCGTATCTCTTGCTCGTATCGGCGTATTTGCCGGTCGATGATGGTAATGGTTTTTTCTAATGTCAAAATGTCGTTGGCAAGGCGTGTACGTTCATCGCTTGCGTCGGTTATTGCCCACAACTCGCGTTTGGCTTGCAGCGTGAAACGTTTTTGCGCCATTTGCAGTTGCAGAGCGCACAAAGTTACAAAATTTTTGCGAGCGTCAGCATTTTTGAAGTCATTTTCTGAAAAATAAATCGTTGTGTCGTTGATGATGAACCGTTCGGCATGTGTGGTTGTGTGGCGATTGTCGCCGGGGAAAACGATTTTTTGTGGCGCTTCGGCTATGCGATAGGTGCGCAACAAGGCTGCGTCGCGCAATTCGTCGTCGGTTTTGTCGCGCAGAATCAGACGCGTGGCATTTGGCACAAAACGATAGATGACAACGCTGTCGTCGGCGCGAAAACGGTCGGTGGCAAACCACCCGATGCCGTTCAGTTCGTCAAACGCCATCATGTAGTCGTTGCTGGTGGAGTTGAAAGGCATGCCTACATTTTGCGGCGGCAGATAACTGTCGGTGTCGCTGTTGTAGCGCGAGGTGAAAATGTCGTAACCGCCAAGACCGTCGTGTCCTTCAGAACCGAAATAGATGGTGATGCCATCGGCGGCTACAAACGGAAAATTCTCGTTGCTCGCGGTGTTTAATTTGTTCGATAGGAGCGTTGGCGTTGTCCATTCGCCCATCAGTTTGTCGGTGTGATAGAGGTCGGTTTGGCCGCCGTTGCGCAATGTGAGGTAGCGACGGTCTTGTCGTCCCGACTCGAACCCGACATAATCGGTGTTGCTGGCAAAAAAAGTACCCATTTCGCGCGGAATGGCTATCTTCGCAAAGAAGTTAGTTTTCGCTGCTATCGTACTGTCTATCAGTGCGATGTCTTCGATGCGATGCAACATTTGTGCACCCAATGTGGCTTGACGTTGTCGTTCGGTAGCGTGCAATGTTTCTTGCGGAGTCGGTTTCCCTTCGTCTATCCAGCGGGTGTAGGCGTCGGCGGCTTCGGAAAAAAAGTAACGGTCGAAATAGAGGTCGCCCAAGTAGAGGTAGGCCTTGCTGTAACCGTTTTCGGCGGCCATGCGGTAGTGTTCGATGGCTTCGTCGTGGTTGCCCATGGCCTCCAAACAGCGTGCCAAACGCACGTTCAATACGGCATCTTTCGGCTTTTTCTTCAACAGTTGGCGGTTGATGTCGGCGGCTTCGGCAAAACGCCCTTCGTCGAACAATGCAGAGGCATCTGTCGGCTTTTGTGCTATTAAGTTGCCGGCAATAAGTAATGCCAATATGCTGATAATTAACCTCA
Source organism: Bacteroidales bacterium (assembly GCA_004557405.1). Classification (GTDB taxonomy): domain Bacteria; phylum Bacteroidota; class Bacteroidia; order Bacteroidales; family Paludibacteraceae; genus W0P28-013. The sequence continues at coordinate 8,228 of SFDZ01000009.1, forward strand.
TTTTGCTAAATTTCGATTTTCGTGCCATCGGCGGCGACAATGGTGTTGGGAAATATGGCGCGTGCTTCATCGGCGTAGGGCGCTGTGTCGCGATGGCGGGCAGAGTAGTGCCCGATGACAAGTCGGCTTACTTGCGCTTTGTGTGCTATGGTGGCGGCTTGCGCTGCTGTGCTGTGCAGCGTGGCTTTGGCGCGTGCCGCATCGGCGGTCAGAAAAGTGGCCTCGTGGTACAAGCAATCTACACCATATATATAGGGTATGATGCGCTCGGTGTAGGCCGTGTCCGAAATGTAGGCATAGCGGCGTGGCGCGGTGGGCGGCGTGGTCAAACGGTCGTTTGGCACCATTTGTCCGTCGGGCGTTACAAAATCGGCGCCGGCTTTTATCTCTTTCAACTGACAAATCGGGATGTCGTAAGCATCTATCATGTCGCGAATCAGATGGCGCTCCGATGCTTTCTCTTCAAACAAAAAACCGGTGGCCGGCACACGATGTTTCAGCGGAATGGTCGTTACGGTCAGGCTGCGGTCGTCGTAAATGACGGCCGATTTGTGCGGATTGAAGTCGTGGAAACGCACGCTGAACGGAAAATCGCTGCAACAATAGTCGATTTGCGGTCGTAGCAGTTTGGCCAAATCGGGTTGCGCATGTATCTCGATGTCTGCGGTGCGCCCCAGCATGCCGAGCGTCGAAATCAAGCCCATCAGCCCGAACCAATGGTCGCCGTGCAGGTGCGATATGAATATGTGGTTCAGCCGTGTGGTGCGTATGCCGTTCTGTATCAGACGGTTTTGTGTGCCTTCGCCGCAGTCTATCAAAAATTGTTTGTTGCGCAGTTCGAGCAGTTGCGAGGTCTGAAAACGTTGCGGTGTCGGCATGGCCGAACCCGACCCGAGTATGGTGAGTTGCATCAATTCCACAGACAAAAACGCATAGCGGGTTATTTCTTTTGTACCAACACCCACGCGTCGCCGAATTGGTCGTGTATGGCGGCTATTTTCTGCTTGGCCGAAGCATAGTCGTCGAACGACACCAGCAGCACGCGGTACATGCCTTGCTCGTTGATGACGATGACCGGCTTGTATTCCGGGCGCATGCGGGCTTGCAACCGTTTGGCGTTGTCCTGATTTTTGAAACTGCCAATGACGACATGGTAGTTCTTCAACTCGTTTTCCGATTCGCCTTCGACCACGCTGAACACTTCGGCGCGGGTTACCTCTTTTTCGACCGGCGCGGGTGGCGTTGGCGTCGTTTCTACTACCGGCTCGACTGTTTGTACCGGCTGCGGCTCGGCTACGACTGCCTGTTGCGGTTGGGGCACCTCTTTGGGTTTCTCGGTCAGCACCTCTTTGGCCGGTGCTTTGCCTTCGGCAGGAATGTAGGCGCCGGGAGCATTTTGCACCTTGCAGGCCGATAAAACGATGGCTGTGCAGCCGAATGTCAGGATAATTTTCGAAAGTTTCATACTGATTGTAAATGTTAATTCCGACAGACAAAGATAGATAAAAAATAAATAACTTGCAAATTTACAAATATTTTCAGTAACTTTGCACCAAAAATAATGCTATGGTCGAAATAAATCCGCAAGAACGGATTATTTTAGGAGTCGATCCGGGAACTAATGTAATGGGATACAGCGTGTTACGTGCCGTCGGGCGCAAAGCCGAGTGTGTAACGCTCGGCGTGGTCGATTTGCGCAAAATCACAGATCCCTACCTGTCGCTCAAGCAGATTGCGATCGAAATGTCGGCCGTCATCGACAAATATCTGCCCGACGAGTTGGCTATCGAAGCACCGTTCTTCGGAAAAAATGTGCAGTCGATGCTCAAACTCGGACGTGCGCAAGGCGTGGCCATCGCGTGTGCCATTACACACGATATTCCCGTAACGGAATATGCGCCGCTGAAAATAAAAATGGCCATCACGGGCAACGGCGCCGCCGCCAAAGAACAGGTGGCTGCCATGTTGTGCCGCTTGTTGCAACTCGACCCGCAATCGCTACCGCCGCAACTCGATGCCACCGATGCACTTGGTGCTGCTTACTGCCATTTTTTGCAGACTATGACACCGATGCCCGATGCCCGAAAATATCGCGGGTGGAAAGATTTTGTGGCACGCAATCCGCAGAAAATCAAATAATTGTAATTTTAACATAAATCTAACATCATGAAAAAAGTATTTTTATCCCTCTTGGCGTTGCTGTGCGTTTCGACCGCTTTTGCCGGCGATGGCACAGCCGAAAATCCCTACTCGTGCGCCGAAGCCATTGCTTTGCAAAAGGCTCCCGATTACAGCCTGACGCTCGTTTGGGTGAAAGGTTTTATCGTCGGCATGCCTGTACAAGGCAAAGGCGGCGTGGTTACGTTCACTACCGAAATTGGCAGTGCCAACTGTCAGCAGATAATGTTGGCCGACGATATCTACGGCACCAATGCCATGCCGGTGGAACTGACGATGGACGCGCGCACCGATTTGAACCTCTGCGAACACGCTTCGTACATTGGCAGCAAAGTCCGATTGCGCACTGTGCCGCAAAGTTATTTTGCGGTGCCCGGAGCAAAAAACTCGAGCGAATATGCGTGGCTCGAACCGATAGTGGTAACCGGCGTCTCACTGAACGAGAACGAAATCGAAGTGTTTGTCAATCAGGTGATTACGCTGACGGCAACGGTGGCTCCTGCCGATGCCGACAACCGGCGCGTGGTGTGGTCGTCCGACAATGCCGGCGTGGCCTCGGTCGATGCCGACGGCAATGTTACGGCGCTGACCAATGGCGAAACCACTATCACCGTTACGACGGTTGATGGCGCCAAAACGGCCTCGTGCAAAGTTACTGTTACCACGGCTTCGGGCGAAGTGCTGATGGGCGATGTCATCACCGCCGACACGACGGGAGTAACTGCGGATACATATACGATTTGGTCAGATAAAACTTGTTTGTCAGGAACTAAATATGCAGGGAAATCGGCTACGACTTCTAATGCAATCAAAATCACAAGTCGTGCAAGTACAAGTGATAGTAAAAAAGAAACCGGTATCGTAAATACGTCTAATGTGGGGTATTTGCGCCAAATAGAAGTAGTTTGGAATTCTCAAAATGCTAATGGTCGGCAAGTGCAGGTGTTGGCATCTAATGAGCCAATAACGTCTGCGGCCGATTTGTATCAAAATATTATTGCGTTTGATACTTTGGGTGTGTTGCAGTATAGCACTAATGATGTAAATGCACAACTTGAAGTAACAAAAAATTACAAATACGTTGGCTTGTTGGCTGTTAGTTCGGGCGCTACCTATTTTGATAAAGTGGTGTTTACATGGTCGATTAACAAAGCCTTCGACGATGTGGAATTGCAGCACCTGTCGCTCGATACGGCATCGCTCGAACTCGAAGAGGCCGAAACGTACCGGCTGAAAGTGGCTTATCAGCCTGTCGATGCCACCTACAAAGCCGTAAAATGGACAAGCTCGAACACGGCAGTGGCAACGGTCGAGGCCGGCATGGTAACGGCCGTGGCTCCCGGCGAGACCGACATCACTGTAACGAGCGTGAATAACCCCGAGTTGAGCGCGAAGTGTCATGTCGTAGTAACGAAAAAAGACCTATTCGCAGGACGTGATATCTATTATAAAGTAAAGAATATTAGCGAATTGCATACAAATGACACGGTTGTATTGGTGTGCGAAAAATATAACCGCGTTTCGGGCGAGTTCGAATTGTCGGATAAAGGTGTCGGACGCATCGTTACACCATCGACCGAAATCGTGCGCGAGGGCGACCGCATTGGCGCATGGGGCGCCGAAGAGGTGCATTTGGTGGCTGTCGAAGGCGGTAAATGGCAAATTCTGGTCAAACAGTGGCTGGTCGATGATTTGGGGCTCGACTACAGCGAAGAGGTGGCTTTGCGCGCGGCCGAGGTAAAAAATCTGCAAATCAAGGGCGAAGGCACACAAACATGGACTATCGAATTTTTCAACGACGGCGACAGCGTGGTTATCGAAAACTGCAATACGGAAATGGGACGCTTGCAGTTCAATGGTAGCAACAAAACTTTCTGCAACTATACTTCGAACCAAACTGCGCTGCAAATCTATCGCATGGAAAACCAAACCATCAGCGACGACGACCCGATAGCCGACCCCGATAATCCGGATGTCGATGCCGTGCCGTCGGTAGAACTGACAGGCATTTCGTATGCGAATGGCATTATCTACAATGAACAGGGTTTGCCTCTTCGCATCTATAACGTGGCCGGATATTTGGTGGCCGAAGGTTGCTCAAATATCGATATGTCTGCTTTGGATAAAGGTATTTATCTCATTCGTGCTGAACAAGGTGTACTTAAAATTGTAAAATAAATATACAAAAAATGGCAATTTCTATTGCGCATGTGTAAGGAAAATAGTACCTTTGCATACGAAAAACAAACTCAATTACCCTTCTTTCGGTATTTTTAAGTGGATGGTAATTTGTTGCTTATCTGATAATTACAATCAATAACTAAAGAAAATTGTAGGGACGTGCTGTGGCGCGTCCCTACGTTGTTTTTCCGCTGTGTGGGCGGCTTATTTGGTGCCGAAAAAGGCTTTCTGTAAGTCAACCACACGGTCGAGTTTTTCCCAAGTGAAGAGTTCGACTTCGATGTCGATGTCGTGCGGCGTGTTGTATGGCGAATGGAAATGTTTGATTTTCAGTTCGTTCGCACGGCCGAAATGTCCGTAGGCTGCCGTTTCGGCATAGATGGGATTGCGTAATTTCAGGTCGCGTTCGATGGCGCCCGGGCGCAGGTCGAACAAATCGGCAATTTTTTCGGCTATCTCGCTGTCACTCAGTTGCACATGTGCCGTGTTGTAGGTGTTTACATACACGTTCATCGGGCGTGCCACACCAATGGCGTACGACACTTGCACCAGCACTTCGTCGGCCACACCGGCAGCCACTAAATTTTTGGCGATATGTCGTGCGGCGTAGGCTGCCGAACGGTCAACTTTCGACGGGTCTTTGCCCGAGAATGCGCCGCCACCGTGTGCGCCCTTGCCACCGTAGGTATCGACTATGATTTTGCGCCCTGTCAGGCCGGTGTCGCCGTGAGGTCCGCCGATGACAAATTTGCCGGTCGGATTGACCAACAATTCGTAGGCATCGTCGAGGTACTGACGATATTCGGGGTGCTTGTCGAATACGCGCGGAATCAAAATTGTTTGCACGTCGTGGCGAATTTTTTCCTGCATGGCTTTGTCGGCCTCGGTTTGCGCTGCGGACGATGTGTCGCGCGGTTGCACAAATTCGTCGTGCTGTGTCGAAAGCACAATGGTGTGAATGCGCCGTGGACGGTGGTCGTCGCCGTATTCCACCGTAACCTGACTTTTTGCATCGGGGCGCAGGTAGGGCATCAACGTAGTGTTTTTGCGAATGTCGGCCAACTCTATCAGCAATTGGTGTGCCAAATCGAGTGTCAGCGGCATGTAGTTGGCTGTCTCGTTGGTGGCGTAGCCGAACATCATGCCTTGGTCGCCGGCGCCTTGTGCCAAGGGGTCGGCTTGTGTTACGCCGCGACTGATGTCTTCCGATTGCTCGTGTATGGCCGACAGCACACCGCAACTTTCGGCTTCGAATTTGTATTCGCTTTTGGTGTAGCCGATGTTGCGAATGGTGTCGCGGGCTACGCCTTGCATGTCGATGTAGGCGTTCGACGATACTTCGCCGCCAAGCACCACTTGGCCGGTGGTAACGAATGTTTCGCATGCCACGCGCGATTCGGGGTCAAATGCCAACAACTTGTCGAGAATGGCGTCCGAAATTTGGTCGGCCACCTTGTCGGGATGACCTTCCGATACTGATTCTGATGAAAATAAATAACCCATAACAACAATTTTAGATGGTGATAAAAATATGTTAGTTAGGGAGAAAATTCGCGTAAGCGAACGAAAAAAATCTCAGAAGCGGAATGAACTTCTTTAGCATTTTTTATCGTGGTTGCAAGCGGTCAAATCTCTCCACAAATGTGAGTGCAAAGGTACTGCTTTTTGACCAAATATGCAATACTGCAAGCAAAAAAAATATGCTTGCTTTAACTTATTGATTGATAGTGTGTTAGAAATTTCCGACGATGGCGTTGATGGATTTCCAAGTGCGGTCGTCCATTTTGGCACCGACGAATGTGATGACGTGTCCGGCGCAGATAGTGCCGATTTTGGCGCATTTGTCGAGCGACAAACCGCGTGCGTAGCCATACAGAAATCCGGCGGCGTAGAGGTCGCCGGCGCCGGTGGTGTCGATGCAGTTCACCTTGGCGGCCGGAATACGGAACAACGCATCGCCCGACACGGCAAACGAACCGCGCTTGCCCACTTTGACAATGGCGATGGAACAGAATTGGGCTATCTCGCGTGCTGCTTCTTCGTCGTGTTTGCCGGTGAATGCGTAGGCTTCGTCTTCGTTGGCAAATACAATATCGACGTAGCGCTTCGCATAGTCGCGCAGAAAATCCTTGTGTGCCTCTACCACGTTGTAACTTGCAAGGTCGAGCGACACCTGCATGCCGGCACCATGAGCCAATTCGGCAGCGCGCAACATCAGTTCGTGGCTTTCGACCATGTAACCTTCGATGTGTAGCAGGTTGAAGTCGCGCAACATGTCGGCGCTGAGGTCGGCGGCGCGCAGGTCGCTGGCTGCCCCCAAATAGGTGCACATGGTGCGCTCGCTGTCGGGCGAAATCAGCACATGGCAACGTCCCGACGGCAGTTGCGAACCGAGCAGATAGGTCAGCACACCGTTTTCGAACGAATCGACTTTGAAAAAGTCGCCGATGGAGTCGCTGCCAACTTTGCCGATAAACCCGACATCAACGCCCAATCGTGCCAAACCCGAAATGGTGTTCGAGGCCGAACCGCCGGTGGCCACATGCTGGTCGAGCAGAATGGTAGCCTCTTGTATGGCGCGCATTTTGTCCTCGTCGATGAGCTGCATACTGCCTTTGGGCAACTCGAGCCGTTGCAAAAGGTCGTCGGACTTGAGGCGCATCAGTATGTCCACGAGGGCATTGCCCATGCCGAGAATTTTTTTCATCGCCGTGTGTCTGTTTTGGTGTGTCGCGTGTGCTGTTTCCGAAAAAAAATAAAGAAGCCGCTGCTCGTAAAAAGTGCGGCTTCCGCTGTGTTGCGCTCCATGGAGGACTTGAACCTACGACCCCCTGATTAACAGTCAGGTGCTCTAACCAACTGAGCTAATGAAGCATATCAAATATCGTTCCCGATTTTGCGTTGCAAAGATAGTACTTTTTTTTGATCTGACCAAACAAAATCGACTTTTTTTTCAAAAAAATGCGTTTTGCGTTTATTGTGCTGATAACTAATCAGTTGACCGGCGGCAAAAAGGCGTCCTCGATGTGCTCGATGCGATAAGTGCCGCCAACGGGAATGACGCTGACAACGTCGAAACGAACGTCGGCGTCGATGTCGTGCTGCAAAATGTATTCGTGGGTTGCCGCTACGATGCGCCGTATTTTGGTGGGCGTTACGGCATCTTTCGGGTGCTCGAAGTGCTCGGTCGAGCGCGATTTGACTTCGACCACAACCAACAGCCCGTCTTTTTCGGTTACGATGTCGAGTTCGGCATGCCCGAAACGCCAATTACAGTCGCGGATGATGTAGCCGCGGTCGCGCAGAAATTGTTGGGCTTGCAACTCGCCTTCTTTGCCAAAATCGTTGTGTTGTGCCATCGTCGTTCGGTGTTTTGCCTGCAAAATTACACAATATTTATATAAAACGGCATAAGTTGTTGTTTTTTTCGACAAAAAATCGTACATTTGCAAATTAAATTAGTTTGCAGAGTGAAGAAACAGAATAAAACGTCCGGCAACCGCCCGGTGCTGAAACGTACGCATCGTGTGGCGTTCATGCTGAACGACGAAGAACGCCGTTATTTGGAGGCGTATGTCAATCGTTACAAGGTGGATAATGTGTCGAAATTTTTGCGCGATGCCGTCATGCGCACGGTGTTGCATCAACTCGACGAAGACCGCCCGACGTTGTTCGATTAAATGATGGAGGATTGTTGTCAAATGAGTGTACTATGGATGATTGTGGGCGTTGTGGCGGGATTTGCCGCAGGCTTTGTGTTGGCTTTTCTGATACAAAAAAGCAAGCAGGCGTTGTTGGCTGCGCAAATGGCGTCGGCACAGACGGAAAAGGATAATGCAGCGACCGAATTGGAAAAAATGCGTGCCGAATTGGCAACCAAAATGGTGGAACAAGCCACAACGGTCACCAAAATGGAAGGCCTGAAAGAGCAGTTGGCCGAACAAAAACAGGCGATGGCCGACCTGCAAAAACGCCTGACAACTGAGTTCGAAAATATGGCCAACCGCATTCTGAAAGAGCGTGCCGCCGAACTGTCGGAAACGAGCAAAAAAGACCTTGGCGCCATACTGAATCCGCTGAAGGACAATATTGCCGAGTTCAAACAGCAGGTGCGCGAGGCCTATTCCCTCGAAATGCGCGACAAAGCCGGCCTACGCGAACAACTGAAACTGCTGACCGAACAAAATGCCCGCATCAGCGACGAGGCCAACAACCTGACCAAAGCCCTGAAAGGCGATGTGAAACAGCAGGGTAATTGGGGCGAAATTGTCTTGGAACGCGTGCTCGAAATGTCGGGCTTGCACATAGGACGAGAGTTCGAGCGCGAGGCCGTTTCCAAAGACGACAGCGATGCCAACAAGCGACCCGATGTGATTGTTCATCTTCCTGATAATAAGCACGTTGTGATTGACTCGAAAGTGTCGCTGGTGGCTTACGATCGCTTGGTAAATGCGCCTGACAATGCCGCGTACGAAATGGCCTTGAAAGAACAAGTGGCTTCGTTGAAAAAACATGTGAATGAATTGGCAGCAAAAAATTATCCCAATCTGCCGGGACTGAATGCACCCGATTTTGTGCTGATGTTTGTGCCGATCGAGGCGATGTTCTCGGTGGCTGTCGATGCCGACAAAAACCTGTTTGCGTATGCGTGGGAGAAAAAAATTGTCATCGTCAGCCCGACAACGCTGCTGGCTACTTTGCGTACCATAGCAAGCATCTGGCAACAGGAAAATCAGACGAAAAATGCGTTCGAAATAGCACGACTTGGTGGCGTTTTGTACGACAAAATGGTCGGTTTTATCGACGATTTTCAGAAAATAAAACGCAGTTTGGATGCCGCCGACAAAGCCTACAACGATGCTCTCGGCAAAATGAGTACAGGCAAAGGCAATATGCTGAATACGGCAACACGTATCAAAGAACTTGGCGCAAAGGCCGGTAAAACGATACCGCAAAATTTATTGCAGGACGCAGGAGAATGAAACGTATAGCATTGATATTCATTGTGTTGATGTCGGTGGCGGTTGGCGCAAAGGCGCAGCCGGCGCGTGTGCCTGCCGTGCGCGAACCCATCGAAGTGATACAGCCCGACAGCACGCTGTTGACGGTGTTGTTGCATGGCGACGAGTGGAAACATTGGCGCACAACCATCGATGGCTTTGTCGTCGAACAAGATGATAAAGGCTTTTATCGTTATGTTGTAGTTACAACAAAGGGCAAACAGCGCGTGGGATGCCGTGTGGCGCACAATCCGGCCGACCGTTCGAAGTGCGAACAAAAATATGTATCAAAAAAAGGTGTTAAACGCTAAACAAATGATGCGATGAAAAAACTATTTATGTTGTGTGGCTGCATGATGTATGTGTGTGTGGCGTTGTTGGCTGTGCCGGCTATGCGTAATGTGGTGTCGGTGGCACAAGCGGACGGCACTACGCTGCAGGTGCGCTTGCACGGCGATGAGTATTTTCATTATGTTACTACGGCCGATGGCTATTTGTTGCAGAAGAATAGGACCGGCGTATATGAATATGGTGTGATAGATGTGGCGTCCGACACGGCGCGCTTGTCGGGCATCGCAGCGCACAATGTCGGTCGGCGTACGGCAGCCGAATTGCAGTTCCTGAAATCGGTCGATGTGCAGGCGGTGTCGGCGTATGCGGCTCGCAAAAACAGGCAGGTGCGTGCGCAGAAATCGCCATTGTCGCATGGTGTCGCTAAAACGGTTGGCCATGTACAAAATGTGCCAAAAGGGTTGGTCATTCTTGTCGATTTGGCCGACCAAACACATACCAAAGGCGCATCAGCCCGGAGTTATTTTGATGAGATGATGAATAAAAAAGGGTTTTCGGCCGATGGCGCCACCGGTTCGGTGCGCGACTATTTCGCAGCCTCGTCGCACGATGTCTATACGCCGCAGTTCGAGGTGGTCGGACCGTTCAAGGTGAGCAAAACAACCGCCTACTATGCCGGCCGAAACGGTTGGGATTATGTCTATCAGATGGTGAACGAAGCCTGCTCGTTGGCGTATGAAAGCGGTGTGTCGTTTGCCGACTACGACCTCGATGGTGACAAGGTGGTGGATTATGTCTATGTGATTTATGCCGGCTACAGTGCCGCCCAGCATGCCGAAAATGCCATTTGGCCACATTCGGCAAATCTGTCGATGTTTGATGTGAAGTCGGCTGATAGAACGTATGGCGGTTACACCATCGACTTGTATGCGTGCGGATCGGAACTCGATGGTACATCGGGACAACACTTGGCCGGCATCGGCACATTCTGCCACGAATTCGGACATGTGATAGGTATGCCCGATTACTACGATACGCAAGATAACCACAACGATGAAACCGTCGGGCGGTGGAATATCATGGACTACGGCTGCTACAACAACGATGGTCGCACGCCGCCGCTTTATTCGGCTTACGATTGTTTCTACATGGGTTGGACAACGCCCACACTGATGAACTCGCCCGAAAATGTAACGCTGGAACCGTTGGCCGCATCGCATCAGACACGCGTGGTAACCGCCAACGGCACTATGCCCGTTGCCACCACGGCGACGAATATGTGGTTTTTCGAAAATCGGCAGCAGCAGGGATGGGACGCCTATTTGCCCGGACATGGTTTGCTGGTAACGAAAGTGAAATACAATGCGAAGGCATGGCAACAGAATATCGTCAATACAAAGTCCGAAATGTACTTCGACATTCAGGAAGCCGCCGGCAAAAAATCGTTTTATGGCAACGATACCGACCCCTTCCCCGGCGCGAAAAAAGTAACCTCCTATGTACCGGTCGGAAAATACGATCTGTCTGATATTCAGGAGCATGACGGCGTGGTGTCGTTCAAATTTATGGGCGGTGCCGATTGCCCTTATCGCCACGAATGCCTCACCGAACATTGCCAAATAGTGTCCGAAACGGCATGTACGGCCGAAGGCGAATCGTATGTCGTCAAATTATGCCCCGATTTTGGCTACGAACTGCTACTCGACGATGACCACTTTATCGTTATGATGGGCGATGCCGATTTGACGCCGGGCGACGATTATGCGTTTGCCGATAGCGTGCTTACCGTGCCGAACGTAACCGGATGCGTGTCGGTCTATGCGGTGGCAACTCAGCGCACGGTGGACGGTTGTGTGGCGCTGTGTTACGATTTGGTCGAAGGTGTTGTTCCGCAAAATGGGTCGGTCGAAAATCGATATATCGCTAAAAATGAGCCGTTTACCGAAGTTTGGCTGGCTGATGAATGTTACGAAACACTCACCGACGACAATCTGCTCGTGGAAGTGAAAGTTGGCGATGCCGAACTGCCGACCGCTTATGATGTGGCCGATGGCCGATTGACTATTACGCTGTCGCCGACGCAACTTACTGATAATGTGTCGATTGCTATTCTCGCAACGGCACAACCTACGGTTTATTTCGATGGCGAACATTGCGCTTTGAACGGTGCCTTGTGCGTTGGGCGCGACAGCACCTATTCGGCCACCATCACCACGGATGTCGGTTACCGTTTGACGGCTGACAATTTGATGATAACCATGGATGATGACGATTTGGAACTTGGCGAAGATTTCACGTTCCGTAACGGGCTGCTCACCATTCGCAAGGTCGATGGCGACATCGAAATTGTGGCCATAGCGACTTCGATGCCATCGGCACTGCCCGAAATGGCGGAGTCGGAACCTGTGGCTGCCGTGTGTGGCGATGTGTTGCGCATCGAACATCTGCCGCAACAGGCGCAAGTGTTGTTGTGCGATGCTGTCGGGCGTGTTTTGCTGACTATGTGCGCATCGGCGTCCGAAGTGTCGTGCCCGTTGCCTGATGCCGGCCTCTATTTGGTGCAAATACAATGTGGTAGCGATATGAAGGTGTTGAAAATTATAAGATGAGAAAGATTATGAATGAGGTGTTAATGACTTGTTATCGCCAAGCCGTTTGCGAATTGCGCGAGGCTTATGCTCCGGCCGATTGGCATCGACTGCGCAATGCCGTAGTAGAGGCTGTGCGGTCGGGCGTGCTGTCGGACGAACGCTTGCAGCAAACGGTTGGAACTGCCGTATTGGCGCATCGCGAGATTGCGCTCGGACATCACGGCATCAGTGCCATCGTATTGTACGCTCTGTTGGTCGAGGGTGCCATCACCATGGAAAAAATAGAATCCGACTATGGCGCATCGACAACAACCATCGTGCGTGGCCTGCAGAAAGCGTACGGCTTGTACGAACGAAACGTGGCGGTCGATACCGAAAATTTTCGTAAGTTGTTGATTTCCTTTGCCGAAGATGTGCGAGTCATTATGATTATGATTGTGGAACGCTTGGCCACTATGCGCGCGTTGGACAAGTACGAACCCGATGCACAACAAAAAATTGCCCGCGAAGTATCGTATCTCTATGCACCGTTGGCGCATCGCATGGGCTTGTATGCCATCAAAACCGAGTTGGAAGATTTGTCGCTCAAATATACATCGTACGACATCTACAAGGAGATAGCCTACAAACTGAACGAAACCAAACGTTCGCGCGATGCCTACATCACACAGTTTATCGAGCCGGTCAAAAAAGCGCTTGAAGCACAGGGACTTACGTTTTCCATCAAAGGTCGCACCAAATCCATACATTCCATCTGGAACAAAATGCGCAAACAGCAAGTGCCGTTCGAAAAAGTGTACGATTTGTTTGCCATCCGCGTGATTATCGATTGTCCCGAAGAACAGGAAAAAGCCGCTTGCTGGCAGGCATTTTCGGTGGTTACCAATATGTATTCGTACAACATCAACCGCCTGCGCGATTGGATTTCGGCACCCAAACCCAATGGCTACGAAAGTTTGCACGTTACCGTGATGGGACCGCAAGGCAAATGGGTCGAGGTGCAAATACGCACCAAACGGATGGACGAAGTGGCCGAAAAAGGCGTGGCAGCGCATTGGAAATACAAAGGCATCAAAAGCGACTCGTCGAAAATGGACGAATGGCTGAAAAACCTGCGCGAAATTCTCGAAAGTTCGGCCGATGCCACCGATAGCGAAGTCATCAACGAGTTCAAAATGCAACTCTACGACGACGATGTGTTCGTGTTTACACCCAAAGGCGACCTGCACAACCTGCCCAAAGGCGCCACCGTGCTCGATTTCGCCTTCTCGATTCACACCTCCATTGGCGCACATTGCATGGGCGCTGTGGTCAACGACAAACACGTCTCGTTCAAATATGTGCTCCAAAACGGCGACCAAATCTCGGTGCTGACATCGCCAAATCAAACGCCCAAAAACGATTGGATTAACTATGTGGTTACCACGCGCGCACGCACCAAAATTCGCCAAAGTATCAAGGACATAGAACACAAAGATGCCGAAGACGGACGCGAAATCCTGTGGCGGCGATTGAAAAACTGGAAAATAGAAGTAACCGATGGCGAAGTAACGCGCTTGTCGAAAAAAATGGGCTACAAAACCCTTACCGACTTCTATGTGGCCATTCATAACGGCAAAATCAACGTGCTGACACTGCGCGACAAACTCACCGAACCCGACGAAACGCCCGATACGGCGCAACATTCGGCCGGAACGTTCACTGCCGAAACCGAACTGCAACGCATCTCGTCGCAGGGCGATGCGCTCGTCATCGACCGCAACCTGAAAAATGTCGATTACACCCTCGCAAAATGTTGTAACCCTATCTATGGCGACGACATTTTCGGATTTGTTACCATCAACAACGGCATCAAAATCCACCGCAAAAACTGCCCGAACGCCCCGCAAATGATCGAAAAATTTGGTTACCGCATCGTCAACGCACGCTGGAGCGGACAACAAAATGCCGGCGGCGAATATCCCATCACGTTGCGCATCATCGGACACGACGACATCGGCATCGTTACAAACATCACCTCCGTCATTACGAAAGAAAATAACGTGAATATGCGCTCGATATCAGTCGATTCGCACGACGGATTGTTCGAGGGAAACATCACCGTGATGGTCAAAGAGGTCGGACAGTTGGAGCAACTGATGCGAAAAATTCGTGCCATCAAAGGCGTAAAACAAGTGTTGCGGAGTTAAACGAAATCAAGCATAAAATGAATTGCGAAATCATCAACATCGGCGACGAATTGCTGATAGGACAAGTCGTTAACACCAATGCCGCGTGGATGGCTGCCGAACTCGAAAAAAACAATGTGCATGTGGCGCACGTCGTAACCATTGCCGACGACCTCGACGACATCAAACTGTCGCTCGACACAGCTTGCCAACGCGCGCAAGTGGTCATCATCACCGGCGGACTTGGCCCCACCAAAGACGATATCACAAAACAGGCTTTGTGCGAATATTTCGGCGCAAAACTCGTGTTGCACCAACCATCGTTCGACAATGTGGCCGATTTCTTTGCCAAACGCGGCTTGCCTTTTTCCGACGTCAATCGGATGCAGGGCATGGTGCCCGACTGCTGCGAAGCACTACTGAATAAAGTCGGAACCGCGCCCGGCATGTGGTTCGAACGCACCGACCGAATTGTCGTGTCGTTGCCCGGTGTGCCCTCCGAAATGCAATGGCTGATGACAACCTATGTGTTGCCAAAACTGCAACAACGCATGGGACACGAAGCCATACTGCACAAAACGATTCTGACGTGTGGCATCGGCGAATCGTTCTTGGCCGCAAAAATAGCGGATTGGGAGGACGCGCTGCCCCGAAATGTGCGTTTGGCCTATTTGCCCGATGCCGGAAAAGTGCGCCTGAGGCTCTCCGCTCATGGCGACAATCGCAACGCACTGCAACAACTATTGGATAGCGAGTTGCACAAATTGCTCCCGCAAATTTCGGAATATATTTATGGCTACGACGACGACACTTTTGCATCGGTTGTCGGGCGATTGCTGCTGCAACGCCAACAAACGCTGGCAACTGCCGAAAGTTGCACCGGCGGCACGCTCGCACACCGCATCACCGAAGTGGCGGGCGCATCGCAATACTACAAAGGTGGTGTTGTGAGTTACTCCAATGAATTGAAAATGAACCTGTTGGGAGTTGGCCGCGAGACACTGAAAACGTATGGCGCCGTCAGCGAACAAACGGCGTGCGAAATGGCACTTGGCTGCCGCGAACGTTTGCAAACAGATTTTGCCGTAGCCACCACGGGCATTGCCGGGCCAACCGGCGGCACCGACGAAAAACCGCTCGGAACGGTTTGGATTGCGGTAGCGACTCCGCAAGGCGTGTCGGCTCAAAAATATGTGTTCCGCACCACGCGCGCGCAACATCAGGAACGCACCGCCAATCAAGCCTTATTCGATTTGTGGCAACGCCTGAAAACACTACAATAACGCCGCACTAAAAAAAACGGCGAGCAACAAGTCTCGCCGTTTTTTGTTCTGTCGTTCGGTTACGTTAGTCGTCGATGCGCTTGAAATTGCCCTCTTTGTCGAACACAACATCAATGCCGGTGTTCAATTCCACAACATAATTGCGCGTGTTACGATCGATTTCGACAATGTATTGTCCGCTGAACCGCGTGTTAACGTAGTTCGCAATGCCGGCCGGAATGATGGCTTCCGGCACCGAATCGCGTTGGCAATCGACTTTGATCCATTCGCCGTTTTTGTCAAAATCGACTTCGTACAAATTGGTAAAATTGACATCGTAGGTAAATGACAAATTGTCATAATCTTTGACAATCAGAGCGATGTCTAAATTGCTAAAATGCTTATTGATAAACTGTTGCGCAATAGCGGGCAATTCGTCGAATACAATGGGTGTGTTGTTTTGTTCGCACGCCGTCAGGCTGGTAGTCAGCAGCAATGCCATGACTAAATAGAGTGTTTTGTTTTTCATAATAAGAGTTTTTGTAAAGTGAATAAAAAGTATTATCATTATATAAATAAGCAAAAAGCGTGCCAAATAGACAGGTTCTGTTCGTGGAAAATATTTTTTTTTTTTTTTTATTCGCTGATTATTAGCATTTTAAGATTATTTCTGTGGACCGATTTTGAAAAAAATGATTTTTTTATGCAGTGATATGCCGATTTTTAAGTATCTTTGTAAATTGTATTGTAAACAAGTTTTGTGGTATGAAGAACAGCGTAATTAAATTGATCAAACACATGTGGTTGGTGGGCGTGTGCGTTGCGTGTGTGTCCTGCAATGGCGATACACTTTTGCCCAATGCAAGCGGCGCTGCCAACGAGTTGCTGGTGGTGATGGACGATGCCGACTGGCGCACCGACGGCGGTCGGGCATTGTTCGATGTGCTGACGACCGACGTTCCGGCACTGCCGCAAGCCGAGCCAATGTTCGACATATCGCGCGTGTCGCACAGCCAATTCGACCAACTATTGCACCCGACGCGCAACATCGTGATGGTGCATGTCGATTCGACCCGATATACCAAAGCAACGCTGCGGCTGACGCGCAACAAATGGGCACGCACGCAGGCTGTGGCTGTCATCACCACTGACAATGCCGCACATCTACAGCAACTGTTGCAACGCAGGCAACGTGTGTTAATCGATTTTTTTGTCGATGCCGAACGCGAACGCCAAATCGACTATCTGAAACACAATATCAATAGCACGGCATTGCAAAAAGCATACAATAAATTCAACATCAAAATAGCCGTGCCGTCGAGCCTGAATAAATATAACGAAAGCGATGATTTCTTGTGGATATCGAACGGCAGCGGTACAGCACGTCAGGACATTGTGATTTACTCCTATCCGTACACCAGCAAACAGCAACTGACGCGCGAAGCACTGATTGCCAAGCGCGATTCGGTGTTGTGCCGACACATTCCGGGCGCTTTCGAAGGCTCGTGCATGGGCACGGCGGTGGCCTACGAACCGCCATCGTTCGAGGAAATTTGGGTCGATAGCGCCTATTGCGCTCAAATGCGCGGATTGTGGGAGATGAAAAACGGCGAAACCATGGGCGGCCCGTTCATCAGCCATACGCGTTTGGACGAGTTGCATAATCGCTTGATTACCATCGAGGGATTTGTATTTGCCCCCGGACGCGACAAACGGAATTTGCTGCGGCAGGTCGAGGCGATGGTCTATTCCGTACAGATGCCGCAAGATGCGATGGCTATTACGGTGGTTGCCCCGCAACAATAAAAACGTAAATTTGAATTTATTCAAAATATAAGATTGAAAAATAATCGAATTATATGGAAAAATTACTAAAAATAGGCATCACGCATGGCGACATTAACGGCGTAGGCTACGAAGTGATACTGAAAACTTTGGCCGATCAGCGGGTGTTGGATGTGTGCACGCCGGTTATTTATGGGTCGTCGAAAGCCGTCGGCTATTATAAAAAGGTGTTGGAATTGGAACACCTGACAGTGAGTGTGGTGAAGTCGGGTAGCGATGCTGTAGCCCACCGCATCAATGTGGTGAACTGTTGCTCCGACGAGTTGAAAATCGAGATGGGACAAGCGACTGCCGACAGCGGTTTGAACGCCTTTTTTGCCTTGGATATGGCCACGCTCGATTTGCAAAACGGTGTGATAGATGCCATGGTAACGGCGCCTATCAACAAAAGTACGATGCCCCAAGATCGTTTTCCCTACACCGGCCATACCGAATATCTGGAAGCAAAAGCCAATCAGAAAGGATTGATGCTGCTGCTGCACGATGCGTTGCGTGTGGCATTGGTTACCAATCATTTGGCATTGAAAGATGTGGCGGCCAACATCACCGAAGAGCGCATTCTGACGAAACTGCATATTCTGCAAAAATCGTTGCGTGTCGACTTTGGCATCCGCACACCGCGCATTGCCGTGTTGGCGCTGAATCCGCATGCCGGCGACAATGGGTTGTTTGGGCGCGAGGAGACCGAAATCATTGCGCCTGCCATTCAGAAAGCCAACGAACGCGGCATTTTGTGCTTTGGCCCGTTTGCTGCCGATGGCTTTTGGGGGTCGTCGAGCGTGACGAAGTTTGACGCCGTTTTGGCGATGTATCACGACCAAGGGTTGGCACCGTTTAAGGCCATGTATATGGGCGAAGGAGTTAACTTTACGGCCGGATTGCCATTTGTGCGTACCTCGCCCGACCACGGCACGGCTTACGAGTTGGCCGGCAAGAACAAAGCCGATGAATCGTCGTTGCGTCAGGCGGTGTACATGGCGGTCGATATTGTGAAACAGCGCGCGCAAGAGGCCGCATTTGCTGCGAATCCGTTGGTGATTGACGAAAAAATGTTCGCCGATAAGAAAAAAAATCGCGAAAATGCGTGATAGTTCAAAAAAAAGTTGTACTTTTGCAGCGTCAAAACAGAAATAATTTGATAGAAGTATGATTCAGACGACAAATTTTTGGTGGTGGCAACCGTTCTTGTAGCAAGGAGGGGCACACGTCGTATTTGTCGTTGTATAAACAAAGTGAAATGAAACGAAAGTCGTAGGAACCCTCCTGCGACTTTTTATTTTTTGGAGAGTGTAATCACATTGTATTTATAACCTAAAACAACAAAAACTATGAAAGTAACAAAAAAAATTGTATTGTCGGAACATGATATGCCGACTCAGTGGTACAACATTGTGGCCGATATGCCCACAAAGCCGCTGCCGATGTTGCATCCGGCTACCAAGCAACCGATTAAACCGGAAGAGATGGAAGGTTTGTTTGCCAAAGCGTTGGTAGAACAGGAGTTTTCGCAAGAGCGTTACATCGACATTCCCGACGAGGTGCGCGACTTGTATCGCATCTATCGTCCGACGCCGTTGGTGCGTGCTTCGGGGTTGGAAAAAGCGCTCGACACACCGGCCAAAATCTATTTCAAAAACGAGAGTGTCAGTCCCGTAGGGTCGCACAAACTCAATTCGGCCATTCCGCAGGCCTATTTCAATAAGATTCAAGGTATAAAGCACATGACGACGGAAACCGGCGCCGGTCAGTGGGGCTCGGCGTTGAGTATTGCGTGCAAACATTTCGGGCTCGACCTGAAGGTTTATATGGTGAAAATCAGTTACAATCAAAAGCCGTATCGCAAGTCGGTGATGCAAACCTATGGCGCACAAGTCATTGCCTCGCCGAGCGATACCACCGAAGTGGGGCGGCGCATGTTGGCCGAATATCCCGGTACGGCCGGTAGTTTGGGCATGGCTATTTCCGAGGCGGTAGAGGTGGCAATGACGCAACCCGACACACGCTACGGTCTTGGCAGTGTGCTGAATCATGTCATTTTGCATCAAACGATTATCGGTCAGGAGGCCAAGAAGCAGATGGAGATAGCCGGCGATTATCCCGATGTGGTGATAGGCTGTTTTGGTGGCGGCTCGAATTTTTGCGGCATCTCGTTCCCGTTCTTGCGCGACAATTTTGTCGAGGGTAAGAAAACGCGCTTCATTGCTGCCGAGCCGGCTTCGTGTCCGAAACTGACGCGTGGTAAATTTGAATACGATTTTGGCGATTCCGAAGGTTTTACGCCGTTGTTGCCGATGTTTACGCTGGGGCACGACTTCGAGCCGGCATCGATTCATGCGGGCGGTTTGCGTTATCACGGAGCGGGCACCATTGTGAGCCAGTTGCTCAAAGACAACCTGATAGAGGCCACTGATGTCAATCAACTCGACTCGTTCAAAGCGGGCGTACTCTTTGCTCAGGCCGAAGGCATTATTCCGGCGCCGGAATCGACGCACGCCATCGCAGCGGCCATTCGCGAGGCGTTGAAAGCCAAAGAAGAGGGTTCGGAGAAGGTCATTTTGTTCAATCTGTCGGGGCATGGCTTGATTGACATGGCTTCGTATGACCGTTATTTTGCCGGCGAATTGCAAAATTATGCCGTCAGCGACGAAGAAATCGCGCGAAATGTTGCCAAATTGGAGAAATTAGCGTGATTGTTTTTTGTGCATCACACAGGCAGGCGTCGGGAAACCGGCGCTTGTCGTTTTTTTTTTTTTTGCGGGTTTGACCATTTTCGACGAAAAAAGATGTTCTTAACGTCAGAATTTTGACCCTTTCAAACTTTTTTCGTATCTTTGTCGGCAATGAATAGCGAAACAGTGGCATATATCGTTCGTTTCTTGCTGCATGGCAACGATGCTTTGGCGCGGCGTGTGGGTTATACGTCCGACGCGACACTGTTCGGGCATTATTCGGTGGTGGTGGTGCCGTCGCAGTTCTGGAACGATGGCATTTTTGGCACGCTGCGTGCCGAACCGGCGTTGCCATTGTCCGAGATTGATGGCGTGCCATTGCTTTTCGGTGCGCCGCACGTGGAGCGGCTGGGCGATACCATAGTTGTTTATGCCGATATTGTGGCGAGCGCATTTTTCCTGCTTTCGCGTTACGAAGAGTGGTTGCATCCGCACGACTTGCGCGATGTGCACGGACGCTTTGTCGGGCGTCATTCGTTGGCGGCTCGTGCCGGTTTCATTCATCGGCCGATAGTCGATGAGTATGGCGCGTTGTTGCGCAAATGGTTGCGCGATGCCGGGTGCGCAGTGCGTGAATCGGCTCCAGGTTTCGAGGCTGTCTATCTCACGCACGATGTCGATACGATTGCGTTTTATCGCCATGTGCGCGGTTTTTTAGGTGGCATTAAACGGGCTCTTTTCGGACACAATGTGCGCCTTGCCGATGTGTTGCGTGCACAGAAATCGTTGCAGCACGATGCAGCCTATACGTTTCCTTGGTTGATGGCGCAAGATGCGAGGGTGCCACAAGCGCATGTGATTTATTTTTTCAAAGCTGCAGTCGAAACCGACCGATTCGATTATCCGCAATACAATTTGCGTGGTGGCGATGCGCGGCAACTTTTTGTGTTTTTGCGGGATAATGGTTGCGAAATCGGTTTGCATGCAAGTTATTTTTCGGGCACGCAGCCGGCTGTCATTCCCGATGAACTGCAGAAATTGCAGGAGGCGTTGCAACAGCCGGTAACGGCCAATCGTTGGCACTATTTGCGCACGTTGCAGCCTGCCGACTTCGGGGCGTTGGTGCAAGCCGGCATCACCGACGATTTTACGATGGGTTATGCCGATGTGGCCGGATTTCGGCTTGGAACGTGTCGTGCCGTGCGTTGGATTGATGCACAAACCGGCACAGTAACGCCGTTGGTGTTGCATCCACTCATGGTCATGGACTGCACTCTGAGCAACGTCAACTATATGAACCTCCAAACAGAGGGCGAAGCGTTGGATTATGTCGAAGCATTGTTGTCCGAGGTACAAAAACATCGTGGCGAAGCGGTGTTGCTATGGCATAATAGCAACGTTATAGGTGATTCTTATCATAAGTCGCTTTATGTAAAGTTGTTAAGTTGGTTGCGACATAATACTAAGCACGCATGAAACCTCGTATTCTCATACTGACCGATCCCTACGGGAAGCCCTCGTATGCTCCTCGTCTGCGGTATTTGTGTGATTATCTTGTACGAAAAGGCTACTCCATTGATGTTTATACCGAGCAGTTTCAGGCGCACGACTTCCCGCACGACTATCCTATCTATGAGAAGCCTACTCGTCGGAAAATATGGCAATGGGCGATACAATCTTTTTGGTCGTTGCTGACGGATTATCGCAATCGCCGATTTTCAAAGTGGGTGCAGCGAGCCACTGCCGACACCCGTTACGATGTGGTCTTTTGCACAACCTTTTCTACTTTTCCGCTCCGCGCTGCCTATGAATTCGCCCGTAGCCGCCATATCCCGTTCATTGCCGATATTCGCGATTTGGAAGAGCAAGTGCCCGGAGCGCAATACCAGAGCCATCGCCAGTGGTGGACGCGTCCTTTCCGCCAATGGTATAGGAATGTCAATATCCGTCGCCGCAACCAAGCCCTCAGCCAGGCAGATATGATTACCACCGTTTCTCCGTGGCATGTAGATTTTATCCAACGAACTATCAATCCCAAGGTGCATTTGATATACAACGGCTATGCGCAGGAACAATTCTATTTTGCGCCTGTCAAGCACTCGCAATTCCTCATATCTTATATCGGAAAGATATATGATTTTCAAGACCCTACACCCATAGAACAGGCTGTTCGTGAGTTGAATATATCGGACATCGTGCTGAATTACCACACACCCACACATAATCCTATTCCCATCACTGCCGTCGGCGATGAGATTCGGCGTAGCAGTATCTGCATAGTTTTGACCAACAAGTCGGCTAAAGGAATGATGACCACCAAGTTCTATGAGGCTTTGGGGTGCGAAAAACCCGTTCTCTGCGTGCCGTCGGACGAGGGTGTATTAGCAACTACTATCAGGGGCACCAACGCCGGTATTGCCACAGACAACAAGGAAGAGATAAAACAGTTTATCATGGAGAAGTACCGCGAATGGCAAGCCAACGGATATACCCACCAAGCGGTGCAACACAAGGAGCAATTCTCCCGCGAGTACCAAGCCCGACAGTTTGAAGAACTATTTTTGCAATGACTACAATAAGCGTCATAGTACCCATTTACAACACCGCCGCTTATCTGTCAAGGTGTATAGAGTCGCTGGTCAATCAGACCTATAGCGACCTGCAAATCATACTTATTGACGATGGCTCGACAGACGAAAGCGGCGCAATCGCAGATGAATGGCAAACCAAAGACCCGCGCATTGAAGTCTATCATCAGCTCAATTGTGGTCAATCCGCAGCACGCAATGTAGGGTTGCAGCATGCCAAAGGAGAGTACATTGCTTTTGTAGATTCTGATGATTATACGGATAGCAACTATATCTCTACGATGTTTGCTGCTATGGAGGAATGTAATGATTATGTACAAATAGGTCATACACGAGTTGATTTACAAGGCAAAGTTATCGCTCGATGCCATCCGCGATACTTCTGTCAATACACGACGCCATGGGGAAGATTGTATCGCAAAACTTTCCTCGAGCAACACCACCTGCGTTTCCCGGAGGGTATGATTTACGAAGATGTGTTATTTTCGATTGATATGTGGGCGGCGCATCCTATGTATAAGACGCTGAATTACAGTGGCTACAACTATATGGTCAATCCTGCTTCGACTACTGCTGTTCGTAACAAAGCGGCAGAAAAAGTGCTTTTTAGCGAATTGCATTCAAAATTTCGGGAAGCGACGAGTGTGCGTGTAAAAGTACTGATACTATACACAATGTGGCGCCTGAAACTCCATTTTGCATGGCGATAATTGCCGGAATGTGGCAGATTGTTCGGTGGCAAACCGAATTGTTGTGGCAGTGCCTG
The DNA here is from genome assembly GCA_004557405.1 of Bacteroidales bacterium. Lineage (GTDB taxonomy): Bacteria > Bacteroidota > Bacteroidia > Bacteroidales > Paludibacteraceae > W0P28-013. The sequence goes on from SFDZ01000009.1 coordinate 31,767, forward strand.
CTTTTACTGCCATTTTGTCAGTCTTGTGCTTTTGGCACGAAATGTGCAAGATGTTTGGCGGAAAATTTATATTATTCACAATAAAATCTTAACACTATGAACATCAAACCATTAGCAGACCGCGTGCTGATTCAGCCCGCTGCTGCAGAAGAAAAAACCATCGGTGGCATTATCATCCCCGATTCGGCAAAAGAAAAACCCTTGAAAGGTAAAGTGTTGGCCGTGGGCACCGGTACCAAAGACGAACAAATGGTGCTGAAAGCCGGCGACGAAGTGCTGTATGGCAAATATGCCGGCACCGAACTCGAACTCGACGGCGAAAAATATCTTATTATGCGTCAAAGCGACGTATTGGCAATAATCTAATTATTAAAGGAGAAACAACAATGGCAAAAGAAATTTCATTTAATATTGATGCCCGCGACCAACTGAAAAAAGGCGTGGACGAGTTGGCTAATGCCGTGAAAGTAACTCTCGGTCCTAAAGGTCGCAATGTGATTATCGAAAAGAAATATGGCGCACCGCACATCACCAAGGACGGCGTAACTGTGGCCAAAGAGATTGAACTCGACGACGCTATGCAAAACCTTGGCGCACAACTTGTTAAAGAAGTTGCGTCGAAAACCGGCGACCAAGCCGGCGATGGCACAACAACAGCCACCGTATTGGCACAATCTATCGTGGGCGTAGGCCTGAAAAACGTAACCGCCGGCGCCAATCCGATGGACCTGAAACGCGGTATCGACAAAGCGGTTGCCAAAGTGGTCGAAAGCATCAAAGCACAGGCGCACGAGGTTGGCACCGATTACAACAAAATCGAACAAGTAGCCACAATATCGGCAAACAACGATGCCGAAATCGGTAAATTCATCGCCGATGCCATGCGCAAAGTGTCGAAAGACGGCGTCATCACCATCGAAGAGGCCAAAGGCACCGAAACCGAAATCAAAGTGGTGGAAGGCATGCAGTTCGACCGTGGCTATATCTCGCCATATTTTGTAACGAACACCGAAACGATGGAAGTCGAGATGGAAAAACCGTATATCTTGATCTACGACAAAAAAATCTCGAACCTCAAAGAGTTACTCCCGATTTTGGAACCGGCCGTTCAAAGTGGTCGTCCCTTGCTGATTATTGCCGAAGATGTTGATTCTGAAGCACTCACAACGTTGGTAGTCAATCGGTTGCGCGCTCAACTCAAAATCTGCGCTGTCAAGGCTCCGGGCTTTGGCGATCGCCGCAAAGAGATGTTGGAAGACATTGCCGTGCTCACGGGTGGCGTGGTTATTTCGGAAGAAAAAGGCATCAAACTCGAAAGCGCAACGCTCGATTTGCTGGGTACTGCCGAGAAAATCACCGTCAACAAAGACAATACGACCATCGTCAATGGTGCCGGCAATAAGGAAAACATTGCAGCCCGCGTGGCACAAATCAAAGCACAAATTGCCAACACGACATCGGATTACGACCGCGAAAAACTGCAAGAACGTTTGGCAAAATTGGCAGGCGGTGTTGCCGTGCTCTATGTCGGCGCCGCTTCCGAAGTGGAGATGAAAGAGAAGAAAGACCGTGTGGACGACGCACTCAGTGCAACGCGTGCCGCCATCGAAGAGGGCATTGTGCCCGGTGGCGGTGTAACGTACATTCGTGCCATCGAATCGTTGGAAGGCCTGAAAGCCGAAAACGACGACGAACGTACCGGCATCGACATTGTAAAACGTGCCATCGAAGAGCCGTTGCGCCAAATTGTGGCCAACGCGGGCAAAGAGGGTGCCGTAGTGGTGCAAAAAGTGCGTGAAGGCAAAGCCGATTTTGGTTACAACGCACGCAGCGACAAATACGAAAATATGTTTGCCGCCGGTGTGGTCGATCCGGCCAAAGTTACGCGTGTGGCACTCGAAAATGCTGCGTCGATTGCCGGCATGTTCCTGACCACCGAATGCGTGATTGTGGAGAAAAAAGAGGAAAATCCCGCTCCGCAAATGCCCATGAATCCCGGTATGGGTGGCATGATGTAAAGACACACATCACCCCTCCGATAACAAAAACGAGCGCTATTGTTCAAAACAGTAGCGTTCGTTTTTTTGTTTTGTTTATGCGTGAAACTAATCTAAGGATTCGGGTTCGTCTTCGTCTGTACTTTCAGCGACAGAAGCATCGAAAGCCAAAAAGACTTCGAGAAAAGCGGTCTCGCGGTAGAAAAAGTTGGGGTCATCAGTCAGTTTGTCCTCCATAAAATGGAACCCCCAGTTGGCGTATTCCTCCATTGTCTGCATCAGCATATCAACGGCTTTCCGCGGTGTCATTTCGCCTTTTTCAAGAGCGATGAAATCAATATCGGTGCGGGCGACAAGGGCAGTGAAAATGTACTCACGTAGTTTAGGGTAGGCTTTTCGCCCTTTTACAGAATCCAAATTGCCCCAATACTGGATGGGCTGGCCGAAAGTCTTGCGTTTTTGCGTGTCTTCTATAAGCGGTCGTTTTTGGTTGAAATACAGCCCTATAAAAAATGCCACAATAAATATTTCATAACCACCGCCAAAGACTTTGCCTCTGTCTTCGCGTAAAGATGTCGCACCACGACCGTAATCGCAAAAGTTCTTGATGATACTGTCCTCGTATCTCTTTTCCCATTGCGGGTTTCGGGCTGCCCACAAATCATATATCTTTTCTGCTGCCATAATTCGTTATCTTATTTGTGTAACAATCGTTTGAATGGTTGATAAATCCTTATCGTTGAAAGGCTCGACTTTCTCAATCCGATAAACAGAACAAGAAAGTTTATTGATTGTATCGAAATCCAATGCCTTTTGTCCTGTTGCCTTGTCGATGTTTAGCAAATCTTTCGTAACGATAACACATTGCTTGTCAATGGTATCTATCACATTGTAGAATGTATCTTCCTTGAAACCACCGAATGAAGATGTTGGCGCATCAAAAATCAATGGGTAATCCTGCTCACGTTTCAAAGTTGTGATTTGGGAAATGGCAAACAGAACCGACATATACATTGTTGTCTTCAATGCACCGTTTGGATTCTCAATGCGTGTGCCGTTGTCGCTGTATAGTTCGATACGTGCGGAATTGTTGATGGTTTTTCTGATTCGGATTATACCGTAGAAGTCGTTTTTGTTCAACTTCTGTAAATACTTGTTCGATTCGGTTTCAAGCATTTGCAGGAAGTTGTTGATGTTTTGCTCTTTTGCGTTTGCAAATGCTTTGGTTATTCGTTCAAATGCGGTGTGAACACGCTGATAAACCTGTGTCATTGAACTTGTTGGTTCAAGTTGCGACAATTTTTCTTGTATTTCAGCCCTCGCACTCTCCTTGAATTTCAATGTGGTTTCCAATTCAGAGACACGGCTTTCCGCACGGCTTTTAGCGTCAAAGAAGCCTCTCAAATCGGATATGCTCTTGTCAAGCAGTTCCGCACTTAACCCCGATTGCATCAGCAAATCGTTTTGTTCTGTTTCTAATTCTTGCAACTGTTTTTCCACTTCTGCCAACTCGGCTTTTCTTTTAGTGACAAATTCCAAACGGTCGGAAATGGTAGTCGCAATCTTTGAAATCTCTTGCTCTGTGTCTCCACTCAATTTGATTTGGCGAGAATGCAATTCATTGATGAATGAATTGGGAAACAGCGGCTTATCGTCCTCTTCATTTGTGCCTGAATTTTTATTGGCCTCCGCTGCTATATGGGCAAGATATTCATTCAGTTTGTTGCACATAAACTCGTAAGCCTCCGAACCTTTGGGGGCTGGGCGACCGCAGACTTTGCAGATTTCATCGTCAATCATTTCTTTCATTGTAGCCTCATCGGGCAAATTCCACGGCAAAGGAACAGCATCATTGGCAAGTTTCTGGATTTTTGAGATAGCCTCACGTTCTCCAGCCTCTTTTGCTCTGCGTTCTGTTTCCTGCTTGTCAAGTCTTCGTTTTTCTTTGCTCAAAGCAGAGACTTTTGTGGAAAACTCTTTTATGATTGCAGGGAAGGAACGCAGAATCCAATATTCGTCCAACAGATTGGTGCTATACTCGCACGATGACCATGCAACCAACTTCGCCCGTTTGTCTTTCAGCCCTTTGATGCGCTCTTTTATGGCTTGGTAGCGTTCCGATGTTTCTTGGTTCTTTTCCAATAATTCCAACTTTGAGGAGAACTCGTTGATGGAAACTTTCTTTTGATTAAGTTCCGTTTTGAGGTTCTGAATATCGTTTGTAACATCATTCAGTTGCGTATTCAGTTCTTTTGCCTGATTAGATACCCTCTTGTCGTTTTGCAATTCTCGGTTTGACGCATTGGCTGATTTCTGTTCGAAATTTGATGTCATTTCTACCAACTCATCAAATTGTCTGATGCCCGAGAAAGTATCAACCAAAGTTTTCAATGCCGTATCATTGTCGAATACATTGAGTTCATTTTCGCCCTTGAACAAACAATACTTACGAATGACAGGCTCGAAACATATATTCAAAAGCCTGTCGCCTGCGGTGAAATGGCGTTCGGCTCCTTCAATGAAATAACCAGAAAATTTGTAACCCCTTGTGCGGTATTCCGAATCAGATATTCTTTCAAAGGTGAAACTTTTCTCAATCTCCTTCTCGCCGTCGTGCTCAAACGTTATGCTGACAGAAACCTCATCGGACTCACCAATTTCCAATTCTGATTTGCGTTTTTCGGAAATGTGTGAATCTTTTCGGTTCTCGCCTGTTGTGTCGAACAGCCATTCCAACGCCTCAAACAAGGTCGTTTTGCCATCACCATTATCTCCGATTACCAAAGTCAGACCTTTTGATAATGAAAGGTGATTGCTTCCATAGTAACTGCGGAAGTTGTTTATTTTTATATCTTTGATAATCATATATTTGATTTTAGAAAATTACTAACCTCGTTGTAGATTTCCCTTTCTGTTGCTTTTTGCTCATTTCGATTGATGATTTGAGCAATGGCTTTAATTACAGGAATATCAGAATCCAAAGCGTCTGAAATTGAACTGTAATCATCGGGATTATAGCCATAGAAATTTATAAGCTGCTCATCAGCAATCACAGCTTGCAAAATCTTATCTCCGTTGGTTTGATACGTATTCATATTGCACTAATTAAATATGGATAGATTATAATGATTCAATACTTCTTGCAGTTCGTTGTCGGTATCATTCAGATTCTCTGACAACAAAGCAAAATCACGAACACGCCTCAACTCGCTTTGCACAAAGCTTTTCTCCAAAGCATAACATTCTTCATCAAATACATTGTCAGGTATTACGATGAGGTCGTGAATGATGGCAAAACGCTTATCCTTGTGCGTGCGAAGAACACGACCACGGCGTTGAATGAATTGGCGTGGGTTTCCCGTGCTTGCGCAGAAAATAGCCAGTTCGCTTCGTGGCACATCAACACCTTCATCAAGGCACTTCATTGAGGTAAGCACATCAATGCTTCCATCGGCAAACCCTTTGAGCATTGCATCACGGTCTGTCGATTCGGAAGTGAACTGACGGACAATGATATGGGAATCCATATCACGAACAATGCGAGTGAAGTCGTCAATCAGATGTTCGGTTTCGGGGTCGGACGCGATAGTGTCGGAATGGTCGAAAATATCAGCCTCGAAATTATCGGGCTTGTTGCCTTCGGGAACATAGACCAACGTGTATTTCAGACTGCCTTTTTCTTCCATACGCTGCCGAACAATTTCCTGAAAAGCGGATAACTTGTTGGCGGCTTTGTGAATGATGCGTTTGCGTTTCAGCAAAAGCATTTTCAATCGTTCCTGGCTTTCATCGTCACGGAAGCCCATTATTTTGACTATCTTCTTTGAAAGTTCAACATATTCAGCCATCTCGTTTTCAGTCAGGCGAACAATGTGTGGATAATAGTAATATCGGCACAAAGCCCCATTCTGAATGGCTTCAGCCATTGAATATTCGAAAGTGTAACTGTCAGAACAGCCAAAGAAATCCATCAGTTTGCGGTTGCCCGTATCGTCAAACTGTCGTTCGGGTGTTGCAGAGAGCCCAATGCGACGCAAATATTTTATGTCCGAAAGGCGTTGAGCCATCAAGCCACCGCCCATATTGTGAGCCTCGTCAGCGACAAGCAATAGTTTGTTTTTGGGGAATTGGTTCAATTCCATAAAAACATTGGAACGGACAAACGAAGCGTAAGTTGATATGATTATGTAAGACAAATCGTTGTCGGCGTTTGTCATTTCAAGTAAGCGAAGATTGGCAACCGCCGATTTCCAATTGTTATACTTTGAGCAAACTTTTATAATGGTGCTGAAATTAAACTTTTTACATTCAATTTCCCATTGTTCGACAAGTGTAATGGTTGGAACAAGGATAATGGCTTTGTAGTAGCCCAACTTGTTGTATATCTCAAGCAGACAGTTCAGTGAGGTAATGGTTTTGCCAGTACCTGTTGCCATTGCGAACAAGCCTTTCTGTTGGTTGCTCTTCCAATTCTCGAATGCTTGTTTCTGATATTCACGCGGACCAGATTCGTATGGGAAACGAGGCTTGCCAAAGTCAATTGGGGTGACTTCTTCGCCTTTGGTCTTGAGTTTTTCAATTTCAACCTCAACTTTGTTCTTGGCTTTCTCCAGTGCCTTAATCACAGATTTGGGCAATGACTTATCAGCAATATCCTGTTGGATAAATTTGTACTCATCTTCAAGCAAATCTTTCAATTCCTTGTTTTTGAACGATTCGGCAATATGTGTTTTCACTCTGTCGGTCGGAACAAAAACGACATTTTCATCTTTGCCCGTAAAAACAAGTTCAAATTCTCCGCTGATTTTGTTTATTGTAGCAGACGCTGGATTGCCGTCCCAATCGCAGAACGCCGTGAGGCTTTCAATGTTGTCAATCAATGCCGACCGTGAAAAGTTGCAAGAGCCATCGAAGCCGACCTTGTTCACGCCATCGCTGAAAATGCCTGTCTTTGTGTGAGAAATGCCAATGCCGTCTTTGGGTGCAACGATTCTAATATCAAGCCGATTGTTGCGAATGAGCCACGCAAGGCAATCGAAGAAGTGTGCATCACGCTCTGAAAGAGTGTTTCTCAGTTTCTCAATGTCTGTAATATCAAAGAAAGGAATTGGCGTGTCAAGTTCTCCGTTGGCAATGGCGTTTTTATCCTGCTCGGTAAGGATGTCGTTTACAATCAGATTCATACGACCGCCATTATAAAGGAATGAAGCAAAACCATCAGCCAATACATTGATAGCTGAAGAAGAGAAGAAGCCCAACATCAAATTGAACTGTGTGGCATTACACAGACAATCAGCGAAGAAACCGATAGGCTCCCACTCTGTCCGCGATTTGAAATGGCGGTGTGCTGGAAATGAGACTTCTTTGAGCATGATCACAACGTTATTTCTGATATTCGTCGTTCTGCTTCCTGTAAATCAATATTGAATATCGTCGCATATTTGCTCTTCATAGAACTTTTTTCTTTTTCAGTCAAAAGATTTATGTCTATCATTTTAATCAATAGGTAATAAACCAATGACTGATTTCTCATAATCATTTTTTTTGTTCTTGGATTCCATAAAATCATATCCCAAATATCTGAATGGACACACCGATTCAAATTGGTATAATTTTTTATTATCTCATCAATTGAATTAGTAGTTGTTATGGATATTCTTGAGACAGCCTCAACAAATGGCAACAAACCTATTGGGCGGAAAAACAAGTTTCCTCCATTCTCACTAGAACGTAACTCTTCGGCAGGATTGTTAGAATTGTCATTAATGTAATTATTAATCTCATTAAATGTGGATTTCATACAATTCCAGAACTGTATCAAATAATCATTAAATTCATTGATAATTTCTTCTTCAGGTCTGTATTTTAGTTTATCATTGATTTGAGAATTATTGTAGGTTTTCCCATCTTTTTGGCTTATAAATGTTTTATATAATACCAAGTGACATTGATACAATGTCATAAGCGATGTGAATGCTTCTTTGTCTGATTGTGGCATTGCTTTGCTGTTGCTAATTTTAATTCTATTACCCATAAATAAAGGATAGGACTCCAACAATTCACGAGTTACTATAGCAACAATGTCGTCTTCATCAAGAGCAATAATATCCCCTAAACGAACAGGTTTGACATACCTGTTAAGCGTAGAGAAGATTCTTCTTGATTTTTCCCTGCCTACTGGTGTATTTTGATGACCAATAAGCATCACACTAATGGTTTCTCTGCCCAACTCTTCGTTTTCAATTAATGCAGCTCTGATTCCTTCAACTCTATGCTGACCATCAACAGGGAATATTTTTTCTTGTCCTGTAAATTCTAGCAATCCGACGTTATGATAAGGATTGTTCTCTATTTCAAATCGAACTTCTGTCCACATTGGTTCCCCGTCATAAACTGCAAGAACAAGACTATCAAAAAAACGGTCTTCACGTTTTAGAATGTATTCTTTTATCTTGATAAAATTATCTGTAAGAGAACGTTGGATTTGTTCTTTTAAAGAATTTGCAGTGTGTAATTCATCATCTACTTTTCTTACCATTGTACTAATTTGTCTAAAAGTCAAAGTAGTAGAATAGTAAACGGTATTGCCTATCTTTCCTCTTATGGCAGGTATTTTTATTGCTTCCATAACTAAAATGCATTAATTGGTTCTTGGACTTCTATTTTATCTGGTATTTCAGAATTAAAAGGCGGTCTAATCGCTCTAATAAGAGCAACCTCATTTTTATCTATTATGTCATTATTCGTTTCTGGATAATAACGATAAAACAAATAATCTTTCCAATACTTTTTCATTCTTACAATTTCTGTTCTGGAATTATCGGAATCATACTCTTTAGCACGTTTACGAATATATTGTTTCCCCTCGGAATAGTGGCATCTTCCAATATATACAATGTATTTTTCAATAAACGGAAGATTAATACCTTTAAGATAAAACATATATACACCACCTGTATTCGTCGGTAGATTATTAATATCTTCAGAAACAATGCTACCTTCATAATACTTTATTTCTTTTGACCAATGAGCTTCCTCAACTATGGGATTAGCATTGTCAATCTTATTGTCAACCCAATGTTTAGGATTGTGATAATAAGTTATATCATATAACTTATCCTCATCATTTTCATTTATGAATGCGTTAATTCTCATATCATATAAAACAATTAGCACACATAATTTCATCGCCAAGAACATCAACAAGCGTTGTTCCTTTGCTTTGCTTGCGGTTTTCTTCCTGACGCTTAATAATGTCAAGCTTTATTTGGCGTACACGTTCGGGATTGCATAATTCAGCCAAACTCTCGTTTTGATTCCATGTATAGCCATCTTTTTCAAACTCCATTGCTTGTCGATATAAATCAGGGTGTTGCTCGTAGAGCCAAATCCATTCTATCTTCTGTTGGAAAAAACAGAAATAGCAACCTGAACGGCTACGGCAATATGTTCCTACTTTCCCATCTACTTCAAATGGAATTTCCTCATAATATGCTGGAACGCCTACGCCACTTTCTCGAAGCAATCGGAAAATGTCTTCTTTCACAAGAACATCAGTGTTGTCAAGCAACGGAAAATCATCCAATTTGCCTACAGGGTAGTCTGTGGTTTTCAAAAAAGCGAACACAACTTTATTGAATAGTTTTATGTCAAAATCCAACAGGGCATTCAGTTTTTTTGAATAATAAAACTGCTTTGTTATTTGTTTAGTGACAGTTTCCATAAGCTCGTCTTTCATAAAGTTGTTGGGGCATAGCAAATCGTACAATGAAACAAACTGCTCCAAGTTGTCGTTATGCAACACTTTGTTTATCACATCAAGGCTCCAAATGTTTCTTCTGAAAGGAAACACCGCCTGAATGTTCGGCTTTGACGATATGTAACCGTCGCGGTCCTCGTCGCCACGAATGCCAACGTATGAGATTGCCAAATCGTCGCCAACATACTTTTCAAACTCTGCTAGTTTCATCTTCTGTGTGCACCAGCGAGCTTGAGGCGAAGGCAAGAATCCTCCTGCGGCTTTCAAAAAATGGTGGAACGGTGTGGGTTCGGAACTGCCCTCGGCCGCCCGCAGTCTTACAATTTTTCCCAAATAGGTTTCGAGCCTTCGGATAAGCACCTCGGTTTCCTCCAACTCACAACCTGTGTCCGAATTGTAGTATTCAATCTTCAGATTCGGATATTTCTGTTTCAAGTATATGGAAAGAGCGGCGCTATCTTTCCCGCCTGATATTCCTAATATGTGTCTTACGTTGGTCATCGCTTTTCTTCGCTATCAAGTTCTAATTCTATATCCTCCATTTGTGGCAAAGCCGATTTTACATCCGCAAAAAGTTTTTCCGTTTCGTATTGGGCTATACCAAGAGGTTGCGTCACACCACGCAAGGCGAATTTTGCTTTTGTGTCGCTTTTGGTACGACAAAGCAACAAACCTATTGTCGGATTATCCTCCGATGTCTTAACATATTCGTCCACAGCCGATATGTAAAAGTTCAGTTTGCTGACGAATTCGGGAATAAACTCCACTGCCTTAAGTTCAACCACCACATAGCAATGCAGTTTCAGATGATACATCAAAATGTCAAGGTAGTAATCATCGCCATCTACGGCCAAATGATACTGCCGCCCTACAAAAGAAAAACCTCGCCCCATTTCAAGCAGGAAATCTGTAACTCTTTTTGTCAATTCTTTTTCAATGCTACGTTCATTCTGTAATGCGGCAGAACCAATAAAGTTGAAATTGTAAGGGTCTTTGAATGTGTGTTGTGCCAAATCGGATTGAATTGGCGGCAATGTATTGATGAAATTGTTGATGGATTTTCCTTTGGCGTATATGTAACCATTGGCGATTTGCGCCAACATAACATCACGACTCCAGCCTTCTTGCTCTGTAGCCAGGATATAAAATGCGCGTTCTGCTATATCCTCAACTTTCGGGATTAGTGATATATGGTGATACCAAGTGATTTGAGTGAGAGACACTTGAATATGATCTTTGCCTTTTTCTGCCAATTTGGCAAGTGGCACTTGCCAAAATTCAGAATTCTCCAATTTGGCAAGCGGCACTTGCAGAATTGGGAAATCAGGATAGGCTTCGGCAAAACGCTTCATATTTCTCAAATTTCTATCTGAGTACCCCTTGTCATCGGGAAATGATGCAGCCAAATCTTTCGATAGCTGGGCGATAACTTGTGTTCCCCAACCTTGTTCTTTCTGCTTTTTTATGATGTCGGTGCCAATCTTCCAATACAGAGCCAATAGTTCGGCATTAACACAGAGCACGGCTTTGTATTTTGCTTGTGCTATCAATGTTACAATATCCTGCCGCCAATTTTCGTAGCCTTCGGGCATAAAGCCAGCTTTAATTATGTTTTCTATATCTTTCATCGCTTCATTTTCTTATTCAATATTTCAAGCAACGCGCAGATTTCCGCATTGCTGTTGCCCGAAAGTATCGCGTTTATTTTTGCCTCTAACTCCGAAACTCGCTTTTTGTCCTTTTCAGGCAGAATGTATGTCTGCGTTCTGATGCTTGTTCCGCTATTCGTCACCATATCAAACGAATAGGCGACATCACTGTCAGAAATTGCTTTCTTTGAAATGTCGGCGTACTTTTCGCACTCGCGAAAAAGGAACACCAAGTCATCGGCTAACTTATCCTCTTCTTCGTCGCGCAGCGATTCGAGTTTATGTTCCAGAATCGGATAACAAATGGACTGATACCACAATGTGCGGTTGTCATACTCTGCCATCACGTGCTGATAGAATTCCTTTTGCTTGGCTGTCAGCAAATGCGTTTTGACATTTGCCAACCGTTGCCTGATTTCCTCAACATACTCGTTGTAGTCGGCCGATTCAAGCCCAAGTCCGTCAACAAGACGGATTTCAAGGCGGTCGATGAGTTGCGAGTAGCACGAACGCAACTCGCGTATGGCCTTCTGTATCACATTGCCGTATTCTTCGATGTCGGTGTCAGATTTCGTTTTTTTCGTAAATCCTAAAGCGTCGGGTAAATCTTCGAAAAACGCCTTTTCGGGATCTTTGGCCGTTGCCAGAATATCGCGGAAGCGCATTGTGGATTTATGCGAGAACTTGCGGGTGTGCTTTGTGTAATCGTTTAACCTTTTGTAGAATAAAAGAAACGGCTTTATGGTCTCGATAAAACTCTGCGTTGTAATATTGAACTCATCGCCTAAATTAACAAAGCGACGGTATTGGTTGAAGAAGTCGAGCCGTACGCCGTCCACCTCAAACGCCTTGACGGCATAGTCGGCGGGGTGCTTCTGCAGCAAATCGAAAAAGAGCATATCCACGTTGGGAATATATGCGCCTCGGTTTGTATCGTACAAGGCAAAATCCTGCCGCTTGATGAACAGGAACGTCGGTATCCAGAAATCGAGAAAACCTTGTTTCAGTTTGAAAGGCTGTGCTGACAGAATCTTTATCAGTTCCGATATTTTCCGCTGCTTGCCAACTGTGCTTTTCAGGAAACGCATACTCGCATTCCACAATGTGGCTATGCCATCGTTTGTGGGCGCATCAGCAAAACCGCTGCCTGTATGTAACCCTGTGTTTTTCAGCAATGAATAATAGATTGTTTTTTCGGGCGGAAATTTATCTTTTTCAAAACCTAAATCTACTTCATCATAATGCTCGACAAGGGCGTTCAGATAGTTTTTGCGTGCCGAAGAAATTGCACCACTCAACTTGTGACGGTTGAACAACTCATTGAGCATTACAGGTGTCTCTGAATAAACTTCATCGCAAACTTTCGAGAGCAGTTTGTTGAAATCTTTATGTGAAGAAACCTTCTGTTTTTCGCCTTTGAAAATCCATACGACTTGATTTTTGTATGAGAAAAGGTTGTCGCTCACCGCTTTGTTGAGTAGCGTTTCCTCATATTCCTTCAGTCTCTGTATCTCGTTGTATGCTACACGGTCTGCTTCTTTGTCAATCAGCACTTTTGTCAGAATGTAATCGTATTTCTGAATGCTATACAGATGGTCAATGATTTTTTCGGTATTACTGAAATAAGCATAAATGACAGCGTGTTCTGTGTTTGCACTTGTTTCCTTGATGGTGTCGAGCGTATTTGCGTTGGCAGAAAAAATCAGCTCTATGTATCCGTCAGTATCACCCGTCGGCGTCATGTCAACGGCATTTTCGCGTATTTCATACTCGAAATAACGGGGCGTGCCTTTATGGTAATAGTGAGCCTTGACTGGTGAAATGCGTTTGCTGACGAAGTGCCGCAAGTCATCGATAAAGGCTATCGGGCGTGCCACTTGAGTACCGGCTTTCTGAATCTCTAATTCCAAATCAATGTCGGTTCCTTCAAAAAGCAAAAGACGCTGTTTGTATTCTGCATATCGTATGATTTTGAATCGTTGCAGTTTGCCGATAATATCTACAGCATCCTGCACGTTCATTGTCAAACGTGCATATTCAGCCATCTGTTCGGGCTTCATTGCAAAACTTGCTATTCCGAACAGATTCAGCAATCCGATAGCCTTCACAATTTTTATGGCATCTGTCATCTGCTCGGCATTGTTCCAATCCAACCCTTCAACTCTTTCGATAGAAACTTGTATTGAGTTCCAACCCATTGAGTCCATATTGGCATCTTTCAAGTATGAATAGAAGTTGTAAACAATGTAGTCATATACGTGTGCCAAGTTGTAGGTCAGATTGGTGGTTGCTGTAAATTCGGACAATGAATTTGATCCGCAAGCAGCAAGGAACGAGAAAAGCGAGCGTTCGTTTTGTCCGTAACGCTGAATGGCGGCGGTAACAGCAAACGCCGAGAACGAGTCGAGCGGATAAAGTTGTTGTGCCGTTTCTGCGGAAAATGCGTTGGAAACAAATTTTGTTTCAATAGCCAACTGATAGATTTGGCTTGCGGTTTCACTTCCTTTTTGCGGCAGGTTGGCATGCAACTGTTGCGAAGCCAAAAACAAAAGTTGTTCAATGGGTTCCACAAATGTTATTTCCTTGAACCTGCCTTTCACTTTTGTCCATTCGTTCTTCTGCGTTTCGGTCAGATTTCTGGCGTATGCTCCGAAGTTTTGGTGCAGCGTTGTCAGTAGCAATATATCGCGCGAAGGAACATTGATAAACTCCGCAAACTTCTGAAGAAAATACAACTCCTGTTCGGGATTGTTTTTGGCGGCGTGTTCCAGCACTTTGCCAAATTCGTCTATCACGATGAGCAAAAACTTATTCTGCTCTTTCAGTTGGTTGTAATACTTTTTCAACTCATCGAGAATGCTTTGCGACTGTCCGTCCATATTTAGATTTCGTCCCAACAAAGTGGAAAGTTCCATATAGTCGCCGACAATGTTCAGAATCTCAAAATCCGCTGTCTGCGAAAGATTTTTCGGATTCAACAGCCTTTTCGTCTTGTTGCCGCGGTTCAAATCCGATTCCAGAGCCAGAAGGAACGAAGATTTCCCTGTTCCGTATGTACCGATAATCGTAAACGAGTGTATTCCAGAACGAAAGTCGTCAATAATGTTTTGTGCTGCCTTTCTTCCGTTTGGAGTAACAATATATTGGAATTCAGCAGGGAATCCATTTTCAATATTTGCCGATAAGCTAAATCCTTTATTCATAGTAATTGTCCAATACTTGTTTTGCATCCAACTGCTGTGTAAACTGCAACTGCCTGATTCCTGCTACATCGCTGTAGGCCAAATAATTAGAATATTTTTCTGATAATATTTTCAGCATATCAATCACTTCCAGATCTGTCATACAAAATATTAATCCTAATTCGTGCAGAGTGTCGTATGGTATGCTGTTGTCGTTCTCCTCTTTTACCGTCAGCAAAGCAAACAGAAAAATGGCTGGAATCACTTGTCGTTTGCCCTCTATGTTAAAGAAGTATCGGCTACGTTTGTCCTCTGAATTTTCCGTTTTATCACTTTGCCTGAGCAAATCCAAATCCATCAGTAGGGTTGAAAACTCCTCATTTGATTGCGGATTACGTGGTAAACAATAGTTCAACAACAAAACTCCGACATCCTTTTTGACTGTGTTTTCATTAAACAAATTCGCTTTGCCCGCTTCAATCATTTTGCGCTTCACAAAATTGACCACTTGTTCTCGTTCGAACAGCCTGCGTTCTTTTTGGAAGTCAATAAAAAACATTTTGTATAAAGACGCTCCGCCAGTGTAAACTAAAAGGAAATGCAACAACCAAAGAGTCCCTAAATCTTCCGTAAATGGGTCTTTGCCAATATCAGTGCTAAAAATATACTCCGCAAGCCATTCTGTTTTTGCACCTTTATCCAATCCAAAAACTTTATACCAATAGCGAATAGATGATACCATGTTTTTGCCTACACCTAAATCTACTACGGCATTGGGTGAGTTGAAATCTTTATGTGCTGTTACGAAATCATAACCTTTTTTCGTCCACAATGTTTTACAAGGAAATGATTCATGACCTGAGAATGTGTATGCTTTGTTATTGTGTACATCCATAGTGCTTTGTTAGGAATCTCTAATAATAAGGGTATATCCCTTTATTTTTCAATTCCGCAAAAATACAAAAAAAATGATATATGGCAAAAATCTTGTACAAAAAAAGTGCAACCCTTGTGGGCTGCACTCTCGTGTTGCGTGATAAACTATTGTTTATCCGATTTATTTCACTTCTTCGAAATCGGCATCTTGTACGTTGTCGTCGTTCTTGTCGTTGCTGTTGCCGGCTTGCTGTTGCGCATTGAAGTCGGCACCGGCGTTTTGCGCGCCTTGCTGCGCATTGGCGGCGTTGTACATGTCCTGACTTGCAGCGTGGAAGGCGGTGTTCATCGCTTCTATCGCTTTGTCGATGGCGTCCAAATCCTGTGCTTTGTGCGCTGCTTTCAGCTCTTCGAGGGCTTTTTCGATAGGCGCTTTTTTGTCGGCCGGAATCTTGTCGCCCAGCTCTTTCAGTTGTTTCTCGGTTTGGAATATCATGCCGTCGGCCTGATTCAGTTTGTCGATGCGTTCGCGTTCTTTCTTGTCGGCGTCGGCATTGGCTTCGGCTTCGGCTTTCATGCGTTTGATTTCCTCTTCGCTCAAACCGCTCGATGCTTCGATGCGGATGGTCTGCTCTTTGCCGGTGGCTTTATCTTTGGCCGATACTTTCAGTATGCCGTTGGCATCGATGTCAAATGTAACTTCGATTTGCGGAACGCCGCGCGGTGCGGCCGGAATGCCGTCGAGGTTGAACATACCGATTTGTTTGTTCTGGCTGGCCATCGGGCGTTCGCCTTGCAGCACGTTTATTTGTACCGATGGCTGATTGTCGCTGGCGGTGGAGAACACTTCCGATTTCTTGGTCGGAATGGTGGTGTTGGCTTCGATGAGTTTGGTCATCACGCCACCCATGGTTTCGATGCCGAGCGATAGCGGTGTTACGTCAAGCAACAACACATCTTTCACTTCGCCGGTGAGCACGCCGCCTTGGATGGCTGCGCCTACGGCTACCACTTCGTCGGGGTTGACGCCTTTCGACGGCACTTTGCCGAAGAATTTCTCAACCAATTGTTGGATGGCCGGAATACGTGTCGAGCCGCCCACGAGGATCACTTCGTCGATGTCCGATTTGCTCAAACCGGCGGCCTTCAGCGCGTTTTCGCACGGTACCAAGCAGGCTTGTATCAGACGGTCGGCCAGTTGCTCGAATTTGGCGCGGGTCAGTGTTTTTACCAAGTGCTTCGGCACTCCGTTCACCGGCATGATGTAGGGCAGGTTTATTTCGGTCGAGGTCGAACTCGAGAGCTCGATTTTGGCTTTTTCGGCTGCCTCTTTCAAACGTTGCAGTGCCATCGGGTCTTGGCGCAAATCGACGCCTTCGTCCTTTTGGAATTCGTCGGCCAGCCAATCGATGATGACGTGGTCGAAATCGTCGCCGCCGAGGTGCGTGTCGCCGTTGGTTGATTTTACTTCGAATACGCCGTCGCCGAGTTCAAGAATCGAAATATCGAACGTGCCGCCGCCGAGGTCGAATACGGCGATTTTCATATCTTTGTTCGATTTGTCGAGACCGTAAGCCAAGGCGGCTGCGGTGGGCTCGTTGACGATACGGCGCACTTTCAGACCTGCAATCTCGCCGGCCTCTTTGGTGGCCTGACGTTGAGCGTCGCTGAAGTATGCCGGCACGGTGATGACGGCTTCGTTCACCTCCTGACCGAGATAATCTTCGGCGGTTTTTTTCATTTTTTGCAGAATCATGGCCGAAATTTCTTGCGGCGTGTACAGCCGACCGTCAATATCGACGCGCGGCGTGTTGTTGTCGCCTTTCACCACTTTGTATGGTACGCGTTCAATCTCTTTGCCTACGCGGTCGTAGGTTTCGCCCATGAAACGCTTGATAGAATAGACAGTTTTGTGCGGGTTCGTAACTGCTTGACGTTTAGCAGGATCGCCCACCTTGCGTTCGCCACCGTCGATGAAAGCCACGATGGAAGGTGTTGTGCGTTTGCCTTCGCTGTTGGCTATTACGACAGGTTCATTTCCTTCGAGGACAGCCACACACGAGTTGGTTGTGCCTAAGTCGATACCAATAATTTTTCCCATAGTTGTATTGTTTTATTTGTTAATATTCAATTTTCATCGCCATTTGTCGGCGACAACTTTTTTTACACAATTTGCGTGCCACACACAAAAATTGCTCTTTCGACGGCAAAATGGCATTTTGTGGTACGATTAGTGGTTTTGTTATGTCAGTTTTGCTGACATTTTGGCAGTAAAATTTGCTCCAAATAAAAAAGGCACTGCTGAGCAATGCCTTGTCGGTGTGCTGCGTGTCGCAGTTTATGGCACGATGATTTTGGTGGTCGCTGTGGCGGTTTTTACTATGTAAATGCCTCGTAAAGAGCCGTTTTCGTCGGTTACATCGCGGCCGAGCAGGTCGTAGATGCGGAACTCGTCGTTGCACAGAATGCGGCCTTTGTCGGCATAAAGTGTCGTGTTGTCGGTAATGGCGGCTTGCGCTGTCGGCGTTGATGGATTTTTGATGCAGCGGCAGGTGGCTGTTGAGCGTTTGCTGCGGCTGTCGAGCGTGATGGCGGTTGTCTGCTTGGTGGTGTCGGCAGCGATGGCAAAAATGTAGGCTGACGCATCATTGCTTTTGTCGGGCGTGGCCAAAAACAAGCGTGTCGATTTGCCGATGTCAATGAATTGTCGGCTGTCTTGAAAGTAGTAGCCGGCGGGCAGCAGACCGAACCCGAAGTAGTTGTTGCCGCTCACTTTGTACCACCCGAGCGAGTCCATCAGCAGTGTGTGCTGCTGTTCGATGTAGGCGAGCAGGGTGTTTATTTCTGCTTGTTTGGGTACATGGTAACCGTTGGGACAGATGCCTTGGCGGTAGCCGCTCTCTTCGGCGGTCTTGTTGCTTGCAACTGCAGATGTGTAGCCCATGATGGCTGCCCAATTGTAGGTCAATCCCAGGCGGTTGCGCAGACTGTCGTTCATGTTTTTGTCTGTTTTGGCGGTTGCGTGTCGCCCGTCATAATAATAGGGTGCAACGCCGCCGTTGTTTTTTCCGGATTTGATGTAGTTGAAAATGGTGTCGCCGTAGGCTTCGCTCCGGGTGTCGTACACGCTGTCGGCTATGTTTTCGGCTGTCCATGTTTGTGTGCCAATGGTTACGATAGGGTACGCGCGTCCGGTAACGGTGTTGTACACCGAGTCGTTTTGAGCGGCGATCGGCAGCATAAGGCTCAGTCCGGCGGCCAAGAGTGTGATTTGTTTACGCATAATGATTTTGTTTTTAACGTTGTAAAATTATTTTTTACTTTTTCAGGCCGCAAAAGTACATACTTTTTTTGGCTATTCGCGTTTGTTTTTAGTTAAATATAGTTAATTTTTGCGCAAATTTCACTTTTTTGTTTGTTTTGTTTGTGCGTATGGCAGATTTTACCTACTTTTGCCTACTGATATGGTCAAATGATTGTTATTTTTGAAAAATCAAAAAAACTAAAAAGAAATGAAACGAAATGTTTTTTATCTGCTGCTTTTGGTAGTGGCAATGAGTTTGCAAAGTTGCAATTACAATGCGTTGGTCGAACAAGAAGAAAATGTGGACAAGGCTTGGGCGGAAGTTGATAATCAGTATCAACGGCGTATGGATTTGATTCCGAACTTGGTGGCGACTGTTCAGGGGTATGTCAAGCACGAAGAGGCTACGCTGACATCGGTTGTCGAGGCGCGCTCCAAGGCTTCGAACATTACGCTGAATGCCAACGATTTGAGCGACGAGGCATTGGCCAATTTCCAAGCAGCGCAAGACGAACTGAGCCGTGGCTTGGGACGTTTGATGGCGGTGGCCGAGTCGTATCCGGATTTGAAAGCCAACGAGAATTTCATGGCTTTGCAGGATCAAATAGAAGGTACTGAAAACCGCATTGCAGTGGCGCGGCGCAACTTCAACGAGGCGGCGCAAGAGTACAATGCCAATATACGCAAATTTCCGACCGTGATTTATGCGGGCTGGTTCGGCTTCGAAAAGAAACCCTATTTCAAAGCACAAGCCGGCGCTGAAACGGCACCGCGCGTGCAATTCTGAATAGCGTAAAATACCGGACGCTATGAAAAAAATAGTCAGTTTGACAATGGCGCTGTTGGGCGCTGTTGTCGTTGCGTATGCGGCTTTGCCCGATAAAACCAACCAATTCGTGAACGATTTTGCGGGCGTGTTCGATAGCCGGCAAGCCATGGAGTTGGAGGAGTATCTGGCGACATTCTCCGACACGACAACCAATCAGGTGGTGGTGGTAACCATCGTCGATTTGGGAGACTACGAACCGGCCGACTATGCGCAACGCCTCGGACAGAAATGGGGTGTCGGCTCGGATAAAGATAATGGTGTCATCATTCTGGTGAAACCGCGCAACGAATTTGGCGGAGGCGCTGTCGAAATCAGCACAGGCTACGGGGCCGAAGGCGTTCTGACGGATGCGCGTTGCGGGCAGATTATCGACAAAGAGATGATGCCGTATTTGCAGCAGGGCGACTATTTCGAGGCGTGCAATGCCGGCGCGCGCGCATGTTGCCGGTTGTTGTTGGGCGAATACCATGATAATTGGGATAATGATCAGGCCGATGACGATGATCTGTTGTGGATGCTTCTGTGTGTGGCGCTCGTCGTTGCCTGCGTGGGGTTCTTTGTGTTGAAACCTTCGAAAAAGACGGTCGCCTTGCGCGCTGTGGCAAATGCCGACACGGTGGCCAAACGCGATGCGGCTGTGGCTCGTGCCAAAGAATTGAAAATCAGCGACGAAAAGATTACTGCGGCGTTGAAAGATGTTCCGAAAAATATGGAACGTCGCCTTTATAATGCATCGACACCGGATGATTTTGAGAAACTTGCGGCAGCGGCTTTGGCGTTAGGATTGTCGCAGGCGGCGATCGATATGGTGCGTTGGCGTATGCCGGAATATACGTTCAAATTTGTCGGCGTGCCGGCGTCGTGCGTTGGCGTTTGGCAATAGTCAAGAGAGTGTGGCGGCAGCAGCGGCTATAGCCTTGGCTGCGATTGTGGCCGCGGCGGCTCGTTCGGCGGCGCATCGTAGTGTGTCATCGGGCAGTTTTGGCGGCGGCCATAACGGATTTGGCGGCGGCCATAACGGATTTGGTGGCGGTCATCACGGGTTTGGCGGTGGCAGTTTTGGTGGCGGCGGTGCCGGTCGCAAATTTTGAGACGTCGTTCGTGCGCGCGACTGTCTCAGTCGAAAAATTGGTCGCTGAAATTGATAAAAAACAGATTTTTCTCGGCGCGTGTGCAGGCGGTGTATAGCCAGCGCAGGTAGTCGGTATCGATTTGTTCGGGCGTGAGTCCGCCTTGGTCGATGAAGACTTCGCTCCATTGGCCGCCTTGGGCTTTGTGGCAAGTTACGGCATAGCCGAATTTTACTTGTAGTGCATTCAGGTATTCGTTTTGCATCATGGCTTTGTAGCGGGTGCGTCGATTGCCTATTTCGAGATAATCTTCTTCGACGGCTGCGAATAATTTTTTGGCGAGTTGTTCGGCGGCAGCCGGTGTTTCGGTGTAGAGCGAATCGATTAGCAGGCGCGTGTCGATTTCGCAGTCGTAGTCCAAAAACCGAAGTGTAACATCGACAAAGCGCAGTCCGTACATGTCGTGATAGCGTTTGATGCGTACTAATTCGGCCACATCGCCGTTGGCTATAAATTCGAGGTCGGGATACTCTTTGCTCCAAAAGTAGTTGTTGCGTGTGATGAGCAGCAGGTCGCCGGCCGAGAGTTCGTCCTCTTTGCACATCACTTGGTTGCGTATGCCGCGGTTGTAGAGCACGGCGCGTTTGTTCGAGCGTGTTACTATGATGCAGTTTTCTACGCCCGATCGGCTGTATGCGCTTTGTATTTCGTCGATAAGTTCGGCGCCGGTGATGCGGTGCACATCCGGGAAGTTGTGGTTGAGTGTGAGTGCGCGGCCGGCTTGTGTCAGCACGTGTCGTATGGTGGTGGCGTTGTACAGAATGCCGCTGTCGGCCGATTGTCGCGCCACTTCGGTCAGTTCGGCGGTTGTAACATCGAGTCCGTAGCGTTCGAGGTTGTGCCGGTCGAGTGCGGGCGAGAATGGTTGCATGACGGGCGGTAGTTGTGCCGTGTCGCCGATGAGAATCAGTCGGCAGTTGTCGCCGGTATAGACAAATTCGATGAGGTCATCGAGCAGTCGGCCGGAGCCGAACGTGGTGCCTTCGGTTGGTGTGTTCGATACCATCGATGCTTCGTCGACAAGGAACAGCGTGTCGCGTGCGTTGTTGTAGTTGAGCGTAAATTCGTTGGAGGCCGTTTTTTGTCGATAGATGCGTTTGTGAATCGAGTAGGCGGGCTGTTGTGCGTAGTTGCTAAATACTTTGGCGGCACGTCCGGTGGGTGCGAGCAGCACGGTTTTTTGGTTCAACGCATGCAGCGCGCCCACCAAAGCACTCACTACCGATGTTTTGCCGGTGCCGGCGTAGCCTGTCAGCAAAAAGGCGTGTTGCGACCTATCGGACATGCAGAATTCGGCCAACGCATCGATGGCCGTCTGTTGTTCGGCAGTCGGCTCGAAAGGCAGTTGCGCGCTGATTTTGCGTGTCAGAAAATTTTGTATCACGATGCGTTAGTTGTCGGGTCAGCGAATCCAGGTTTGGCTGCGCCCGAGTATGCCGCGTTTGTCGATAGAACCACGCAAGGTCAGTTTGCCTGTGCTTGCATCGTAGGTGATGGCGGCGTAGTAGGTGTTGCCGCTGTCGGGGTCGAGCACGGTGCCGCCGACGAGTTTTCCGTCCTCGTATTTCATGTCGCGCACAATGATGAGGCCTTCGACGGGTTTGTCTTTGTCGGCACCTTTGCATTTGTCGCACAACACGTTTTTGCCGGCGTATTGCGGTTGCAACAATTTTTCGATTTTGCCGTAGTAGAGGCCGTTGGTGGCTTTGAAGATGCGTACGATAGACTCTTTTTCGCCTGTTTTGTCGCTGACGGTTGTCCAATTACCCAAAAATTCTTTTTGGGCAAACAGTGTTGTGGTCAGACCTGCGATGGCGATTAAAAAAATGATACGTTTCATAATAGATGTTGTTAAAATTATTCGACATATAGCACCAATCCTTTGAGGTATTCGCCTTCGGGATGGTAGATGTTTACGGGATGGTCGGGCGCTTGTGTCAGTTGGTGGAGGATGCGCACCTGTCGTCTGGCTTGTGCGGCGGCGCTGAATACGGCCAACCGGAATTGTTCTTTGTTGACGGCCTGCGAGCACGAGAATGTGAACAAGATGCCACCATGCCGTATTTGTTCGAAGGCTTTGGCATTCAGTTTCTGATAGCCGTGCAGGGCGTTTCGCAGCGCGCTTTGGTGTTTGGCAAAAGCGGGCGGGTCGAGTATTATCAGGTCGTATTTATCTTTGATGTCGTCCAAAAATTTGAAGGCATCGATGGCGAATGCACGGTGGCGTGTATCGTCGCCAAAATTCAGTGCTACATTGCGGTTGGTCAGTTCGATGGCTTTGGCGGAACTATCGACCGAATGCACGGTTTTTGCGCCGCCGCGCATGGCGTAGAACGAGAATCCGCCTGTGTAGCAAAACATATTCAGCACGTCGCGTCCGGCGGCATAGTGTTCGAGCAGAGCGCGGTTGTCGCGTTGGTCGATGAAGAAACCCGTTTTTTGTCCGCGCAACCAATCGACGTGAAATTTCAGGCCGTTTTCGGAGGCTGTGCAGTTGCCTGCTTCGCCTATCAGATAGCCATCTTCGGGCGTAACGGGCGCTTTGTAGGGCAGTGTACCTTCCGATTTGTAATAGACGTTTTTGATGGCCTCGACCTCTTCGACCAGAATGTCGGCCACAAGTTGGCGTGCGTGGTGCATGCCCACCGAGTGTGCTTGTACGACGGCAGTGTCGGCATATACATCGACAACCAAGCCCGGCAGATTGTCGCCTTCGCCGTGTACGAGTCGATAGGTGTCGTTGCCGACGGCGTTTGTCAGCCCTAATGCTTGGCGCATGGCGTAGGCTTCGGCGATGCGTTGTCGGTAGAATTGTGTGTCGATGTCGGTATCGACGAACGACAAGATGCGTACAGCGATGCTACCGATTTGATAGTGCCCGATGGCCAAAAAACGGCCGTTGCAATCGACTACGCGCACGAGGTCGCCTTCGGTGGCGTGTCCGTCGATTTTGGCGATGGCACCCGAGAAAATCCAAGGGTGAAAGCGTCGAACGCTCTCGTCTTTGCGGGGTTTCAGCGTGATGGTTGTCATAATCGTTGGCTGTTGAGGGTCAGTGTTGTTTTTGCAGTTCGATGAATATGTCGCGGCAAGCCCATGCGTCGATGGCGGCGTATTTTTTTTGCTGCGGTGTGAGTATGGGGGCTTCCCAATTGGACAGACGTTGTGCTTTCGAGATTTTTTTGCCGAAGATGAGGGCGTACATTTTTTGCAGACTTTTTTCGGCGATGCCGAATTGTCCGGCCAATGTTTGCAGTTCGACGAAGTTGCTCGGTGTCAGCGGCATCCATGCGCGTAGAGCATGAAAATCGTCTTTGATGGACAGCCCGATTTTCTGCACGTTGTCCGATTCCAATAGTTGTTTCAGCCCTTGGTGTTCGCCGATGAATTGCAGTCGGAACAGAAAACAGGTGTCGGCTGCGGCCAACTGCATGAGTGCAACGCTGTGGTGGGTGCGTGGCGAGAAACTCGGGCGTGTTTCGGTGTCGAATCCGATGATGCTTTCGTGCATAAGCGCAGCGACGGCAGCATCGGCTTCTTTGCGCGATTTCACTACAACGATACGCCCGTGCGGCTGTACGATTGGCAGCGTGGCGATGTATTCTTTGTCGATGGTGGCTTGGTACATGGGTCTATTCGTCGTCGGTGGCAGGGCTGACCGAAACACGATGCAAAGCACGCAATGCGCCTAACAAACGCATGCCCCAGCGGTTCCGAAAATCGTCGATGCAGACGGCCAAAGCCTCTTCCGATAAATCGTCGTTGCCGATTTGGCAGCATACGGCGAAATCTTTCAGTGCCTGATAGGTGTCGGCCAAGTCTTCCGAAATGGTGGCGTAGAGCGTAGTTTCGCTGAATGCCATATCGGGACTGAAAGAGTCGAGATAGTCGTCGTCGCTGCCTAACACATCGGCTATTTGTGCGCGGATTTGTTCGTAATCGGTTTCGGTAACGAATCGTTCGGGTTCGTTGTCAGGTAGTTCGTTCGGCTGTACAAGCGCCGTTTTCAGATAGAGTAGCGGCAACAGACGCGTTGTTTTGGTGATGAAGTCGCGTTTGTTTTCGGCACGGGCGTGCTCCAAAAATTTGCATGTTTCGACCGCCATGGTCAAAAATTCCAATTTCTCTTTTGTGTAAAACGACATAAGTCTGAATTTTGCTGCAAAGTTACAAAAATAGCCGCAAGTATCAAAATATACATCATTTTTTATGTGTGTGTGCCGATGGGCGTGCGGACGGGTTCTTCAGTTTGTCGAACAATTTGTCGATGAGGTCGATGCGTCCGATCTTTTTGAGTGTGGCTTTGATTTGTGCGCGTGTTTCGGGCTTGTACCAGAAGAAAAATTGGCGTTGTGCGAGTTTGTCGTTGGGTGTGCGGGCCACAAAAATCGGCTTCAGTGTGTACGGATTCAGTCCGGTGTGGTACATTTCGGTGGCCAAAGTCATGGGCGTGGGCGTAAAGTCCTGTACTTGTTCCAACTGAAAATCGAGTTGTTTGGTTTCGATGGCTAATTCGGCCATCTCCTGCAAGCCGCAGCCGGGGTGACTCGAGATGAAGTAGGGAATCAGTTGCTGATTGAGGCGCTCGTCGGTGTTGATGGTGTCAAACAAGCGCTTAAACGTTTTGAACAATTCAAAACTTGGCTTGCGCATCACTTGCAGAACGGCATCGGACGTGTGTTCGGGTGCCACCTTCAGCCGTCCCGACACATGGCGGCTGATCAACTCGTGGGCGTAGTCGCGGTTGTGTCGGTTGGTTGCCTCGTCGTCGGTGCGGTGCAGCAATAGGTCGTAGCGAACGCCGCTCCCGATGAAACTTTTTTTGATGCATGGCAGCGCATCGACGGCTTGGTACAAGGTCAAAAGTGGTGCGTGGTCGGTGTTCATGTTTTTGCATACCGACGGGAACGCACACGACGGCCGCCGGCATTTGGCGCACAGGTCGGCATTGCGGCCACGCATCATGTACATGTTGGCCGAAGGACCGCCCAAATCGCTCAAATAGCCTTTGAAATCGGGCATTTTGGATATTTTTCGGACTTCTTGTATGATGGATTTTTGGCTGCGCGACACAATGAATTTACCTTGGTGCATCGATATGGTGCAGAAAGCGCAACCGCCCCAACAGCCACGATGTGTGTTCACCGAAAATTTTATCATGTCGAATGCCGGAATGGTTTTCCCTTTGTATTTCGGGTGCGGCATCCGTGTAAATGGCAGGTCGTACACGGCATCCAACTCGTCGCCGGTCATGGGCGCAAACGGCGGATTGATGACGACGAATTTGTCGCCGACAGGTTGTACCAAGTGTGTTTGGTTCAATTTGTTCGACTCTTCTTCGATGGTGCGAAACGTTTCGGCCGACAGACGTTTGTTCTTGGCTACCGCGTCGTGCGAATGGAGCATTATTTGTTGTTCGAGGTGTGGCAGCGTGTCGGTGGTGTAACCTGTTTGTGGAATATGGTGGCAGGCTGCGACTGTTTTGCCGTTTAGGCAGACTTGTGCGATGGCGCGCATCGGTTTTTCGCCCATGCCGTACACGAGCAAATCGGCTTGGCTGTCGATCAGAATGCTGCGGTGCACGCTGTCCGTCCAATAGTCGTAGTGCGAAAATCGCCTCAGGCTGGCTTCGATGCCGCCAATCACAATCGGCACGTCGGGATACAGTGTTTTCAGGATGTTGGCGTAAACGATGGTGCAGTTGTCGGGACGCAGACCGGCGCGTCCGTCGGGCGAATAGGCGTCGTTCGAGCGCCGGCGTCGGTTGGCAGTGTAGTGGTTTACCATCGAATCCATGGCGCCGGCGGTGATGGCAAAGAACAAACGAGGGCGTCCGAATTTTTTGAAGTCGCGCCAATCGCCGTGCCAATCGGGTTGCGGCACGATGGCCACGCGCAAACCTTCGGCTTCGAGCACACGCCCGATGACGGCTGCACCAAATGCAGGGTGGTCAATGTAGGCATCGCCCGAAAAGAGTACAACATCAACGGTGTCCCAACCGCGGAGTTCCATCTCCTTTTTGGTCGTCGGCAAAAAATCGGTCAAACGATACTCCATACGCAACACGCCATGTGGTTAGAATCCGAAACTGAACCCTACTGTAAATGTCCAATTTTTGCCCTGATACAATTTGGGCGTGTATTTGTCGAGATAGCCTTGCGCATCGAGTCGGTCCTCGCTGGCTATGGCTTCGGACGTCGGGGTGTAGCCGCGTGCGTTGTTCCACTCCACGTTGACGACGGCGTAGGCGTTGTTCACCACTTCGTACACGGCCTTGAACGCCACAAGGTCGTTTTGCCACACTTTTTCGTTGAATGGTTTTTGGCGCAACGCCTCTTCCACCAATCGGCGAATGTATTGGTAGTCGTTGTATTTGGTGGCGTTGGTGTACGATAGGTGCAAACTGAGGCTGCGCACGGGTTTGTAGTTCATCGCCACATAGATGTCCTGCGAATTGTCGCCCAAGTAACTGCCCAAACAGTAACTATTTGACGACCAAGTCAATGCGGAAATGGAATGCTTGTAGTTGATGATGTTTGTGCGTGTAAATTCGCCTTGCACCGACAGATTTTTAACCGGCCAATTGCTCACGTTGAAACCCACTTTGTACGACCACGGATTGCGTTCCTCGTTGCCTTTTTTCAGACGTTGGGAATTAAATTCGTCGAGAAAAACCGATCCGTACAGATGCAGATGTTTGATGTTGCGCGAACTGATGTTGAAAAAAATCATCGAATTTTGGTTTTCGGTGTTGTGCAAACCTTTGGTCAGCAAGTGGTCTATCGATTTGTAGTAGGCTATCGGGATGAAATAGGCGGCCTGTACATTGTTTTCGGCATACACAATGGCGTTGCCAAGCGATAGGTTCAATCCTTGTATCGGTGTGAATGTCAGCATGTTGGCAGCAATGAATTTGTTTTGCGGACGATATTTTTTTGC
Organism: Bacteroidales bacterium; assembly: GCA_004557405.1. GTDB lineage: Bacteria > Bacteroidota > Bacteroidia > Bacteroidales > Paludibacteraceae > W0P28-013. The sequence continues at coordinate 59,432 of SFDZ01000009.1, forward strand.
TGTTACGCCGTCGTTGTAGTTTTCTACATAATATTTTGTGCTGTCGATGACATTGCTGACGAGCCAACCATGTATGTAGTTGAGTTCGAACCACTTGCATGGGCGCAAGTTCAGCGTCAGCATCGGGAAACTTGGCGCGCGTCCCGAAATGATGTTCGAGCCGTTGTAGGCGTCGCCCCATTGTATCACGTCTTTCACCAACCCGATGCTTCCCCACCAAGCGTAAGCGCGTATGCCGCCGCGCAAGTCGCTGTAGTCGCCACCGTAAGTGGCTTCCTTGTATTCGCATCCGTCCACCTGATTGAGAAACGATGGTTGTGCCAAGCGCGCGCCATACATTTTATCGACCTGCATCGGGAAATAGTCGTTGCTGAGGTAGTTGCCGTTGTACGATTGGTCGCGAAAACTTGCCCACACCGACACGTGATTGACGATGTCCATTTGGATGTCGGCGCCGAACCAACGTTTCATCAGCAGCCCTTTTTTGCCGCCAATCAAATCCATACCGAGAATGGGTGTAACGCGCGCCTTGAAGTGCTTGTTGTTGTAGTGGAACGATGGTTGCAACAGCGACAGAGCAAACGTTTTCTTGTCGGTCCAGCTGACGATGTTCTTCGGCACGGTGTCGCATTCGAGTGCGTAGTCGTTCAGATAGAAAAGCACTTCGTCCCGTTGGCGTTTGGTCAGCAGCGAATCTTTGGCTTGTGCTTCCCGCAATTTTTCGGCAATGTAATCGCGGCTGTAGGGCTTCACCACCGAGTTGATGCTGATGATGCGGTCGATGGCCAATTCGTCGATGAAATCGTAGATTTGCGTGTACGACAGATTTTCGGGAATGTCCTGCGAAAAACTTGCCAACGACACGAACAATGCGCTTATTACTAATAGGTGTTTTCTCATAAAATCAAGTCTGTTTGTAGGCTTCTGGTGGACGCTGTATGCCTGCGACAATTTGTGCGAACGCACAACGCTCGTTTGCCCGCATCGACCATCGTTAATCGGGGTGTATGCGCGCAATGTATTTGCCGATGATGTCAAATTCCAGATTGACCATCGAACCGACGTGAATGTCGTGGAAATTGGTATGCTCGAACGTGTACGGAATGATGGCCACTTCGAAACTGTTGTCGGTAGGCGTGCAAACCGTCAGCGACACGCCATTCACCGTAACCGAGCCTTTGTCCACCGTCAGATAGCCGCGCCGGCGCATTTCCGGTGTGCTCTCGTATTCGAAGTGGAAGTAATAACTGCCGTCGGCATTGCGTATTTCTGTGCAGCGGGCGGTTTGGTCCACATGCCCTTGCACGATGTGTCCGTCGAGGCGGCCGTTCATCAGCATCGAGCGTTCTACATTCACTCGGTCGCCCACGCGCAGCAGCCCGAGGTTGCTGCGGTCGAGTGTCTCTTTCATCGCCGTTACCGTGTAAGCGCCGTTGGCAATGTTCACCACGGTCAGGCACACGCCGTTGTGCGCCACGCTTTGGTCGATTTTTAGTTCATCTACAAACGAACATTTCAGCGTAAAATGTACATTCTCGCGGTCTTTTTCGATGCCGACCACTGTGGCTGTTTCTTCTATAATTCCTGAAAACATATTTTTTTTGAATTATTGGGTTTGTAATTTTTTTTTGCAAAGTTAATCGTAATTCGTTACATCTACTGCCAATCGGCAACCGCTAATCCGCCTTGTGGCACATGTCTCGTATTTTTTTGTTGGGCGTTTATGGTTTGACTATCTATCTCCCTATCCCCCGACTTGTTGAAACCTACGTGCTGATTAGCCCTTTGGCTTTGAGTGTTGCCATGATGCGTTCGCTTTGGCGATGATATGGCTCCGTCAATGCTATGTTCGTTGTCATTTCGTCAGCGGCGAATAGTCGCGCGAATAGCGCAGGTGCTGTTCGGCGTAGCCTTCGGTGTAGTCTATCGACAAACCGGTGAAGTGGCCGTCGCTGTCGAACGAGGCTGTATAAACCGGATTGACAAAGCCTTTGTAGGGCGCAATGTCGAGGGTAGCATAGCGTGCCAACACTTCGTCGTGCAGACGCCGATCCACTTTCACGGCATAGGTCTCGACAATTTCTTGAGCTGCCGCATAGTCGCCGGTCGATTTGATGCGCTGAATTTCGGCCAACAGTTCGCCAAGGTGTTTTTGCACGAGTCGGTAATCGTTTATCACAACAAATGTTTTGCCGTCGCGTGTGCGGAATTCCACGGCGTGGTCGCCATCGGCTTGCGATTTCTGATACACCCAATTTGCAATGAGTTGGCGGTTGCGCATGTGCGATTCTTCGATGTTCTTGCCCGGCTCGATGCGCATCAGTTGGGTCATCAGTCCGTTCATAAAGTAACTGTAATACTGCGCTTTGTAGGCCGAATCGTTGGGCAGCAGACCGAGTTCCACCATTTTGGGGTCGGCCATGAAGTAGAGCCCAAACAAGTCGGCTCGCGCCTCTTCGATGGTCGAGCCATAGGCTTTGAGCGCATCCGGATCGACCCCGGGCAGCAGTTTGCCTGATCCGTGTCCAAGGCATTCGTGCAGGTCGGTATGCAGATTGTCGGTCTGATTTTTGTAGGCAGCCATCAAGGCGGTCTCGTTGGCGCTCCAAGCAAATTCTTCGCTAAAACCGTTGCCGATGGCCGATTGGTCGTAGGCTTCGGTGATGTTTTCGATGGTTACCGATTTCGAACCGTGCGCTGCACGAATCCAATTGGCATTGGGCAGATTGATGCCGATGGGCGTGGTGGGGTAGCAGTCGCCGGCCAACATGGCTGCCGTGATGACTTTTGCCGTAACGCCTTTCACTTTTTCTTTCTTAAACTGCTTATCCACAGGCGAATGATCTTCGAACCACTGTGCATTGGCACTGATGGTCTCGGTGCGTTTGGTTGCTTCGATGTTTTTGAAGTTCACTATCGATTCCCAACTTGCTTTCATACCGAGCGGGTCGCCGTAAGTTTCGGTAAATCCGTTCACAAAATCGATGGTCGATGCGGTGTCGGCCACCCACAAAATGGCGTATTCGTCGAAGGTGCGCAGATTGCCTGTGCGGTTAAATTCAATCAGCCGTTCGATGACGGCACGTTGTTGGTCGTTTTCGGCGACATTTTTCGCCTTTTCGAGCCAATAAACCACTTTTTCGAGCGCAGCCGAGTAGAGCCCGCCCACTTTGTAAACCTCCTCGCCGACAATGCCGTCGCGTTTCACCAATTTGCTGTTCAGCCCATACGACACGGGCTCGGCGTCGTTCGGGTCTTTCATGGCGTCGTAGAAAGCCTCGGCTTCGGCTTGTGTTACGCCATCGTAGTAGTTGCCGGCCGAGGTCAGCACCAAGTCGGCACCGGCTTCTTGGTTGGTGCGTTTGGGTAGCACGTTCGGGTCGAAAATCACCGGCACTATTTCGTTCAGCAGCGCATCGACGCTCTCCCCATCGCGCAGGGGCAGTTTATCGGCTGGTAGGCTGCGCACGGCCTGTTCGAAAAAGGCTTGCGAAAATTCGGGCACAAACTTGTCGCCGGCGTAGTGGTGGTGAATGCCGTTCGACACCCACACACGTTTCAGATAGGTTTCGAGAGCGCGAAAATCGGCCGATTGACGGTCTTGGCGTTCGTCGGTGTAGATGGCCTCGAGCAGTTGACGAATCGTCAGGTTGTATTTGCAGTTTTGGTCGTATAGAATGTCGCGCCCTTGCAAGGCGGCTTCGCTCAAGTAGTAAAGCAACTCTTGTTGCTGTAGCGATAGTTGTTCGATGTCGGGTACGCGGTAGCGCAGAATTTGCAGGTCGGCAAATCTGTCGACCACATAGTCGAAATCGCGCACGTCGGGCGTCGATAGTTGATTTTGTTGTGTGCCGCAGCCGGCCAAAGCGCATGCTGTAATCATTGTCAGAAAGGATTTTTTCATGAGTGTGTTATTGTTTATGTTAATATTATTCCGAAAGGGCAAAGATACGAAATAAAATGCAAATTGACAAGCAAATGCGCTTTTTTACGTTTTTTTTTTGCGCACGTCAATTTATTTTTGTATATTTGCCAAATTAAACGAGCATTAAATATGTTGCCTTTAGCAGAACGTTTGCGTCCGAAAACATTGGACGATTACATAGGACAGAAACATCTGGTGGGCGCCGGTGCCGTGATGCGCAAAATGATTGAGTCCGGCAATCTCTCGTCGTTCATTTTGTGGGGACCGCCGGGCGTTGGCAAAACGACTTTGGCCAAAATCATCGCCAATCGCATGGAACGACCGTTTTACACGTTGAGCGCCGTCACTTCGGGCGTGAAAGATGTGCGCGAGGTTATCGAAAAAGCCAAACAAGCACGATTTTTCAATCAGGCAAACCCGATTTTGTTCATCGACGAGATTCATCGTTTCAGCAAATCGCAGCAAGATTCGCTGCTGGGCGCTGTCGAAAATGGCACTTTTACACTGATTGGCGCCACCACCGAAAATCCTTCGTTCGAGGTCATCACGCCGCTGCTGTCGCGCTGCCAAGTGTATGTGCTGAAGTCGCTCGACAAGGACGATTTGCTCGAATTGGCACAGCGCGCATTGACACGCGACACCGAATTGAAACAACGCGACATTGTCATCGCCGAACCCGAAAGTCTGCTGCGATATTCCGGCGGCGACGCTCGTAAATTGCTGAATATCATCGAATTGGTTTGCAATGCGCAACCCGAAGGCAAAATCGTCATCGACAATGCTACGGTTACCGAACGGCTGCAACAAAATCCGATGGCGTACGACAAAGATGGCGAACTGCACTACGACATCATTTCGGCGTTCATCAAAAGTATTCGCGGTAGCGACCCCGATGCCGCCATCTATTGGTTGGCACGCATGGTGGCCGGCGGCGAAGACCCCAAATTCATCGCACGCCGGTTGGTCATCTCGGCGGCCGAAGACGTTGGACTGGCCAATCCCAATGCGCTACTGCTGGCCAACGCCTGTTTCGATGCCGTGCAAAAAATCGGTTGGCCCGAAGGACGTATCCCGCTGGCCGAAACAACCATCTATTTGGCCTCGAGCCCCAAAAGCAATTCGGCGTACATGGCCATAAACGATGCGCTCGCCCTTGTCGAAAAAACGGGCAATCTGCCCGTGCCGCTGCATCTGCGGAATGCGCCCACCAAACTAATGGACCAACTCGGCTATGGCAAGGACTACAAGTATGCACACGATTTTGCCGACCATTTCGTCAATCAGCAGTACAAACCCGACGAACTGAAAAATACGGCGCTGTGGCAACCGCAAGCCAATGCTGCCGAACAAAAATTGGCCGATCATCTGAAAAAGTTGTGGGGAAAGTAAATTTTTGCTATTTTTGCAACATCAATCAAAAAAAACTCTTATACACGATGAAAAAAATCACTTTTCTGATGGCTCTGTTGCTGGCGTGCGGCACGTTGACCGCCACTGCCGACGACAACATCGCTGTGGCTGCCGATTCGGTGGCTGCCGCAACCGATTCGGTAACCGCCGCCGTTGCTGCCAAAACACCCTATTGTAAATACAAAACGGCTACCGACGGACAAGCCAACGCCATGGCGTTCTTGATGAAACGCGAACAGTTTGACGAAGGCCGACTGAAACTCGGTCGCAAATACATCAAATATTACAGGCTGACAACGGCGCAACTTGCGATGCTTGCCGAAACATTCACATACAACGATTTCAAACTGAAATTTCTGAAAAAAGCGGAAAAACACTGCAGCGATCCGGAAAATTACACGGCACTCGTAGGGCAGTACTATGCACAATGATGCCGCACGCAAAAAATGCGGTCGGTCAGCGTTTCGGCCATTGTAACCCGATGGAAATCAGCATGATGATGGCCAAACATATCGGGTAGTATAGGTGTGGAATGATGGCCAACGGCGACACGGCCGCCAATCCCGAGGCCATCAGCAGTTGTGCACCGTAAGGAATGATGCCTTGTATGACGCACGACACGGTGTCCAGCAGGCTGGCCGTGCGTTGGGGCGTGATACCGTAGCGACTCGAAATGTCGCGGGCGATGTCGCCGGTCGTCAGAATGGCGATGGTGTTGTTCGCCGTACAGATATTGGCCAACGCCGTGAGCGATGTGATGGAAATTTCGGCACCGCGCCGGCTGCCGATGTGTCGTGTCAGTAGGTTGGTCAAAAAGGTCAATCCGCCATTCAGCCGCACTATTTCGAGCAAACCGCCGGCCAACATGGTGATAATTATCAGTTCGCACATGGTCTGAATGCCGTCGCCCATCGAGGTGAATAAATCGATGAAACTGATGGTATTGCATGTTAGCCCGATGATGCCGGCCGCCACTATTCCCGTCAACAAAACCACCAACACATTGATGCCGATTACGGCAGTCACTATCACTATGAGGTAAGGAATGACTTTGACCCAATCGACCGCAGTGTGGTGCGTGGCCAAATGAATGTTGCTGCCAACGACGGCGTAGATAATCAGTGTTGCCAATGCAGCCGGAATGACCAATCGAAAATTGGTGCGAAATTTGTCGCGCATGGAGCAGCCTTGTGTTTGTGTGGCGGCAATGGTGGTGTCGGATATGAACGACAGATTGTCGCCAAAAAATGCGCCGCCGACAACAATGCCTACCAACCACTCGAGCGAACAGCCTGTTTGCTCGGCCAAGCCTGTAACAATGGGTGTCAGCGCCACTATCGACCCGACCGATGTGCCAATGGACATCGATACTAGACAGGTGGCCAAAAAAATGCCGGCCGGCAAAAAGTCGGCAGGAATGGCGCTCAGCGTGAGTGCTACCGTGGCATCGACTGCGCCTACCGATTTGGCTACGGCGGCAAAGGCACCGGCCAATACGAAAATCCAAATCATGTACATGATGCGCGGGTTGGCAGCCCCTTCCGAAAAATGCGTGATGCGCTCGGAAAATGTCGTACCGCGCGTGATGGCAATGGCATACACCGAAGCCAGCAAAAAGGCTACGGCAATGGGAATGCGGTAGAAATCGCCGGCAATGACAGACCCGACCAAATAGACTAACAACAAAACAATGATGGGCGAAAGAGCCAACAATCCGTGGCGCGTTTGGTTCTGATTCATAGTAGTTTATGTTTTTTTTGCAAATGATTGTAGGCACGTTCGGCACAGACAGGCGTCGCCATAGGTTTGGTGCAGCAGCCGGCGTGTCGCCGGCGACAACGCAATGCCTGCGCACTGACATTGGAGCGGATTGTCGTGCCTACAAATAAAGGTGGCACCGCAGCGCGGACAGGTTTTTGTGATCATTTGCGTAATTTGTTGAACGTGAATAGTTTATGCGACGACTGGCAAATGAATAATCCGCCGATGACAAGGCCGATGCCCAACCATTTACTCCACGTCAGTTGTTCGCCGAACAGCAGCAGCATGAGCAGTGCCGTGAACGCCGGACGAATGTTGTTGAAGGCGTTGGCGCGCGTAACACCAATGCGGCGCACCACGTAACAGAACAGCACAAAGGCTGCCACCGACGCAAAAACTGCCAAATAGACCACGGCTGCAAACGACTTCCAACTAAACGCAAACGTTGCGCAGTGTGGCAAATCGATGATGCAAAAAGCAGGGTAGAAGAGCAACAGACTGAAAGCCTGCACATAGAATACGATAGTCAGGCTGTTGTACTTGGTGGGAATTTTGCGCAGCAACACAGTGTAGAGCACGGCGGCAAACACCGCTCCGAACAGCAGCAACAAACCAGCCGGCGATGCAATGGCAAGATTGCCCGTGTTGGTTATCAGCATCAGCACACCGATGGTGGAAATGATGATGCCGACGATGTTGTTCCATGTAACACGTTCGCGCAGCAACACAAACGCAAACAGCGGCGCAAACAGCGGCCCTGTGCTCAATATCACTTCGGATATGGTGGGCGATGCCAACAGTTTCAGCCCGTAGGTCTCGAGCATGTAGTAGCAGAATGGCTGAATAATGCCGGCGGCCAAAAACAGTTTGATGTCGTGTTTGTCGAGCCGTTGCAGCGATTTGGTGGCGCACCCGACTGCAAACATCAGTGCCACGGCCAGCGTGAAACGCATGGTAACCAGCGTCAGCGGGCGGAAACTCTCCAAGCCGATGCCGGTGGCAATGACCGACGACGACCATATAATCATGGCCACGATGATGGCGATGTAGGCTGTCAAATTTTTCATGTGTACTACCTGTAACAAAATTTTCTGCAAAGGTAGTAATTTTATTTGAGTTTTTGGTGCTTCAGTCGGATTTTGGAGCCCTTATTTTACCATTCGCGCCGTGGCGGCTATGCGTTTGTCGGTATATTGCACGACGTCTTTTATTACAAGTTTCTGCACCGCCGAGATGAAGGCTTTCATAAAATCAAAGTCGATTTCGTCGGAGGAAGTTATGGGGAGAGAAAGAACTGTACTGTTCATAGCTTCACGATTAAACTTGTGTGCATAGTCATATCCAGCGTTTGCTGTTGCAACTCTACAAGCAGAAATAATCATCATCGCAATCGATTGATTAAATGGTTGAAACTTCGGTACTAAATGTTGAATATGCTGATAACCGATGAAATCATCTTTTTGATAATACATCGTATCTGCACCAAGTGTTGTATCAGAGCAAGAAATTGTATTTCCTTTATTGTTTGCTTTAAGGTTTGAAAATCCCATTACGCCGTTATCTGTTGAGGAATTTGAAACAAGTGGAACATTGCCAGTTGCAGACAGAATTTGTGTGCTTGTTAGTTTATACCATTTTGTCGGGTTTATCTCGAACAAATCCCCAAGCCTGAATTTTCCCCACTTGACATGCTCAAACTCTTCCAAAACCTTTTGCTCTGCTACGGTCAGTGCGTAATCTTTTAGCCCGGTAGTTTGCAGGTATGCGTTAAGTTCGCGTATACGCTCCTCTTCGAGTTCGCGCATGCGTTCCGCCTCGATTTCGCGTATAAACGACTCCATAAAATCGAAGTCGATGTTTTTTACGTTGTCACACGGATTTGAAAAATCTAACGATTTTTCTTTTAGAGGAAGTTGGATTTTACAATTTCTTGCAACTTTCCAATGTCTAGCATATCCAAGATTTGGAATTTGTTTTTTCCAACTTGATATAATGAAAAGCAAATATTTCTCATTTGAAGTAAAAGGTTTTAAAACTTTTACATTATCTAGAACAGAAAAACTCTTTTTAGCAATATTTACAGTTCGTGTATGATCTCCAAAAGTTATATAAACAGGTGTTATATCATCACAAATAAATTCAGGATTATTTGTAAAACCAATAATTCCGTTATTTGAAGAATCAGATGAATATGCAGGAAATTCAAAATCATCTGATAATTCTTCTTTTGAAAGCATATTTGTTACTTTTTGAAGTTCAAATAATTCTTCAACTCTAAATTCTCCCCACTTAACATTTTTTAGTTTTTCGTTAAGTGGGGAATCTATTTTCCCAGGCTGTTGTCTCCGTTATTTTTGATGATGTTCGAAACTTCCCAGGCTAAATAGTCGGCCACGGTCTTTTTGAAATCTGCGAGCGTAGGTTTGGTGTCTATCGGTGCCGTTTGGTTCCAATCTGCTCCGTTTTCGGGGTCGATAGTGCCTTCGTAGTACTCTTTGTCGGTAAATATTTGGAGTTTCTTTTTGCCGAATCGTACCAAATCGACAAGTTCGGCGTAGCGGCCTTTGGCATTATCGGTGTCGCGCAGATTGGCGCTCGATTTTGCTTTTTTGCGGTTGGCGCGCGTGTAGCCGTCGTTGCCGAAGTCGATAAATTTCACGGTTTCGTCTTTTTGGTGCGCTTCGCCCACGCGGAACACATAAATGTAGGTTTGCACGCTCGATTTGCCTACAAACAGGTCGATCGGCATTTTGATGCTCGCAATGAGTGTGGCGTGTTTCAGAATTTTTTTGTTGTATTCGGTGGCTTTCCCGCTGCCGGCCGACCCTTGAATGATGATGGCGGCGTAGCCTTTGCTCATCATGCCGAGCGCTTTTTCGACGAATATCATGCCGTTCCCTTTGGCCGAATAGGGCGGATTCAGTATAAAGGCATCGGCCGGAAATTTTTTGTCGGTGTCGCCAAAACCATAATTGCCCGAAAAGTCGAGCAGCGAGTCTTTGTTCAAAATGTTCGACGAACCGTCGCCCATCAAAATCATGTTCAGCACCGCCAGCATGTAGATGCTTGGCAAAATTTCGAGTCCTAATATCTGATTGGCTTTGATGGCGGCCGATTTTTTGGCAAGTTCTTCCGGCGATTTTATTTTTTCTTTGGCGTCGTCGAGCATTTCGTTCATAGCGGCCACCAACAAGCCTGCCGATCCGGTGGCAAAGTCCCAGACGTACGAATCTTTGTTGACGCGGGCAAGTTTTACAAGCAGTTTCCCGACGTAAATCGGCGTAAGCACCACATCGTTGAGTTTGTCTTGTGTAAAGCCGAGCCAACCATACATTTCGTTGAATAGTTTGCCGGTAAAGTCGGTGGACAGCCCGATTTTGTAGTAATAGCCCAAATCATCGACAATTTTGCAGAAAACCCGTTTCAGTTGGCTCTCGCCATTATTGTCCACTTTGTTGATGTTGTCGGTCAGCAGCGTGTTGGCCAGCGTGCGCTCAATCAGTTTGCGCTTGTCTTGCGGCACGTTTTTTTCGCGCAGGAAATTTTTGATTTTATTGATCACGATGTCGCCATCGCGCAGGCCGTTTTCGGTGCTCGATTTCAAATCGTCTTTCTCGAGCGGCACTACCATGTATTTGTACGGATTGTTCGGGTCGGTTACGCCCAATGTGGCAATGATGGTGGCTGCCACCAGATAAACACGATCGTTTTCGCCAAGTCCTTTTTCGGTTTGATAAATGTCGTTGTTTAGTTTTACAAGACACGATGCAATTTCGTCGTCGCGTTGTTGCTTGATGGCTTCGAGTTCTTGGTCGGTGAGCGACAAGGTGTTGACTTTTTCGACAAATGCGTTGAAATTCTCTGGTTTCAAGAATGAAAAATCGGTGTAGTCATCGACTTTCTGCCCTATGCCGAGGTTCTTTTTCGATACATAATAAACGCCAATTTGATGTTCTATCTGCCCTTGGTCATTTTTGCAACCGGTCATGCCGATGGCTATTATTTGGCCGAATGTGGTATATTGCAAAATCGCATTGGCATAATGAACAGCCCCATTGACGGCGTAATTTTTTATGCTGTCGAAGTCGAGTTCGTTATTCTCTTTGCGTATGACTACCTGATTGTTTTTGTCAACTTTTACAAGTTTGTCTTTGTGGCCTTTGTATTCAATCAGAACGGGATAAAAATGACCCGACATGTCTTGCAGCAGTAATTTGCAGTCAGGTCTGTTTCCGCCTTTGCCGCCTTGTTTCGATTCGTAAGCCTTTAGCGCTTTGTCGATTTCGGAGTTGCCCAGCGATTCTTGCTCGAGTTTGTAATCAAGGTTGTACGATTTGAGCCAACCATTGGCAAGGTCGGCAATGTTTGGCTCGACGGACTGAATGTTTTTCGCCATACACTTTTGCTGTTTTGCAGCGTCAGCAACTTATCGAGAATGCAGGATGACAAAAAACCTTGAATACATAAAAGTGTGAACTTTGCCTATGTGCCCAAGGAGATTTGCCGTAACCTGCATCACAATAAGTTCCGTCCACACTTTGTGCAGACGTTCACCGAACTTATTCAATGTGATGCTTATCATTTGGCAAATTTTTAGGGCATCTCGAATAAATAGCAAACGCTATGGTTGATAGTATGTTAGTTTATCTTTCTTGTACTTTTTTTGTTGTGTTTTTTTGGTTGACTATTTGGTAATTTTTCTTTGTCCTTATATGCACATGTTCATGGCGGTGCGCACTTCGTCGAGGGTGCGTGCGGCTATTTCGCGGGCGCGTTGCGAACCGTCGAGCAACACCTGACGGATGTAGTCGGGTTGCGTTTCGAGTTGTCGGCGGCGTTCGCGCAGCGGACGCAGTTCTTCGTTCAGTGCCTCGGTCAGCATTTTTTTGAGCATACCTCCGCCGCCGTCGCCAATGCGTTCGGCTATGGTTTGCGGGGCGTCGCCGGTGCAGAGCGCAATCAGCATCAGCAGGTTGGCCACTTCGGGACGATTTTCGGGGTCGTAGGTGATGTGGCGGTCGGCATCGGTCTTGGCTTTTTTGATGAGGGCGGCTGTTTCGTCCTCGGTGGCGCTGAGCATGATGGCGTTGCCGCGGCTTTTGCTCATTTTTTGTGTGCCGTCCAAGCCCATGATGCTGGGCGTTTTGCTCAGCAATGCGTGTGGCTCGGGGAATACCGGGTTGCCGTTTTTACAAAATTTTTCGTTGAAACGGCGCGCTATCAGGCGTGTCATTTCGAGGTGTGGCAGTTGGTCTTTGCCTACGGGCACGACGTTGCCTTTGCAGAACAGAATATCGACCGCTTGATGCACCGGATAGGTGTACATGCCGGCGTTGACGCTTTTCAGCCCGGCCGCTTGAATCTCCTCTTTCACGGTCGGGTTACGGCTCAGTTCGGCATTCGACACCAAGGTCAAAAACGGCACCATCAGTTGGTTGGCTTCAGGCACGTAACTATGCGGGTAAATCAGCACGTTTTCGCCGGGTTCGATGCCGGCTGCCAAATAGTCGATGACGAGTTGTTTGGTGTTTTGACTGATTTCTTGATACGCATCGTGGTCGGTAAGTACTTGATAATCAGCAATGAGTATCATCGTTGGTACGCCCAGTTTCGATAGCCGCACGCGGTTTTGCAGCGACCCGAAATAGTGCCCGATGTGCAGACGCCCTGTCGGGCGGTCGCCGGTGAGTACGCGGTATTTTGCCGGGTTGAGGGCAATGTCCGCTTCAATTTTTTTGCTGATTTCGACAGCCGTATCGTAACTGTTCGATTCAAATTCTGCCATAGTTCGTTTTTTGAGAAAAAGTTATACCCTATTTAATTGCGTTCATCACATAGTCGATGGCTTCGTCCAATCCGTCGGCATATTTGCCGCCCGCCGATGCCATGAACGGTTGTCCGCCGCCGCCGCCTTGAATGTATTTGGCAGCCTCGCGTACTATGTTGCCGGCGTGGAATCCGGCGGCCACCATCGGTTGGCTGAGGAATACGGTGAGGGTCGGCTTGCTCTCGTAAACGGTGCCGGCCACAAGCATGAATTTGACGTCGGCAAATTTGCCTTTGAGGTGCGGAATGATGTTGCGGATGATTTCGGGCGAGGTGTCGCCAAGGTAGCGTATCACTTTGACGCCGTTGATGTCGATGGCGCTTTGCAGCAAGGCGTCGCGCAGGCGATTGGCACGTTCGGCCATGAACTCGTCGATTTTTTTGTGCAGTGCCGTGTTTTCTTCCAGCGATTTTTGTGCGGCCGATATGATGTCGGACGTGTTGTTGAACAGTTCGCGGATGGTGTTTTGCATGTCTTGTGCGTTGTCCATCATCTGTTCCACCATTTCGCCGGTGATGGCTTCGATGCGGCGTACGCCGGCGGCTATCGAACTTTCGGAAACGATGCGTACCATGCCGATGTTGCCTGTGGCGTGTGCGTGGGTGCCGCCGCACAGTTCGATGGATGAACCATAACGGACGACGCGTACGTTGTCGCCGTATTTTTCGCCAAACAAGGCCATGGCTCCAAGGCTTTTGGCTTCGGCGATGGGCATGTTGCGATGCTCGTCGAGTACGATGTTTTCGCGTATTTTGCGGTTGACTATATGTTCTACTTGGCGCAACTCGTCGGCGCTGACTTTTTGGAAGTGCGAGAAGTCGAAGCGCAGTGCTTCGGGCGTTACCAACGAGCCTTTTTGTTCGACGTGTGTGCCGAGCAGCGTACGCAATGCTTCGTGTATCAGGTGCGTGGCGGTGTGGTTGGCTTCGATGGCGTGGCGGCGGCGCTCATCGACTTGCGCCGTGAATGTGGCCGTAACATCGGTCGGCATTTGTGCCACAATGTGTATCGGCAGATTGTTTTCGCGCTTGGTGTCTTTTATGTCGATGGTTTCGGTGCCGTTGGTCAGCACGCCGGTATCGCCTACTTGTCCGCCCATTTCGGCGTAGAACGGCGTTTTGCTCAGCACCACTTGGTAGAAGTCTTTGCCTTTGGTGCTCATTTTGCGGTAGCGCAGAATGTGCGTGTCGCACGTCAGTGTGTCGTATCCCACAAATTCGGTGTCGCCGGTGCTTACGGTAATCCAGTCGCCGGTTTCGACGGCGGCGGCGTTGCGGGCGCGGTCTTTCTGCTTTTGCATTTCGGTGTTGAAGTCGTCGATGTTCAGCGTCAAACCGTTCTCTTTCAGAATCAGTTCGGTCAGGTCGAGCGGAAAGCCGTAGGTGTCGTACAATGTGAAGGCATCAACGCCCGAAATTTCGGTGCGGCCGACTTTTTTGGTGTCGTTCATCACTTTGTCGAGCAGGCGCATGCCTGTTTCGAGTGTGCGCAGAAAGGCGTCTTCTTCCTCTTTGATGACTTTTTCGATCAACGATTGCTGATGTTTGAGTTCGGGGTAAGCCTCGCCCATATTGTCGATGAGTGCGGGAATCAGTTTGTACATGAAGGCGCTCCGTTGCCCGAGGAATGTGTAACCGTAGCGCACGGCGCGGCGCAGTATGCGGCGAATGACGTAGCCTGCTTTGGCGTTGCTCGGTAGTTGTCCGTCGGTGATGGCAAATGCGATGGTGCGTATGTGGTCGGCTATCACGCGCATGGCTACATCGGTTTTGGCGTCTTGGCCGTATGCGCAGTGGCAGATTTCGCCGACGGCTTTCAGCAGCGGTTGGAATACATCGGTGTCGTAGTTCGATGTTTTACCCTGAACGGCCACGCAGAGGCGTTCGAAACCCATGCCCGTGTCGATTACTTTGTTGGGCAGCGGCTCGAGCGATCCGTCGGCTTTGCGGTTGTATTGCATGAACACGTTATTCCATATCTCGATGACTTGCGGGTTGTCTTTGTTTACCAAGTCTTTGCCGCTCACTTTGGCGCGTTCGCTGTCGGGGCGCAGGTCGATGTGTATTTCGGAGCAGGGACCGCACGGGCCGGTGTCGCCCATTTCCCAAAAGTTGTCGTGCTTGTTGCCGTCGATGATGCGGTCGGGGCTGACGAATTTTGCCCAGATGTCGGCGGCTTCGTCGTCGCGGTCGAGGCCTTCGGCGGGCGCACCTTCGAATACGGTTACATATAGACGGTCTTTATCGAGTTTCAGCACTTCGGTCAGGTATTCCCACGCCCAAGCGATAGCCTCTTTTTTGAAATAATCGCCAAACGACCAGTTGCCCAACATTTCGAACATAGTGTGGTGGTAGGTGTCGTGTCCTACCTCTTCGAGGTCGTTGTGTTTGCCGCTCACGCGCAGGCATTTTTGCGAGTCGGCAATGCGCGGATAGGTTATCGGGTCGTTGCCGAGAATGATGTTTTTCCATTGGTTCATACCGGCGTTGGTGAACATCAGTGTCGGGTCGCCTTTGACGACCATTGGCGCCGATGGTACAATTTTGTGTCCTTTCGATGCAAAAAAATCGAGGAACGATTGACGGATTTCTTTTGAAGTCATAATATTGCTATTTTCTAATAATCAGATGTTTAAGTTTATTTTCGGCGGTTTTGGCGCACGGTGTGTACGCACACGTCGAAAATGTTTGCAAAAATAGTAAAAAATGTCCGTTTGTACAAGAAATATGCAAAATGATGTGTTTTTTCTGAAAAAATCGCCGTTGTTGTTTGATGTATTGAAAGTTATTTTGTATTTTTGCAGTTGCTTTTGCAGGTCGTTCGCCGCTGTCGGTGGTTGCGACCGGTATCAAAATCGATTCAATGGCTCGAAGAGTAAAATTTCATTATAATCCCGAAACGCTGTCGTACGAGCGTGTGCCGGTCAAGTTTTGGGATGTGGTGGGGCGCATCGGCATTGTTTTGCTGACGAGCGCCGGCATCGGTTTGGCGTTTTTCTTTTTGTTTATCACTTTTGTGGAATCGCCCAAGGAGAAACAGTTGGTCATCGAAAACGCACGTATGCGGGCGCAATACAAACTGCTTGAACGCCGTCTCGACGACCTGCAACCTCTGCTCGACGACCTGCAGCAGCGCGACGACAATCTGTATCGTGCCATTCTTCAGGCTGAACCCATCCCATCGGGCGTGAGGCGCAGCACGTTGGGCAACAATCGCCGCTACGATGATTTTGCCGACATGGCCAACAGCGACCTTATAATAGAGGTAACCAAGCGCGTGGACGATTTGGCAAAGCAGATTTACATACAATCGCAGTCGTACGACGAACTTGTGCGGCTGGCCAAACAAAATGATAAAAAATTGCGCCACATTCCGGCCATACAGCCGGTGCTGAACAAGGATTTGAAACGTATGGCATCGGGCTACGGCGTGCGCATCGACCCCGTGTACCACACGGCGCGCTTTCACGCCGGCATGGATTTTACGGCGCCTATCGGTACCGACATTTATGTTACGGGCGATGGCGTGGTCGAATCGGCCGGCTGGCGGCAAGGTTATGGCAACTGCATTACCGTCAACCACGGATTTGGATATGTAACCCTGTATGCCCACATGCATAAACTCGGTGTGCGCGTCGGCCAAAAACTGACGCGTGGCGACATCATCGGAACGGTGGGCAATACCGGCAAATCGACCGGCCCGCACTTGCACTACGAGGTGCGCTATCAGGGAAAACCGGTCGATCCGCGCAACTATTATTTCCTCGACTTGTCGCCCGAACAGTACGATGAGATGATACAACTCTCGCAAAACGCAGGGCAAATGTTTGATTAACAATGGTTTGTCAGAATATTTGATATATGGACGAAAAATACCTCAACCTCACCGAAGCCGACGAGGAGTCGATGATTCAACGCGAATTTGATGCCTTGCTGCAGGACTATGCAGCCACACGTCATACTCAAAAAACGGAAATTATCAAGCGTGCGTTCGATTTTGCCAAAAGCGCGCATCACGGCGTGCGCCGGCGCTCGGGCGAACCATACATCATGCACCCGTTGGCTGTGGCGCGCATCGTGGTCAAAGAGATTGGTTTGGGCTCGACCTCCATCTGCTCGGCTTTGCTGCACGATGTGGTGGAAGACACCGACTACACGGTGGAAGACATCGAAGAACGATTTGGCCCGAAAATCGCACAAATAGTGTCGGGACTGACCAAAATTTCGGGAGGCATCTTTGGCGAAAAAGCATCGGAACAAGCCGAAAACTTCCGACGACTGATTCTGACCATGCCCGAAGATGTGCGCGTCATTCTGATAAAAATGGCCGACCGCCTGCACAATATGCGCACGCTCGGGTCGATGCCGCCGGCCAAACAACTGAAAATCAGTGGCGAAACACAATATATCTACGCACCTCTGGCGGCACGGCTCGGCTTTTTTCTCATCAAAACCGAACTCGAAAACCTCAGTTTCAAATACGAACAGCCATCGGTCTATGCCAAAATACAGGAGCAGGTCGATGCCGTTACACCACGCTTGGAAGAGTCGTATTTGCGATTCATCGGTCCCATCAAGCAGATTTTGGATTCGTACAACTACAAATACACCATCACCTATCGGGTCAAATCGCCGTACTCTATCTTCCGCAAGATGCAGAATAAGCATATCCCGTTCGACGAGGTGTACGATTTGCTGGCCGTGCGCATCATCTTGAAACCGCGCCCCGACGAGGACGAGCGCGCCAACTGCTGGGTAACCTATTCGGCACTGACATCGCTCTACAAAGAACATCCCGACCGCACGCGCAACTGGCTGAGTACACCAAAACCAAACGGCTACGAAGCGTTGCACGTTACACTGATGAACCACGAAGGCAATTGGGTGGAAGTGCAAATTCGCACCGAGCGCATGAACGAAATAGCCGAACACGGCTTGGCCGCGCATTGGAAATACAAAACCGGCACCAGCGAATTGTCCAACTTGGATTCGTGGTTCAAGTCGCTGAAAGATATGCTCGACACGGCCGACTATGCCAACGCCGTGGAGTTTATGGATACGTTCCGCCTAAACCTCTATGCCAGCGAGATTTATGTGTTCACACCCAAAGGCGACATCAAAAAAATGCCGGTCAAATCGACGGCCTTGGATTTCGCATTCGCCTTGCATAGCGACATCGGGTTGCACTGTATCGGTGCCAAGGTCGATCATAAGTTGGTGCCACTCACCTACGAACTGAAAAGCGGCGACCAAGTGGAAATTCTCACCTCGAAAACACAACGCCCGCAGCCCGATTGGATTGACATCGTTACCATGCCGCGCGCCAAAGCACACCTGCGCGCCGTGTTCCGCAAAGAGTACCGCATCGTGCAAGAGAAAGGCAAAAAAGCCGTCGAAGACGAACTTGCCAAACTGAATATGCCGCTGAACAACGTAACCACCACGCGCATCATCGAACACTACAAATTTAACACCATCACCGAATTTTACAATGCCGTTGGGCGGGGGTTGGTCGATTTGTCGGATATCACTACCGTGATGTTTCAAACCAAAAATCCGAGCAAATGGACGAAAATGTGGAAGTTGCAGTTCGGCAAAAAAAACGAGTCTGTCGAAACCGACCCGAAGAAGAAAAAGAAGGTGGTGCTCACCGATACCAACGTCGGACAGGGCTACACGCTGGCCGAATGCTGCCATCCCATACCCGGCGATCCCGTGCTGGGCTATCTGGACGAATACGGCACCGTGTTGGTGCATAAGCGCGAGTGTCCCGTAGCGCTGAAACTGAAAAGCAACTACGGCAATCGGATTGTAACGGCTGAATGGGCGACCCACAATGTGAAGTCGTTCTTGGCTATGATCGAAATCAACGGCATCGACGAACGAGGCGTGCTGCAAAAAATTGTTACTGTTGTTTCCGAAGATTACGCCATCAATATCAAAAGTGTGCATCTCGAAGCCAAAGACGGCATTTTCACCGCGCAGTTTGGCGTGTATGTGCACAGCGCCGACGATTTGAATGTGCTGTGTGCCAACTTGCGCAAGGTGCCGTTTGTCAACTCGGTAGTGCGTATTTCGTAACCGCTCGGCATCGGATTGCTGCGCGCTTAGGTCGGTTTGTAGTCGAAAACTCCCTGTTGGTCGATTGTGCTGTGTGTGGTTGCACACTTTTTGTAACTTTGCAAACGGGTATCAATCGCCATGTAAGTGTGTCGTTTGCTGCTTTGGCTTTTAGGATTTTTTTTGTGGCGTAGATTTGTTGCAAGAATCTCACTTGCCGATGGTTTGGTTGTTTGACGTTTGATGGTGTCAGCCCCAAAAAAATACGCCGCATTTGCCCCGATTGACACCTTGTGTGATGAATAAATTGTTTTTATTTGACGACAAATGACCTCTAAATCGAAACATTTTGAATATCTGATTCACATCGTGGTGTTCATCATTTTGTTCATCACCCTTTGCTTTTTTGCCGAAAAAACAGGTTCGAACTACGAAATAAACTGGTACTTGTTTCAGCGGCACGGAATCATCTTGTTGCTGTTTGCCGCACTGTTTTACGTCAACTACTATGTGCTGATACCCAAACTCTATTTTCGCAAACAAAAAATGGTGTATTTGGCAATCAATTTACTGATTATCATTGCGTTGTCTTTCGTGGTGCAGTGGATGCAGCCACACGGATTTTCGCTGCGCCCGGCGGCCGATATGCCACACATAGGCGGCGCCCGTTTCCACGACCGGCATGCATTGCTCCCGCGCCGATTGCTGTTCTTTTGCCGCGATATGTTGCTGCTGATGTTGGCTGTCGTGTTGGCATTGCTGGTCAAAATGATTGTGTATGTGCGCGAAATGGAAATCCGCAACAAAGAACTCGAAACGGCCAATACCAAAGCCGAATTGCTCAATTTGCGCAGCCAACTCAATCCGCATTTTTT
This sequence comes from Bacteroidales bacterium, assembly GCA_004557405.1. Lineage (GTDB taxonomy): Bacteria > Bacteroidota > Bacteroidia > Bacteroidales > Paludibacteraceae > W0P28-013. Next base: position 79,289 of record SFDZ01000009.1, read on the forward strand.
GCTGAATACGCTCAACAATATCTATGCGTTGATACTTGTCGATACGCAAACGGCACAAACAGCGGTGATAGAATTGAGTAAACTGTTGCGCTATGTGCTGTACGACAATCGCGCCACATTTGTGCCGCTGGTCAACGAAGTGGCGTTTCTCGAACATTATATCCGCCTGATGCGGCTGCGCCTGACCGACAATGTCGATGTACAGACACGCTTTGCCGTTGCACCCGAATATCATACGCAGATTGCACCGCAAATTTTTATATCGCTGGTCGAAAATGCTTTCAAACATGGCGTGGCTCCCAATGCGTCAAGTCTCATCTCCATCGCTTTGTCCAATGCCGCCGACGGAAGCGTTAATTGTTTGATAATCAACACGAATTACCCGAAAACAAAACAAGATAAAGGAGGCTCCGGCATCGGGCTCGAACAGGTGCGCCGCCGCCTCGATTTGCTCTATCCCGGCCGTTACGAGTGGACGATAACCCTATCGGACGATCAAAAACTTTATACGTCAAACTTAATAATCCGTACAAAATCATGATTCTGAAATGTGCCATTGTCGATGACGAACCGTTGGCGCTCCAACTGCTCGAAACTTATGTACAAAAAACGCCTTTTCTGCAACTCGTCGGACGGTATTCCAATGCGCTGCAAGCACAGAAAGGCATACAGCAACAACCTGTCGATTTGCTGTTTACCGATATTCAGATGCCCGATTTCGACGGATTGGAATTGGCAAAAATATTGCCGGAAACGACGCGCGTCGTTTTCACTACGGCATTCAGTCGCTATGCAGTCGATAGTTACAGGGTCAATGCGGTCGATTACCTGCTGAAACCATTTTCGTACGACGATTTCCTCGCTGCCGCCAACAAGGCTTTGATGCTTGCAAATCTACAAACCTGCACTGCGTCGGAACACGCCGATGCCGACACCCTCATCGTCAAAAGCGAACGCAAACTCGTGCGCATCAATCTGGACAAACTGCTCTACGTCGAGGCTATGCGCGACTATATGAAACTTGTGCTCGATGGCGACGAAGATATGCCCGTATTTTCGCTGATGAGCCTGAAAACGCTGATGGAACAACTGCCCGCCGACCGATTTATGCGCGTACATCGTTCGTTTGCCGTGCAACTGTCGAAAGTGCGGGTCGTCGAAAACGGACACATCGTATTTGGCAAAGTGCATATTCCCATCGGCGATATGTATAAAACGGCATTTTTCGAAGCGTGGGGTAGATAAAAAAAGGCTTGTTGCGCACATTTTTGCACGGATTTTGTACAAAAATTTCGAAACGTCGTTTTTTTTTGCTATCTTTGCCGATTAGATTGAACACAAAATTCCAACGTGCGCTTATGCAAGTCAAAATCATCAATACATCGCGCCACGCCCTGCCTGCTTATGCCACCGAAGCAGCTGCCGGTATGGATTTGCGCGCCAACTTGTCGGAACCGGTTACGCTGAAACCGCTCGAACGCCGACTGATTCCTACCGGATTGTTCATCGAACTGCCTGTCGGCTACGAGGCGCAAATACGCCCTCGCAGCGGCTTGGCACTCAAACACGGCATCACCGTTCTCAATTCGCCCGGCACCATCGATGCCGATTATCGGGGCGAAATAGGCGTCATACTCGTCAACCTGTCGGACACCGATTTCGTCGTGGCCGATGGCGAACGCATTTGCCAAATGGTGATAGCCCGCCATGAACAGGCCGAATGGGTCGAAGTAACCGAATTGGCGGCCTCCGAACGTGGCGCCGGCGGCTTTGGACATACGGGAAAACAATAAACAACCCGATGCGTATGCAAAAATCGTGGCTCATAGCATGTTTGTTGGCAGTGGCGTGCAGCACGCAAGCGCAGCAACAGAATGTCGATTCGATATTCGCATGCCGCGTGGCTGCCGAACAACTCGTCGATTCGACGGCCGACCAACGGTTTGCGTATTGGTTTTTCGAGGGGACGCGCCATCTGCAACGCCTTGAACCCGACTCGGCTTTGCAGTGCTTCCACCAATGCTTGACCATTGCCCCCGATAATGCCGCTGTGTACTACAACATATCGACAGCCTATCAGATGAAGAAAGACTATCCGAAGGCGTTCGACTGCGTGCGCACAATGGCAGCTCTGCAACCCGATAATACGGAATATCAGGAAATGCTGATATCGTGGCTCGTGGCGCAATATCGGTTCGATGAGGCTATTGCCGGTTATCGGAAACTGCTGCGCCAAAAGCCGACCAACCAATACTATCTGACCGGTCTGCTCGAGTTGTATCAGATAACCGAACAGCCGAAACAGCAACTCGAGGTGCTGAAACGCTTGGAGGAACTGAATGGCGTGGACGAGGAAAACTCGTTCCGCCAAATGGCCATTCAGCAAGTGCTGCATCGCCCCAAAAAAGTCGAACAACAGATAAAAAAACTGATACACAAATTCCCGAAAAATACGGCCTATGTCGTTTTGTTGGGCGATTTTTATCTGTCGGCCGGCAACGACAAAAAAGCCATCCGATGCTACGACTCGCAGTATGCCAAAGACTCGACCGACGGCCATGTGTTGGCGGCTTATGCCAACTATTATTCGTCGAAAGGCAACGATGCGCTGGCCGACGAGTATATGTTGCGCGCCTTGAACGACCGACGTTACTCCATCAGCAACAAAATACAATGGCTGCGATCGCATGTGGCAACCTTGCTGCAGGCACACGATACCTTACATGCCGATTCTGTCGTGTATGGGGTTGCCGCCATGTATCCCGACGAAGACGAACTGCACACGTTGTTGTACGACTATGCACAAGTGAAACACGACACCGTCGCTTGTCAAAACTATTGGATACGACAAGTGCGGCAAAATCCGCTTGACGAGGAACGATGGGTAAATTTGTTTTCGTGGTACGAGAATGACCCTGCACGCATGGCCGACATCGTTGACGAAGCCATACTTCTATTCCCGAAATCGTCGCGTTGGTATTACTACAAAGCGGTGCTGTTGGTTACCGAAAAACGCACTTTGGAGGCCATCGATATGCTCGATGCGCTGCTCGCCAACGACCAAACGGAAAATGCTGCGCGCGTATGGGCGCTGACGATGAAAGGTGATATTGCACAAACCATGCAACAATACAGAACAGCGATGGTGTGCTACGAAGAGGTGTTGCGCATGGCGCCTGACAATATATCGGTGAAAAATAACTATGCCTATCTGTTGGCTTGTTGCGGCATCGATTTGGCCAAAGCCGAAACGCTCAGCAGCGCAGCGGTCAAAGCCGAACCAAACTCGGCAACTTTTCTCGATACCTATGCGTGGGTGCTGTTCATGCGCGGCGAATACAAGTTGGCGCGTTTCTATCAGGAGCGAGCCATTGCAGCAGCCGAAACGCTCAGCAGCGAACTGTTGGAACATTATGGCGATATTTTGGCACAATTGGGCGAAATCGAATCGGCTATCGAACAATGGAACAAAGCGTTAGAACTGAATCCGCAGTTGCCGCGACTACACGAAAAGATCGAAAAACGACAATACGTACCATATTTATTACCGCTCGACGATGAAAACAAAGAACCGCATGACGATGTACAGAAATAGCCTGTTCGCACTTGCTTGTGTGTTGCTGATGTGGTTGGTGGCGGGCTGCAAAACCAAACAGGTGTCGCAAAAACCGACCGACCAACCGGCGGCTTATACGGTGAATCAGGTTCTGACCGAACAGCCTACCTTTGCCACGTTGCATATTTCGAAAATGAGTGTGGTGGCTACCTACGGCACGCAGCAACTATCGTTCCGGGCAACTGTCAAGTTGCTGACCGACAGTCTGTTGGTGTTGTCGGTGCAGCCGGTGGCGGGCATCGAAATGTTTCGTGTGGAGTTCACACCCTCGCAATTTGTGGTGGTGGATAAATGGAATCGGCGCTATACCGAAAATTCGTATGATTTTTTGCGTTATAAACTTGGCGTCGATTTGCGGTTCGATGTGTTGCAGAACATCGTGTCGAATCGCTTGTTTTTACTGGAAAAAACGGATATCTCGGCTGCCGATTTTACGGTCGAAAATTTGGCCGGCGCGCCTACACAACTGCTACATTTGGCATCGGGATTGATACAACAATTCGAGGTGGTGGAACCGGCTGCCATTGCCAAGGCGTCGGTGGTGGCCGAGCAGGGACGTTTGACGTGCGAATATGCCGGGCATCGGGTGCAAAACGGCGTGCGTTTCCCGAACGCATTTTCGATGACATTGCAGGCCGCCGGTCGTGTGATGACGTTGGCATGTACGGTCGAAAAAATGGAGTTTAACAAACCTTTGGAGTATGTGCCGCAGAATTTGTCGCGTTACGAAAAAGTTAATTTCTCGAAGATAATTCCTTGAAAATAAGATGATAAAGATGATAAAATACCGTTTGTGTCCGCTTGTGTTGCTTGTGTCGTTGTTGGCTATGCCGATAGTCGCGCAAACACGGCAGCAGTTGGAAGCGCAGAAGAAAAAAACGCTCGAAAGTCTTGCTCAAACCAATAAATTGCTCGACGAGACGCAAAAGTCGAAAAAGGGTAGCGAAAACAAAATCAATTTGTTGAAACGCAGCATCAACGAACGCAATGCGCTGATCAAATCGTTGAACGGCGAAATCAGTTTGTTGGAACAAAACATCGTACAACTCGAGGAAGAGAGGAAACAACTTGAAGAAAAATTGGCTTTTCAAAAGGCGGATTATGCGCGTTTGGTGCGCGAGACGCATGCGCGTCGCAACTATTTTTCGCCGTTGCTATTCATCTTGTCGTCCGATAATTTCAGTCAGGCTTATCGCCGATTCCGTTATTTGCAGGAGTTGAGCGATTATCGGAAACGACAGGCTGCCGAGATTCTGCAACTGACCGGCGAGCTGGAGGCCAAAGGCTTGGCCTTGCAGTCGGACAAAGCCGACAAGGGACGTGTGATGAACGAAAAAGAGCGCGAAGCGAAAAAGTTGGAGTCGGACCGTCAGCGCGAAAAACAAATGCTGACCGAATTGCAAAAGAAAGAGGCCGACCTGAAAGCAAAACAAAAAAAGCAGCAGAAAAAAGCCGATGAACTGAATGCAAAAATCCAAAAATTGGTGGCAGCCGAAATCAAAAAAGAGGAAGAACGCCGGCGCAAAGAGGCCGCCAAGCAGGGTAAACCGGTTTATCAGATGAGCAAAGACGAGCAGTTGGTGGCCGGCAATTTCGAGAAAAACAAAGGTAAACTGCCGTTGCCTGTGGAACGCGGCTTCATCAGCGGACATTTTGGTGTGCAGCCCCATCCTGTATTGCCACATGTAACTACCAATAACAAAGGTATTTACATACAAACACCGGCCGGTTCGACCGCACGTGCCATATTCGATGGCGTGGTTACAAAATGTTTCATGGTGCCGGGAAGCAATAGTTCAGTCATTGTGAAACACGGAAATTACCGTACGGTCTATTCCAACTTGACGGAAATTTATGTGAAAGAAGGCGACAAGGTAACCACCAAACAGAAACTCGGCAAAATATTCGTCGATACGGAGAACGACAACAAAACGGAACTCTATCTGATGTTGTACAAGGATACCGACATTCAGAATCCGGAGTTGTGGCTGGCCAAGTAAGTGGTTGCCGGCCGGCGATTAGTCGCGCACAAAGTAATAGACGAGTTTGAATCCTGTGTCGAAATAGCCAAATTTGCGCACCACTTGTGTTTGTGTTGCCGCGTGATTGCTGTATAGCGCACTTTCGGTCAGACGATCGACCGGCACACCGGATTTGGTGTCGCTGATGCTGAGTAACGATAAATTGCTTGTTTTCAGTAGCTTGTGGTTGTTTACGGCTACGTCGGCATACAGACCGATGCCGATTTTATTACCATTTTTCAGTTTGATGTTGTAGGTGCCGTCCACAGCGATGGCTATCCATGCGTATGGAAACGAAACGAGTTTTCCTGCTGTAGTCATGGTGTTCGTGCCGGTGGCCAAGGCCAATGCATTGTCTATTTCGACATCGTACAGCGGATAGTAACACCGCAGGTCGGCTTGGTGCAGTGTTTGCCGATAGGTGGAGGACAAGGCTATCACGGCTTTGGGGCCGATGTTCAACGTTACATGCTTGAAGTCGAGTGTGAGTTGCAGCGGAATGCCGAGATACCATTGATTGTGCCGTTCGGCGAGTCGCCCGATGGTGTAGTACACATCCATGGCATCGCGCTCGACATCAATAGTAGAGTAGTTGTCGGTGTAATTTGTTGATACATAGTTGCTTGCTGCATAGGCAAAGTCGCAGCCAAGCCGAATGCCGACGCCGCGCCACAGCAGCGCATACGACATTTCGAGTCCGGTATGTATGTGTGGGCTGAAAGTGCCGAAGTCCGATTGGTAGGTCAGTCCCGTAGTGCCGATGCGTGTCCCGATGACCACATGGCGTGCCGACGGCGTTTTGCTGCGGTAACTGCTGCCGCGCTGGCTGCTGATGCAGTTGCACTCTTCGGCAAACGCCGCTGTGCCAATGGCAGCCAACAGCCACAGAATGATTATGTGTGTTGAGCGGTGGAACATGCCGGCGTGTTAGTTGACAATGAGTTTGACGTTGAATATTTGGCCAAGTCCCGTAACGACTTTAATGTTGTAAATGCCGATTGCCAGATTGGACGGCAACACGATGGGATAAGTTGTCGGCTCGATATGATAGTAGAGCAACCCGACATTGTCATATATATCGACATACAGGCCTTGCTTGTCGCTTTCGCTGAAATAGTATTCGATGACGGCGCTTTGCCCTGCTGCTACCGGATTTGGTATGATGCTGATAGTGTGTGCGTTGACGCATTTTGTCTCGGAAACGAAAATGTGCGCGGTGTTTTCGTCTATCATCATCAGGCGCAGCATATAGCATCCATCGAGCATGCGGTTTTCGGTATAATAATCATCGGTGGCACCTTCGATGCGTTCGCCATTGCGATACCATTGATAGCGCATTTGCGTGTAGTTCGGCACAAGCGTGTAGGCTTTGCGATTGTTGCAGAGCATTATCCAATCGTATTTGTTGACAATCAGGTCTTCGATATAGGTTCCGCCGGCGGTGCAGTTCATTATCAAGTGCGTGGTGGCTGTGCTGTCGCACGGCGTGGCGTCGTTTGTCGGGCTGGCAAATCGCTCGACGATGGTAGTGTCGGTGTAGAATAGTTGACCATTGTAGGTGATGGTGTCGCAAAACAGAATCGTCTGTTCGCTTTCCGGCGCATCGAATACTTGTATGCTGACCAAACGGTTGCCACAGGTAGAGGTTGCCGTGCCGGTTTCTAAAAATGTGGTGTCGGCGGTGTAGGTCTTGCCATCGTATTCCACGCGTCCGCAACCGCTCAATGTGAGTGTCTCGGTGTCGCTGAGTATGTCTATCGGCAGCAGATTCGACACCACATAGCAATGTTCAAGCGATTCGTTGCCCTGCTCGGTTACCAATAATCGGAATAGATAGTGTTCGGCATCGTTGATTTGGTAAATTTCGGAGAGCGTCGAACCGGCAAAGTAGCGCCATTTGTTGATGGGCGCCCATGTAACACCGTCGTCGGCGCTGGTTTGCCACTGACAGACCAACGGCGGTGTCAGTGTACCATTATTTTTGAATGTGCCGCTGAAAATGGCGTAGTTGTAAAGACAAACAGGCGCGTTTGGCACAAGTTCTATGTCAATCGAGGCCGATTGTGTGATCGATAGGTAGATGATGGCCGTGTCGGCAAATTCGCCGCAGTTGATGCTGTATTGCAGCGAGTCGCGGCCGCTATGCGACCGCGTGGCGTTGCGGTAGATGAGCGAGTCGGCGTAGATGGTGGCGGTGGCGCCGGCTATGGTCGGTTGGGTGATGAGTGTGAATGTCGGCTCGGCACAAGTCCATGCATCGTTGTCCGATAGACCGATGGCTACTATGCTGTCGCAAACGGATAGATAGGCGGTGTCGTTGCCGGCGGTTACTTGTTCGCAGTGGCGGACGGTCAGTTCCAGCGTTACGATACTATCGCAACCCGACACTGCCGTCAGTGTGTCAGCGTAGAGCCCCGATTGGTTAAGTTGCTGATAGTTAAAAAAATACGATTCGTCTTCGCAGATGCGTCGTCGTATGGTGCTGCGTATTTCCGGACGTATGTTCAGTCGCAGTACGACGACACTGTCGCAGCCCGATGCTGCCGTCAGTGTGTCGGTGTAGATGCCGCTTTGTGTGCGATATTTGCCGCCAAACAGCATTGAGTCGCCGTGGCACAGCATCTGGTCAAGTGTGGTTCTAATCTCCGGCTTGATGTGCAGATTCAGGGTTACGATGCTGTCGCAACCAAATAGTGTTTTCAGTGTGTCGTTGTAGGTGCCACTTTGCGTGCGGAAATGTCCGGCGAACAGCAGCGAATCGCCGTGACATAGTTCTTGGTAGAGAATGGAACGAATTTCCGACCGTATTTGCAGATTCAGGGTTACGATGCTGTCGCAGCCCGAGATGGCTGTCAGTGTGTCGATGTAGGTGCCGCT
>SFDZ01000010.1 GCA_004557405.1 Bacteroidales bacterium
CGAAAGCGGTTGCAAAGGTACTGCCTTTTTCGTTACAAACAAAACTTTTCGCAAACTTTTTTACAAAAAAATCACTTCAACCTCATTATCAGATAATTATAAAGAGAACTAAATAACAATTTTATGACACAATCACGCCAATTACTATGCTAAACAGCATATTTTTGCACAAAAATACTACCCGAATATATCAAAATCCTATCATAAAAGCGCAAGGAAATAAGAAAAATACAAAAAATGACAACAAAAATCGCTATTAAAACGGCAAAGGACTACAAAAAGGGGTACACCATATTATATATAGTACAAAACGGTTGGATGAAAACAAAAGAACAGTTGTTTTCAATTTATTGAACGTGAGTAAAATCAAGAATGAAGAGACTCCCTTGCCTTCGGCAGGCCGCAAAAACGGGTCATTAAATTGGTAATATGCTAATTGTGAGCGCATTAAAACAGCAAATCAGCAATTCTTGCGGAGAATGCGGCAAAATATCGTCAAAAAAATGTATCTTTGCAAATTATTTATGTATGTACGATAGATTAAGCAAAATCTGACAGGTTATGACATCTCCCGTTTTGAATATTTTTGGCAAAGAGGTTCGGAATTTTTTCACTACGCCGACCGGTTACATTGTGTTAGCCGTATTTTTTGTGGGGGCAGCCCTGTTTTTGTGGGTATTTCCCGGCGAGTACAATGTGCTCGACAATGGCTATGCCAACCTCGATGGTTTGTTTGTGCTTGCGCCGTGGCTGTTTCTGTTTTTGTGTCCGGCAGTAACGATGCGCACTATTGCCGAAGAGCGTCAGCAAGGCACGCTCGAGTTGCTGCTGACGCGTCCGCTTTCGGCATGGCAGTTGGTCGGCGGCAAATTTTTGGCTTCGTGGTGCGTGATAGCGCTGGCCTTGGTTCCTGCACTGCTGTGGTTCGGCGCCGTGTACATCATGGCCGAGCCGATAGGCAATGTTGATGCAGGTGCCTTTTGGGGTTCGTATATCGGGTTGTTGCTGTTGGCAGCGGTTTATTCGGCTATCGGCGTATTCGGGTCGTCGGTGGCCGGCAATCAGATCTCGGCCTTTGTAGTGTCGGCGCTGATATGTTTTGGCCTGTTGTATGGGTTCGATTTAATCGGTTCGCTATTCGACAGCGGTTCGCTGATGCTCTATCTCAAGAATTTGGGCATCGACGCGCACTATCGTTCGATGAGCCGAGGTGTGCTCGACAGCCGCGATGTGCTGTACATGATTTTGCTGACAGGAGTGTTTCTGACCGCCGCCAAAATGGTCGTGATACAAAAAAGATAACTATTTGATTACAAAAACATTACGAGTAAAAAAATATGAATAAACCGCTTATTTTCATTACCAACGACGATGGCATTCGCGCCAAAGGCATAGGCCAACTGATTGAGATGCTGCGACCGTTGGGCGACTTGTTGGTGATAGCCCCCGATGGGCCGCGTTCGGGCAATTCGAATGCGCTATCGATGGAGAATCCCGTAGTCTATACGCTTCAACGTCAGGAGCCGGGATTGACTATCTATTCGTGCAGCGGCACGCCCACCGATTGTGCCAAATTGGCCTTTTATATTGGCGACCATCACCCCGATTTTTTCTTTTCGGGTATCAATCACGGACCGAACACAGCCATCAACGTCATCTATTCCGGCACGATGGGTGCTGTGTTCGAAGGCTGCGTGCGACGCGTGCCATCGGTAGGTTTTTCGCTGTGCGACCACCACGCCGACGCCGATTTTTCGGCCTGTCTGCCGCTATTCGAGCAGATAGCCCGCAAGGTGATGGCCGAAGGTCTGCCGCAGGGCGTCTGCCTGAACGTGAATGCCCCACGAGGCGCCTTGAACGGCGTGCGCATCTGTCGCCAAGCCGACGGCTATTGGGACGAAGAGTTTGCGTTCGGTGTATCGCCCATGGGCAAGCACTACGGCTGGACAACCGGCTATTTTGTCTGTCGCGAGCCATCGGCACCCGACACAGACATCAGCGCTATTGGCTCCGGATTTGTGTCGGTGGTGCCCACGCGCGTCGATATGACGGCGCACGACACGCTATCCACCCTTGCCGACTATGAAGCGATTCGATAATTTTTGGTTGGCGGCCGCCATTGGTCTGATAGTGCCGGTGGCATTCGGATTGCTGTTTTTTGCGGTATTCTATCGCGGCGACTTGTCTTTGACCGATGCGCTGCTGCTCTACATCGAACGAGCGCCATCGTTGATCAGCAAACTGATATTGGTGTCGTTGGCACCGAATTTGTTTGGCGTATTTGCATGTTACCATGCGCAGTGGTGGCGTGCTTGTCGCGGCATGGTAGTGTCGGTGTTAGTCTATTTGGCCGCCGCTATGTTTTTTATATAAAAAAAACTGATAATCAATGAAATATTTTATCATAGCAGGCGAAGCATCGGGCGATTTGCACGGTGCGAATTTGATGGCGGCACTAAAGCAACATGATGCCGCAGCCCAATTCTGTTTTCTCGGCGGCGATTTGATGGCAACCCAAGGCGGCTGTCAGGTCAAGCACTATCGCGACATGGCATTTATGGGCATCACGGCTGTAGTGCGCCATTTGCCGACCGTACTGCGCAACCTGCGCGACACGCGGCGGGCTATCGTTCGTTTCTGTCCCGACGTGGTGATTCTGATTGACTATCCGAGTTTCAATCTGCGGATAGCCAAATATGTCAAAACGCACTTCGACACGCCGGTCTATTACTACATTTCGCCAAAATTGTGGGCATGGAAAACCTACCGCATCAAGTCGATAAAAAAATATATCGACAAGATGTTTACGATTTTTCCGTTCGAGACGTCGTTTTACGCACAATTCGATTATGCTGTTGAATATGTGGGCAACCCGACCGTCGATGCCATTGCGGCCTACCGTGCACAGCCGCACGCCGGCGATTTTCGTGCCGCACATCACCTCGATGCGCGCCCAATAGTGGCCGTTTTGGCCGGCAGTCGTCGGCAGGAGATTGTTACCACGCTACCCACTGTGATGCCGTTGGCCAAACAATTCCCCGATTTTCAGTTTGTGTTGGCGGCCGCCCCAAGTGCCGACAGCGCGCTCTATCAGCCCTACATGTCGGACAATGTAAAAATAGTGTACAACTGCACCTACGATTTGCTTGCCCACGCTTACGCCGCCATCGTCAACAGCGGAACAGCCACGCTCGAAACAGGCCTGTTCGGAGTGCCGCAAGTGGTTGTGTACTATGTGCCCGGCGGGCGCATAGGCACTTGGCTGAAACAGGTGTTGATTAAAACAAAATTCGTGTCGCTCGTCAACTTGGTGGCCGAGAAAGAGGTGGTGTGCGAACTTGTGGCGCACCGTTTCACCACGCGCAACGTAGGCATCGAACTCACACGTTTGCTCACCGATGGCGACTACCATCGGGCGATGCAGGCCGACTACGCAACACTTGCCCAACGACTTGGCGATGCCGGCGCCGCCGACCGCACCGCACAAAAAATCGTCAAGTTGTTAACAAGCGACAACACATGCAACGTTTAGCCCGCTTTGTGCATCATTCAACTGAGAGGATATGCTGTTAGGAAGTACAAAATATACATCTCTGAACGACCTAATCGATGGCTGTTTGCGCAATGAGCGACTTGCCCAACAACGACTATACGAATTGTATGCCGCACGCATGACCGGTATCTGCCTGCGCTACATAGGCGACAAAGAGACCGCACTCGACCTGATGCACGACGGCTTTATCAAAGTATTTGCCAACATGCAAAAGTTCAGCGGCAAAGGTGCTTTCGAAGGATGGTTGCGAAAAATTTTTGTCAACATATCGCTCGAATATCTGCGCAAAAACGACGCTCTGCGCAGTAGCGACGACATAAGCGACTTACAAATCCAAATGGCCGACGACACCGAAACAATCATCGAGAAAATGTCGGCCGACGAGATAGTGAAACTGATAAACGAACTGCCGGCAGGTTTCAGAACGGTATTCAACATGTACGCCATCGAAGGTTACAGCCATGCCGAGATAGCCAAACAATTAGGCATCAACGAAGCATCGTCGCGGTCGCAATTTTCGCGAGCAAGAGCGGTACTACAAGAAAGAATAAAAAGAAATAATCGCGCATAGTGACGGACAAACAACTACAACAACTATTGCGGGACAAACTGCAAAATTACGAAGCACCCGTTCCGCAAGACGATTGGGCAGCGATAGCCGACCGATTGCCACGCACAGCCACGTCCGACAGTGACCGTTGGTGCGGTCGATTGCGCTACAAAATGGATGCGTACACCACATCGTTGCCCGAAAACGATTGGCGCGACAATATGTTAGGACGACTGCCGGCACCGCGCAAACGACGCACCGTGCCGTTATGGGTGCGCTATACCGTCGGATTGTCGGCCGCCGCCGCTATCGCTTTGCTGCTGTTGCTACCTGCGGCATTTCCGCCATCGGCAACCAAACAAGCGCCACTATTGGCTGCCAACTCCGACACGGGCGCAACAGCCGTCGTCGCTGCGGTGCCGGAACAAACATCAACCGCCGTACAGTCCGCCGCCGAACCCTCATCGACTCCGACAAAAAGGGAGTCGAAACAAGCAACGCGCAACACGGCGCACAACCACAACACGACAAAGCATACAACCGATAACGCCGACACCGCACAGCCGTCAGAAGCCATCGTTGAAGCCACGCCGGCAACAACGGCCAGCACCGACGACACACCAACAACACACCTGCCGGCCGACCAAACGCCGCACATCAGCATAGAAGAGGCCGCCCGCCTGATGCGCGAACAACAATCGGCAGTAGCGACCACCGATACCGCCGGCACCGACGAACGCACACCGCGCGAGAGCATCAATTTGGGCATATTGGCATCGTTGTCGCCCAACGTGAGTGAAATATTTTATATGCCTTCGACCACAATCGCAGGCAGCCCGATAGCATTGCGCGGCACCACCACCCAAAACGACCGCCACGACCTGCCGTTCTCGGTAGGCTTATCGATAGGCATTCCGCTGTGTAAACGTCTCGATTTGCAAACCGGCATCAACTATTCGTATGCACACTCGCGGTTTACGTCCACCAACCGGCTGCAAGGCACATATTCCGAACGCAACCAGCAACTGCACTACATAGGCGTGCCGCTGATGTTGTCGTTTCGCATCGTCGATAGGCGCATCATCAAATTTTATGTATCGGCAGGAGGCGCATGCGAAAAAGGTCTGATTGCCACACAACACAGGCAGACGTTCGAGGTGGAAAACGATGCACTACTGTCGAGCCAAACCGACCACGAATACATCAAAGGCATTCAGGGTTCACTCACGGCCAACGTGGGTTTGGCAGTCATGTTTTTCAAAGGTATGGGCATCTACTTTGAACCCGGTTTTACATGGTACATTCCCGCCGAAAAATTTCCGCAACCCGTCAATTCGCGCACCGTACACCCGTACAATCTAAGTCTGACGGCCGGATTGCGTTTCAACCTGAAATAATCGTTGGCTGAAAATTCCAACCAATTTTACCGATTTTTTAAGTCGAAAAGCATCTGTTTTCGGCTTTTTTTTGTAATTTTGCCAACTATTACTTTCGACCTCAAATCAACATCAATCGATGAGCAAATGGGTGCGCATACTGATGCTCGTGGTTGCTACAGCCGTAACCTGCAGCGCGAAAGCCGAGCCGACCGACGCCAAAACGCGTCTAACGGAGTGGCTGCAATCGTACTGCAACGATTATCTGGACTTGCAGACGGCGCGCATCAAAAAGTTGAACGTGGACACCAAGACGAAAACGATTTCGATTTATACCAATTTTATAGTCGGCACATTGCCGTTTCGGCCGGACTTGGTCGAGCAGATGCAACGTGAGGCCGCAGCCATCGTGGCCGACGACTATCCGAATTATCGGGTCGTAATCTATGCCGACGGCAAAAAAATCGACACGCTCATTCCTGCTTTTTACCAATCGGGCTACACACCCGGCGGACAATCGGTCGTAACGCCGGCAAAACCGGTCATCAAGCCACTATCGCGCCCTTACACCACCGACAATGCGCTGACAAACAGAAATATAGCGCTATGGCACAGTCATGGTTGGTACTTCGACACACAAACCGACCGCTGGCATTGGCAACGCGCGCGCTATTTCGAGACAGTCGAAGACAAACTGACGGCATCGTTTGTATTGCCATTTTTGCTGCCGATGATCGAACATGCGGGAGCCAACGTATTTCTGCCGCAGGAGCGCGATGTGCAATCGCACGAAGTGCTTGTCGATAACGACAACGACAACATCAACTTCGGGTCGCTCTACTGCGAAACCGGCGGCAACCACTATTTTGCATCCGGCGCCAATAGTTCGGGATTTCGTCAACGAACAACGCCCTACCGTCAAGGCGAGAATCCGTTTACCGAAGGCACGGCGCGCCTACTGAAAACATCGCTCGCCGAAGAAGCCTTTGCCGAGTGGGTGCCCGACATTCCGGTCGATGGCGACTATATGGTGTCGGTGGCCTATCCGTTTACGGAGAGTAACGTATCCGATGCGCATTATACGGTTTATCATGCCGGCGGGCGCACCGATTTTCAGGTGAATCAAACCATGGCGTGTGGCACTTGGGTCTATTTGGGCTGTTTTCATTTCAAAAAAGGGTTGAATGCCGATTCGGCCAGAGTGGTATTGTCCAACCGGAGCCGTCACAGCGGCGTAGTAGCGGCCGACGTGGTACGTTTCGGCGGCGGCATGGGCAATGTAGCTCGCAGCGTATCGCCCGACGCCTTTTGTCGCACAAGCGGCCGGCCGCGCTGCATGGAAGCCGCCGCCTATTGGTTGCAGTGGGCAGGCGCACCCGAAACGGTTTACCATTTTTCGGAAAGCGACAAAGACTACACCGACGACATTTCGGCACGCGGTTTGTGGGTCAATTGGATGAACGGCGGTTCCGACAATGCGCCTGCTGCCGATGGTTTGCGCGTTCCCATCGATGTGGCACTGGGTTTGCACAGCGACGCCGGCTGCAAATCCGACACCATCATCGGCACATTGGGCATCTACTCGTCGGCCGACGGTCGGCAAACAAGATTTCCAAACGGTCGGTCGCGCGCGGTTTGTCGCGATTTGGCCGACTATGTTACCATGTCGCTGGTCGACGACATGCGCCGTGCCGGCTACTCCGATTGGTCGTTTCGCGGTTTATGGGACAAACAGTATGGCGAGACACGCCGCCCCGAAGTGCCGGCTATGCTGCTCGAAATGTTTTCGCATCAAAGTTTTGTCGATATGCGTTTTGCCCTCGACCCACGTTTTAGGTTTATGGCAAGTCGCGCCGTGTACAAAGGCTTGTTGCGTTTTTTGTCGGTGCAGCACGGTAGCCGCTATGTGGTGCAGCCGTTGCCCGTAACGGCTTTTGCAGCGCAGTTGCTGGCCGACACGGTACAACTGTCGTGGAGTGCTGTGCCCGACACGCTCGAACCGACAGCACAGGCCGATGCCTACATCGTCTATACGCGCATCGACGACGGCGGTTTCGACAATGGCATTTTGGTACACGACACCATGTGCCGCCTGCCCATCGAGCCCGACAAAATTTATAGTTACAAAGTAGAGGCTGTCAATGCCGGCGGCGCATCATTCCCATCCGAGATTTTGTCGGTGTGCCGCAACTCGACAGCCAAGCATACTGTGCTGATAGTCAACGGATTCGAGCGCACATCGGCACCCGAAGGCTTCGACGGCGGCGCATTTGCCGGTTTCCCCGACTTTTTGGACGATGCTGTGCCCTACATCAGCGACATCTCGTATGTGGGTGCGCAGCACGAATTCCGACGCAGCGAACCTTGGACAGACGACGATGCGCCCGGCTGGGGTGCCAGCAACAGCGACTACGACGCCGACATCGTAGCCGGCAACACCTTCGATTTCCCGATTGTGCACGGGCGCGCCTTGCGCCATGCCGGTTACTCGTTTGCATCGTGCAGCGGCCGCGCCATCGAATGCGGAAGTGTTGCTTTGTCCGACTATCGTGCCGTCGATTGGATTTTGGGCGAGCAAAAACGCTGCCGGTTGGGCACCGACACTACACGTTGGGAGTTCAGAACCTTTTCGGCCAAGCAACAACGTCATATCACCGACTTTTGTTTGCAAGGCGGTGCGTTGTTGGTCAGCGGTGCGTATGTCGGTACCGACTTATGGAAATGCGCCGACACCTCGGAAGCCGACCGCGCATTTGCCAAAACCATTCTGAAATACCAATGGCGCACCGACCACGCAGCACAAGATGGCAGCGTGAAGTGCGTAGCCACGCCCAAAGGCACATTTTCGGGCAACTACAACTTCTGCAACCGGCTAAACAGCGAACAATATGCCGTGGAGTCGCCCGATGGCATCGAGCCGGCCGACGCAAAAGCCTTCACGGCCATGCGTTACAGTCGCAACAACATATCGGCAGCAGTGGCTTACAGCGGCATCTATCGCACATTTGTGTGCGGTTTCCCGCTGGAAGCGCTCACAAGCGATGCACAGCGCCAAAATCTTGTACAACAAATAATGCTTTTTCTGACAGAATAACATCGAACACATGAAACAGATAAATTGCTTTCTGCCGGCCAACGACATCGAAGCCACAGCCGCCACAGTCCATCAACTGCAACAATCGCCGGTGGTGGCGCGCATCTTTTTGCTGTCGGCAAACGCCGTAAAAATAAACGGCTGCGAAACACTATCCATCGACTGCCCGACAAGCACAGCGACGCTATCGTCGATAGCCGCCCACAGCGACACCGCCTACACCCTGCTCTACACCAAAACGACGCCGCTCGTACTCGGGCAGTTTGCTCTCGAGCGCTTGGTGCAAGTGGCTTCGGACACGGCTGCCGGCATGGTGTACTCCGACTACTATGCCGAAAAAGAGGGCGTCTTGTGCAAAAATCCGACCATCGATTATCAGCAAGGCAGCGTGCGCGACGACTTTAATTTCGGATCGGTGCTGCTGTTCGACGCCGCACGCCTCAAAGCAGCCGTAGCCGAGTGCGATGCCGCATATCGTTTCGCCGGTTTGTACGATGTGCGTTTGCGCATCAGCGAAACTGCGTCGCTGCTGCACCTCAACGAATATCTGTACACCGAAGTGGAACTCGACACACGCCGCAGCGGCGAGAAACAATTTGACTACGTCGACCCAAAAAACCGTGCCGTGCAAATCGAAATGGAACAGGCCTGCACAGCGCACCTCAAACGCATTGGCGCCTACCTTGCACCGCAATTCGAACCGGTCGATTTGAGTTGTAACGATTTCGAAAACGAAGCATCGGTCATCATCCCCGTGCGCAATCGGGCACGCACCATTGCCGATGCCATCCGCTCGGTATTGGCACAACAAACACGCTTCAAATTCAATGTCATCATCATCGACAACCACTCCGACGACGGCACCGGCGCCATCATCGAACAATTTGCGCAACAAGATGCGCGCGTAGTGCATCTGGTGCCCGCACGCACCGACTTGGGCATCGGCGGCTGCTGGAACGAAGGCGTGCAACATGCAGCCTGCGGCAAATTTGCCGTGCAACTCGACAGCGACGATGTGTACGAACACACACACACGCTGCAAACCATTGTCGATAAATTCTATGCCGACAAATGTGCCATGGTCATCGGGTCGTACACCATGACCGATGGCACCATGCGCTCCATAGCGCCGGGACTCATCGACCACAAAGAGTGGACGCCCGACAATGGGCGCAACAACGCGCTGCGTATCAACGGATTGGGCGCGCCACGCGCTTTCTACACACCGCTGCTGCGCCAAACCAAAGTGCCAAACACAAGTTACGGCGAAGACTATGCGCTCGGACTGCGTTTCTCGCGCCGCCACCAAATCGGACGCATTTTCGAATCGCTCTACCTATGCCGCCGCTGGGAAGGCAACAGCGATGCCGCCTTGTCGGTCGAAAAAATAAATGCCAACAATGCCTACAAAGACAAACTGCGCACCATCGAGATTTGTGCGCGACAAGCGTTGAACCGACAGCACTAATTAGACTCAGTCTAAATAAGCATGACATTACAAACTCAAATAAGCGCGCTTTTCGACGAGCAATTACGCTCGTGGCCGTTGGCAGCCAAAAACTTTGCCGACTTGGGTCGCGTCGAAGTAAAAACCTGCCGGTTCGATGGTTTTGCCGTGCGCGTGCAATTCAATCCGGCACGCATGGTATCGTCGGGTGCCAAAGTCGATGCCAAAACGATTGCCGCACGTCCCTGTTTTTTGTGCCGCCACAACCGGCCGGCGGAACAGCAAGCCGTTGCGTGGGGGGACTACGAAATTTTGGTCAATCCGTTCCCCATTTTTCCGCAACATTTCACCATACCGTTGGTCGAACACCGGCCGCAAAACATTGAGGCGCATTTTGCCGACATGTTGCACTTGGCCGAGTTGCTTCCCGAATTGGCGGTATTCTACAATGGTCCGCGTTGCGGCGCCTCGGCACCCGACCACATGCACTTTCAGGCCGGCACCAAACATTTTCTGCCGCTCATCGACGACTACGACCGTCTGAAAGCCGCCAACACCACCATCGACCACAAAACGGGGTCGGCCACCACCTTCAGGCTGAACAACTACCTGCGCACGGTTTTTTGCATCGAAGGTCGCCGAGCCGATGCCGTGCAAATAGCATTTATGCAACTTTACAACCGCATGATAACCGAACCGCTCGTCGAGCCGATGATGAACATTGTGGCCACTTGCGACGCCGGATTGTGGCGCGTATTTGTGTTGCCGCGCGCCCACTTCAGACCTTGGCAATACGACACAGAAGACGCTGAAAAACAACTACTTGTAAGTCCGGCTACAGTCGAAATGGCCGGCGTGTTCGTTACGCCCGTACAACAACATTTCGAACGCATCGCCGGCGACGACATAGTCGATATTTTCACCCAAACGACCCGCCAAATGTAGAACAACATGAGCATCGTACAACGCCAAAAAGAGACATCAACAGCCGCTGCTGCCCACAAACTATTTGTGCCGACAGCCGACGATTTCATGTCCAAACAAGTGCTGACTTTCCCCGAACAAGAACAGTTTCCGCCACTCAAAGACGAACCGCGCATTACGGTCGGCATCATGTCGGCCACGACAATTTGTTTTCGTCTGTCGGGACAATTTCGCTGCATCAACAACGAACGCCTGTACACCGGAGCACAAACCGCCGCATGGCACAACGGGCAGATTGTGTTCGACGGCAGCATGTTCGACGAAATCGTGTTGGAACCCATCGACGAGCCAAATGCGCTGTTTGAACTCGCCGACGTAACCATCGGCATCGACTTTCATTGGCAACGCACCGAAAATCAGCATTTCCGCGGAGGATTAAAACTCATTGTCGAGGAGAATAGGCTGACCGCCGTCAACAGCGTAAAAGTCGAGGATTATCTGTTTTGTGTCATTGCCTCGGAGATGAGCGCCACCGCCTCGCTCGAGTTGCTCAAGGCGCATGCCGTCATATCGCGCAGTTGGCTGATGAAACCCATTTTGGACAAAGCACCGCAAGCAGCCGCAACCGAAGTACGCACCGACACCGAAATCCGAAAATTTTACGAACGCAATGCGCACACCCATTTCGACGTGTGCGCCGACGACCACTGCCAGCGCTACCAAGGTCTGACGCGCGCCAAAACCGACTTGGTGCGATTGGCCATCGAAGCAACGCGCGGCGAAGTGCTTGTAGCCGACGGACATATTTGCGATGCACGTTTTTCGAAATCGTGCGGCGGCGTTTCCGAGCGGTTCGAAAGTTGTTGGGACGACACGCCGCACAGTTACCTGCAGCCCGTGCGCGATGCCGCCGACGAGCCATTGCCTGACTTGACCATCGAAGCCAATGCCGAACGCTGGATTCGATCAGCCCCCGAAGCATTTTGCAACACCACCGACAAGCAAATATTGTCGCAAGTACTGAACAACTACGACCAAGAAACCACCGATTTCTACCGATGGACCGTAACCTATTCAGCCACCGAATTGTCGGATTTGGTACACCGCCGTTCGGGCATCGACTTTGGCGTCATCACCGATTTGATTCCTGTGAAACGCGGCACGTCGGGTCGTGTGGTGCGGCTGAAAATCGTTGGCACGAAGCGCACGCTCATCGTTGGCAAGGAACTCGAGATACGCAAATGGCTTTCGCCATCGCACCTCTATAGTTCGGCCTTTGTGGTCGATAAAGATACCGAAGGGCAATTCACGCTCATCGGTGCCGGCTGGGGACATGGTGTCGGTTTGTGTCAAATAGGTGCGGCCGTAATGGGTGCACGCGGCTATCGTTACGACGCCATACTGCGCCACTATTTCCGCGGCGCCGCACTTCAAAAATTATGGTAATATGGAATTTTGGTTAATTTTGGCAACAGCCTTAGCACCGGCATTCGTCTTGATAGTTTACATTTATCGGTGCGACAAATCGCAACCCGAGCCGTGGCGTATGCTGTTCAAAGCCTTTGTGTTAGGCATATTCTCCACCGTGCTGTCGTTGGCCATTTCGCAACCATTGGAGTTATTCGGTTGGTTCACCACCGACCCGACCGACATCATCGAAAGTTTGCAGTGCGCCTTTTTGGGCGCAGCCGTGCCCGAGGAGACCGCCAAACTCCTCATGTTGTGGCTGTTGTTGCGTCGCAATCCCTATTTCGATGAGCGCATCGACGGCATTGTGTACGCGGTGATGGTCGGCATGGGATTCGCGGCTGCCGAAAATGTGCTCTATCTGTTCAGCAATTACGATTCGTGGATGACGATAGGCATTACACGCGCTATTTTCTCGGTACCCGGACACTTCTGTTTTGCCGTGGCTATGGGTTATTTCTATGCGTTGGCAGTTTTCACCAACGCTTCGGGGTGGACGAAATTGTGTGTATGGCTGATACCCGTGTTGTTGCATGGCATTTTCGATGCGTTGTTGTTCGTACAGCAAACACATCCGGGATTGCAAGGCATCTTGTTGCTTTTGTTCCTTGTTTTTTGCCATTGGCTGCGCAAAAAAGCTTCGCGCCGCATCGAACGCCACCTGCAATCCGATGCCAACGACCACTATTGGCAGATTTTCAACAACCGTTTCAAATGATATTGCATTATGTATAAGCGACTTAACAATCAAAACATATCGCCGTGGTTTTGGGTGCCGACACTCTATTTCGTCGAAGGTATTCCCTATTTTTTGGTCAATGAAATTTCGGTACTGATGTTTACCAAAATGGGCGTTCCCAACGGTCAAATGGCACTTTTCACGAGTTTGCTGTACCTGCCGTGGGTCATCAAGCCATTTTGGAGCCCGTTCATCGACATCATCAAGACCAAACGTTGGTGGATAGTGGCGATGCAACTCTCTATCGCGAGCATTTTGGTATTGTTGGCACTCACACTACCACACCCCGATGCCGCCACCATTGCAACAATGCAGACGCCCATCAGCCTGTTTTCGCTGACGCTTGTGCTATTCATCATCACCGCTTTTGCTTCGGCCACGCACGATGTAGCAGCCGATGGTTTCTACATGCTGGCTTTGTCGCAAAAAAATCAGTCCGCCTTCGTCGGCATACGCAGCATGTTCTACCGTCTGTCGAATATATTCGGCAACGGTCTGTTGGTGATGTTAGCCGGTCTGTTGGAGCAGCGCGACGGCCTCGATGTGCCGGCGGCTTGGCAATGGACACTTGGCATCACGGCCATCGGGTTCACGTTGTTGGCCTTGTACCACAGTTTTATCGTGCCGCAGCCCGCCGCCGATCGGCCGCATCTTGCCGACCACGCCACAGCCTCGCCGCGACTCATCATCAAAGAGTTTGCTCGCACGTTCGTTACCTTTTTCAGCAAGAAAGGTGTCTGGTTGGCCATTCTTTTCATGCTGCTCTATCGCCTGCCCGAAGCCTTTTTGCTGAAGATGTGCAAACCATTTTTGCTGGCCGCCCACGAGTCCGGCGGCTTGGCCATGCAAACCGCCGATGTCGGTTTGGCGTACGGCACCGTCGGCGTCGTTGCACTGACCTTGGGCGGCATACTCGGCGGCATCTACGCCTCGCATGTCGGGCTGCGCAAGGCACTCTGGCCGATGGCTGCCTGCATGACATTGCCGTGTTTCACATTTGTCTATTTGAGCATCTATTGCCCAACCAGCCTTGTGCTGATTAGCGCAGCCATTGCCATCGAGCAATTTGGCTACGGCTTCGGATTCACCGCCTACATGCTCTACATGATGTATTTCTCCGAAGGCGAATTCAAAACCACGCACTACGCTCTATGCACGGCATTTATGGCTCTCAGCATGATGATTCCCGGCATGGTGGCCGGTTATTTGCAAGAATGGTTGGGCTATGTCAACTTCTTTTGGTTTGTGATGGTCTGCTGCGTGGCCACCATAGCGGTAACCCTCGTAGCACGTCGGCGTGTGGCTGCCGATTACGGTTGTCGTTAGCCGCGCGCAGAATGGTTACACGGCGGCGCATTGCGATGGCAACACCTCAGTCGGCGTTTCATTATTTTTGACGAACAAACGGATATAGCGTGCCACCGTATTGCGCGACACATGCAGCCGGCGCGCAATTTCGCGCTGCGACATGCCTTTGCGCAACGCACGGCGCACATACGCATCGTGCCGCGACAAACGATAGTAACGTTGCAGCATGCAGGTACCCTCCGGACGCCCCAATTTGCGCCCTTCGGCTTTCAAGCGCGCCAACGCCTCTTTGGTGCGCTGCGAAATGAGGTTACGTTCTATCTCGGCCGACAACCCGAAAGCGAAAGCCAACACCTTGCTCTGGATGTCGTCGCCAAGGCGGTAGCCGTCTTTGATAGTCCACACACGACAATTTTTCGACATACACAAACCGAGTATCTCCATTATCATGTACAAATTGCGTCCCAAACGCGACAACTCGCTGCAAATAATCGTATCGCCGGCCTTCGTGCGCCGCAACAAACGTCCCAATTCGCGTTTGGTATAACTCTTGGTGCCCGATATGGTTTCCTCTATCCAACCATCAACCTGCAAATGTTTCTCGTCGCAGAACTTTTGTATCTCAAATCGCTGATTCTCAACCGTCTGCTTGTCGGAACTTACGCGAATATATCCATAAACCATAACTTTTTTTTGTACCAAAGTTAACGTGCAAACGCCACTAAAACAAATAAAAACCACAACAAACGCACAAAAAACGACAAACAGCATCGTTTATTCCCGCATTTTTCGTAACTTTGCACGATTTTTGTTATTTAGACAAAATCTAAATTGCAACCAACACACGGCATGAAAGCGAAATACGGCATCATCATAGCGATAGCGGCAAGCGCCTTGATGACGGCCTGCAACCGTCCCAAACGGGCAGCCGACATCGACGACATCGACCTGAATGTTACTATCGAGCGGTTCGACAGTGCTTTGTGGACGATGGACCGCCACAACTTGGCCGAAGCCGTTGTCCGGCTCGATTCTGCCTTTCCCGACATCACGCCCGTCTATCTGGAACACGTTGTCGAATTTGGTGCCGTGGGCGACACCATCACGGTGCACAATCTGCAAAAATTCTTTGCCGACACCGCTGTCGCACAACTCTACACCGAGACACAAGCACGTTTTGCCAACCTCGGCGACTACGAAAAAACTTTGACCGACGCCTTCAAACGGGCAAAATATTTCTTTCCCGAGAAACCGACACCTCGCCTCTACGCACACCTATCCGGGCTGAATCAGAGCATGGTCGTAGGCGACGGATTCGTGTCGGGCAGCATCGACAACTACATGGGCAGCGACTATCCGCTGTACGCACGCGTTGGTATTTACAGGTATCTGCGCCAAAACATGCGCCCCGAAAAACTCGTGCCCGACTACATCGTGGCGTGGCTCACCACCGAATATCCGTTCGTGCAACACTCCGGTGAATTGGTCGAAGAGATGATTTACCGCGGCAAAATACTCTACACAGCATCGGTGCTGCTACCCAATCTGCCCGACTCGGTAATCATTGGTTATTCGGCCGACCAATGGAAGTGGTGCCTGAAATACGAGCACGACATGTGGATGGTGCTGGTGGGCAGCAAACATCTGTTCAGTCGCGATGCCATGATACGCATCAAATACATGAACGATGCGCCGTTTACCAAACCTTTTACACAAGAGTCGCCCGGACGCGCCGGCGCATTTGTCGGGTGGCGTATTGTGGAACAATATATGCGCGAACACCCCGAAGTATCGCCAAAAGAGTTGCTGCTGCGCACTGCCGACGAGATAATGCGCGAAACGCCATACAACCCATAACGCACTGATTACCAAATGACTGCAAGCGAAGAGAAAGCACACGCACTCGGCATTCTGACCGAATACCTCGAACACGAGCACCTGCGCAAAACCCAAGAGCGTTTTCGCCTGCTCGAAGTGGTGTACGACCAGCAAGCGCACTTCTCCGCCGACGAGTTGGTCGAAAAACTGCCGCGCGATTTCCACGTCAGTCGGGCAACGGTGTATAACACACTCGAACTGTTTGTCAAATGCCAACTCGTTGTAAAACATCAATTTGACTCGCAACGCACCGAATACGAAAAATCGACCAGCAGCGCCACGCATCACCATCGCATCTGCATCGGGTGCGGCGCAGTGAGCGAATTTTCCGACCAAAAAATGCGACGCGTGATTTTAGGGCGCAAATTCAATGCGTTTCAATCTGTACACTATTCGCTCTATCTGTACGGATACTGCAAAAAATGTCTTAAAAAGAAAAAACGATAAAACAATCAATTAACATCAAAAAAAATTATGAACGTAACAAGTGCATGGATTATTTTTGGCGTTGTCGCCTTGTTGAGTTGGATTGTACAAATATCGCTCAACTCCAAATTCAAGAAATATTCGCAAATTCCGCTGCCGAACGGCATGACAGGTGCCGATGTAGCCCGCAAAATGCTCCGCGACAACGGCATCACCAACGTAACGGTACAAGCCACCAACGGTTTCCTCACCGACCACTACAATCCGACTAACTACACCGTGAATTTGAGCGAAAACGTATACAATTCGTGCAGCATTGCGGCCGCTGCCGTAGCCGCCCACGAATGCGGACACGCCGTGCAACACGCCTACGGCTACGCCCCGCTGAAAATGCGTTCGGCATTGGTGCCGATTATCAACTTCTCGGCAAAATTTGTGTCGTGGATTTTGTTGGGCGGCATGCTGATGCTCAACACCTTCCCGCAGGTGATGCTGATAGGCATCGTGCTGTTTGCACTCACTACGCTGTTCAGTTTTGTAACGCTACCGGTCGAAATAAACGCCAGCCAACGCGCTTTGGCATGGCTCAACGAGACCGGCATCACCAACTACGAAACACACCCGCAAGCCGAAGACGCGCTGCGGTCGGCCGCATACACATACGTTGTAGCCGCGCTCAGTTCGTTGGCCACACTCTTCTATTACATTATGATTTACTCCAGCCGCCGCGACTAAACATTGATTGGCACACAAAACGACCAAGAAAATATGATATCCATCATCGTAGCAATAGCGCAAAACATGGCCATCGGCAAAAACAACGACTTGCTGTGGCATCTGCCGGCCGACCTCAAACATTTCAAACAACTGACATCGGGCAACACGGTCATCATGGGCGAACGCACATTTTTTTCGCTGCCGGTGCGCCCGTTGCCCAAACGGCGCAACATTGTCATCACCGACAAGGCCGACCTGCAGTTAGCCGGTTGCGAGATGGCGCACAGCATCGACGAAGCACGCGCACTCTGCCGGCACGACGACGAAAATTTCGTCATCGGTGGTGGTTCTATCTACCGACAGTTCATGGACTTGGCCGACACGCTCTACATCACTTGGGTGTATCGCGACTTCGATGCCGACACGTTTTATCCCGCCATCGATGCGTCGGTGTGGGAACAGACCGAGTTATCGGAACGTATGTACGATGCTGCAGCCGACCTCGAATTTGCTTTTGCCACTTACAAACGCCGTACGGCAAAACACTAAAAAGACAGACGCATGGCGAACAAAAAATCATCAAGCAAAACGCTTTGGCAAAAATTGCGCTTCCGTTACCGCGTGTCCATTCTGAACGAGAACACGCTCACCGAGACATTCCATATACGACTGTCGCGCTTATCGGTATTTCTCATCATCAGCGCTTTCGCCATCATTTCGTTTCTGTTGCTGTCGGTACTCATTTTCATCACGCCCATCAAACACTATTTGCCGGGCTATACCGATGCTACCATTCGCACCGACTTGGTCGAAGAGGTTTTGTTAGTCGATTCGCTGGCGCAACAGTTGGCATTGCAAGAGCAACAACTGACCGTCGTCAAGGAGATTGTGGCAGGCAACATCGTTGTCGATAGTCTGACACCCGACTCGCTGACCATTACCGATTGGAAAACATTGGCATTGGACAAATCGCAACAAGAGAAAGAGTTTTGTGAGAGTTTCGAGCAAACCGAGCGCTACAATCTCGGCTCCATAGTCATGCCACAAGAGGCTGTTGCACAGGTGTTTATCAAACCGGTCAAAGGCGTTGTAACACGCACGTTCGATCCCGAAAAACGTCATTTTGGAGTTGATGTCGCCACGTCGGCCGACGAAGTCGTCATTGCCACACTCGACGGCACCATCGTAGCCACCGACTACTCGCTCGAAAACGGTTACACCATCAGCATTCAGCACGCCAACGATTTCATATCCATTTACAAAAACTGCGAACGCATACTGAAAAACACCGGCGACCAAGTGCTTGCCGGCGATGCCGTCGGATTTGTGAGCAATGCCAGCCAGACACGCATTTCGAAACCATATCTGCATTTCGAAATATGGCAAAAAGGCACGCCCATCAACCCGACAGACTACATCATTTTTTAGCGTTGACACTATGAAAAAACAAAATCTTGCCATATTAGGTTCGACCGGCTCCATCGGCACACAAACCCTCGACGTGGTAGCAGCCAACCCCGACCTGTTTGCCGTCTATGCCATCACGGCCAACAACAATGTCGATTTACTCATCAAACAGGCACGCACGTTCCACCCCGAAGCCGTAGTCGTGGCCAACGAGGCGCACTACAACACGCTGCGCGAAGCCTTGACCGACCTGCCCATCAAAGTGTTTGCCGGCAGCGATGCTGTGGCACAAGTGGCAGCACTGCCATCGGTCGATACGGTTGTTACCGCCATGGTGGGCTACGCTGGCTTGAAACCCACCATCGAAGCCGTGAAAGCCGGCAAACGCATTGCTTTGGCCAACAAAGAGACGCTGGTAGTGGCCGGCGAACTTGTTACACGCCTTGTGCAACAACACCACGCTGCCATTCTGCCCGTCGATTCGGAGCATGGCGCCATTTTTCAGTGTTTGGTCGGCGAAAATGCCGACGAAGTCGAAAAAATCATCCTCACCGCTTCGGGCGGGCCATTCCGCAATAAATCGTGCGAAGAGTTGGCTTCGGTTACGGCAAAAGATGCCCTTCGCCACCCAACTTGGCAGATGGGTGCAAAAATCACCATCGACTCGGCATCGCTCATGAACAAAGGATTCGAAGTCATCGAAGCAAAGTGGTTGTTCGGCCTGCGTCCCGAACAAATCGACGTAGTCATACATCCACAAAGCATCATACACTCGATGGTGCAATACCGCGACGGCAGCATCAAAGCACAACTCGGTGTGCCCGACATGCGCCTGCCAATAGAATATGCACTCACGTTCCCGCAACGGCGGCAAACCAACTTCGAGCGACTCGACTTTACGAAATGCTCACAACTCACGTTCGAGCAGCCCGACCCCACGCGTTTTCGCAACCTCGCTTTAGCATTCGAAGCCATGCGACGCGGCGGCAACATGCCATGCGCGCTGAACGCCGCCAACGAGATAGCCGTCGATGCTTTCCTGCACGAGCGCATCGGATTCCTGCAAATGAGCAACCTCATCGAAACGGTTTTGGAGCGAACAACATTCATCGCTACGCCATCGTACAACGACTATGTAGCCTGCGACACCGAAACCCGACAACTCGCTCGCGAACTCATAGCACACTATTCATAAAAACAAACTAACAAACCGAAAATCAAATAATTACAAATCAAAAAAACATGCTTATACAAACATTACAACTCATTTTAGCCTTGTCGTTGCTCGTCTTTGTGCACGAACTCGGGCACTTTGGCTTTGCACGTCTGTTCCATGTACGCGTCAACAAATTTTACCTCTTCTTCAATTGGAAATTCGCCATCGTGCGGTTCAAAAAGATCAACGGCAAATGGCAAGTGCGTTGGTTCGCTCCCAACCAACCGACCGAAGAGCCCGCCATCGACGAGAATGGCGAGCCTAAACTCAACGCCAAAGGCAAACCCATCATGGTGCCAATCGACCCCGAAAAACTGCCCGACAACGATTGGCGCCGCTACCCCGAGGCCACCGAATGGGGCATCGGGTGGATTCCGCTCGGCGGCTACTGCAGTATCGACGGCATGGTGGACGAGACAACCGACAGCGGGCAACTTGCCACAGAACCCAAACCGTGGGAATACCGCGCTCAGCCGGCGTGGAAACGCCTATTCATCATCACCGGCGGTGTGCTGATGAACTTCATCACAGCATTCGTCATCTACACCGCCATACTCGGCTACTACGGCAAAGACGAACTGCCCGTGCAAAACGCCTACCTCGGATTCGACTACTGCCAAACAGCACAAGACAACGGTTTCCGCAACGGCGACATCATCATCGCAATCGACAACGATACCGTGAAATATGCGCCGGAAGTAACCGAACGAATCATCATCGACGGACGACGCAATATCTTGCTGCGGCGCCACGGACGCGACACCACCATCGTGCTGCCCGAAGATTTTTCGCAACAAATCATTGCAGCCGAAGAATCGCGTTTCTTCACACTGCGAATACCGTTTGTCATCGACCAAATAAGCAGCCATTCGCCAGCCGAAAAAGCCGGATTGCAAGCCGGCGACAGCATCATCGGCCTCAACGGACACGAAGCCGTCGCCTTCAGCGACATAGCACAAGCGCTCGACACCCTCGCCGGACAAACCGCCACCATCACCTATGTGCGCCAAGGCGACACACGCACCGACAGCATCGTCATCGGCGACGATGGCAAAATCGGCGTCATGTTGCGCGACAACACACCCTATTTCAAAACCGAACACACCGAATACGGATTTTTTGCCGCCATCCCTGCCGGTTGGAATCTGATGACCGACGTCCTCGGCAACTACGTCAAACAACTGCGATTCGTATTCACCAAAGAAGGCGCCAAAAGCCTTGGCGGATTCGGCACCATCGGCAGTCTATTCCCATCGACTTGGGATTGGGCTACATTCTGGTCGATGTGCGCCTTCCTGTCAGTCATACTCGCCTTCATGAACATTCTGCCAATACCCGTGCTCGATGGCGGCTATGTACTATTCCTGCTGTTCGAAATGATTACCGGCCGCAAACCAAGCGACAAAGTGATGGATATACTGCTCAACATCGGATTTTTCCTGCTGCTGGCACTACTCATCGTCGCCAACGGCAACGATCTCATTCGCTGGCTGTTCAAATAACGCAATTGGCACCCGACGACCACCGACAACCCGCTTTTTGGCGGGTTGTCGCATTACACAACAACAAAAAAACGCATCCGCCATGCAAAAAATGCACAAAAATAGTGCTGATATTGCATAAAATTTGTATCTTTGCAAATTGTGCAATCTTAACACAACCATTTCGTTTAACGCAAAAATAAACAACTGAATATGGGTTTTAACGACTTTCTAACCAAAATCTTCGGCAACAAATCGCAACGCGACTTGAAAGAAATCATGCCGATAGTGGACAAAATCAAAGCCATTTATCCACAAATTGCCGCCTTGGACAACGACGGACTGCGCGCCCGCACCGCTGCCATCAAGCAACAACTGCGCGACATCGTGGCCGACGAACGCGCCCGCATAGCCGACATACGCGCCAAAATCGACGACACCGAAATCAACGAACGCGAAAAACTGTACGCCGAAATCGACAAACTCGAGAAACAAATCGGCACAAAACTCGAACAAAAACTCGACGAAGTGCTGCCCGAAACATTCGCCATAGTGAAAGACACCGCACGCCGTTTCAAAGAAAACGACCAAGTGGTGGTTACCGCCAACGACTTCGACCGCAATCTGGCCGCTACACACGACTTCGTCGAAATCGACGGCGACAAAGCCATCTACTACAACGAATGGGAAGCAGGCGGCAACATGCACAAATGGGAAATGGTGCACTACGACGTACAACTGATAGGCGGCGTGGTGCTACACAAAGGCAAAATAGCCGAAATGGCAACCGGCGAAGGCAAAACGCTGGTAGCCACACTGCCCGTATTTCTTAACGCACTGACAGGCAACGGCGTACACGTCGTTACCGTCAACGACTATCTGGCAAAACGCGACTCGGAATGGATGGGACCAATCTACATGTTCCACGGATTGAGCGTGGACTGCATCGACAAACACCGCCCCAACAGCGACGAACGCCGCAAAGCCTACAACGCCGACATCACCTTCGGCACAAACAACGAGTTCGGTTTCGACTACCTGCGCGACAACATGGCCACATCGCCACTCGACCTTGTGCAACGGCAACACAACTACGCCATCGTTGACGAAGTGGACTCCGTGCTGATTGACGACGCACGCACACCGCTGATCATAAGCGGCCCCGTCCCAAAAGGCGAAGACCAACTATTCGAAGAATACCGACCGCGCGTCGAAATGCTGGTAAAACAACAAGCCGGCATGGCTACACAACTGTTGGCCGAAGCCCGACAAAAAATCAACAGCGAAGACAAAAAAATACAAGAAGAAGGTGCCTTGGCACTCTTCCGGTCGTACAAAGCGATGCCGAAAAGCAAACCGCTCATCAAACTGCTGAGCGAACAAGGCGTGAAACAACTGCTCATCAAAACGGAAGAATTCTATATGCAGGAAAACAACAAAAACATGCATATAGCCACCGACCCGCTACTATTCATCATCGACGAACAGCACAACTCGATAGAACTCACCGACAAAGGCATCGACGTGCTGACAGGTTCCACCGAAGACCCGCAATTCTTTGTACTGCCCGACGTCGGCGCCGAAGTGGCCGAATTGGAGCAACAAAACTTGTCGGCCGAAGAAAAACAGGCCAAAAAAGACGAGCTTCTGCAAAACTACGCCATCAAATCGGAACGAGTACACACCGTAAACCAATTGCTGAAGGCATACACACTGTTCGAAAAAGACAACGAATATGTAGTTCAGGACAACAAAGTGAAAATCGTCGACGAGCAAACCGGGCGCATCATGGAAGGCCGTCGCTACAGCGACGGCCTACACCAAGCCATCGAAGCCAAAGAGCGCGTCAAAGTGGAAGCCGCCACACAAACATTCGCCACCATCACACTGCAAAACTACTTCCGCATGTACCATAAACTGGCCGGCATGACCGGTACAGCCGAAACGGAAGCAGGCGAATTTTGGGACATATACAAACTCGACGTCGTTGTCATACCGACCAACCGTCCCATAGCGCGCACCGACATGGACGACCGCATCTACAAAACCAAACGCGAGAAATACACGGCCGTCATCGAAGAAATTGTAAATATGGTGGCGCAAGGTCGCCCCGTGTTGGTAGGCACCACCTCGGTCGAAATATCGGAACTGCTCAGCCGCATGCTGACCATGCGCAAGATAAAACACAACGTCCTCAACGCCAAACTGCACCAAAAAGAGGCCGACATCGTGGCCGAAGCCGGACGCGCAGGCACGGTAACCATAGCCACCAACATGGCCGGCCGTGGCACCGACATCAAACTGACATCCGAAGTGCGCGAAGCCGGCGGTTTGGCCATCATCGGTACCGAACGGCACGAAAGCCGCCGCGTCGATAGGCAGTTGCGCGGACGTGCAGGCCGCCAAGGCGACCCGGGTTCGTCGGTATTCTTCGTATCGCTCGAAGACAACCTGATGCGACTCTTCGGATCGGAACGCATATCGAAAATCATGGATCGCCTCGGATTCGAAGAAGGCGAAATGATTGAACACCCCATGATTTCGAAATCGATAGAACGCGCCCAAAAGAAAGTCGAAGAAAACAACTTCGGCATACGCAAACGCCTGCTCGAATACGACGACGTGATGAA
Organism: Bacteroidales bacterium; assembly: GCA_004557405.1. Taxonomy (GTDB): domain Bacteria; phylum Bacteroidota; class Bacteroidia; order Bacteroidales; family Paludibacteraceae; genus W0P28-013. Next base: position 24,214 of record SFDZ01000010.1, read on the forward strand.
CTCGCAACGAAACGTTGTGTACAGCCGCCGCCGGCACGCACTGATGGGCGAACGCATCGGTGTCGATATTGTCAACACACTGTACGACACCGCCGAAAACATCGTAAACGAAGCCGCCGAGACCGACAATTACGAAAATCTGAATACCGATATGCTGTCGGTGTTCGCCATGAACGCCCCGTTCGACGAAGAGACCATGCACAACAAACGCCCGAAAGCATTAACGGAGTGCATAGCCGACGCCGCATACCAAACATTCAAACGCAAAATGGACAAAATGGCCGAGATAGCCTATCCGGTCATCAAACAAGTGTACGAAACACAAGGACAACAATACGAAAACATACTGATACCGATAACCGACGGCAAACGCATGTTCAACATACCCGTCAACCTGAAAGCCGCCTACGACACCGAAGGCAAAGAAGTCGTCAAAGCGTTCGAAAAGGCCGTGTTGCTCATCACTATCGACGAAGCATGGAAAGAACACTTGCGCGAACTCGACGACCTGAAAACTGCCGTACAAAACGCTTCGTACGAACAAAAAGACCCGCTGTTGGTTTACAAAATCGAATCGTTCACACTGTTCCGCAACATGCTCAACAACGTCAACAGCAAAGTGGTGTCGGTGCTGATGCGCGGACAAATACCGGTGCGCGAACCGGCACAAGTGCGCCAAGCAGCCGCTCCCAACCGTTCGGACTACAGCCGCTACCGCACCCAAAAAGACGAATTCCGCGGCAACGACCCCACCAAGCAGGACACGCGCGAACGACAAGTTACACAACCTATCAGAGTCGAAAAAAACGTCGGGCGCAACGACCCTTGCCCTTGTGGCAGCGGCAAAAAATACAAAAATTGCCACGGACGCAATCAGTAATCACACACCGAAAAAGGACGTTTTTACAAAAAACGAGCATCATTCACTCGATTTTGTTAAATTTAATCCGCTTTTTATACGAGCGGATTAAATTTTTTATAAAAACAGTTGGTCATGTGCGAAAGTTTTAGTACTTTTGCTGTCTCAAAACAGTCATGAAAAAAATCTATCTGCGCATATTGCTATGTTTTATGGGTATCGCATTTGCAAGTTTGATGATAGTGCAAGTGCGTTATACCGAGCAGATACTGCAAGCAAACTTCGACCATTTCGACGAAGTGGTAACAAGCAGTATGGTGCATGTAGTACGCCAAGTGAACGAAGAAGAAGTATCGACCTACCTCGCGAAAGCGATCAACGAACAAATCGGCACCGAGGCCACAGCCTACATATTGGACGAAACAGACGAAATGCAACGGTTAGAAACGTCGATCCACAAACTCTCGTCGAAATGCTACATGCCCGACGTACAACCGATAGGCACCGACAATCGGTCGCTGTCGAAAGTACACGAAGCGCACAGCGAACGCTATCACCAATTCGTGCAGCAATCGCGAGAAATCATCAACAAAGTCATCGCCAAAATGCTAAACGATGCACCGCTGCTACCCATCGCCGAACGCGTGGATTTTGCAGCCTTGGGCGAGCATCTGCAAACCGAACTTGTAAACAACAGCATCGACCTGTCGTTTGCCTACACCATAACCGAGAAAAACGGCAAAGTGGTCTATCGCAGCACGAGCGACAAAAGCGCCTACGTCGGCAAATGTTTCAGGCAACAACTATTCCCCGCCGACCCCGAAGGACGCATCTATTTCTTCGATGTGTGGTTCCCCGAACGCGAACAATACAACATGTCGCAAACGTTCAGAATGCTGATGCCGCTACTGCTGCTCACCATTTTGATATTTACCACATTTGTGTTGGTCATCGTGTACATTTTCCGCCAAAAACGCCTGTCGGAAATCAAAACCGACTTCGTCAACAACATGACGCACGAACTGAAAACACCCATTTCGTCCATATCGTTGGCAGGACAAATGCTGAACGACACAGCCATGAACACCAATCCTAAAATTATAACACAAGTATCGCACGTCATAGCCGACGAGACGAAACGCCTCAGTTTCTTGGTCGAACGCGTACTGCAAATGTCAGTCTTCGAAAGTGGCCACGCCGGCATCGAATTTCAGGAAATCGACGTCAACGAATTGTTGACCACCATCATCAACAATTTTTCGTTCAGAGTGAACAACACCAACGGCAAAATCATAGCGCAACTCAAAGCCACCAAAACTACCGTGTTGGCCGACGAGATGCACCTGACCAACGTATTCTACAACCTGATGGACAACGCCGTGAAATACCGTCGAGGCACGCTGATACTGACCATTTCGACCACCAACAACGACAAAGGCCACCTGGTCATTTCCATCGAAGACAACGGTATCGGCATCGCCAAAGACCATCTGAAAAACATATTCGACAAATTCTACCGCGTGCCCACAGGCAATGTGCACAACGTCAAAGGGTTCGGATTGGGATTGGCGTATGTGGCACGCATCATCAAACTACACCACGGCACCGTGCGCGCCGAAAGCGCCGTAAATATTGGCACAAAATTTGTTATCGAGTTGCCAACAACAAAGATGTAACAAACACCATTATTATAAACTTTAATTTTAACAATTTTGAATTATGGCAAATGTAAAAGTTCTTTTGTGCGAGGATGACGAAAACCTCGGAATGTTGCTCCGCGAGTATCTGCAAGCCAAGGAGTATGATGTCGATTTGATGCCCGATGGCGAAGAAGGCGCAAAAGCGTTCGCCGAAAATCGCTACGATTTGTGTATTCTTGACGTGATGATGCCTCAAAAAGACGGTTTCACACTCGCTCAGGAAATACGCCACCTCAACAGCCGCGTGCCGATTATATTCCTGACCGCCAAAACGTTGAAAGAAGATGTTTTGGCCGGATTCAAAATCGGTGCCGACGACTACATGACCAAACCTTTCAGCATGGAAGAGTTGCTGTTCCGCATCGAAGCCATTCTGCGCCGCACCAGCAACAAAAAGAACAAGGTGGGCAACAACTACAAATTTGGTCGTTACGAATTCGACACACAAAAACAGACCATCACCATCGATGGTGTATCGTCGCGTCTGACCACCAAAGAGTCGGAACTGCTCGGCTTGTTGGCACAAAACATGAACAATGTGCTGGAACGCAACTTTGCGCTGAAAGCCATTTGGGTGGAAGACAACTACTTCAACGCCCGCAGCATGGATGTGTACATCACCAAACTGCGTAAAAAATTGGCCGACGACCCCGATGTTCAGATTCTGAACGTACACGGACGCGGTTACAAATTGGTCGCTCCCGAACAAAAAAGCGAACAACAATAACGACTCCGACAAACGCCGTTATCAAGCATCTCCACTCAGCGGAGATGCTTTTTTTTGCTGCATTACATTAAGCGTGAAATTGTGCCAAACCCTCGATAGGCGATTGTGCTACCGCGCCCATAGTCAGGCGCATATCGGACAACGCATTGCACAAAAGCGGTTGAAAATGGTACGCCACCGAACCCACAAACGACACAGGCAACGTTGCCGCTTGCGGATATTGCAACACATTGCGCCGCAAAAAATCGCAAAAACAACGATAAATCAAGTTGCGAATATAGTCGTATTCGTCGATATGCTGCGCCAAAAACGGCACGAAGTGCGCCAAATAGCGGTTTGGGAACGGACGACGATACACCTGTTCGACCACCTCGGGCGCCGTCAGGCAATATTCGTCGAAAAACAGGCGACACAGTGCCTCGGGCGCCTGATGTTTCAGACAATCGCCCACAAACTGTTTACCGATAGAGGCGCCACTACCCTCGTCGCCAAGTATAAAGCCGAGCGGCGACACGTTTTGCACAATCTGCGTGCCATCGTACAGTCCCGAATTGGAGCCGGTGCCCAAAATACAGGCGATGCCACGCGTGTGTTGCAACAGCGCACGCGCTGCCGCCATCAAGTCGGAATGCACCTGTACTTCGGCATGCGGGAACTCGATCTCGAGCAAGCGTTTCAACGCCGGAATTTTGTCGGCAGTGCAGCCGGCGCCGTAAAAGCAGAGGCGTTCGACATGGTCGGCCGATGCCCAATCGGCCGCTTCGGCCATTGTAGCGCGCATCTGCTCGTCGGTTTGGTAGTACGGGTTGATGCCAAGCGTGGTGTGTGTAGTCCGTATCCGGCCATCGGCACAAGCCGCCCACAACGTTTTGGTAGATCCGCTGTCTGCTATCAATATCATATCGTTTTTTTTGTCTGTTTTCGGGGTACAAAGTTACAAATTAAAATGCAGATTCCCTATTTTTTGACACCGATTTGCGATAAAAACAGCCATTTTGTCGTTAAAAACGGCTGTTTCGCCGATTTTTCGATAAGAACATTTGTCGGTTTCAAAAGTTATCCATATCTTTGCAGTGTACTTTAGCACACACACAAAAAGTACACACAAAGTTTTTTTCATAACAAAATGGTTTTTAATGGGGGATACGGGCGCTGCGAAGCGCCCGTATCTTCTTGTGTGTGTGTGTGAGCGCACGAGAGAGCGACAAAAAAAGGCTTGCCGTTGCGGGCAAGCCATATTCTGCATAAGCGTGTATGCTTATTTGCGCAGTTGGAGCGGTTTGGCTGCCGAACGCACGGCCTTACGAGCAACTTTTGCGGCGGGCGCCTCCGACTCAGTTTCTGCAGTCAGTACAGTAACCGCACCGGTGTAACTTACTTTAACCGTGGTGCCATAGTACGATTTCAACTCACCTGAAATGGTATATACATCGTCTGTTTTAGCAACTTCAACACTGCCATCGACCAACCAGAACATGACTTCGTCATTACCGGCATAACTTCCTACAGGGAAGAAGCCATAGAACAACTCTCCGGGTTCAACACTCATGGCGGAATAATCAGTTGCAAACGTATATGTACCTACAGGCAACTCTGTTGCGCCCGATTCTACAAACAGGCTCAAAACGACGCTGTAATTATCGTCCCACAATGTTATCGACAAATTATCCGTACCGGTTTCCATATAGTCCCCATAGTTTTCTACCTCGATAGAATCTGCCGGCGCCGCGATTGTAAGTGCTGTTGGTGTTTTTGGTTCGTATGCATACGGATTTTCGCGTTCGTCATAGATTTCGAGTGCTCCGACAAATTTTCCCACATGTACACTATCCAGCGAATCCGTCAACGAAATATTGATGGTATAAACATCATTATTGATAGACAACTCAACGACACCATCTTTAATACCGAGAGTGGTTTGATTACCTTCATCATCAATTTCATACCATGCCGTATATTCACTATCAAAAGTGCCGGCTTCGTAAGTTTCGGTGCTTAATGTGTATTTGCCACTTACCAAAACCGTATCGGTAGTGTACAAATCCAATTGTACGGCTTGTCCTTTCGAGTTAAAATAGCCCTCCTCATCCGTTGTCATATCAGTATAGAGAACAATATTAAAATTGTTCGTTTCGGAATAATCTGTTCCATAAAACGAAATATAACCATCGACAAATTGAATTGCATTGTCCACCGGATTTTCATTTCCTGGTTCTTTTTCTTTTTCGCACGATGTAGCCAAGGCTACTGCTGCCACAAGGGTCAGCGCATACATAAATTTTTTCATTGTTGTAATTGATTTTAGTTAAAAAATTTCATAAAAGTGGCCGCAAAGGTACATATTTATTACTAAACCGCCAAAATTTTTAACATTTTTATCGACAAAAAAGCGCGCCACACCGACGAAATGTCGCTATGGCGCACGATTTAGAGGTTGTTTAGCAGTTAATTGCCAAGTTCTATCAGGCGCAAAGCCTGTTTGGAAGCGGCTTGTTCGGCTTTGCGTTTGGCCACGCCAACGCCACTGCCGTATTCGATGCCATCGATATAGACTTTGGCAAAAAATTGTGTTTGATTGGGCGGTTGCGGTTCTTCGTCGAACACTTCGAAGGTGATGGTCTTGCGTTTCTTTTGCCCCCATTCCATGAGGCGCGATTTGAAATTTTCTTCGCGCTCGGCCAATTTGTCGAGGTTGACGTTTTGTCCGTATAGTCGGTTGGCCACAAAATCCTTGCAGACCTCGTAGCCGCGGTCGAGGTACACGGCTCCAATCAGTGCTTCGAGGCCGTTGCCATAGACGTTGCGATGGATTTTGCCTTTGATGCCGTGCAGCAGTTTTCCCAGTCCGATTTGTTCGCCCAGCGTATTCAGCATGTCGCGTTTCACCATTTTGCTGCGCAACACGGTGAGGTAGCCTTCGGCGAATTGCGGGAAGTGGTTGTAGAGAATGTCGCTGACGATGGATTCGAGTACGGCATCGCCTAAATATTCGAGGCGTTCGTTATCGATGCGACGACCTTCTTTGTCTTTTTCGAGGGCGGCGCGCGTAATGAGCGATAGTTTGTAAACCTCGGGGCGTTGCGGTTCGAAACCGAGTATTTCCGTCAATTCCTGCAATGGGAATGTGGGGTCGACTTCGGCGGATTTCGGTAGTTTAGATGCAAGTTTTTCGAAAATATTCATATTGTACGTTTTTGATAATCAGTTGCAAAGATATAAAAAATTGTGCGAAACAAAAAGCATCGGACAAAAAATCCGACGCTTTCGTGTATTTTCTGTGTATGTTTGGTTTATTCGACAGCCGGCAGCATCACCACTTCGACCACATTTTGCGAGTCGATGAGTTGTTTCAGCGTGTTGACCACCGTTTCGGGCGTAACGGCTTCGACAGCCGCACGATAATCCCGCAGATAATCCTCCGCATATTTGTTGGTGTAGTAACTTGGCAGTGCTGTGCCGTTCCACCAATCGTTTTTCTCGACATCTTCGGCGAAGTCTTTCAGCATACTTTCTTTGGCTTTGTGCAAGTCGTCGGCACGCGGTCCGTCGGCCAAAATCGTATTGATTTCTTCGTAAATCACTTCGAGCAGACGCGTTTCTTTTTCGGGGTCAGTATCGAACTGAATGAGCAGTATGGCTTGTTCGACGGGCATTGTGGCGGCATAACCGTAAACGCCCACGCCATACGATCCGCCTTCGCGTTCGCGAATGCTTTCGAGGTAGCGTATGTCGAGAATGCGCCCGATAACCTCCATGTTGAGTGCCGAAGCCCACGAATAAGGCATTGCAGCCGTGAATTGCAAGCGGTTCGATGCGGTTTTAATCTGCATGTCGCGCGTGAAGTAATTTTTCACTTTGCCTTTCGGTGCGCGCACACCGTTGTCGGTGTAGTCTTCGCGGGTTTTGCACGTTTTCAGTCCGCCCAGCCAAGTGCAGATGAGTTTCTGCGTGGCTGCGTCGTTCGGGTCGATGTTGCCGGTGAACATAAACGTGAAGTCGGCCGGATTGGCAAAACGCTCTTTGTAGATGGCCAAAGCCTTGTCCTGACTCACTTTTTCCAACATTGGCAGATTGAATATCATGGTACGCGGATTGTGGTCGCTCACCGTCAGACGGATACTGTCGGAGAAAGCCGTTTTTGGGTTGGCATCGCGGTTGCGGAGTGCCGTTTCGTACATATTGACGAGCGCCTGATAGGCTTTGTCGTCGCGTCGCGGTGCGGTGAAATAGAGGTAAACGAGTTGCAACATTGTTTCGAAGTCCTTCACCGACGAGTTGCCGTCGATGGTTTCCGAAAATTCGTTGATTTGTGGAGCCACACGGGCAATTTTGCCGGTCAGCACTTTTTGCAGTTCGATGGCATTGAATTCGCCCAAGCCGTTGCTCACAACGACATCGGTAGCCAAGTATGCCGACGGCAGGTCGTCGATGTTTTCCACCTTCGACAAGCCACCGCGACTTTTGGCGGTCAGTAGGATTTCGTCTTTTTTGAATTCGGTCGGTTTGATAACCACTTTGATGCCGTTGGCAAGTGTCCATTCGGTAGTGCCGAGCGAAGCATTGGCGGCTTTTGCCTTGATTTTGCCGGCTTTCGGTGTTTTGGCCACCAGCGGTTTGTCCACGGCGTCGTCTTGCGGTGCTTCTATCTCGACCGTTTTGATGTCGGCCAGCGCTTGCAGCACTTCGTCCTTCGAAGGCAGCACGACGCTCTCTTTTTCGGGTGCGTTAATGCTGACAATAATATTGGTGTCGATGACGTAACTTTGCGCCACTTGGTTGAGCATATCCAACTGAATGTGAGGCAACAAGCCCGTGAGCGTGTTGTATTCCCATTCGATGCCGGGAATGCACTCGCCGTCGAGATAGTGGCGGATATACTCGCGTGTGAGTGCGATGTTTTTACGCGTATCGCGTTCGTTGTACGACTTTTCGGCATCGGCCAGCATGCGGGTTTTGGCGCGTTCCAATTCCGATGCGGTAAATCCGTAACGTTTCATTTTTTCGGCTTGAAACAGCATGTCGTTCAACGCCTGTTTTTCGCGTCCCTCTTTCGGCACGACCACAAACGCAAATTGATCTTTCGATTTCACCAATTCGGAATAGTAGCCGTTGCCATACACAAACGAGGCTTCGGGGTCTTGCGTCAATTCATCGAAGCGGTCGCTCAACATACTCGAAATCAATCCGTTGAGTGTTGCTTGCAGATAGTGAATCATCGAGCCTTTCAGGTTGTCGGGCAGCGGCGCATGTTTGTAAGTGAGTTCCAGAATTGTGTTTTGTGCCTCTTTGTCGGTTACTATCGACACGATAGGTTCGGCGTTGTCGGCCACTTCGTAAACAGGGCGTTCGCCGCGGTTGCTGCGTGCCGGCACATCGGCCCACAAGGCTTTGATTTTGGCTTCGATGGCATCGACATCGATGTCGCCCACCACCACGATGGCCTGCAAATCGGGGCCGTACCATTTGCGATAGTAGTCGCGCAAAGCCTGATACGAGAAGTTGTTGATGACGGCCGTGTCGCCAATCACATCGCGTTTGGCATATTGCGATCCCGGGAATATGTTGGCGTTGGTCTGTTTCCACATACGCCGGCTGGCAGTGGCACCCGTACGCCACTCTTCGCGAATGACACCACGTTCGGCATCAATCTCGTCGCCCAGCAGCGACAAGGCACACGACCAATCGTGCATCACCAGCAAGGCGCTGTCGATGATGCCCTCGCGATAGGTCGGCACGTCGGACAGGCGATATACCGTTTCGTCGAGCGAGGTGTAGGCGTTGATGTTACCACCAAAATTGACTCCAATCGACTCGAAATAGTTGATGATGCCTTTGCCGGGGAAATGCTCGGTGCCGTTGAAAGCCATGTGTTCGAGGAAGTGTGCCAAACCGTTTTGGTGGTCTTCTTCGAGAATGGCGCCCACCGCCTGCGCGATGTGAAACTCGGCGCGTTGTTTCGGTTGTTCGTTGTGGCGAATGTAATAAGTCAGTCCGTTGTCCAACTTACCATAGCGCACATTGGGGTCGAGCGGCAGCGGTTGCGTTTCCTGCTGTGCAAAAAGCGTCGCTGCACATAGCAACACGATGGTTGCAGAAAAAATCTTTTTCATCTTACGTTTCTATTTGATTGTTAAACCATTTTACGGCTGCAAAGTAACATCTTTTTTCTTGAATAACAAAATATTTTTATTGAAAATCGATAAATTATTTTTTATCAGACTGATTATCAGCCATTTGCAGCGCATCATCGTCCGATACTGAAATGCGGAGCTTCGGACGAATCGCCTCCCATAGGCTGCCATTGGTTCTGATTTTCAGGTCGTTGGCGCGTTTTATCGGGGTGATAGACGATGTAACGTTGTCGGGCGCCGGCTTCGCGAATGCGCGTGAAAGGAATTTGATAACCGATGCCGAACGTCAGCATTTCGGCTTTTTGCAAGTGCGTTTTCAGGTTGACGCTCACAAACAGATTGTCCCACACGCGGCAGCGCAATCCCAACCGAAAATAGTTCCAACCATCTTCTTTGTCGATGTCGTAGGTGTAGAACATGGGGCGATTGTAGCCGTGTTTGGTGTGCGGCTCGGGGTTGGCGTTGTGCAGCGGGTCGTACACATAGACGCCCCATTGCAGGTAGGCCGTCAGCCGACCGATGATAAATTCGTTGTCGATAGCCACGCCTGCGCGGAATTTGTTGGCAACGTTTTCGTCGGGAATGAAATAGCGTCCGAAGTGCGTATGTTGCGTGTACGACACGCCATCGCGCGTGCCTTGCTGCACGAATGCGCCATCGTAGAAAGCGTGCAATGCACCACCGATGGCATACCACCGCGCCACATTGGCCGTCATGCTCACCTGCACAGTACCGACCGGATACCGCCGATTGTCTTTGTAATAGAGCTCGCGCACGCATCCCGACACATCGAACACCAGCGAAAAATCGTACGGAAAACGGTCGGCCGGCGGCAGCGGTTTTTTGCAATGTCGGCACTGTTCGAACGTGTATTTGGCGCCGATTTGCGCATGCAGCATATTCAGTCCGCTGTTGGGTTGCAACACACTGCCGTTGCTCATGTGGTTGTAGCCGATGTCGGCCGTTATCGACACATTATTTTTGATGGGAAATTCGAAGTTTACGCCGGTCATCAGATAGACATTCAGTATCGACCCGATGGCCGAATTGGCCGTAGGCGCGTTCACACCCGACAGCGTATCGCAGCGATTCCACGTTTTGGTGAATAGGCTGATGCCGGCTCCGATTTTGTAATTCAGGTGAAAATGGTCGCGTTTGACAATCGGCACCAACAAATAGGGATAGAGCGCAAACGCCTGTCCCAAAACGGCTTTGTTGCCCAAATCCATGCCCACAAACCCCACGCCGACGGTAGGCATGCCCCAATAGCGTTGCCACGCATAGTTGCCCATTGCCGGAAATTCGACAGCGATTTCGCCACCCAAGGCCGGTGGTGTCGCCACGGCTTCGAGGTTTTTGGTCATCGGCAGAATGTAGCCGCCATACACCGATGCTTTCAGGGCAAACGGGATGTCCTGAGCCCGCACGGCGCAGCAGCATGCCACCGCCACAATGATTGTTACGATTTTTCGATTCATCTGATTTTCAGCTAAATACATTCAAATACATTACATTTTTTGCAAAAAATTTTGTCGATTGTGGCATTTTTACTATTTTTGCAGTCCGGTTTTTATTGCGGCAGTAGCTCAGTTGGTAGAGCATCAGCTTCCCAAGCTGAGGGTCGCGAGTTCGAGCCTCGTTTGCCGCTCACACAAGGTTGTGCCTTTCGATACCGAAGGGCGCACCTTTTTATGCCCACAGCGTTTCAGCAGAGAGCCAAAATCATCAGTTGGGCGACCAACACGCGCAAAAACATGGTGAGCGGATAGACCGTAGCATACGCCACCGACGCTTGGTCGTTGCCGGTCGACAATTCGGAAGCATAGGCCAAAGCCGGCGGGTCGGTAGTCGAACCGGCAATAAGCCCCATAATCGTAAAATAATTGAGATGCAACACCTTGCGCGCCACAATCTCCATTATCAATATCGGCACCAGCGTAATGACAATGCCATACACCAACCACATATAGCCACCGGCCACAATGGAGGGCACAAACGATGCGCCGGCACCCAACCCGACTGCCGCCAGAAAGAGCGAAATGCCAATCTCGCGCAACATCATATTGGCCGACGAGGTGGTGAAAATTACCATTTTATATGGTCCGAAATACGAAATGAGCAACGCCACGATGAGCGATCCGCCCGCCAAGCCCAACTTGAACGACTGCGAAACGCCCGGAATGGCTATCGGCAGTGTGCCAAGCACCACGCCCAAGGCGATGCCGATGAATATAGGCATCAGATTCGGCACGTCGAGGCGCTTGAGTTCGTTGCCAAAGATATCGGCCACTTTTTGCACATCGTTGGTTTCGCCCACCACCATGATGCGGTCGCCCAGTTGCAGGTGCAAATTCGGACGCGCCAACAAATCGATGCCGGCACGATTGACCCGCGTGATGGTAACCCGATACTGCGAAGTCAGATTCATTTTGCCGATTTTCTGCCCGTTCCACTCGGGTTTCGTTACCACAATGCGCCGCGACACCAGATTGGACGCTTTGGAACGCGTGTCGGTTTTATGCTGATTTTCGACAAGTTGTCCCAACAGCATCAGTGTCGGCAAATCTTCTTTTTCGGTCAGCACGCGAATCGTGTCGCCTACATGCAGACGTGTGGCGGCCGTCGGCACCGACTCCGTTTTGTCGGCATGGATAATGCGCGATACCACCAACGAGATACGGCACAAACGATTCAGTTCGGCTATGGCCACGCCATCTATTTGATTGTTGCTGATAGCCACATCGACGCAAACAGGCTCTTTGCCATTATTCTCGGTCTGATGCAGCGCCTCTTCCTCGTGGTGCAGATTGACGCGGAACACCCAACGCAAAATCATAAACGACAAGATGATACCCACCACGCCGAGCGGATACGCCACGGCATAGCCGTTGGCAATATTGGGATTGACTGCGCCGTGCATATCGCCAAACGTTTGTTGCGCCGCGCCCAACGACGGTGTATTGGTAACCGCGCCCGACATCACACCAACCAGCGTGGCCATATCCTCGCCGGAGATAAAGTGGATGGCTACGGTACAACACACGGTAAGCAGCACCACGCCCACCGCCACCAAATTCAGCCGGAGACCGCCCTTGCCCAACGACGAAAAAAACGATGGTCCGACCGACAAGCCGATACTATACACAAACAGCACCAAACCAAAATCTTTGGCAAAACTTTCGACTTCGGGCGTCAGACGGATACCAAACGCCGACAACACAATACCACAAAACAAAATCCACGTTACGCCCAACGACATGCTGCGAATTTTCAGTTTGGCGCCAAGAAATATGCCTAACGCGATAGTGAGCGTCAGCACAAACAGCGACTGCGTAATGCTCGGTGCGAAAAAGAGGTTGCTCAAAAAATCCATTTCTACTCTATTTATGTTTGCAGAACAACACGGTGCCCTGCAAACGAACGTGCAAAATTACAACAAAATCTGCTGCCAACCAAACCAAACACAGCATCAACAAAAAAAAAACGACATTATCGTTCGCGCAATCGGCATAATTATTGTATCTTTGCAAACAACGAAAAAGTTATTCTATGAACACACAACTGTACATTGCCATCGGGCTGCTGATACCGTTTGCAGGCACTACATTGGGCGCAGCCATGGTCTTTTTATTGAAAGAGAAACTGCACGAATCGCTCAACAAACTGCTGTTGGGATTTGCCTCAGGCGTCATGTTGGCGGCTTCGGTGTGGTCGCTACTGATGCCGAGCATCGAAATGAGTGCGTCCACCTCTGCACAACCATGGTGGCCTGCCGCCATCGGTTTTTTGGCGGGCATGGGCTTTTTGCTGCTGTTGGACACCGTGATTCCGCACCTGCACATCGACACCGACGAACCCGAAGGGCTGAAATCGCGTTTGAAAAAGACGACCATGTTGGCGTTGGCCGTCACGTTGCACAACATTCCCGAAGGCATGGCCGTCGGCGTGGTTTTGGCCGGTGCCATAGTCGGAACAGCCGACGTTACACTGTCGGCTGCGCTGGCCTTGTCGGTGGGCATCGCCATACAGAATTTTCCGGAAGGTGCCATCGTATCGATGCCGCTGAAAAGTGCAGGCACCTCGCGCAGTCGGGCATTCGGCATCGGAGCGCTATCGGGCTTGGTAGAACCCATTTTCGGGCTCATCACTGTGCTGCTGATATCGCTCATCACGCCCATATTGCCCTATCTGCTCGCCTTTGCTGCCGGCGCCATGGTATATGTGGTGGTAGAGGAACTGATTCCCGAATCGCAACACGGCAGTCACTCCAATATTGCCACTATCGGCGTGGCATTCGGGTTTGTGTTGATGATGATTTTAGATATTGCATTCGGCTAAAGCATTGACAATGATGAAAGAAACGCGACACACGCCACGCAGCACACACAACAACTTGTTGTACGAACAACTGCAATACAACGGCGACAAACACCTCGACACGCACTTCGAACTCTTGGTGTTCGACCAAAACGATGCCCGACAGTTCGTTGGCGACACGCCGGCCGACATCGTTACCAACATCGACCCCAAAAAAGTTAATTGGCTGTGTGTAAGCGGTTTGTCGGACGTAACAAAAATCGAACAATTGCACACGCACTGCGGCATATCCATTCTGTGGCTGCAGGACATTTTGAACACGCGCCACATAGCCAAAATCGAAGATCAACACGATGCTCTGCTTACCATCACCGACATCTATACACAAACGGCCGGTAATACGCTCGACAAAGAACACGTCAGTGTGTTGTTGCAATCGGGATGCGTATTCTCGTTTCAGGAGTCGCACACACCGCTGTTCGCGCCTATTGTCGATGCCATTTTGAACAACAAAGGCAAAGTGCGCCGGCAATCGGCCGACTACCTATATAATTTGCTATTGAGCCACATTTTCGACGGTTATCTGTCGATACTCGACCGGCAGCGCGACCGCATACTCGACATGGAAAACACCCTGATGGAGTTCGACAACACCCGTCCGAGCGACATCGGGCGCGACATACAAAGGGTGCGCAAAGACTACATGCTGTTACGCAAAAATCTGCTGCCTTTGCGCGAAGAATTTGCCACACTATCGGAATCGCCATTGATAAAAGCCGCCAACAAAATCTATTACAAAGACACGTTCGACCACCTGTTGCAGGTGCTGCAACTCATCGACAATGCCAAAGAAAGCATCACAGCCTTGGTCGATTTGTACTTAGCCAACAACGATCTGCGCATGAACCACATCATGAGCCGTCTGACCGTATTGTCGGCCGTATTCATTCCGCTCACGTTTTTGGTGGGCGTGTGGGGCATGAATTTTCGGCACATGCCCGAGTTGGAATGGACTTACGGCTATCTGTTTGCGTGGGTCGTCATGATAGTCGTGGCAGGCGCTGTTGTCTGGTGGTTGTGGCGCAAAAAGTGGTTTTGAGCGAATAATTGCAAAAAACTTGCCATTATCAACTATTTTGACTATTTTTGTACTATGAATTTGTTAGAAAATTATTCGCTGTTACCGCACAACACATTCGGCATGGATGTGTATGCACGTTACTTTGCTGAATACGACACCGTCGATGAGTTGGCCGACTTTCTGCAAACCGATTTGGCGCGCAGCCACAAATTGTTGCCCATCGGTGCCGGCAGCAACCTGCTCTTCACCGGCGATTACGACGGCATTGTGTTGCACTCGCGCGTCCGCTTTTGCACCATCGTCGGCGACACGCCCGACGAGGTATTGGTGCGCGTAGGATCGGGCGTGGTGTGGGACGACTTCTGCGACGACATGTGCGCCCGCGGCTTCGGCGGCATCGAAAATCTGTCGTACATTCCCGGCGAAATTGGTGCAAGCGCCGTGCAAAACATCGGAGCCTACGGCGTAGAAGCAAAAGACGTGATAGTGTGTGTCGAAACCATCGAAACAGCCACCGGCCAAGCACACACATTCGACGCGGCAGCATGCGACTACGGTTACCGACACAGCATATTCAAAAGCGAGTTGCAAGGTCAACACATTGTTACGGCGGTAACATATCGGCTGCAAAAAAAGCCAACCTTGCGGCTCGACTACGGCAATTTGCGCGACACATTGTCGCACATAGCGCATCCGACTGTGGCCGATGTGCGCCAAGCCGTCATCGACATTCGCCGGCAGAAACTACCCGAGCCGGCAGAACTTGGCAGTGCCGGCAGTTTCTTCAAAAATCCGGTTGTTCCGGCGGCACAATTCGAAGCGCTGCGCGCCCAATACCCCACCATGCCGCACTACCCTGCCGGCGACGCGCAGGTGAAAATTCCCGCCGCATGGCTCATCGAACAATGCGGCTGGAAAGGCAAAACCGTAGGCGGCGCCGCCGTGTACGACAAACAACCGTTGGTATTGGTGAACAAGAACCACGCCACGCCGGCCGATGTGCAAATATTGGCACAACAAATTGTCGATTCCGTCATAACGAAATTCAACATCAAAATAGACCCCGAAGCAAATTATATTTAATATGAAAAACAAATTTATTATCACACTATTTTTACCATTGGTGTTTGTCAGTTGCGGTGTTATTACACGATAGTCGCCGACCTATATATCAAAGATAAGACAAGCGATTTTTCACAAGAGCGATAAATTTTCCTAACTCTTCACCCAATAATTACCAACTAAAAATATGGCATCATTCATCATTGAAGGCGGACACAAACTACACGGCGCGATAACGCCACAAGGCGCGAAAAACGAAGCCTTACAGGTCATCTGTGCCACAGTGCTCACCGACGAAGAAGTCGTCATCGACAACATACCCGACATTCTCGACGTAAACAACCTGATACAACTATTACGCGACATGGGCGTTGACGTCGAGCGGCTGGACAAAGGCAAATATCGTTTTTGCGCACGCACCCTCGACGAACAATTCCTCGACAGCGACCTCTTTTTACAACGGTGTGCCAAACTGCGCGGTTCGGTCATGCTCATCGGGCCGCTGATGGCGCGTCTCGGACATGTAACCTACGCCAAACCCGGCGGCGACAAAATAGGCCGGCGACGCCTCGACACACACTTTGTTGGCATACAAAAATTAGGCGCCGACCTGACATATAACAGCCAAAAACAAGCCTACGAACTCGCCGCCGGCAAACTAAAAGGCACCTACATGCTACTCGACGAAGCATCGGTAACAGGCACCGCCAACATCGTGATGGCTGCCGTCGCAGCCGAAGGCACCACCACCATTTACAACGCCGCCTGCGAACCCTACTTGCAACAACTATGCAAACTGCTCAACAAGATGGGAGCCAAAATTTCGGGCGTCGCGTCGAACCTGTTGACCATCGAAGGCGTGAAAACACTACACGGCACCACGCACCACATTTTACCCGACATGATTGACGTAGGCAGTTTCGTCGGTATGGCCGCCATGACCGGCAGCGAACTGACCATCAAAAATGTGTCGTACCACAATCTCGGCATCATTCCCGACAGTTTCCGCCGATTGGGCATCCGGCTGGAACAACGCGGCGACGATATCTACATTCCGGCGCAAGCATCGTACGAAATCGAATCGTTCATCGATGGTTCCATCCTGACCCTTGCCGATGCACCGTGGCCGGGACTGACACCCGACCTGCTGAGCGTATTGCTGGTGGTAGCCACACAAGCCAAAGGCAGCGTGCTGATACACCAAAAAATGTTCGAAAGCCGCCTGTTCTTCGTCGATAAACTCATCGACATGGGCGCGCAAATCATCTTGTGCGATCCACACCGCGCCGTTGTCATCGGGCACGACCACAAAATACGTCTGCGACCCAACAACATGACCTCGCCCGACATCCGAGCCGGCATCGCCTTACTCATAGCCGCCATGAGTGCCGACGGTGTGAGCCGAATCGACCACATCGACCAAATAGACCGCGGCTACGAAGACATCGAAAATCGGCTGAACGCACTCGGTGCAAAAATCAAAAGAGAAGATTAGCGAATACCTATATTTAAAACAACAAAAACAACCTATTCGCAAGTATGAATAACAGACCAATCATCGGAATATCAGTAAATTACAAGGACGGTACCTCGCGCATTGCCGATGCGTATGTGAACGCCATAGTGCAAGCCGGCGCACTGCCCATGCTGCTTCCTGTAGTGAACGACGAGCCGACACTTGCCGCCATGGTGCGCCACATCGACGGACTGCTGCTCACCGGTGGCGGCGACATCGACCCAAACTATTTTGGCGAAACGATCATTCCGGAATGCGGCGCCATCGACGCCACGCGCGATGCGTACGATATGCAACTGATAACGTACGCTCGTCGTTATCAAACACCCATTTTAGGCATTTGCCGCGGCATGCAAATTCTGAATGTGCAGATGGGCGGCACGCTCTATCAGGACATCTATGTGCAAAACAGCGACAAACAACTGCTGCCACACGACCAAGGCACACGGCCACGCAACGAAACATCGCACCAAATAACGATTGAGCCGCAATCAAAACTATTTCGGACAACAAAACGCAACACGCTGATGGTCAACACGTTTCACCATCAAGCAGTAAAGGACATTGCCCCCGAACTACGCGCTGCGGCCTATGCGCCTGACGGCTTGTGCGAAGCCATCGAATCGCCGCACTATCCGATAATAGGCGTACAATGGCACCCCGAATGTTTAGCCGCCGACACACAACACGCTGCTCACCGGCAATTATTCGAATGGTTGGTGCGCAAAGCCGAAGTTTTCAGACATGCAAAACACCTGCACCGGTCGTGTACGACGCTCGACTCGCACTGCGACACGCCGATGGTTTACACCGCCGGCATGAACTTCGGGCAACGCAACGACAGCGCCCAAGTCGATTTCGTCAAAATGGACGAAGGCCTCATCGATACGATTTTCATGGCCGCCTACATTCCGCAAAAAGAGTTAACCGAACAAGATACCGCTGCAGCCACAACATTGGCATTCGACACACTGCGCCTGATACACCGGCAAGTGGCCGACAACGCCGACAAAGCTATGGTGGCTACCGACACACGCGCCATCGCCGCAGCACGCGCACAAGCAAAACGCGCTGTCGTTCCCGTCATCGAAAACGGCTATGCCATCGGCACCGACATCGACAACATACAGCGTTTCTACGACCTCGGCGTGCGCTACATCACACTCTGCCACAACGGCGACAATCTGATATGCGACAGCGCATCGCGCAGCACCAATCGCAACAACGGCCTGAGTGCCTTCGGACAGCAGGTCGTGGCCGAAATGAACCGCCTCGGCATCATGATTGACCTATCACACGCCGGCGAAAAGACCTTTTGGGACGTCATCGAAACATCGACAGCGCCGATTATCTGCTCGCACTCGTCGGCACGCGCCCTGTGCGACCACCCGCGCAACCTCACCGACGAACAACTTGTAGCACTGGCACAAAAAGGCGGCGTGTGCCAAGTCTGCCTGTACGACGGTTTCCTGACCCGCAACGAAGGAACAGCCGACGTACAAACCGCCGTCAACCACATCGAACATATAATTAAGGTGGCCGGCATACACGCCGTAGGCATCGGCTCCGATTTCGACGGCGGTGGCGGCATCAATGGCTGTTGCGCCGGCAACGAACTGATAAACATCACTAAAGAGTTGATTCGCCGCGGCCATACCGACGACGACATCCGTCTGATTTTGGGCGGTAATCTCCTGCGAGTAATGGCACAAACCGAACGCGCATAAGCACAAATAAACACAATAAAAATCAAGCAGTTATGAGCGCAATTACCTTACAACAAAATCTGAAACTGCAACAAAAACTGTCGCCGCAGCAAATACAAGTCATCAAAATGCTGGAATATCCTACCGTAGAATTGGAAGAACGCATCCGCGAAGAGTTGGAAGCCAATCCCGCATTGGACGAAGGCAAACCCGAAACACCCGACAACGACAATAACGAATTTGACAACACCGCCGACGGCAACACCGGCAACGACGACTTCGACCTGACCGAATACGCCGCCGACGACGACATACCCGACTACAAACTGCAAACCCACAACCACTCGGCCGATGACAAAGAAACCGCCATGCCGCTCTCGGCACAACAATCGTTTCACGAACACCTGACCGACCAACTCGGCCTGATGCGCCTCGACCGACGCATACTCGGACTCGCCACCTACATTGTGGGCAACCTCGACGACGACGGCTACCTGCGCCGCGACTTGGAATCGATGGCCGACGACCTCGCCTTTCAATTCGGCGTCAACGCCTCCGACAACGACATGCACACCGCACTCGAAGCCGTGCAAAACCTCGACCCCGCCGGCATCGCCGCACGCAACCTGCAAGAATGCCTACTGCTGCAACTGAAACGCCGTCCGCAAACCATCGACACCACACGCGCCATCACCATCGTCGAAAAATATTTCGAACAATTCTCGAAAAAACAATACGAAACATTGGCCAAACGGCTGAACATCTCCGACGACGAAATGAAAAACGTCGTGGCCGAAATACGCCGCCTCAACCCAAAACCCGGCAACGCCTACGCCACAGCCTCCGAACTGATGCAGGCGCAAATTACGCCCGACTTCATTGTCGAAAACGACAACGGACGACTACTCGTGTCGCTCAACAACGTCAATGTACCCGACCTGCGTGTCAGCAAAGAGTACACCGACATGGTGAACGAATACGTCGGCAACAAAGCCAACCAAACCCGACAAATGCACGACGCCATCACCTTTGCCAAACAAAAAATCGACGCCGCACGCTGGTTCATCGACGCACTGCAACAACGCAACGTTACACTGCTCAAAACGATGAACGCCATCGTCGAACACCAACGCGAATACTTTATCGACGGCGACGAAACAAAACTGCGCCCCATGAAACTGAAAGACATAGCCGAACAAGTAGGCTACGACATCTCGACCATATCGCGCGTGAGCAACAGCAAATATGTACAAACCAATTTCGGCATTTTCCCGCTGAAACACTTCTTCGTCGAAACCATGCAGACCAGCGATGGCAGCGAAACATCGAACCGCGCCATCAAAACCATCATTGCCAACCTCGTGGCCGGCGAAGACCCGCGCAACCCCATCAACGACGACCAACTGACCGAATATCTGCAAAAATCGGGCTACATCATCGCACGACGCACCGTGGCCAAATACCGCGAACAACTCGGCATACAAGTTGCACGACTACGCAAAGAACTTTGACCCACATGCGCCACACACTGACATACACACTATTATTTGTACCGCTGCTGATTGTTGCGCAAACCGCCACCGACACTGCCATCGTCGAACGTCTGCAACACACATTTGCCGATAGCCAACCCGCCATTACCGACATCGCAAAAACTTTCGTCGGCACACCCTACGCAGCGCACACACTCGACCACGACGACCACGAAACGCTCGTCATCGACCTCACACGCTTCGACTGCCAGACCTTTGTCGAAACTGTGCTGGCGCTTTGGCGCACCGACTGCGCCGCCGGCGACACCCTTGCCAACGAACTGCGCAACATACGCTACCGCAACGGCCGCATCGACGGATACGCCTCGCGGCTGCACTACCTCACCGAATGGATTCGCCACAACGAGCAACGCGGCATCGTGCGCGACATCACCGACTCGCTCGGCGGACAAATCGTCGCCAAGCCAATCGACTTTATGACCACACACAGCGACCGCTACCGCCAACTGCGCAACAACCCTGCCCTGACCGACACACTGCGCCACTACGAAACAGCCGCAGCGCAAAATCCCGTAGCCATCGTCCCGAAACAGGCTGTGGCAGCCATCGACACCACAATTCCCGAAGGCGCCATCATCGCCATAGCCACCACCATCGACGGATTGGACTACGCACACATCGGTTTTGCCATCCGCATCGACGGGCGCACACACCTGCTGCACGCCTCAAGTAGCCGCCGCTGCGTCTGCATCAGTGCCGAGCCCTTGGCCGACTATCTGCGCTCCGTCAGCCACTTCAGCGGCATCTCCATCGTCGTTCCCTCAAGGTGAAAATAGCAAAAAAATCGCCTTTTTTTCAAAAAAAACGTTACTTGCTTGTTTTTTCAAAAAAAAGGTCGTAAATTTGCCGTGTTAATTGCATAACCTTCAAAAACCGATTTTAGAATACTATGATAGACGTAAAAAAGACTCCGAAAGCCAACCTTGAAGACAAGCGCTTCACCTATATTTTAATGGGATTGGTGCTGTCGTTGGGTGTATTTTATGTGGCGTTTGAATGGACGGACAAAGAGATAACCGTTTACGAGCAAGCCACCGACGAAGAAGTATTTTTCGAAGAAGAAATGATTGAACAGACCGTTCAAGAAGAGCAAACTGCGCCACCGCCACCACCACCGGCACCCGACATCATCGAAGAGATTCAGATTGTAGATGACGATGTAGAAACCGAAGA
The DNA here is from genome assembly GCA_004557405.1 of Bacteroidales bacterium. Taxonomy (GTDB): domain Bacteria; phylum Bacteroidota; class Bacteroidia; order Bacteroidales; family Paludibacteraceae; genus W0P28-013. The sequence goes on from SFDZ01000010.1 coordinate 46,039, forward strand.
TATTCAGATCAACACCGAAGACGACCAAAACCAAGTGCAAGAAGTGATACAAGCACCTGTGGCCGTCATCGAAGAAGACCCCGAAGAGAACGTGGTATTCGTAGTGGTAGAAAAAATGCCCGAATTCCCCGGCGGTCAGAAAGAGTTGATGAAATATTTCAGCGAAAACATCAAATACCCGATTATCGCGCAAGAAAACGGCATACAGGGACGTGTCATCGTACAATTTACCGTGCGCAAAGACGGCAGCATCGACGATGTACAAGTAGTGCGCTCGGCCGACCCAAGTTTGGACAAAGAGGCCATCCGCCTTATCAAATCGATGCCGAAATGGACTCCCGGCCAACAACGCGGCAAAGCCGTACACTGTAAATTTACGGTTCCGGTGGTATTCAAATTGCAAATGTAGTTTGGCAGCCGCCACACTTAAAACAACTGCCTCGCACATAAAGCGGGGCAGTTTCGTTGAACACAAAACAATCAAATAGACACAATATGGAACTTTTAGAACAACTGAAACAACGCGCGCACAACAACCTGCGCCGCATCGTTTTGCCCGAAGGCGACGAACCGCGTACCCTCGAAGCGGCCGACCGCCTGCTGGCCGACCAATCGGCCAAACTCATCCTCATTGGCGATGCCGACAAAATTCACGCCATGGCTGCCGACAAAGGATTGAAACACATTGGCGAAGCCACCATCGTCAATCCCGAAACTGACCCGAAAATGCCTGTTTACGCCGATTTGCTGTACGAATTGCGCAAAAACAAAGGCATGACCCACGAAGAAGCCGAACAAAAAGCCAAAGACCCGCTCTATCTGGGCTGTCTGATGATAAAAAACGGCGACGCCGACGGCGAAGTAGCCGGCGCGCGCGGCACCACGGCCGACACCATTCGTCCGGCATTCCAAATCATCAAAACACAACCGGGCGTCAGTGTCGTGTCCGGCGCTTTTCTGATGATTACACCCGCCACACAACTCGGCGAAAACGGGTTGCTGGTATTTGCCGACTGCGCCGTCAACCCCTGCCCCACCGCACCCGAATTGGCACAAATAGCCATATCGACGGCCGAAACGGCACGTGTACTCGGCGGCTACGAACCGCGTGTGGCCATGTTGAGTTTTTCAACCAAAGGCAGCGCCAAGCACGAACTCATCGACAAGGTAACCGAAGCCACACGTTTGATTAAAGAGAAAGCGCCGGCACTGCAAATCGACGGCGAACTGCAAGCCGATGCCGCACTCGTGCCCGAAGTAGGCGCACACAAAGCCCCGGGCAGCACGGTAGCCGGCAAAGCCAACGTACTTGTTTTTCCCGACCTGCAAGCCGGCAACATCGGCTACAAACTGGTGGAACGTTTCTCGGGTGCACAAGCCATCGGCCCTATTTTGCAAGGCATCGCCGCACCGGTGAACGACCTGAGCCGCGGCTGCAAAGTCGATGACATTGTGAAAATGGTCATCATCACAGCCAACCAAGCGATAAAATAAGTCGAAAAGTTGAAGGTCTAAAACAGTTAGCACGCATGAAAATTTTAGTTTTGAACTGTGGCAGTTCGTCCATCAAATACAAATTGTTCGACATGGACAAAAGTGCCGTGTTGGCACAAGGCGGCATCGAGAAAATCGGTTTGCCCGACTCATTTCTGAAAATCACCTTGCCGAACGGCGAGAAAGTCATTTTGGAAAAAGCGATTCCCGAGCACACCGTCGGCATCGAATTTATATTTGAGCAACTTGTCGGCGAAAAATACGGCTGCATCCAATCGTTGCAGGAGATTGACGCCGTAGGCCACCGCGTGGTACACGGCGGCGAGCGTTTCAGCACTTCGGCTGTGATAACGCCCGAAGTGCTCCAAGGCATACAAGCCTGCGCCGAACTTGCGCCGTTGCACAATCCGGCCAACATCAAAGGCATCGACGCCATCGGCAAAATACTGCCTAATGCACCGCAAGTAGCGGTGTTCGATACCTCGTTCCATCAAACCATGCCCGACTACGCCTACATGTATGCGTTGCCCTACGAATACTACGAAAAATATGGTGTGCGTCGTTACGGATTTCACGGCACAAGCCATCGCTACGTGTCGAAACGCGCGTGCGAGTTCCTCGGTTTGGACTACAGTGCCACCAAAATCATCACGGCACACATTGGCGGCGGCGGTTCCATCACGGCCATCCGAAATGGACATTCCATCGACACCTCGATGGGCATGACACCCGTCGAAGGACTGATGATGGGCACGCGTTCGGGCGACGTTGACCTCGGCGCCATCGCCTACTTGTTGGAGAAAGAGCAACTCGACGCAGCCCAACTGTCGAACATGGTGAACAAAAAATCGGGTGTGATGGGCATTTCGGGCATCTCGAGCGACATGCGCGACATCGAAAAAGCCATCGGCGAAGGCAACCCGCGCGCCAAACTTGCCATGGCCATGTTCAACTACCGCATACTGAAATACATCGGCGCCTACGCGGCTGCGCTCAACGGTTTCGATGTGCTGGTGTTCACCGGCGGCGTCGGCGAAAATCAGGCCGGCACACGCCGTTATGTCTGCGAAGGGTTGCGCTACCTCGGTGTTGACATCGACACGCTGCTGAACGCCTCATCGCGCGGCGAAGAGATAGAACTATCGACCAAGACATCGAAAGTGCGCGTTGTAGTCATTCCCACCGACGAAGAGTTGATGATAGCCAACGACACCGCCGCACTGATAAAACAATAACCGAAACCTTTTTAACACACAAAACAATCTGAATATGAGTTACAAAAACATGACGGCCGCAGAGGCCGCCGCCCTAATCAACGACGGCGATGTCGTAGGATTCAGCGGATTCACGCCGGCCGGTGCCCCGAAAGTAGTGCCGAACGCCATAGCCGAACGCGCCGAAGCCGAACATGCAGCCGGGCGCCCGTTCAAAATTGGTATGTACACCGGCGCCTCCACCGGCGATATGCTCGACGGAGCCCTGGCACGCGCCAACGCCGTGCTGTTCCGCACACCGTACCAATCGAACAAAGACCTGCGCACACGCATCAACGCACAAGAGGCACACTACTTCGACATGCACCTGTCGCACGAAGCGCAAGAATTGCGCTACGGATTTCTGCCCCGACCGAAATTTGCCATTGTCGAGGCGTGCGACCTGACCGACGACGGCGAAATTGTGCCCACCTCGGGCGTAGGCATTCTGCCCACCATCTGCCGCTTGGCCGACCACATCATTGTAGAGTTGAACACCACGACACCCAAAGCGTTGCGCGGCATACACGACATCTACGAACCGCAAGACCCGCCGATGCGCCAAGCCATTCCGGTGTACCGCGTCAGCGACCGCTGCGGCGAACCGTGCGTCAAAGTCGATCCGCGAAAAATCGTAGCCGTTGTCGAATCGAACGTACCCAACGGCGGCGGCAAATTTGCCCCGATTGACGACGTAACGACCAAAATCGGCGAAAACGTAGCACATTTTCTCGCTGCCGAAATCAAAGCCGGCCGCATTCCCGCATCGTTCCTGCCCATTCAGTCGGGCGTGGGCAACATAGCCAATGCCGTGCTGGCCTCGTTGGGCGAAAATCCCGACATCCCGCCATTCGAGATGTACACCGAAGTGATTCAAGACGCTGTCATCGGGCTGATGAAAGAAGGCCATGTGAAATTTGCCAGCGGCTGCTCGCTCACCGTGTCGCAACCGGTGCTGGAGGACGTGTATCAAAATCTCGACTTTTTCAAACAGCGCATTGTGCTGCGTCCGCAGGAGATTTCGAACAACCCCGAAGTGGCGCGCCGTTTGGGACTGATAACCATCAATACGGCGCTCGAAGCCGACATTTTTGGCAACATCAACTCGACACACGTGCTGGGCACCAAGATGATGAACGGCATTGGCGGCTCGTGCGACTTCACCCGCAACGCCTACATCTCCATTTTCACCACGCCATCGACCGCCAAGGACGGCAAAATTTCGGCCATTGTGCCGATGGTGTCGCACCTCGACCAGAGCGAACACTCGGTGAAAGTGCTGATTACGGAATATGGCGTGGCCGACCTGCGCGGCAAATCGCCGATACAGCGTGCGCACTGCATCATCGACAACTGCGTGCATCCCGACTACCGCGACATGTTGCGTCGCTACATCGAGTCGGCACCAAAAGCGCACACGCCGATGAATATCTACACCTGTTTCGAGATGCACAAAGCCTTTGCCGAAACGGGCGACATGCACAACGCAAAACTGTAACGCAACAGTCTGACGCACAACGCAAAAAGAGCAGTTCCCGCTGTGGCGACTGCTCTTTTTTGTTTAATATTTCAAAAGTTTCAGGGTTTAATATTTAAGAGTTTCAAAGTTTAAGGGTTTAAGGTTGTTTGCGTAAATTTCGTATTTTGCGTAGTTTGCGTTGCGTGGTTTCAAGCATCTATGTTCTTGGTTTTCTATATTCTATACGGACGCATGCGATGCGTCCCTACATTTCTCACTGCTCACTACTAATTACTCATTATTTGGACACACCCGCCAAGGTCATTTTTTATTGCTCACTACTCATTTCTCACTTCTAATTGTTTGAACCCCGCCCGAAAAAACTTCGTTTTTCTCGTCCCCCTGCCTACCGGCAGGCAGGCTTGAAAATGGGACATTTTTTTATCTCTGCGCGAATGTTGTTTTAGTGCGTAGTCTCCCCTTTTTAAGGGGAGTACGGCGCAGCCGGGTAGGGTTAAAAAATAGTGCAAAGTGGAAAATGGAAAAGTGCAAAATAGTTTCAAAGTTGTTTTCTTGCGTTTGTTTCTACCGCCCAAACTCTCCCTGCCTACCGCAGGCAGGCTAAAGGAGGTTTTTTTTGTGTTTCATGCTATTCCTCTCCCCCTTTAGGGGGAGCCGGAGAGGGTAGAAAAACAAACGCGGAGCAAGGAACATTCCTCACTCCGCATTCCTAAAATCTGTATTCTATGTTTCGGACGCATTCGATGCGTCCCTACGGTCTATGTTCTAAAATCTATACTCTTGGCTCTATTCGCATACCGCGCGGACGGAAAAACCGTAGTAGCGGTAGAGGCCGTTCCTGCCCACGTTGCCCGAGAGGAAGTACACGTACCACGCGTCGCTCGGGTAGTCCGCGTCGAGCGAACTCGACCAATAGCTGCCGTCGCCGCCCACACCGTTCAAGTCAACGAGTTCGCGACCGCCCGCCGCAGGGAGAAAAATGGAGTTGCCGTTAGCACCTTTCACTTCGTAACCGTTCACGCCGTTCAGAGTTGTCCATGTCCATGTGCAGTTTTCGCGCAGTTCCGTCCATTCGTCGTCGGTAGGCATACGCCATTGTCCGCCCCAATTGACACGGGCAGCATCGTCGGGTACTTGGTCAGTTCACCATAATAAGGACCATATTTATAAGTCCTCCAAGAGTAAGTCGTCTTCGGTTCGGTTTCGCCCCAAGCGTAGTAGTCACCGTACTCCTCGGGGGAGGTGGCACCTACGTTGCAAGTAGCCCATTTGGTACCGCTGGGTAAGCCGAGATCAACGTATTCGTGGCCGTTTTCGATGCTGACAGCCGGCGCGGTGAACGAGATGCTGTCAACGTCGGCAATGGCGTATTCCACGCGGCTGCCGTCGGTTTTGTACACATAAAAGGCAGTTTGTGCCATGGCGCATACGCTCATGCACAGAGCGCATGCAAAAAGGGTCAATTTTTTCATAGTTGGTTATTTTTTAATAAATTTGATGATTTGGTTGTTGATTTTCAATAAGTAACTGCCTTGTTGCAAAGCGGTTACATCGATTTTTTGTGCCGCACTGTGCAGCAGGGCGCGGCCTTGCAGGTCGTAAACGGTGCAAATGGCACCGGCTGCAGCACCTTCGACGCACAGATAGTGCTGCACGGGGTTCGGATAAACGTAGAGTGCGGCTTCGCGGGTTTCGGCAAGAGCGGTCTGATCCATCGTTCCGAAAAGCACACAACGCACGCCGTTCACGTCGCCGGCTTCGGTTTTCAGGGTCATGCCGCCGGCATCGAACACGATGCGTTGCACCGAGGCAAGTTCGTAGCGCGTTTCCGCGCCATCGGCCGACACCGCAATGACGGCCGGCACAGTGGCTGCACGCAGGCCGAAAAGCGCCGGCAGCCACAGCAAAAGTAAAATTTTGTACCTCATTGTTTTTTTAATGTTTAAAGTTTATAAAAATGTTGTTTGCGTAGTTTGTTCTCAGCGTGTATTTATAATCATCAGATAATCAACTAATTACCCCCCCCCGAAACTGTTCGGAGGAGGGTAATTGCGTTGTCTGTTTCAAGTGCAAAGGTAAGTATAATTTTTGAATTATATGTACAATAAACCTATTTTTTTACCATTTTTCTGTTTTTTGAATTGTTTCATTGCTTATGAAACAAACCAATTTTGCTCCCGCTCAACTCGATTTTTTATTTCTCACTACTCATTTCTCACTTCTAATTGTTTGAACCCCGCCCGAAAAAACTTCGTTTTTTCTCGTCCCATTTTTAGAACCCCGCCCGTCGCTTCGCTCCTCGTCCCCTTGAAAATGGGACATCTTTTTATCTTCGCACAAATGTTGTTTTAGCGCGTGGTCTCCCCTTTTTAAGGGGAGTACGGCGCAGCCGGGTAGGGTTCTACAGTCTAAAAATCTATATTCTCGGTTCTATGTTCCACAAGTAATCGCCGCAAAGGTAAGGATATTTTTTTGTAAAAACAATACATAAAAACTCGTATTTTTTGCAAAAAAGTTGCATAAAACAGAGACATAACGACCTCGTTTTGTCAGTTTCAGCAAGGCTTCGGCGCCGGCAGCCTATCGCGCCATAGTGCTTGCAGCGCCCCGAAAACGCCATCATTTCGGGCAAAACACCCACATAAAAGCGGACTATTACAAAAAAAAATGCACTTTTTTGATTAAAAATTTGGCAGTAAAAAAAATAACCACTAATTTTGGCGCATCATTTATTACACTTTAAACTTTATTTTTATTATGTCAGTTAACAAAGTAATTCTCGTTGGAAATGTGGGTAAAGACCCTGATGTTCGTTATTTGGAAAAAAATGTGGCAGTAGCCAACTTTCCGCTCGCCACAACCGAAAAAGGTTACAAAATGAGCAACGGCACCGAAGTCCCCGACCGCACCGAATGGCATAACATTGTAGTGTGGCGCGGTTTGGCCGAATTTTGCGAAAAATATGTCAAAAAAGGCAGCCAACTCTTCATCGAAGGTAAATTGAAGACGCGTTCGTACGACGACAAATCGGGCAACAAACGCTACATCACCGAAATTTATGCCGACACGCTGCAACTGCTCGGTCGCCGTCCCGACGGCAACGGCGAAAACCGGCCGCAAGGCGAGCAATCGGCCGCGGCTGCACAACAACCCGCAGTAGAAGCCGACCCGTTTGTTGGCAATGCTGCCGAATCGGCCGACGACCTGCCGTTCTAAAAAAACGCCTGATTTTTGGTCGATTCAGCAAAAAGCAGTAATTTTGCGAAGACGAACTCCACACGCGGGCTTCGTCTTCGCTTGCTTTTACCGAAACTAAAAAAACATGGATATTCCCCTCTTATTGCTCGACATCATTAGCGTAGAACCATTCTCGGTTTACAGCCTCATCACACTCATTATCATCATGGTGCTGCTCGGCATTTCGGCGTTTGTATCGAGCAGCGAAGTGGCATTCTTCTCGCTGACGCCGCAACACCAAAGCGAGATGGAGACAGCCAACACCGAAGCCGACCAACGTGTGTTTGCATTGCAGCAGCAATCGGACTATCTGCTTGCTACCATACTGATAACCAACAACTTCGTGAATGTAGCCATCGTAGTGCTGACCGCCTACCTGATAGACAGCACGTTTGTGTTTGTCCCGTGGCTCGAATTTTTGGTGCAGACGGTCATCATCACCTTTTTGCTGTTGTTGTTTGGCGAAATAATGCCCAAAGTGTACGCCCAACAAAACCCCGTGAAGGCCGCGCGCCGCGCCTCGGGGACATTTGTGGTGCTGACCAAAATCTGTCGGCCGTTTGCCATGTTGCTGGTCAAACCCACAAAATCGCTGAACCACCTGACGCGCCAACGCCACGACAACCTGTCGATAGACGAACTGAACGAAGCCATCGACCTGACGGCCAGCGAAGAACTCGACGACGAGAAAGAGATTCTGAAAGGCATTGTCAACTTTGGCAGCACCAGCGTCGATGCCGTGATGACCATGCGCCTCGACATGGTAACCATCGACAGCGACACGCCGTTCACACAAGTGTTGAAAATAGTAGAAAAATACGGCTACTCGCGCATTCCCGTAGTGCAGGATTCGCCGGACAACATACGCGGCATACTCTACATCAAAGACCTGCTGCCACACCTGACCAAAAACGACATGTTCAAATGGCAAACGCTGATACGGCCGGCCTATTTCGTGCCCGAAACCAAGAAAATCGACGACCTGTTGCGCGAATTTCAGAAAAACAAAATTCACGTCGCCATCGTGGTCGATGAATTTGGCGGCACACTCGGCATGGTAACCATGGAGGACATTTTGGAAGAAGTGGTGGGCGACATCAGCGACGAATACGACGAGGAAGAGAAACTCTACACCCAAATCGACGACAACACCTATTCGTTCGAAGCCAAAATACCGCTGAACGATTTTTTCAAAGCCACCGACATCGACGACGACACCTTCGGCCACTACGCCGAAGAAGCCGACACTTTGGCCGGATTACTGCTGGAACTGAAAGGCGATTTCCCGAAAAAAGGCGAAAAAATAACCTTCGACCGCTACACATTCGAAGTAACAGCACTCGACAAACGCCGCATCCAAAAAGTGAAACTGCACATAACTCCACCCACCTTGTCCGAAGCATGAAACACCACCTTGCATCTATCGTCATAGTGGTAACGGTGTGCGCCGCCTGCGGCCGACAGCCGCACGCACTCGACTACGGCTACTACCGCATCGACCTGCCGGCACCGGCCTATCACACACACGACAACACACTGCCCTACACGTTCCAACTGTCGGATTATGCCCAAGTAGTGCCGCAACCCGACGACCCGTATTGGATGAACATCGAATACCCGACGTGGAACGCTACCATACATTGCAGTTACAAACCGCTGAAAGACAACAAGTTGAGCAAATTGATAGAAGACACGCGCACGCTCGTTTACAAGCATACGATACGCGCCGACGCCATCGCCGAAGAGTACTACGAAAACCCCGACAGCCACACCTACGGCGTGCTGTACGCCATAGAAGGCAACGCCGCCTCGGCCGCACAATTTTTTGTAACCGACAGCGTGCGGCACTTTGTACGCGGATCGCTCTACTTCAACAATGTGCCGAACGCCGACTCTGTGGCACCTGTCAACGCATTCATCATCAACGACATACGCCACCTGATGGAGACTCTGGAATGGAAATAGACACACACAAACAAAATAAGAAAAAACACCATGTTACTGAAAAAAGAAATTGTTGAACACGATGCCATTTTGGCCATTTGGGAGATAACCGAAACTGTCGATGAACTATTCGACCTGCTGGATTTGGATCCGTTCGTCATAGCCGAAACGGCGCAATTCACCGCCGAGAAACGCCGTTTGGAATATCTGGCCGTGCGCGTCATGCTCAACCAAGTGCTCGGCGAGAAAAAGGCCATAGCCTACGAACCGACAGGCAAGCCCTACATCACCGACCGCTCGTACGAGATAAGTATCACACACACAGGTCGTTACGCTGCCATCATTCTGCACCCCACGCGCCGACTGGGCATCGACATCGAACGCATAGCCGAACGTGTGATGCGCGTACAAAGCAAATTTCTGTCGGGCGACGAGTTGGCTTACGTCAATCAAGCCGCCGCCAAAACACAGTTGGCACTGATGTGGAGCGCCAAAGAAGCGCTCTACAAAATCGTGCAACAAGTCGAAATAGACTTCACCACCGACTTCCACATTGCCCCATTCAAACCCTATTTGGAAGGCACCATGCACGCCCAAGAGACCAAAACGCCCGCAGCCGAGCAATTCGACATGTCCTATCGCGTCTATCCCGAATTTGTATTGGTGTGGACCGTGAAATAACCGGACACATGGCAGGCATACACCGGTTGATAACGCAAGCCGTAGCACAGCAGCGCAAATTGTTTGCTTTGCTCATCGACCCCGAAAAATGCGACGCCCATCGTCTGCAACAGGTGGCCGAAAGTGCTGCACACGCCGCTCCCGACCTCATTTTGGTAGGTGGCAGCCAACTGCGACAATCGACCGCCGACGCCATCGACCGCCTGCGCCAACACTGCGACCTGCCCATCGTGCTGTTTCCCGGCAACGTGCAACAACTTGCGCCCAATGCCGACGCGCTGCTGCTGCTGTCGCTCATTTCGGGACGCAACGCCGAGTGGCTTATCGGGCAACAGGTGCAAGCGGCACAAGCAATACGCGCATCGCACATCGAAGTGCTGCCCACGGGCTACATACTCGTCGATGGCGGCACACAAACAGCCGTACAACGCATCAGCGGCACACTGCCCATTGCAGCCGACGACCTCGAACTAATCGCTGCCACAGCCCTTGCCGGCGAACAGAGCGGCAAACAACTCATCTACCTCGAAGCCGGTAGCGGCGCCACACGCCCCGTGCCGACAAGCGCCATACGAGCCGCCAAAGAGGTGCTGACCGTGCCACTTGTAGTGGGCGGCGGCATCACCACACCGCAAATGCTGCGCGATGCTTACGCCGCCGGCGCCGACATGGTAGTGGTTGGCAACCACCTCGAAACGCACCTGAATCAACTCGGCACCTTTGCCGACACGGCGAAAGCAATAACGAAAAAATAGATTTAAGAACCGAGATTTTACCCCCTACGCCTTAAACTTTTGCACTTTTTCACTTTGCACTTTGCACTTTTTATATTATCTTTGCAGCGTGAAATAAATAATCATAAAATACATTTAACAATGAAAACTACACAATTCAGATGGCTCGCTACGATGCTTCTGCTCGTGGCGGCAATGGTTATGCCCTCTACAGCGTGGGCGCAAGAGGTAACTTACACTAACGGTTTCGGCAGCGACGGCTCCTATCAGCCCGCAACACTGACAACCGACAAGTATGACATCAATGGCGACGGAACAAAAGACGAAGTTTACGAAATCGAGAATGCAGGTCAGCTTTACTGGTTTGCGGCTCTTGTAAACGGTACTGACGGTTTAACACAGAACAAGGGTGCAAACGCAGTTCTCACAGCGGATATCACCGTAAACACCGGCGTTTTGAATGCGGATGGTACGCTTGCAAGCGATGTAAGCGGTTTCAAAGCCTGGACGCCTATCGGCAAAAGCTCGACCTACGCATACAGCGGCACCTTTGACGGACAAAACCATACGGTCAGCGGCTTATATTTTAATAATAATTCACAATACTATGTCGGTTTCTTCGGATATGTTGTAGGTTCAAACAGCAAAATTTCCAATGTGGGCGTTGCTGATTCTTATTTCAATGGTAAAGAAGATGTCGGCGGTGTGTGCGGATTTGGCAACCACAATACCATAAGTAATTGTTACAATACAGGTGCGGTAAGCGGTAATAGTTCTGTCGGCGGCGTGTGTGGATATAAATACTACGGTACCATAAGCAACTGTTATAATACGGGTGCAGTAAGCGGTACGGAATCTAGTGTCGGCGGTGTGTGCGGATATAGCAACTCTGGTACAATCACAAACTGCTATTTTGACAGTACAGTTTATGGCGGGAATGCTGTTGGCACTAATACAGGCACTGTTTCTTCAAATGTCCCCGGCAAAACTTCCGAACAGTTCAAGAGCGGCGAGGTATGCTATCTGCTGAACAATTGCAAGACCGACGGCACACAGGCTTGGTATCAGGACCTTACGCCGGAGACAGGCGACAAATCTCCTGTCTTGAAGTCAAATGGCAACAACACGGTGTATGCCGGCAAACCTTGTATGAGCCAATTCTCCAACACAGAGTTAGCAAGTATTAATCACAGCCTCGACGAGCACGGCTTCTGCACGGTGTGCGGTGGTTATCAGCCCGCAACAGATAGTAATAGTGACGGTGTGTACGAAATCTCCAATGCCGGACAGTTATATTGGTTTGCCGCCCTTGTAAACGGTACGCTGCTCGACGGCACAGCACAAAACCTTTCCGCAAACGCAGTGCTTACTGCCAATATCACCGTAAACACCGGCGTTTTAGATGCGAATGGCACCCTTGCAAGCGATGTAAGCGGTTTCAAAGTTTGGACGCCTATCGGAGATTATTATAATAAGTATACAGGAAAATTTGATGGGCAAAACCATACGGTCAGCGGTTTGTATTTCAATGATTCACAAACAGATTATGTTGGCTTGTTCGGTAATAACAAAAGCACAATAAAAAATGTGGGCGTTGCTGATTCTTATTTCAATGGTAAAAATTATGTCGGCGGCGTATGCGGATATAAAGAATACGGTACCATAAGTAACTGTTACAATACAGGTGCGGTAAGTGGTAGTTTTAATAATATCGGCGGCGTGTGCGGATATAATAACGGGACAGTAGCAAACTGTTACAATACAGGTGCGGTAAGCGGCAGTAATAGTAGTGTCGGCGGCGTGTGCGGAAACAATTACGGCGGTATAAAGAACTGTTATAATACGGGCGCAGTCATCGGTGCGAGATATTATATCGGCGGCGTGTGCGGACGTCTGTACGGCAACATAGAGAATTGTTACAGTATCGGTACAGTCGGCGGTTCTTCCGATGAGTCTGTCGGCGCTTTGTGCGGGTATAACGACCACCGGACAATCTCAAACTGCTACTTCGACAGCAGTAAATGCAATAAAAACGCTGTGGGAAAGAATGATGGCACTGCCACCAATACCGAGGGTAAAACCGCAGAACAGTTTGCAAGCGGCGAGGTGTGCTATCTGCTGAACAATTGCAAGACCGACGGCACACAGGCTTGGTATCAGGACCTTACGCCGGAAACCGGAGACAAACATCCTGTCTTGAAATCAAATGGCAACAACACGGTGTATGCCGGCAAACCTTGTATGAGCCAATTCTCCAACACAGAGTTAGCAAGTGTTGATCACACCTTCGACGAGCACGGCTTCTGCACAAAGTGCGGTGGTTATAAGCCGGCAGATAAAAATAGTGACGGTGTGTACGAAATCTCCAATGCCGGACAGCTATACTGGTTTGCCGCCCTTGTAAACGGCACACTGACCGACGGCACGGCGCAAAAGGGTTCTGCAAAGGCAATTCTTGTGAACGATATTACCGTAAACACCGGCGTTCTGAATGCGGATGGCACGCTTGCAAGCGATGTAAGCGGTTTCAAAGTTTGGACACCTATCGGAAATGATTATAATAAGTATATAGGAATATTTGACGGGCAACACCATACGGTCAGCGGTTTGTATTTCAATGATTCAGAAACAAAATATGTCGGTCTCTTCGGAGAAGTAGGTCAAAACGGCAAAGTTTCCAATGTGGGCGTTGTTGATTCTTATTTCAATGGTAATAATTATATCGGCGGTGTGTGCGGATATAACTACTACGCTACCATAAGTAACAGTTACAATACAGGTGCGGTAAGCGGCGGTAGTAAAAGTGTCGGCGGCGTGTGCGGATCTATCTTCTTCGGCACCATAAGCAACTGTTATAATACGGGTGCAGTAAGCGGTACAGAATCTAGTGTCGGCGGTGTGTGCGGACATAACAGCTCCGGTGCCATAAGTAACTGTTATAACATAGGTGTGGTAAGTGGCGGTAGTAGTAGTAATAGTGTCGGCGGCGTGTGCGGTAACTGCTCCGGCGGCAACATCTCGCATTGCTACTTAGATAGCACTAAATGCGATAAAAACGCTGTGGGAATAAATGATGGCGTACTCTTAAAAATCGAGGGCAAATCTTCAGAGGACTTTGCAAGCGGCAAGGTATGCTATCTGCTGAACAAAGGCATGACCGACGGCACACAGGCTTGGTATCAGGACCTTACGCCGGAAACCGGGGACAAACATCCTGTCTTGAAATCAAATGGCAACGACACGGTGTATGCCAGCCAACCTTGTAATATCAAATTCTCCAACACAGAGTTAGAACCTATTGAGCACAACTTCGACGAGCACGGATTCTGCACGGTGTGCGGCGCTTATCAGCCTGCAACAGATAGTGATAGTGACGGTGTTTACGAAATCGGCAACGTCGGACAGTTATACTGGTTTGCCGCCCTTGTAAACGGCACACTGACCGACGGCACGGCGCAAAATCTTTCAGCAAACGCAGTGCTTACTGCCAATATCACCGTAAACACCGGCGTTTTGAATGCAGATGGCACCCTTGCAAGCGATGTAAGCGGTTTCAAAGTTTGGACACCTATCGGAAATTATTATAATAAGTATATAGGAAAATTTGACGGGCAACACCATACGGTCAGCGGCTTGTATTTCAATGATTCACGAACAAAATATATCGGTCTCTTCGGATATGTAGGTGAAAACGGCAAAGTTTCCAATGTGGGAGTTGTTGATTCTTATTTCAATGGTAATCATTATATCGGCGGCGTATGCGGATATAACTACGGTGCAGCAGAAAACTGTTACAGCGTAAGCACGATAAGCGGTACGAACTATATCGGCGGCGTATGCGGAGTAAACTACGGTGCCATAAGTAACTGTTATAGTATAGGTGCGGTAAGCGGTGATACTTATAGTAAGGTCGGCGGTGTGTGCGGATATAACAACTCCGGTGCCATAAGTAACTGTTATAGTATAGGTGCGCTAAGCGGCGGTAATAGTAGTGTCGGCGGCGTGTGCGGAAACAATTACGGCGGTATAAAGAACTGTTATAA